>CBDULB010000045.1:0-40135 GCA_965367965.1 uncultured bacterium | reverse complement strand
ATTAGCGCCGATCAGCGGTTCCGACTCCGCCCTCTATCCAAACAAATCTGTCACCGGCGTACCGTGATTGCCGAACACGAAGGGACGGCCGGACGGTGAGTAAATCGGATCCTTGAGATCGATGCCGAGGCCGTAGCCGATGGTGGCGTGAAAGTCTTCGACCTTGACCTTGTTCTCGGCAACACGGCGACCTTCGTCATCGGTCTTGCCGTAGACCTGACCGCCGCGAATACCGCCACCGGCGAACACCGTGGAGAACGCCGCCGGCTGGTGATCGCGACCGGCGCGATCGTTGATCTTGCTGGTGCGTCCGAAGTCGGAAGCGACCACCACCATGGTGGTTTCGAGCAGGCCTTTGGCTTCGAGATCTTCGAGCAGAGTCGACAGCGCCTGATCAAAGGCCGGCATGCGGCTGTCGAGACTGCCGATGACATCATTGTGCATGTCCCAGCCGCCGCTGTGAACTTCGATGACGCGCACGCCGTTCTCCACCAGTCGGCGCGCCAGCAGACAGCCCTGACCGAGGTTGTTCATGCCGTAGGCAGCACGGTTTTCTTCGGTGGTCAGATCGAACACCTTCAGCTCTTCGCTGCGCAACAGGCGCGAGGCCTGGTCGTAGAACTCGACGTAGCCTTTCGGGCTGGAGTAGTGCTGATATTTTTCGACAAACGACTGGCCGATATCGAGCGACATTTCCATGCGCTTGCTGAAGCGGGCTTCGTCGGTGGTGATCGATGAATTGGCGACGCCGGTTTCCGGATTGGCGACCGGCAGCGGACTGAGCGCCGGGCTCAGGTAGCCGGAATTCGAGGTGCCCTGATTAATGACCACGCTGTCGGGCAGCAGGTCACCGCGCTTGCCGAGATACTCCTCGGCGAACGGTCCTATGTGCGGGTGAACGATGGTCGCCAGCTTGTTGTAGCCGGTCATCATCTGGTAACGCGCCTGAGCGTGAGCGCCATTGGTGCTGCTCATGCTGTTGATCACCGCCAGCTTGCCGGCGTGTTTGGCGAGATTCTCGAGATGACTGCCGAAGCGCATGCCGTCTACGGGACTGGAGATGACCCTGGTGTCACCCATCACCGTTTTATTTTCCTTCGGATCGAAGGTGTCGAGGTGAGTCATGCCGCCGCTGCAGTAAATATAGATCAGGCTCTCGGCTTTGCCGGTGCGCGGCTTCTTATCCTGCCCGTTGGCAGTCATGCTGCCGAGCGCGGAAGCGATGCTCACGCCGAGCGAAGTGCGGGCGGTGCGTTCGAGAAAGGCGCGACGGCTGAAGCCGTCGTTTCCTGCGAGTTGTTTGATGTCCATGAAAGTGGCGGGTAAGCGTGAGATTTTGTGAAGCGGAAAAATAGGCAGGCAACAGACGGCGACAGATTTACTGAATGAACAGAAACTCGGGCGTGTTGAGCAGCACCCAGGCGAGATCGCGAATGCCGTCGTCACCGTATTCTTCGATGAAGGCGATGCCTTTCTGCCGTTCGGACTCGGTCGGATAACGCGACAGCATGGTGAAAAACACTGCGGCCACTTTGTCCTCCGGAGCATCGAGGGCGCCGAGGTCCTCGACCACTTTCGACGAACTGCCGGTGAGCCGATCGGTGACCGGACCATTCATCAGCGCGAGCACCTGCGGTACGGTGCCGTCGAAAATGTGATTGTCGGTGACCATGCGGTCCGATTGACCGAATGCGCTCAGCAGTGAAGCCCCCGAGGCAGGCTGAACGTCGCGCGAGGCGCGCACCATGGGAATGCCGCTGACCACCGGAATCTCGGGATCGAATGGCGTCAGACTGTCATCGTCGGCGACCATTTTCGATCCGCGATTGCGAACACTGCGATAGGCTTCGAACTTGGCGAAAATATCTTCCATGCTGTCGCTCTCGAAGTCGACGTTGAGCACCTCTTTCATGAACGAACCGTCACTGCCTTCGACCTCATCGATGGCGGAGCCGTACGCCAATGTCAGCAGCGAGTCCCATGCCTGCTCAGCGCGCATGCGGCGCAGCACCGGTCCCTGAAACAGATAGTTCTCAGTCGAAAGAATCGGCGTCTTGTGTGTCGAATATCCCTGATAGGCCTGGGTGTTGTAGAGGATGCGCATGAACTCGCGCAGGTCGAAGCCGACGCGAATCATTTCCGCGCCGAGGTAGCTCAGCAACTCCGGTTGGCCGGTGTGTTCCTCCCATTCCATGGGGAAATCGATGACCGGTTCGACCAGCGCCCGGCCGAAGGCGCGTTCCCACATGCGGTTGGCGATGTTGACCGCGAAGCGTTCGTTGTTGACGGTCAGCCATTCGGCGAGCCCTTCACGGCGGGTCTTGCCTCCGGTTTTGGCATTTTCGCCGTACAGCGTCATCGGCTGCAGCACCTTGCCGCCGACCTCGTCAATGGTGGTCGGAATGCGAATCTCAATGGCCTCGTTGTCGGCGACGCTCAATCCCAGCGCGCTCAGGAAATATCGAAAGGTGCGGCCTTCGCGGCGGTCTTTCATATCGACGCCGTTCTTGCTGGCGAAGGCAGTAAATTCACGCCCCCAGTTGTCCGGCGCCCCGGGAATGCTGACGTTAACGGATTTCTCCATCCCCGCCCCGGCATAGCGACCCGTGGAACGCTGGGTCTGACCGAAGAACGCCGCCATCTGATAAAAGTCGTGCATGGTCCACTCCTCGAAGGGATGGTCATGGCACTGGGCGCACGAAACGTCGATGCCCATCATTACCTGGCCGAAGTTGGAGAATGCGTCGAACTCCATGCCCTCGTCGCGCTCCAGAAAGCCGATCGCAGGATTTTGCCCGAGGTTGCCCTTGGCGGTGATCATTTCGCTGACGATCTGATCGTAAGGCTTGTTCTGCGCCAGCGAATCGCGCCACCACTGAATGTAAGGCGCGTAGTCGAGTTCACGGGCGACGCCCGCACCTTTGAGCCGGTACATATCGGCGAAGTAGTTAAACAGATGACTCTCGCGCCCCGAACTGGCCAACAGCTTATCGATCAGACCGGCGCGCTTGTCCTTGCGCGTACTCTCGGCAAAATCGAGAAACTCGGCACGGGTCGGAATGCGGCCGATGATGTCGAGATAGACCCGGCGCACGAACAGGTCGTCGGGCAGGCGCTCGTTAAACGAGCGAATGCCTTTCTTGCCGAGATTTTGCGCGATCAAGTAATCGATCTTGCGCGCCGACAGCACCGTTTTGGTATCATCGCCGACCAGTGCAAAGCGATGCGCTGCCTCGTGATCGCCTTTGACCAGTTTATCGAGACCGAACGTGGCGACCTGACCATTCTTCAGTCTCAGCGAGATCATGCCGTCTTCGAGACTGACAAACTCGGCATCGAGTTCGCGGCCATCAGTCGCGGTCCAGACGCGGGCTTGACTCGAGGGAGCAATGGCAATCAGCAATGCCAACGCGGTGACAACAATAGGAAGGCGAACGGTGGCTCTCATAGTCAGAAGGGGCGGAAGGCTGCGGCAGGTGAACGAGAAAGGCACCACCGGAACGGCGAAGGCACTGAGCTCTCAAGTGTATAACAACTCAACGCCACGGTGTTACACAAATCTTCACCGCACCGTATCCGGCACCTCACACAGCCGGTCAGCACTCGAACGGTGCGCCATTTCCGCCGCACCCGCTACCTGAGCAGCCCGCAATCCGCTCGTGCGCAGACTTGCACTTATCAGGTTCCAATGTTTGATAAGGAAAATGCAGATCGTCATTTCTCCTGCCATCGACCCACGCCCCGCCCGCACGGCGCGGGCTTAGCCCACTCGTGGCAGACGAGTGATAGTTCCTGAAGTTCGATGATCGCCGCTGTTTCGACTACCTCCGCCGTTGTTGAGGCTGGTGCCGCAACCGGTGGCAGCGTCACACTACTGCTCATCTATCTCGGCGTAGCGCTTGGCGTATCGGCAGTGTGCTCAGTAAGCGAGGCGGCATTTCTCAGCGTCACGCCGTCGTTTTACCGCAGCCTGCTGAAGACCAATCCTAAACGCGGCGAGCTGCTCAAACAGCTGCGCGAAAAGCCCGACCGTCCACTGGCGGCGATCCTTACGCTTAACACCGTCGCCAACACCTTCGGTGCCGCCGGGGTCGGCTTCGAGGCCGGACGCATTTTCGGCAACGCCTGGCTGACGGTGGTCTCGGCGAGCATGACCTTTCTGATCCTGGTGTTGTCGGAGATCATTCCCAAAACCCTCGGCGCGACCTACTGGAAAAACCTCGCGGTGCCCCTGTCGATCGGCATCAACTGGGTCGCCAAACTGCTCAGCCCGTTGCTTTACCTGATGGAGTTCCTCACCCGCGGCATGGTCCGCCAGGGTGGCAATCAAATCACCGCCGACGAGATCGAGTCCTTCGCCGAGATGATTCACGAGTCGCGGCTGCTGCGACCGGTCCAGGGCAACATCGTCGGCAATGCCATCGCCCTGCACGAAGTTCAGGTGCGCTCGATCCTGACCCCGCGGCCCGTGGTTCTCTCGCTGCCCGCCGAAGGCACGGTTGGTGATTATCGCAACGAAGCGAAAAAAATACCTTACTCGCGCATCCCACTGACCGATCCCGAGAGCGGCGAATGGATCGGCTTTGTGCTGAAAACGGAAATTCTCGGCGAAGACGATCGGACGCGACAGCTCAAGACGATGCTCCGGGAACTGAAAATTTTTCACGAAACGCAACCGCTGATCAGTGCGCTGCGCGACGCCGTGCGCGGCCGGATTCATATCGCCCAGGTGGTCAACGAATTTGGAGACTCGGTCGGCATTCTCACGCTTGAAGACATTCTCGAAACGCTGCTCGGCGAAGAGATCCTCGACGAGTCCGATCGTCACGCCGACCTGCAACGCGTCGCCCGCGAGCGCTACCGGCGCCAGGTCGATACCGGCGAAAATTGACAGCGGCAGCGGTCAACCGATTCGATCGACGGCTGGGTCTGAAATCGCTGCCCGGTTCCGCCGCGGCGCTCCGCCGAACGTTGATTGACGCCCTGAACTCCATTCCTTACCCTGTCGTCCTGCCATGATCCGACTATTCCCATTCCTCCTGCTGGCTGCGCTGACCCTTGCCGGGCCGGCTTTTTCCACCGCCGCTGAAAACAAACCCAACGTCGTGTGGATCGTGTCCGAAGACAATTCGATCCACTACCTGAAACACTTTTTTCCCGGCGGCGCCGCAGCTCCGGCCATCGAAAAACTCGCCGCGCACGGCCTGACCTTCGATCACGCATTCTCCAATGGCGCCGTCTGCTCGGTGGCGAGGACGACTCTGGCGACAGCCTGTTACGGCTCGCGCATCGGCACCCAGTATCATCGCCGCTACTCGATGGCACCCATGCCCGACGGTCTGCGCATGTTTCCCGCCTACCTGCGCGACGCCGGCTACTACACCACCAACAATTCAAAGACCGACTACAACGCCACCCCGGGCGACGCTGTCTGGGACGACTCCTCGGGCCAGGCTTCGTGGCGTAACCGCAGCGATAAGTCGCAGCCGTTTTTCCACATGGCCTCGCATTCGGAGAGCCACGAAGGACGCCTGCATTTCAGCCGCGAAGCATTTGAGAATGAGAAAACTCAACACGACCCGGCCGGCGTTCAGCTCGCCGACTATTTTCCCGACACTCCGCTGTTTCGCTACACCCACGCGCGCTACCTCGATTGCATGAGCACCATCGATGATATCGTCGCCGACACCGTCGCCCGGTTGGAAGCCGACGGCCTGCTCGAAGACACCTTCATCTTTTACTTCGGCGATCACGGCGGGGTACTGCCACGCGGCAAGGGTTATATTTACGAAAGCGGCCTGCACGTGCCTCTGGTGGTGCGCGTGCCGGAAAATTTCAAACACCTCGTCGACCGAAAGTTAGGCAGCCGGATTGACGGTCACGTCGAGTTTGTCGATTTCGGGCCGACCGTGCTGCAACTTGCCGGAGTCGATATCCCTGAGCAGGTCGACGGCAGGCCTTTCCTCGGTGCAGGCATCAGCGCCGCCGAAGTTGACGCCCGCGACCAGTCCTTCGGTTACGCCGATCGCTTCGACGAGAAATACGAATTCATCCGCAGCCTGCGCAAAGGTCGTTTCCAGTACATCCGCCACTATCAGCCGTGGCTGCCGGACGGTTTACAAAATAACTACCGCTACAAAATGCTCGCCTTTGCCGAGTGGCGCGAGCTGTTTAATGCCGGCAAACTCAGCGACCCGCAGGCACAGTTTTTCCATGCCAAGCCGATCGAGCTGCTGTTCGATTGCGAGGCCGATCCGCACCAGGTAAAAAATCTCGCCGCCGACCCGGCCCACGCCAGAACGCTCGTCGACCTGCGCGAACGGTTGACGGCAAAACTCAAGGCACTACCCGATCTCAGCTTTTACCCCGAGAGCGAGATGCTGTCTTCGGCGATGGACAATCCGGTCGCCTTCGGCCAACAGCACCGTGCGCAAATCGCCGCGCTCATCGACACCGCCAATCTCGCCCTGCAGCCTTTCACCGATGCCCGGCCGGCGATCGAAAAAGCGCTCGCCTCCGACCAGCCGATGCAGCGCTACTGGGCAACCATGACGTGCAGCGCCTTCGGTAAAGCGGCCGCCGAACTCACTGCCCAGGTCGAGCCACTGCTCAGTGACGACAGCGAAATGGTTCGCGTCCGCGCCGCGGAATTTCTCGGCATGCTCGGCAAGATCGATCCGCAAACGGAGCTACGCAAGATCATCAACACCACCACCAACCCGGTGGTCGCCACCGAGGCGCTCAATTCGGTCGTCTATTTTCAGGATTGTGCCGATCCCGCCTATCCCATCGAAGTCGCCTCACTGAAACCGGGCGTTGAGGGCGGCGACATCGACGATCGACTCAACTACCTGAAAGGTGATCCCTACCCGCCAAAGCCCGCGAAAAATAAAGGCAAAGGCAAAAACAAGCCGGCAAAGAAAAAGTGATCGACACGGATATTGAACACTGCGCCGCCCACGGCGTCAGAAGATGCGTATCAGCCGACTGATTTTTATGCCTGCCCCGCGTCCCCATCGTTCCAGCATCGGCCCCTTCGCGATTGCCTTCGCCTGGGCGGTCTGCGCGGTTGCCGTAGCCCACGGTGAATCACCCGGCTTTCCGCTGCCCTCCGACCACCCCGGCAAAGCCATTTACCAGAAACTCTGTGTCGAGTGCCACGCCGACAACGGTGAGGGTGTCGCTGACAAAGCCGACGACCCGCTGCAGGGAAATCGCGACATCGCCTCGCTCGCCGGACGCATCGAACGAACCATGCCCGAAGACGAGGAGGATCTGTGCGTTGCCGGCGATGCCAAGGCTGTCGCCGAATACGTATACCACGCTTTTTACTCGGTCGAAGCACGCGCCCGCAACACCCCGGCGCGCGTCGAACTGTCCCGCCTGACGGTCGATCAGCACCGCAAGTCGATCGCCGATCTGGTGCTCGGCTTTCGCGGCGAAATCGGCTTCGGTAAAGATCGGGGATTTCGTGCCCACTACTACGGCGGCTACAAATTTAACGAACGCAAAGAGATTCGCGACGCCAAAAAGCCGGACCGCTTCGAGCGCCGCGACCCGCAAATCAAATTCGACTACGGAACGGGAATTCCGCACTACGACGAAGCCGGGGAATTCAGCAACGAAGGCTTTTCCATTCGCTGGGAGGGCGCACTGATCCCCGAAGAAACCGGCATGCACGAATTCGTCATTCGCACCCGCAATGGAGCCACCCTCTGGGTCAACGAAACCGATCACGGCGATACCAACACCGTCAAAACCATCGACGCCTGGGTGGCTCCGGATAACGAACTGCGCGAACAGCGGGGCAGCGCCTACCTGATCGCCGGGCGACCGGTTCCGATCCGGTTGGAGTTTTTCACCTATAAAGAAGCGCAAGCCTCGATCGAATTGCTGTGGAAAACCCCGCACGGTATCCTGCAGGCCATTCCCGAACACAACGTCACTCCCGACTGGGTGCACGAGTCACTGGTCGTCGAAGCCGCCTTTCCCGCCGATGATCGCAGCGTCGGCTACGAGCGCGGCACTGCGGTGTCAAAAAACTGGATCGACGCGGTTAACGCGTCGGCGATAGATGCCTCGGTCTACGTCGTCGACCATCTCGCCGATCTGAGCAAAACCAAGTCCGATCAACCGTTCGAAGAACGCGCCAAAAAAGTCGGCGAGTTCGGCGTGCAATTTGTGACCCGCGCCTTTCGTCGCCCCCTCACCGAGGCCGAACGCAAAGAGTTCGTCGATGCCCATTTCGACCGGGCCGAAACGCTCGAGCAAGCCGTCAAAAAACTGGTCATCATGACCCTGACCGCGCCGCGATTTCTTTATCCGGAACTGGTCAGCTTGGGCGGCGGCACGGTCGACGATTGGACCGTTGCATCACGACTCGCTCTCTCGTTGTGGGATTCCCTGCCCGATCCCTGGTTGATCGAGCAGGCGAAAAAGGGCCATTTAAAAACGCCTGAACAAATCCAGAAAGCCGCCGACCGCATGGTCTGGCACTGGCGCACGCAGTCGAAAATGCAGGGGTTTTTCCATCACTGGCTGGAACTCGAACGCGCCAACGACCTCGCCAAAGACAAGGACATTTACCCCCAGTTTGACGAAGCCGTACTCGCCGACCTGCGCACCTCGCTGCACTTGTTCCTCGATCAGGTCGTCTGGCAGAGCGACGCCAATTACCGCGATCTACTGCTCGCCGACTACCTGTTCCTCAATCAACGACTCGGCAAACTCTACGGTCACCCCGAAATCAAAGGCAGCTTTCAGAAAGTCCAAATCGACAAACAACAGCGCTCCGGCCTGATCACCCATCCCTTTCTGCTCACCGCGTTCGCTTATCACGACAATACCTCACCGATTCACCGCGGCGTGTTCCTGACCCGCAACATCGTCGGCATGACCCTCAAGTCGCCCCCCATGGCCAACGAATTCAAGAACGCCGACTTCGATCCCCACATGACCATGCGCGAAAAAGTCACCGAACTGACCCGCTCAAAAGCCTGCATGGGCTGCCACGTGACCATCAATCCGCTCGGCTTCAGCCTCGAACACTACGACGGTATCGGACGTTGGCGCTGGAAAGATCAGGACAAGCCCGTCGATGCGAAAAGCGATTTCAAAACCGACCTTGGCGAAACCATCAAGATCACCGGCGCCCGTGACGTCGCCAGCTTCGCCGCCGACTCGCCATCCGCACACAAGGCCTTCGTGCAGCAGCTTTTTCATCACACCGTCAAACAACCTGCCGCCGCCTACGGCCTCGACCAACTCGATTTGCTGCGCGACGATTTCGCCAAACACGGCTACAACATTCTTCACCTTTTAAGAAAAATCGCCGTCACCACGGCGACTCACTCGACCGATTCGTAAAAACTCCGGCAGATAACACGCCGCCGCCGCAAAGATCCAAAATCAAAAATTCAGGATCGCCGCCAAACAACACCTCCCTCCCCCCCTCTCTCTTCTGCCAATGAAACGCCGCCAATTTATCCGCGACCTCGGCATCTCCACTGCCGCACTGCCTTTTCTCAACGGATTGCCCGGCCTCAACGCCACCGAAGGCCGGAAGCGCCAGCGACTGATCATCATGTTTTCGCCGAACGGGACCATCCCGGAAAATTTCTGGCCAAATCACGAGGCCCCGGACTTTGAGCTGCCGCGTATTCTCAAACCTCTCGAGCCGTTCAAAAATCAATTACTTACCCTGCGCGGCGTCGCCAACAAAATGAAAGGCGACGGTGACCGCCACATGCGCGGCATGTCCTGCCTGCTCACCGGCGACCGACTTCTGCCCGGCAACATCCAGGGCGGATCCGACACACCGGCGGGCTGGGCCAGTGGCATTTCCATCGACCAGGAAATGAAAAACTTTCTGCAAAGCAGCGATGCCACCCGCACCCGCTTCGGCTCACTCGAATTTGGCGTCGCCGTGCCCAACCGGGCCGACCCATGGACCCGTATGTCCTATGCCGGCGCCAATCAACCGCTCGCCCCCATCGATGATCCCGGGCAAATGATGTCCAAACTCTACGGTCAGATGAAGGACAAAGAGAGCCTGACCAGCGTCCTCGACGACGTCAGTAAGGACCTGTCCCGGGTGTCATCCAAACTCGGCAGTGACGACAAACGCCTGCTCGAAGAACACCTGACGCTGATCCGCCAGGTCGAAACCGAACTCGCCAACAGCGATGACGACGCCGAACTGGCTCATCCCGTCCCCGACATCGATCCCGAAATCGAACTGATCAACGACAACACCCCGCAGATCAGCCGTCTGCAAATCGATCTTTTGGTCAACGCCATGGCCAACGACATGACCCGTGTCGCCACCCTGCAGTACATGCGCTCCGTCGGCCAGGCGCGCATGAAATGGCTCGGCATCGAAGAGGGTCACCACGGCCTCTCCCATGAACCCGACAAGAACGCCGACGCCGTCGAAAAACTCACTCGAATCAACGAATGGTTCGCCGGCGAACTCGCCTACCTCACCAGGCGACTCGCCGACACCCCCGAACCCGGCGCCGATGGCAGCATGCTCGATCACACCCTCATCATCTGGCTCAACGAACTCGGCAAAGGCAATTCCCACCAACTCGAAGACATCCCCTTCGTCCTCCTCGGCGGCAAGTCACACGGCATCACCCCCCACCGGGCCCTCCATCTCGGCGGCACCGCTCACAACCGCCTGTGGCTGACCGTAGCCCAATCGATGGGCCACAACCTCACCAGATTCGGCCGCGAAGAGCACTGCAGCGAAGGCCCCCTCAGCTTGAGTTAGCTGCCGCCCCCCGCCAGCACCACCCCGATTACCCACTATTAAATAGACATTACCCTCCGATAGCTTTCCGGGAAAATTATATCTTGCGGTCGAGCTGGTTGCCGATACGTTAATTGACACTGCTTTCACCCTGCCGGCTCACTTCCACCTGACCTGCCCGATACGATGCCGAGACGACTGTTGCGCGACCATTGTGAATCCTACTACCACTGCGTGTCGCGGCTGGTCGACCGGCAGCGTGTGTTGCGCGAACCGGAGAAGCGCCACTTTCATGATCTGATGCGGCGTCTGGAGGAATTCAGCGGCGTGCAGGTGGTCACTTACTGCTTGATGGAAAACCACTTCCATCTGCTGATCCGCGTCCCGGACCGGGCTGCGATGCCTGCTCTCACCGAGCAGCGGTTGCGAAAGCTCCTGCCGCTCCTCTACCGCGGCCGTGAACTGCGCGATGCAACTCAAGAGCTGGATCGAGCAGCCGCTGCCACCTCGCCAGGATGGCTCTCCGAGGTACTCGCCCGATATCAAGCCCGCCGCTATTCCCTGTCGGTGTTCCTCAAGGAACTCAAGCAGCGCTACACGCGTTGGCACAATCGCCGACACCGGCGCACCGGCACCTTGTGGGAACACCGCTTCAAAAGCGTGCTTGTGGAAGGCGACGAGCGGGCACTTCTGACGATCGCCGCCTACATAGATTTGAATCCCATCCGCGCCGGCATTGTCGACGATCCCAAGGACTACCGCTGGTGTGGCTACGCCGAAGCGGTCGTTGGCCAAAAGGTCGCCCGCAGGGGCCTGATCGCCATCCTTGAACATACCTCGTTCGGTATCAATCGCCGCGTCACCTGGGCGAGCGTCGGCGCGCCCTACCGTTTGCTGCTCTATGGTCACGGCGAAAAACGCGACGCGGATCCCCGAACCGGCACTCGCGGCCGAATCGGCATGAGTCGCCGGGAGGTGCAGGCCGAACTCGAGCGCGGTGGCAAACTTCAAGTCAGCGAGATCCTGCTGTGCCGGATACGCTACCTGACCGACGGTATGGCGATCGGTGGCAGCGAGTTTCTCGGCACGGTGTTCGAGGAAAACCGCGACCGTTTCGGCGAAAAACGAACCACTGCCGGCAAGCCGATGCGCGGCGCAGATTGGCACGGGCTGCAGGTTCTCCGCGGGCTCGCCGGGAATTTGTTCGGCTGAACCGGCGCGCCATTTGAGTAAAACCACAGCTTTTCTTTGACCGCGAAACGTGGTTCGATTGGAGCATGAAATCTGCCCGCTCGCGTTCCCTGTTCTGTTTTGCTGCGCTTTGCATCGCCGCTCTTGCCGCCGCGATACTGCTCTCCGGACCCACGCTGTACAGCACCGCGACCGCTGCTGACGCTGAGAAAAAAGCCCGCGTTGTGCTCATCGCCGGACCGGTCAGTCACCCCTCCGGCCAGCACGAATTTAATGCCGGGTCGATCCTGCTCGCGCGCGCGCTCAACGAGCAGAGCGGCCTGCCCATCCAAGTCGATGTGGTTCACAACGGCTGGCCCGAAGACGAATCGATTTTCGAGGGTGCTGCTGCCGTCGTCATTTATTCAGATGGCAATGCCAAGCATCCCGTCAACGGCCACGAGGCGACCATGGACCGATTGATCGATGCCGGCGTCGGTCTGATGCACATGCACTACGCAGTCGAAGTTCCCGCCGGTCCACTCGGCGAGCGTTTCAAAAAATGGCTGGGCGGCCACTACGAAAGCGGCTTCTCCGCCAACCCCCACTGGACCGCCGACACCACGGTCAAACCGGGACACCCGATCGGCCGGGGCCTGACAAATTTCACCGCGAACGACGAGTGGTATTACAACATGCGCTGGGCAGATCCAAAGCAGACTGAGGACATTCTCACCGCCACACCGACCCGCGAACGCATCAATCGTTACATTCACTGGACACCTGCCGCAGAGAAAGCACTGGGCAGCAAACAAACTGTCATGTGGGCACTCACCCGCCCCGACGGCGGTCGCTCGATCGGGTTCACTGGCGGTCACTGGCACCGCAACTGGGCGATCGATGATTTCCGCAAGCTGGTGCTCAATGCGATCTGCTGGACTGCCAAAGTTGATGTGCCCCCGAAAGGCGTGCCCTCCGAGGCGATCAGCGAAACTCAACTCAACGAAAACCTCGATCAGAAAAAGCCCATGGAACACATCTCCCTGCCTTCTGACGCCGACCTCAATCAGCCCGCCGCGGATCCCAAAGCCTACGGGTGGCCGGGTATGAAAAAATAGTCGGCGCTCAGGCGCGGTTAGCGGTTAGCGGTTAGCGGTTAGCGGTTAGCGGTTAGCGGTTAGCGGTTAGCGAAAACACCGGACATTTGATGAATAGTCAAAATCATGAAAATCCCGTAAAGCCTGTCAGCATTTCGGTAGCCATCCCGCAGGTGGGCGCCCCGTCATCTGAAGATTTAATTTCGTTATCTCCCCCAGGCAGCTCATGCGCCCGTTTCTCATTCTGACATTCATTTTCGCTTTCGTCGGCACTACTCAGGCCGCCGGGCGTCCCAACATCGTGCTGATGATGGTCGACGACCTCGGCTTCGCCGACTTCGGTTGTTACGGCAGCGAAATTGAAACTCCGCACATTGACTCGCTCGCCGCCGACGGCCTGCGCTTCAGCCAGTTTTACAACACCGCCAAATGCCACTCGTCGCGAGTGTCGCTGCTCACTGGACTATGGTGCAATCAGGCCGGCAGCGAAAGACTCGACCGCGCCGTCACCCTACCTGAAGTCCTCGGCAAAGCCGGCTACTCGACCGCCATGGTCGGCAAATGGCATCTCGACAAACAGCCTACCGACCGCGGCTTCGAGAAATATTTCGGTCACCTGTCCGGCGCCACCAACTTTTTCACCGGCGACGACAGCTTCCGCCTCAACGGAAAACCCTGGGCTGATTTCGACGATGATTTCTACACCACGGACGCCAACATCGATTACGCCAAACGCTTCGTCAGCGAAGCGCTTGAGCAAAAACCCGACCATCCCTTTTTTCTCTACGTCGCCCACAACGCCCCGCACTACCCCCTCCACGTTCGCGAGCAGGACTACCGCAAATACGAACATCGCTACGACGTCGGCTGGGATGAAATCCGCAGGCAACGCCGCGCCAAACAGATCGAACTGGGCGTGATCGATCCCGCCTGGACGCCTGCGCCTCGGCCTAAAAATGTTCCCGCCTGGGATCAACTCAGCGACGAAGATAAGTCGTGGGAATCCCGGCGCATGGCCGCCTTCGCCGGCATGGTCGATCGCGTCGATCAGGTCACCGGCGACTTGATCGCATTTCTTAAAGCGCGCGGCATTTACGACAACACCCTGATCCTGCTTTGCTCCGACAACGGCGCCTGCCCGTTCGATCGCACCAGGGGCAAAGAGTTCGAACCCTGGGACCCGAAGTCCTACTGGTGTTACGACACCGGCTGGTCATCGGTCGGCAACACCCCGTTCCGCCTGCACAAACAGAACCAGCACGAAGGCGGCATCTCCAGCCCGCTGATCGCCCACTGGCCGCAAGGCATCACTGCTGACAAGGGATCGATCACCGATCAGCCGGCTCATCTGGTCGACTTTATGGCCACGGTCATCGACCTCGCCGAAACCAAGTATCCCGACTCATGGCCCGGCATTGAAGAGCTCGAGCCGCTCCAGGGATTGTCCCTCACCCCGATCTTTAAAGGCGAAACCCGCAAACCGCACGACGAGATTTATCAGCAATTTTCCACCAACCGCGCCATCCGCGCCGGCAAATGGAAACTGGTCAGCCACCAGCGCGCTGCCTGGGAACTCTACGACATGCAGGCCGATCGCACCGAAATGCACGACCTGGCAGCCGGGCATCCTGACAAGGTTAAAGACCTCGCCGCCCGCTGGCACAAACTCGCCCGGGTCGATCGCCTCAACGAAAAAAATGCGGCACCCGTAAGCGACAAAGCACCGCCCGAACTGAAAAAGGACGGTCGGCCGGAAAAGTAGCCACAGCCCGCCTACCCACCTACAACAGCATCGTCTCCACTTGCGCCAGCACCGTCTGGAACGGTATGCACTCCAGCGCGCCGTAGTGATCGTGCCGACTGAGGCGCGCCCGGGTCGCCGCCGGGCTGCTCAGCCCGCACAGAAATCGCGTCAGCTGCCGCGGTTGACGCAGCGGGACACGTTTTTCGTCGATCACTTCGCGAATGGTCGCCACCTGCTCCGCCGAGATGTCATCGATCAGATCGGTCGGCAGCTCGCGCTCCGGCGTATCGACAGCGCGATCGACACAGTTCCCGCAGGTGCCGCAGTCGGCTTCGAGATCTTCGCCAAAGTAGGCGAGCAACTGACGAGTCAGGCACTGCGTCGATTCACAGAATTCGACCACCGTTTCGATGCGTTCGATTTCGTTCGCCTCACGCTGATGAAACGCCTCGACCAGTGAGTTCACCAACTCGCTACGACCGACCTCACTGCCCGGTTTTAACTCATAGACATAACGCGGCCGACTCGGCTGCAGCCTCAAGTCGCCGATCTCGCCCAGATGGTTCAAGGCCTGAGCGATGCGCGATTTTTGCTCACCCAATCGTTCTGCCGCATCGGCGACATCGATGCTGTGCCAGCTGCGCCCGAACTTCGCCAGATCGAACAACTCCGTCAAAAATGCCCGCCGCTGTTCCGTGTGACCGCTCAACACGCGCTCGACCGGTTGCAAAAACTGATAACGGAACGAGCCGTGAAACGAACCTTTGGCACTGAGCACGCCGCGCAATTCCAACTGCGCCAGTGCCGTGGCGATCACCAGTGGACGGATATCGCAGGTCGCCGCCAGATCGTAGTGGGAAACGTCAAACTGATCGCCCTGCATCAGCAGGTGCTCGAGCAATGAACGCAGGCCACGCTCGGAAGGTGTGTCGCCGTATACAAAATTTTCCAGGACAATGCGGTCGTCACCACAGGCGAGAATTTCGCAGCGCGCATCGCCGCCGTCGCGTCCGGCCCGCCCGGTCTCCTGCACGTAATTTTCCAACGACTTCGGCAGGTTGTAGTGAATCACTGCGCGAATATCCGACTTGTCGATACCCATGCCGAACGCAATCGTCGCGACAATGATGCGCACTTGTCCGGCCATAAAATCCTCCTGCGCCTCCGAGCGGTATTCGGCCGGCATGCCGGCGTGGTAAGCCCGCGCCGAAAAGCCTTCGCGCGCCAACCAGGTGGCCACTTCTTCAGCGGTTCTCTGCAGGGTCACGTAGACGATCGTCGCCGCATCGTCCGGCATCTCGCGAAGGATGCCCGCCAGTTTCTGTTTTCGCTCCGCCGCCGAACTCAGCGTCACCTGAAAATGCAGATTGGGCCGTCGAAACCCGGTGTGAATATGGTCCTCAGCAGTGATGTCAAAATGCTGCCGGATATCGTCGGCCACCGCCTCAGTCGCGGTGGCGGTCAGGGCCAGCACCCGCGTCACCCCCAGCGACTTCACCCAGCCGCCCAGCTTGAGATAGTCGGGACGAAAGTTATGACCCCACTCCGAGATGCAGTGGGCCTCATCGATCGCCACCAGCGAAATGGCCACCGCGCCAAGGCGGCGGGTGAAATTTTCGTTATTGAGCCGTTCCGGAGCGATGTAGAGCAGCTTTAATTCGCCCGCTGCCATCTGCTCATAAATCCGCTCCGTTGCAGCGACGCTCAAACTCGAATCGAGCCGCGCCGCCGCCACCCCACGCGCCGTCATCGCCTCGACCTGATCTTTCATCAGCGCGATCAGGGGCGAGATCACCAGCGTCAGACCGTCGAGCAACACCGCCGGTAACTGATAACAGAGACTCTTGCCACTGCCGGTCGGAAACACCGCCAGCGCAGGTCGCCCGGCGAGCAGCACGTCGATCACCTCACGCTGCCCCTGGCGAAATCCATCGTGACCGAAAATCTCACGCACCGCGATATCAGCATCGACAGCGTTCCTAGTGGGGAGTTTTTTCTGAGCCATTGTGCCTGTACTTGATTGCCCCTGAGGAGCGGAGCTTGCGTCACACTTTTATACGGGAGTTCGATCAATCGCCATCGATTGCTTTCGAAAGCGCCGCAAGCGGCCAATTTACACGCTCCCCGGGCAGATCATCCTGTATATCCCGCCAGCAAAGCATTTCACTGATCGCCGCGCCGCTCGCGTCCGACAAGAGGTTTGACTGGCCACCGCCAACCGTTACGGTGACGCCCCCCCACGACAACTGCTTGTCCCGATTGTCCTTATGAATGTAGAAACCCGCCCCTTTTTCTCCGCGCTTCTCGGTGCGGCGCTTGTCGTTTTCAGCGCAGCTTCCGCCACTGGCGAGCCGCCGGAATGGTCGGGCAGTCCGGATGTCGCGACAGTCATCGAGACCTTGCCGGGAATGATGCGCTACGACACCGCCGAAATAGAGGCAGCACCGGGTGCCAAGGTCAAGCTGACCTTGAAAAACCCCGATGACCTGCAGCACAACCTGGTGTTGCTCAACCCGGACGCTGCAGACAAGGACGGTCAGAAATTTTCTCAGGAAGTCTGGCAGTTGGGCGACAAAGGCATCCAACTCGGCTGGGTGCCGGCCGATCATCCACGCATTCTGATTGCCTCGAAACTGCTCGATCCCGAGTCGAGCGAAGACCTCTATTTTGTCGCCCCCGAACAGGCCGGAGATTACCCGTTCGTCTGCACCGTGCCCGGCCATTCGATGCTGATGAAAGGCATTCTCACGGTGCAAAAGCCCGGTGCCGTTCTCGAAGATTTGAAGTACTCCATCTACGAAGGCAAGTGGAGCAAGTTGCCCGATTTCTCAACGCTGACACCGGTCAAAACCGGCAAACTCAAAGACGGCCTGATCGATCTCGGCGTGGCTCGAAAAATCAAAGGCCCTTTTGGCATCGTTTTCGAAGGCAAGCTGCGTGTCGAAAACGAAGAGGATGTCCGCTTCTATCTCGCCTCCGACGATGGCTCCCGACTGATCGTCGACGGCGAAGGCATCATCGATGCCGACGGTATTCATCCGTTGAAGGATCCCATCGAGGCAAGGGAGCATCTGCTGGAGGGCGTGCACACGGTGCGCGTCCCTTACTTTGACGGCGGTGGCCAGCGCGGGCTGACACTCAGCGTGCGCTCGAAGTCTTTTGGCCACTCCGTGCTGTCGACTGACATCGCCAAAGGCAAAGCAAAAACCGCAGCGCCGAAGCCGATTCTGCTGACCCCGAAAAACGGCGAAGCGATCGTGCACCGCGCCTTTTTTGCCGACGCCAGTCCCCGCGCCATTGCGGTCGGCTATCCGGGCGGCGTCAATCTTGTCTGGGACGCTGACCGCATGAATCTGGTGCAGCTGTGGCGCGGCGGTTTTCTCGATGTCGCGCCGCATTGGAACGGTCGCGGATCGAGTTCCAGCCTCGCCGGTTTCGATCGTGTCCATTTAGGTGGCGGCGTCCCGATCCAGGTGTTGAAGAGTCTCGATGAACCGTGGCGACCGCTCTCCAGGGGGCACATTAAATACGAACGCGACACCGCCGAGCCACAGAAAGAGATCGAATTCGACCTGCCCGAACCGGGCTACCAGTTCAGCGGCTACCAACTCGACGCCGACAATCGTTTCCCCACCTTTCGCTATCGCTACAACGACGAAATCAAAGTCGAAGAGACCTTCCAACCCGACACCATCGACGGCAGCGAAGCGCTGGTGCGCACCATCCAGATCAGCGGCAAGGTCGCCCCCGACAGTTACTTCCGCATCGCCAACAGCCCCAAGCTCAACGCCAGTGACGGCAGCGAGTGGATCGATGCCGACAAGATTCTGATCAAACTCGAAGGCGGCAAACCGGTCGTGCGCAGCATCGATGGCCAGTCCGAATTAATCGCCGCTCTCGACAGCGCCGCCGACAAATCCACTCTGACCATCACCTACCGATGGAAGACCAAAGTCGGCGGCAAAAAGAACTGATCACCGCCTCTGTCTCTGTCTCCCACCAGGTCTCCATCCCCTTTGCTCCGCCACCGCGCCTGCCCATGAAACGCACCTTTCTCATCCTGCTCGCCGTCGCCGTCACCTGCGCCACCCAGGCCCGGGAACCTTCCGACTACTACACCATCACACCGATTGCCGCGCCCGAAGGCGTCGTCGTCGAAGGCGGGGCGATCGAATTTCTGCCCGATGGCAAAGTCGCCGTGTGCAGTCGACGCGGGCAGGTGTGGACCATCGAAAATGCGAGAGAGCATCCTGACAAAGCCGCCAGGTGGACCCTGTTCGCCGAATACCTGCACGAGCCACTCGGACTCGCCTGGCGCGACGGATGGCTCTACGCCGTGCAACGCCCCGAAGTGACGCGTATGAAGGATCTCGACGGCGACGGCCGCGCCGATTTGTTTGAGTCCGTGTCGACCACCGTCGGCACCAGCGCCAACTACCACGAGTACAACTTCGGCTCGACCTTCGACAAAGACGGCTACCTGTGGAGCGTGCACTGCCTGACCGGATCGTTCACCTCTAACGCCCCATTCCGCGGTTGGGTGATGCGAACTTCTCCTGAAGGCAAAACGACTCCCGTTGCCTGCGGCGTTCGCTCCCCCGGCGGCATCGGTTTCGATCCCGAGGGTGAAGCATTTTACACTGACAACCAGGGCGCATGGAACGGCTCCAGTTCGTTGAAATGGCTCAAACCGGGTTCCTTTCAGGGCAACCCCAACGGCAATATCTGGTTCGAATATGCCGATGGTGCCATCGGCGCCCGGCCACCCGAACCTCCTTACACTGAAGAAGGCAGCCGCACCGTGATCGAACGCGAGAACATCCCCAGTTACGTTCCGCCCGCCGTCATCCTGCCGCACGGAAAGGTCGGCAATTCACCGACCGGTATCGCCGCCGACCTGAGCGAAGGCAAGTTCGGCCCTTTCGCCGGGCAGATGTTTGTCGGCGAGCAAACCCACTCAAAGATCCACCGCGTGTTTCTGGAAAAGGTCAACGGCATCTACCAGGGCGCGATGTTTCCGTTTCTCGAAGGCTTTCAATCCGGCAACATCGCCGTGCGGCTCGGCGAAGATGGCGTCATGTTTACCAGCGGATCGAATCGCGGTTGGGGCGCACGCGGCGGTAAGGCATGGAACTTCGAACGCGTCGACTGGACCGGCAAAGTGCCGTTCGAAATCCACGAGATGCGCGCCCAGGCGGACGGTTTCGAACTGACTTTCACGGAGCCGATCGACCAAGCCAGCGCCGTTGCCGGGTCGTTCACGATGGAGGCCTACACCTACATTTATCAAAAAGCCTACGGCAGCCCCGAGGTCGATCAGGTAACGCCGGAGATCACCGTGACCAGTATTGCCGACGATGGCAAATCGTTGCGCCTGAAGATTGAGCCGATGACGCAAGGTCACGTGCACGAGTTGCACGCCGCCGGCTTAAAGTCGGCTGACGGCAATCCTCTGCTGCACGACGTCGCCTACTACACGCTCAACGAGATTCCTGAATAAGCGGCCCGCCGCTTGCAAGCCATCACCACCGGGGCCCGCCCCGAGGCTGCCCTCAGAACAATTCGGTCAGCGGCTTGCCGTGATCGAGTAAATTGAACGGCCGGCCGCCGCGATCGGTGGCCTGCAAATTGGTCACGCCCATAGCGTGATACACCGTCTTGGTGATGTCCGCCGGGTCGATCAGGCGGTCTTTGGGATACTCGCCGTTGCGATCGGTCTCACCGAAAATCTGTCCGCCCTGAATGCCGCCGCCCGCCATCAACACGCTCTGGCACGCCGTCCAGTGATCGCGTCCGGCGCCTTCGACGCCCCCCGAACGGCGATCACCGATCAAGGGCTTGCGCCCCATTTCGCTGTTGACCAGTACCAGGGTGTCTTCGAGTAAACCGCGCTGAGCGAGGTCTTCGAGTAGCGCCGAATAACCGCGATCAAACTCCGGCAGCAGATCCTGAGCGAGGCAGTTAAAATTGTTACCGTGGGTGTCCCAGCTTCCCGCGCTGCGACATTTTTTCGCCAATTTAGCCATGTCGCCTTTCCAGAACACCGTGATGAACGGCACCTCGGCCTCGACCAGCCGACGCGCCATCAACAGGCTCATGCCGTTGATCGTTTCACCGTAGCGTTCGCGTGTCGCTTTGGACTCATTCGACAAATCAAATGCGGCCGCCGTTTCCGCCGACGACAAAAGTGAAAACGCACGCTCCTGCTGGCGGGTGTAATCTTTCGCACTCGCCTCGTGATCAAGTTCACGCCGTGCGGCGTTCAACGAACCGAGCAAGGCCTCGCGATCATCGAGCCGCGCCCGCCCGACTTCGCGTTTCATGGTCAACGACGGCGCATTGAATTTCAGCGGCTCGAGCTGATTGCCGTGCAAATAGAACGGATCGTAATCCATGCCCATCTTGCCGGCGAACTGACCGGGCCGGGTGTACGGCTTGCGGCTTGGCATGTGCGGCAGACTGATCAGTCCCGGCAGCGTCGGATGCTCACCGCGCTCGCGGAAAACCACGCTGCCCATGAACGGCCAGTCGTCGGGATACGGTCGACGATCATTGCCTTCGAGCCGGAAAGTCTGGTCCGGAGGGTGGCCGGTCAGATTGTAGTAGTAGCCGGCATGGTGATCGCCGGTGGCCTTGCCGCCATCGCTGACACCGTGAACCACGGCCATGTGATGCGCCACTTTTGCCGTCATCGGCAGATGCTCACAAAACTGCATGCCCGGCACCGAAGTGCGAATCGGCTCAAAAATCGAACGGTAGTCGGAAGTCGCCTCCGGCTTGATGTCCCAGGTGTCGACATGCGACGCCCCGCCGCACAGGAAAAACAAAATCGTCGACTTGGCCGGCCTGGCCCGTTGCTCGAGCGGGAAATCCGCGGCCGCCGCAGATGGCGTCGCGGCTCCGAATCGAAGCCCGGCGAATCCCGCCGTCGCCGCTCCCGAAGCCACCAAAAATGTGCGGCGATCGAGCTTACCGCTTCCCCCTGATGGCGCAAAGTTCATGGCACAGAAGTTAGTCGGCGGGGCCGACCCTGTCGATAACGCCATCGCGTCCAATGAACTGCGACGTCAGGACGTCCCGGCTCAAACACTCGAACGCACATAACGCCGCACCTCGAACTCATCGAATCGCTCGAAGATTTCCGGTTCAGCAAACTCCGCTTCGAACGGTGGAAACTGCGTGTCTCCGTGATGCGCTTCAAACACGTAGCTAAGCAACACCTCGGAACAAAGCGGCAGCATCGCCTGGTAAAGCCCCGCGCCACCGATGACGAACACTTCACCTTCGAGGCCCAGCCCGTCGAGAGCCTCGACACTGGAAACAATTTCCGCGCCCTCGGGCGCTTCTTTCCAGCTCCGCGATACCACGATGTTGCGCCGGCCCGGCAGCGGTCGACCGATCGATTCCCAGGTCTTGCGCCCCATCACAATCGGGCGGCCGAGAGTGGTTTTTTTGAACCACTTGAAGTCCTCCGGCAAATGCCACGGCAGCTCACCGTCGCGGCCGATCACCCGGTTCGAGGCCATCGCCACGATGGCTTTATAGATCACCGGATCACTCATCGCATTTCAACTCAGCACTCCCCTTTCAAACTAAACGGCGATCGGCGCCTTGATGCCCGGATGCGGGTCGTAACCGATGAGCTCGATGTCTTCGAAGGTAAAGCCATCGATGCTGGTCACTTCGGGATTCAGACGCAGGGTCGGTAAGTCCCGCGGCTCGCGCGACAGCTGCAGTTTGGTTTGCTCCAGATGATTTTTGTACAAATGCAGATCGCCAAAGGTATGCACGAACTCGCCCGGCTTCAGTCCACAGACCTGCGCCACCATCACCGTCAGCAGCGAATACGACGCGATGTTAAACGGCACCCCGAGAAACAAATCGGCACTGCGCTGATAAAGCTGACAACTCAATTCACCGGCGGTGGTGTCGACATAAAACTGGAACAGGCAATGACACGGCGGCAACGCCATGCGCGGCACGTCACCGACATTCCAGGCGCACACCAGATGGCGACGGCTGTGCGGATTGGTTTTGATCTGCTCAACCACCTGGGCAATCTGATCGATCGGCGGGCCATCGCCGGCCGCTTGCCACGAGCGCCACTGTTTGCCGTAGACCGGCCCGAGTTCGCCGTTTTCGTCGGCCCACTCGTCCCAGATGCTGACGCCGTTGTCGCGCAGATAAGCGATGTTGGTCTCGCCTTTCAAAAACCACAACAGCTCGTGAATGATCGAGCGCAGGTGCAGCTTCTTGGTGGTCAACACCGGGAAGGTCTCGCGCAGGTCAAATCGCGCCTGCGCGCCGAACACCCCGATCGTGCCAACGCCGGTGCGGTCGTCGCGCTCGCGTCCCTCATCGAGGACCAGTTGCAAAAGTCGTTGGTATTCGCGCATGACCGTTCACTTACTCCACAGGCAGGATATTTCAATAAACTCACGGCTGATCGACATCAACGAGCCGTTGCCGGGGCATCGCCGCCGGCGCCGCTACCGGCGCGATGCTTTTTCTCCTCCCACTCGGTGAGGAGTTGGTGAGCGTGAACCGTGTCGATATCATCAGTGGTTCCCATCACCCGGTCCGGGCCGGCGGATACCACTTTGACCCGGTAGTTGCCGACCGTCTCCACCTCGAGCGGCACGCGCATCAGGCTGACCAATTGGTCACCTTGAATAAAATAATCCAGCTTCACGCCGGCGATTTTCCGACCGCGCAGCAGTGCCGCCCAGTCGCGATTGATCCCGGTGGCCGGCACCTGGTCGGGATGATGCGCCGCAAAGTCCATGATCGCCGTTTCAACCACGACCACCACATTCGATTCGAGAAACGGCAGATACCTGGGCATGGCGACCTTCCAGAGACCGACAATGAGAATCGTCGACGTCACCACGGAGAGCGCAAAACAACCGCAGCCAGCTTTAAAAATTTTGGACATGGAAAAGTCAGCGAAACGGACAGCGAAAAGTTTACGGCCGGAAAAACTCCCGCAGCGCCAGATGATCCTACCCGCGACCTCCGTCCCCGCAAGCCCGATTCAATCCGGCGCTGCGTCCCCGTCACTCCCCCGGCCGGATCCGGCCACGCCGGGACTTCTTCTCGGTGCGGCGGCGTTTCTGCTCGAGCAACTTGCGCTTGGTCGATGCCGAACGGCCGCGCGCTTTGACCCGGGCGACCGAGCGCTTGCGATCACGCGCCAGTTTTTTGCGCCGCCGGACCTCTTCCAGACGATGACACAGCCATTCGCGGGCGACCGCTCGATTGCGTTCACGAGATCGCTCGTGCTGACACTGCACCTCGATACCGGACGGCCGATGCTTCAAATAAACACACGACGCCGTCTTGTTGACCTTCTGACCTCCGGGACCGCCACCACGGATAAAACGTTCGTCGAGATCCTCCTCGCGAACTCCCAAATCCGCCAGACGGCGTTGCAATGACTCACTCCATTCACTCATCGTAGCACAGCCAAAATCGAATCACGCCGACCGGCAAAAACGACCTGACCAAGGCATATTTCAAGACGCCAGATCCATTAAAAATATCAACATTTCCGTAACAAGAAAGCCTTGAGTTTGGGTAGACCGCTTGGCCCGTATACGTTAATATCCGCAAATTCCCGGTTCGTAAACTTATGATCACAAACCGCTTCCCGCAGTTCATGTCGCCGTCCTCCTTTATCTCTTTCCGTCTGGTCGCGCCAGCGACGGTTGCCGTTCTCACTCTGACCATGGGCGATCGTGTTGACGCCCAGACCGGGATTCCCGACGTCGCTCCGTCCGGCAGCAACGTACAATCGTACGACGCCCGCCAACTTGAGTTGATGCGCGTTCGCGAAGCTGCTCAAAAGGCTCGCGCCTCGGCGCAACAAGCCGCCATGGCCCGCTCCGCCGATCGCGCACTGGAAGAAGAACATATCAAGGGCAACGTCGACCGTTCCATTGAGTACAAGCAACTCAAAGCCCAAGCCGCCAAAGACGCGCAGAACAGTACGGCAGCCAATGCCTACCAGAAAGTCAGTTCCGGCGAGATCAGAACCTGGCAGAATCCTGACGGCGGCAATGTCACCATTCAGAAAGACGTGCCCCAAACCTTCACGGAGAGCATTCCGAAAGCCGACACCGGTGAAGCGGAAGAATCCGGAGGCGGCATCGGCGGCGCACTGCGCGGCGCGCTCTCGTGGCGTCCGAAGATTCCATTCACCGGCAAAAAGAAAGAAGACCCGAACGCCATTCCTGCACTGCCGACCTTCGCCCCCGCCGAATCGCTCGGCCTCGGCGCCGTTCCGGCACCGCCCGTACAAAGCGCGCCCGAGAAAGACACCGACGAAAAAGGCGGACTGAAGATTCCGCTCATCGGCGGATTGTTTGGCGGCAAGGACGATGCCGAAGACCTCGCTGAATCACGGCCGACCCCTGCTCCTGCTCCTGCCCCTGCGGAAGAGGTTCCCTACTATCAGGCACCGACTCGCGCTGCGCAAAGTCCGGCCGCGGTGAATGAAGAAAACGACGATGCCAAGCCCGGATTTTTCGCGCGCATGAACCCGTTCAAGGGCGGTGATGAATCAGACTCCGTCGAATCCGATGCCGAAGGTTATGCCGACCTGGTCGAGAGCCCCGGTCTGCCCACATCGTCTTCCGGCAACGAAGCCTCCGCCGGCCTTTTTGGACCGGTCGGCGCCGACGGCGACTCCTCCTCCTACATTGTCACCAGCGACGACCGCGAAGACAAACCCGGCTTTTTCGGTCGCCTGTTTGGCGGCGGTGATGATGATGAACCCTCGAAACCGCGCGGTGGCAGCGCTTCTGCTGGCGTCTACATCGTCGAAAGCGATGGCGCTCAATTGCTTAAATTTGGTAACTCCACGGTCAGCTCTGACTCCCTGCCGATGCCGGTCGGCACCGTGGTCCGCATGACCAATGCCGGTGAAGAATGGAGCTCCGTGCAGCTGCCGTCCGGCGCCAGAGGCATCATGCGCAACAAGACCCTTCGCCCGGCTACCGCCAGCGAAGGATCGCCTTCCATGTTCGCTCATCTCGACCAGCCGCAGTATCCGACCACCGCGCGCATCAGCCGGACCCGCTCTGCTACAGGAGCCTCCAGTGAACCACAAGCGCCCGTTTACGTGCCGACGCCGGAATTGCCCAGTGCCGACAGCAGTGAAGAAGCTCCGGCCGGCAACAGCCTGCTGCCGCCGTTGCCAAGCAACGTGCTGGAGTGAGCCATCTCACCCGGTTTGCTGCACCGGCGACGCGCACAACGTCGCAACCATCGCGCGATTGCCGCCGGCATCGGATGGCGCGGTTCCGCCGAACCCGTCCCGCCCGCAACACTGCAGCGGACAGCCTGTTCAATCTTGGTGCCGGGCGGGAGAAATCGCCGGTCTTGCTGAGCGCGATCCTGATGGTTTTCATCGTCGTTGCCACGACGTCTTCCGCCAGAACTGAGGACCAAGTCGCCACAATTCGCCCGGCTGCGGCGATCCCTGACAAGGTTCGTCAACTGCTGGTCGGTGTCACCGACCACTGGGATCAATCGCGGGGCAAGCTCTGGCGCTACCAGCGCGCTGCCGACGGCGGCGAATGGCAACGCCTCACCGACACCGGCGGCGTCGCGATCCTGCTCGGCCGAAACGGGCTCGCCTGGGGGCGCGGCGCGCTTGCCATCCCCGACTCCCTGCAGCAGCAAAAATCGTCAAAACGCGAAGGCGACGGCCGTGCCCCGGCAGGTTGTTTTGCCATCACTAAAATCTATGGTAACGACGCCAGTCTGCCGGCCGGTGGCAGTTTCCCCTACCGCCAGGTAGGCCAATGGGACGCCTGGCCCGACGATACCCGCAATCCTTTTTACAACCGCCATCTGGTCATCGATCCGCAACAAGGCGTTCCCGCCTGGTTCGAAAAACAACGCATGCGCCGCGGCGACTCTGCCTATCGATGGCGGGTCGAGATCCGCCACAATGCCGACCCACCGCTGCCCGGAGCCGGCAGCGCGATTTTCTTTCATATCCGGCGCGGCCCGGATCGACTCACCTCGGGCTGCACCACCATGAGCGAAGGCAATCTCAAGGCGATCGTCTCCTGGCTCAGAATCGACGCCCGTCCGCACTACGTGCTACTGCCGAAACCCGTCTACCGGTCGCTCGCACCGGTCTGGAAACTACCGCCGCTCATCGATTAGGAACACCGGTTCGGATCCGTACATGAATTGGGCAAAAGTCAGCTGATCTCAGACAAATTCGGCTGCACAGCGCGCAAAGCGTCTCGCGCAACCCTTATAAATACAGGAATTCTCATCTTTTTGTGAATTTTATGACAATTTTGTGCATCTCCCGGCGTATTCTGCTACAGTTATTGAGGAAACTTGATTACCTAGCCTAGCGAAGTAATCAGTTTCTGAACCACCTCGACACCCCGAACCATGAATGTTGAACCTGACCCTTCGCGGGGTTCGGTGCCTTGCGAATTAATTGAACCCAATCCGCTAAGCAACCAATTCCGCATCCTCGTCATCGATGACGAACCCACTAACCGCCTCATATTAAATCGCCTTCTGGGAGCCGTAGGTTATGCCGTCAGCGAAGCTGAGAACGGAGCCAGTGGACTTGCCCAGGTCATCGCTCATCGCTACGACCTGATCATTGTTGATATGGAGATGCCGATTCTCAACGGCGCTGAAACCGTCGCTGCGATTCGCAAACTGCCGTCCGCGATTCACCGCAGCATTCCGATCATCGCCGCATCCGGAAATCCGACCGACGAGATGGCCTCGTCCGCGCTCGACAACGGTGCCGACGTGTGGATGACCAAACCGTTCGATTTTGGCAAATTGCAGAAGGCGATCGCCCGGCTGCTCGCCGCCCACCGGCGCCCCAACTCCGCCCCGTCGCTTCGCGACACCCAGGTGGTGAAGCTTCGACCGACTCACAAATCGATCAACGATTCCCTCAACTCCTGAGTTGAAAGTCACGTTCCCGAGTACACCCACCAGGAATCGAACCTGAACCTGCGGCTCCGGAAACCGCCGTACTATCCATTATACTATGGGTGCAAATCCGGGAACGGCGGAAGAGTAGCACAAAAAGCAGAGCTTTACAGCGCGATTCAAGCATCAAATAGTGGGGCCACACGCAGCGTCATCGTGCCTGCGCCATCCACTATGAGAATTGTTATCAAAATCGGCTCCGGCGTACTGGCCCGCGACGGCGGCGTGACCCTCAATCACGCCCTTATCGCCCGCCTCACTCAATCCATCGCCGACCTCAACAGCGCCGGTCATCAATGTGTCGTGGTCTCCAGTGGCGCCGTCGCTGCGGGCCTGATGACCTTCGGCCTCGACAGTCGTCCCGCCGACATCGGCGCCCTGCAGGCCTGCGCCGCCGTCGGCCAGGCACGCCTCATGCATACCTACGAAAGTCATTTTTCCCAGTTCGGCTTGAAGGTCGCGCAACTGCTGCTGACCGGCGATGACTTCAGCGACGATCGCCGCCGCGACAATATCACCACCACCCTTACCCACCTGCTGGGTTCTCCCGGCGTGGTGCCGATCATCAACGAGAACGATTCCGTCGCCGTGTTCGAACTCAAGGTCGGCGACAACGATCTGCTGTCCGCCCACGTTGCCAGTCTGATCAAAGCCGACCAACTGATCCTGCTTACTTCCGTTCCCGGCCTGCGCCCTCCCGGAACCGATGATCCCGAGAACATCGTTGAATCCGTCGATGACATCGATGCTGTGCTCGACTTCGCGAGCAGTGAAAAGGGCGCACTCAGCGTCGGTGGCATGCGCTCTAAACTCGATGCCGTAAAAATCGCGGTACGCGCCGGCATTCCCACCCTGATCGCCAGCGGCCGCAATCCAGAGCAACTCGGCGAGCTGGTTGCGGGTGAGGGAAAAGCGACTAGGTTCCCCGTCCCGGCGACGGCAGGCTGAGGCGGCCCTACGGGTGAGCCACGGGATGGAAAATCAGCCTCCCGCCTTAAACCTTCATCTTTTGGAGCCATGAGCGACACGATCAAAGACCAAATTCTCGAAATGGGCCGCAAGGCGCTCGTGGCATCGCGTGCGCTGGCAACGCTCGGCAGCGAGCAGAAGAATCTCATTCTGCGCAGTATGGCCGATGAAGTTCTCGCCCGGGAAACGGAGATCCTCGAAGCCAACGAACAAGATCTCGCCGCCGCCCGCGACAACGGACTCAGCAATGCGATGATCGATCGCCTGAGCCTCGACCACGATCGTCTCGCGGCGATTGCCGAGGGCATCCGCCAGGTTGCCGACCTCGACGATCCGGTCGGCGAAATACTCGAGGAGCGCGAGCGTCCGAACGGCCTGCGCATTCAGAAGAAGCGCGTCCCCATCGGCGTCATCGGCATCATTTTCGAATCGCGTCCGAACGTCACCAGTGACGCGGCGGTGCTGTGTTTTAAAACCGGCAACGCCACCATTTTGCGCGGCGGCAAGGAAGCCATCCATTCCAACCGTGCGCTCGCCGCCGCTCTGCAGGCCGGCGGTGCCGGTCAGGGGCTTCCCGAAAACAGCGTGCAGCTGATCCCGTTCACCGAGCGCGAGAGCGTTCAGCACATGGCGGAAATGGATCAGTATCTCGACCTGATCATCCCGCGCGGCGGCGCCGGCCTGATCGAAACCGTCGTCTCACTGGCGCGCATGCCGGTCATCAAACACTACGACGGCATCTGCCACGTGTTTGTCGACAAAGACGCCGACCTCGACATGGCCGAGGCCATCGTCATCAATTCGAAGACCCAGAAGCCGAGTGTCTGCAACGCCCTTGAGACCTTGCTGGTCGACGACGACGTCGCCGACGAATTTTTCCCGCGCATCGCCGCCAGTCTGAGTGAACGGGGTGTCGAGCTGCGCGGTGACCAGCGTTTTGCAGGCAGCGCCGGCGTTCCGGTGACGCCTGCCACCGAGGACGACTGGAAAACCGAATACCTCGATCTCATTCTCGCCGTAAAGACCGTCGCCGACGTCGACGACGCCATTGCCCACATCAGTCAGTACGGCTCGAAGCACAGCGATTCCATCGTCACCACCAACCAGGCGACCGCAGAGAAATTTCTCGCCGAAGTCGATTCCGCCGCAGTGTTCTGGAACGCCTCGACGCGCTTCAGCGACGGCTTCGAGTTCGGTTTCGGCGCCGAGATCGGCATCAGCACCGACAAGCTGCACGCCCGCGGCCCGATGGGCCTCAACGAGCTGACCAGCTACAAGTACCTGTTGTTCGGCAACGGCCAGGTGAAGTAAGCCTCCCTCCGGACGGCCGTCTGCGTAGCTGCGAGCGTCAGCGAGTGGCCTTGCGTGATCAGCGCGGCGCCCGCCTCCCCCGACCGGCAGACGGTCCACGGTCTCACGGACCGCGGCTGCCCGGATTTGGCTACTTGTTTGCCTTTGCCTTCCTGCTGTATTCCGGCCACTCGATGCGCTCGCCTTCGTAGCGGGGCCACTGCCACTCCGGCCAGTGGGGGCTTTCCTCGCGAACTTCCAGGTAGAGCTTTTCCATTTTCTGTCGCATCACCGCGAAGTGCTCGGGCTCCGAGTCTTTGCGGTCGACCGTTTCCGCAGGATCTTCGATCAGATGGAACAGCGTAAACTCGGCGAGCGCGGCGCTGTGATTGGCCTCGTTTTCCGCTTCGGTGATGTCGGGACGCCCGCTGATATCGAAGCCGCTGACGGTGGCACACAGTTTCCACGGCCCCTCGCGCATCACCACTTTGACGTCGCTGCTCGCACGCAGAAAATGCCAGTAAAGCGGCGTGCTGCGCGTGAGCGGTTCACCTTTTTTTGCCAGGGGCACCAGACTGGTGCCGTCGATGGCGCGATCCGTCGGCACCTCAACGCCGGCGATCTCACACAGCGTCGGCAAAAGGTCGACGCCGCACACCGGTTCGGCACTGACCTGGCCGGCCGCAATCACTCCCGGCCAGCGCAGCATGCCCGGCACGCGGATGCCGCCCTCGTAGAGGTGCCCCTTTTTCGCCCGCAAGGCGCCGGTCGATCCGTAAGGATGGTAGCCGGTGCGCGCCGGTCCGTTATCACTGGTAAACAACACCAGCGTGTCTTCACTGAGATTCTGGACGTCAAGCTCGGCCATCAACCTGCCGAATGCCGCGTCCATCTGCGTGACGTTGCCCAGATAGGCACGCTGCGCGGGATCCTCGAACTTCGCATAGCGCTCGCTGTGCTCCGGCGCCGATGCGATCGGCTCGTGCGGTTCGTGAAAGCAGACAAACAGGAAAAACGGCAGGTCTTTGTCGCGTCCGTCGCGCAACCAGTCGATCGCCTCGGCGGCGACCAGGTCGGCGGCATAGCCCTGCAGCGGTCCAACCGGGATGTCGTTGCGCACAAAGTTCCACGGATTGCGATGATTGGGCAGCGCGTTGTTCTGAGTCGAGAACCAATGATCAAAACCGTGATCGTCCGGCTGCGGCTGACCGGGCAGATTAAAATTTCCGTTCAGATGCCATTTGCCGGTGTGACAGGTGGTATAGCCGGAATCGCGCAGCAGGCTGGCCACGGTGATCTCCTTTTCACCGACATGCATCGGCGACAACATCGGAATCCAGTTGTGAACGCCGACCCGCCACGGATTGCGGCCGGTCATCAGCCCGGTCCGCGACGGTGAGCAGTTCGCCGCCGCCGAGTAGCAATGCGTCAGGCGCAGCCCTTCGCTGGCGAACTCATCGAGGTTTGGCGTGTGCACATCCGGCTCGCCGTAGCAGGCCAGATCGCCGTAACCGAGATCGTCGGCAAGCACGACCACAAAGTTGGGACGCTCAGCAGCCGACAGGCGCAGCGCGAAAGTCAGCAGGACCAACGCAGGCAAAAAGACGGGCAGGATTTTTCTCATCACCCCCACTGTGTAGCAGAGCCATCCTCCCCATCGCAAGACCGCAAGCGCGGATCATTCGCGTCCATCAGCAGTTCCCCTCCCCACTCCACTCCACCTGCGTCCAATTTTTTAAAGAGAAGCGCCGCAGCCCAGGTACCTGCCAGAACCTGAACTGCGGCTTACCCCTCAACTCGGGTTGCAGCGACTGACCGCTCTCAACCCAGGGAGTGTTGTCGACCTTGCGGTCAGAAATTGATGCGCAGACCGGCGCCGTATTGATTGGCGTCGTCGGAGAAAATCACCCCGCCGGTGACGCTGATGGTCGGCGTCAGGTGCAGCAGTGCCTTAATATCGATGCCCAGGTCATCGGTGTCCTGCACATTGATGTAGCGAACCGTGCCGTTGATCTCGAGGTAGTCGTTGATCCCCACCCGGACGCCCGGAGCGACATACCAGCCGTAACCATCGGTGAGATCACGGAAGTCATTGATGCCGTCAACCTCCAGACTTCGATGCGCAAGTCCGCCTTCGAGCACCAGGTCAAAACGGTTCATCAGCGGAATGCCGGCGCCGACCCCGGCCTGCCAGTCGAGGTAGTCTACCCCGTCGCCGTCGAGCGTGTCCGAGGAAGCGTAGTTAACGGCGCCCTTCAAAAAGATCGAGTCGAGCAGTGGAATCGCAAGCGCCGCTCCAAAGCCGCTGGCGCTGTCGAAATGGTCCTCATCGAAATCGAAGAAGTAGTAACTGCCATCGAGATATCCGTAGTTGAAGTCTGACTCGCCGAGCAGTGATCCCATCGCCGTGCCGCTGCCACCGTTCGACGATACCACGTATTCGGAACCTGATGAAGCGCCCGCCGAGCCCCCGGCGGCATTCCCATAACCGGCGTCGCCCCAGTAATCTTGAGCTGATGCGGTGCCAACCAGCGATACGCTGGCGAGGGTTAAAGTGACGGCAGGTAGAAGTAAGGATTTCATGACTATCGGAGAATTTTTAAATAAAAGCCCTTTCGATGATCAAGTTTACTAAACTTTTGCCAGACCCGCAACTCTTTTTTGCGATTTTTTTAATTTTCGAGAAAAGTTTTCAAAAATTTGCCGTCACATATCAATTGCCTGCCCACCACGGGCGTCCTAGTGTTACGCTTCTGTCACATGCGTTTGTCTCTTTTTATCACCCTGCTGGGCGCTATACTTCCGGTTATCGCGTTGCCCCCTGCGAACGTATTTGCCGGCCCCTCCCCGCAGGACAGCCTTGCGGATGGCAAGGCGGTCACAGCCGCGCCCGAACCTTCTGTCGACTGGCAGCAAGTCACTTTGTTTGGCGACGTCGGCGAAATTTTCGGCACCGCCTGGAACGCTTCTTACGGCCAACTGCAGCACACCGACACCCTCACCACCCTCGGGCTCGGGGCGGCCGTTACCTGGCTGGTCGATGACAACGATGACGCCTGGTTGGCCAGCTTGCAGGGTAAAGAATTCCTTACCAGCGGGCTGTTCGACTCGCTTGGCGATCAGTCGGCACTGGCGCTCTCGGCGGCACCCGTCGTCACCTGGCTGGTCTCCTCCTGGACGCAGGATGAAAAACTGCGCAGTTTTTCACTCGAATCTCTCAGTGCCATCGTCCTGACTTACACCGAGACGGAAATCATCACCAATGCCATTCCCACCCACGAGCGCCCACGCAACGAAGCCGGTGACGATGCGACCAGTTTTTTCGATACCGCGTTTCGTGGCAAATACTCGTTCCCCTCCGGCCATCTCATCGGTCCGTTTATCGTCACCATGAAGGCGTGGGACTACTACGGCTGGAAGGTTGCCCTGGTTCCCGCAGCGGTCACCGGCGTGTCCACCGTCAACCGCATCGCCGACGGCTCCCACTACCCTTCCGACATCGCTGCAGCAGCGGTGTTGTCACTGTCCGCGCATTTTGCCACCCGGCGCGAAACCCGTGACCGCAATCACGGCCTTCACTGGGGTGCCGCTCCGGTGGCCGGTGGCGGCATGATGGTCACCGGCAGCTTCGACTTTTGATCCGATGCGCCTGCTCGCGTTACTCGCGCTTTCTGTCACGGCAGTTTCGTGCGCCTCTCAACAAAGCTATCCGGTGGCCTTCACCAGCGACGGCTGCAGCACCTCGCCCGACGGCCCCCTCTCCGACCACGAACGCTGGAAGCAGGCCTGTGTCATTCACGACTACCGCTACTGGTGCGGCGGCACCCCACTGGAACGCCTTGAGGCCGATCGGGAACTCGCCACCAACATTGCCGCCACCGGAAATCCGCTGATCGCCCAAATCTACAAGGGCGTGGTCCGACTCGGCGGCAGCCCCTGGCTGCCCACTACCTATCGCTGGGGCTACGGTTGGGCCTATCCGCGCGGTTATCGCCACCTCAGCGATGAGGAACGGGCCGCCCTCGACGAACTCGAGCCCGGTCCGCCGGAGCTTTAAGCGCAGCTACCGTTTCCCGGCCGGCAATTTTCGAATCGTCAGCCAGTTGAGGCAGGTGTTACCGCCACCGCTGTCACTGCCGATCGCCACCGTCAGTCGTCCGTCGGTCACCTCGACGACGGCTTCTGCTTCCAGCCATTCGCCGGTCGCCGTACTTTGATCGGTCACCAGCGCATGCCCTTCGACGGCCACATTCTGGCCCGGCTGCGGATATCCGGAATCACCCACACAGCAGGTCACCAGGTAACTCCCCTTCTCCAGCGAGCACTCCCACACATCCTGCTTTCGAGTGAACAAAAATGAATCGCGCCAAGCTTCCTCGACGGCGTTGCGCCGGCGCAGGTTGCCGCTCAGATCGGCGCGCCAACCGTAGCCGCGCTCTTCATTAAAAAGGCCGCCAGAATCCCGCTGCCAAGCCTTGGCCGGTTTGCCATTGTCGGGTCCAAAATCGAAGCGCTGTTCACCATCGCTGACCTCTTCCGGCATGCCATCGGTCGCCGGCGTCACAGGCACTTGCCGAACTGCCCATACCACCGGCTCATTCGGCGTGAACAGCAGCGCGTCATCCCGGTCGGGAATGCCATCACCGTCGTAGTCGTCGGCAGCTTTGCGCTCGTCCCTCGCCACAATCGCCGTCGCCCCGGTCCAGACATCGACGGCTTGATCGCCAAATTTCTCAGTGAGCAGCGCCAGCCCGTCAGCGTCACGCAAACTTTCACCGCTTAAAATATCGACGTCAGTCGGCTCACTGTCCTCCGGCAGAAATCCCATCGCCGATAACCGGTTCACCGCCACAAACGCCGGGTGATCGGCCGGCAGATCCCGCCACGGCCACAGCAACAGCGGCACGCCGACCATCTCCTCGCTGCACAGCCCGTCGCGCACCTTTTCCAGCAGGCCCCGGTCGTAGACCATCTCGCGCGGTTTCACTTTTTCCAGCAAACTCACCGCCGCCGTCGCACCCGCCGCCTGGCCGACATGCACACGCTGATCGTGCAGCCGAATCGCCGCGCTGACGATACTGCTGTAGCCGACATTGCCCTGCGCGCCGAGCAGCCCGTCCATCGTCTCCGGAATCAAACTGCGCATCGGAAACAGCGAGCGGTCACTGAGAAAATTCGTGTGCCGATTGTTCTTGTGATAGTCGATCCATGGCCCGCCCGCCCCCTCTTCCTCAAGATAGGTCCTTCCGGTGCGATGAAAATCGTAGTGAAACTGCCAGGCAAACAAACCGTCCGGATACATCACCTGGGCAAAACGCTCGCGCGCCTTTTCCTTGGTCACGCCATCGGTATTGCGCGCGTCCTGCTCGCGCATCATGTACATCGCCTTGAGACGCAGCCCTTCGCGAATGTATGGCTTCGGCGGCAAGCTGTCATCGGTGCCGAACTCGCCACTGAGTCGAAAGTGGCGGAAACTGTTCTGTCGCTGCTCAGCCCTTTGGTGAACAAAGTTCTGCAAATGATAAAGCACGCCGAGCGAGTGACGCCTGGCATCGGCAAACACGATCGCCCGTTGCGCCCGCGTCATCTCAACGATGTTTTTTTCCGCAGCACCCGGCTCGGTCGCTTCCAGCGCCTCAACCACATGCGCCGGCAAACGCTCCAGGGGATAATCCTGGCCGTTCATGTAGTTCAGCAAAATCGACGTCAGCCCATCCTTGCTGTCGTAGCCGTCGACGATGCGGCGCACCGAATAGACACTCAACTGCCGCTTCGATGCCTCGCCGTCCGCCGGCCAGTGATCGATCGCGCCCATGCCCGGATTCTTTACGTCCCACTTCAACCCACCGAACGCCTTGCGACTGAAATGCGTCGCTCGCGGATAATTGCGATCATCAAATCTGGCCGGCTCGGGAATCGGTGACTCCTCACCGTTCGGCGATTGCTCGACGATCATCGCCCAGGTGATCGGATTCATTTCATTGCGCGGAAAATTCGCCATGTCCAGCGGCGCACTCGGCTCACCGTAGCGCGACTGCGGATCCGGCCCGCACTCGTAGGCCGCTCCCGACAACTGAATGACCTCGCCCCAGTCCGAGGCATCGATCGTCATTCGCGACTTCACCACCAGATCCCTGTCACCAAGGGTGACGCCATCCTCAGCCAACGCCGCAAACTCCACCTCCGTCACCCGGTTCGCCGCCACCCCGACCCGCACCGGACAACGACGCCAGAACACCTCGATCTGCCCCGAGTCGACATACGGCGAAATCATTTTGCGAAATACCGATTCCGCCTCCGCCGGACGAAATGTCGACGGGCCGTGATAAGGCTTACCCGGCATCGGCGCGCCGTATTTTTCCTCATTCAAAGCTTCGATGCCATCCATCAACTCCTTAAACAGACCACTGCGATGAAAAGAGCGCTTCATCGGATGCCAGTCCACCCCCCAACCAACCTTGCCAGTGCCCTTGTTCTCATCCACGCACGCCAGCGCCTGCTCGGTAAACTGTCCGCCATACCAGACGCCATCGTGAACCATGACGATCTTTTCCACCCCCATCCGCGCCGCCTGAATCGCCGCCGCCCACCCCGACTCGGTCGCGCCGACAATCAAAAGATCCGCCTGCCGTTGATCCTCAGCGCGCGCCGGGGCACCGCCCCATATCCCCCAGATCACCGCCACAAAAATCCCCAGTGGACGAAAACGTGATACCGGCGTCCCGCCGGTCAACCCTGGACGATCCTCTTTCCGAAAAATCGCCAACCATTTCACCACCACCCCGAACCACTTGAACACAGAAATCATAACAAAGAACAATTTAACCTAACGAAACGGCAATACCAAAGCACCAATCATCACCACCGCCAGTCCCGTGAACGCCATTACCAGCATCATCACGCTGACCGTTTTAAACGTTTCCAGCGGCGTCATCCCCGTCATCCTGCCAATAATCCAGAAACCACTGTCGTTGGCCCACGAGATCGGCTTCGAACCGCAACCGATCGCCAGCGCCAGATACACCGGATGAAAACTGATCTCATGCCCGGTCAACAACGCCGCAACGATCCCGCCCGAGGTGATCATCGCCACCGTCGCTGATCCCTGCGCAGTACGCACCACCGCCGTCACTCCGAACGCCAGCGGCAACAGCCAGATGTCGTGCTCCGGCAGCGAACCATGCATCATCGCCGCGATGCCACTCTGCTTGAGCATCACCCCGAAGGCCTTGCCCGCCGAGGTGATGAGAATGATCACCCCCGCACTCGACAGGGCGCGCCCGACGATCTCCGACAGCTCGGTCAATTGGCTGCCGCGCACCATCACCAGGATCACCATCGATGCCAGCGCCGCGATGATCAGTCCCATATTCTGTTCACCGACCACCTGCAGCCACGGTACATCCCAGCCGAACCGATCAGCAAAACTCGCGCTGCCGATCAACACCAGCGGTAACAAAATGGGCAGCAGCGCCACCGCAAACGACGGCTGCGCTCGTGGCGTTGCCCCGGCATCGCCGTCGGCCGACTCATCGACCGGCATTTCATCGAGTACTCCCGGACGATCCATGGCGATGGTCCACTTGCGGTTCGCCCAGTGGGCATACAAGAGTCCCGCCGCGAGAGTGAACACGCCGACGATCACCCCGCCGATCATCATCTCGCCGATCGACACGCCCGGCAGATCGTTGGCCACCTGCGCCGGCCCCGGAGTCGGCGGCACCAGCGAATGCGCCATGGTCGCGCCCGCCACGATCGACAGAATGTAGAGCAGATAATTTTTCCCGGTGCGCAGCCCCATCGCCTTGCCCAGCGGCATCAGCAGATAAAATACCGTGTCGAAAAATACCGGAATGCCCAGCGTGAACGCGCTCGCCGAAAACGCGATCGGTGCCCGCTTTTCACCGAACACCGATAACAGCGTGTCGACGATCCGCTGCGCCGCCCCGCTCTCCAGCAGACAGATGCCGATGATCGCCGCCATCGCGATCAAAATGCCGATGCCACCGCAGCCCTCGCCGAACGCCACCGTCACCCGTTTCATAAAAAAACTGCCCGCGATTTTCTCCGCCGACACATGCGCCGCGATCTGCTTCGTCGTCCAATCACTGCCCACTTGCGTCGGCGGTGCCTGCGCCAGATCGGTGCCCTGCTCGACTGCCTGCGGTTGCAGCGCGACCACCTCAGCCTGACCCAGCGACGCCCAGTAGACATTCGATGCCGGCGTCAACGCCGCCACCACCAGAGCCGCCACAATCAACGCCAGAAAGGCGTGCATGCGCAACGCCAGTATCCCCCCGACCACAATGGCCATACCGATAATAAGAAGCACGAATGGATTCATGAAGCGCCGACTCTAGCCATGCCGACGAGCCCGTGGCCAGAGCAAAGATCAGCACCGGCTCACGCAATACCGGCGAAGCGTAGCGGGTCGTGCGACGCTGTGCGCAGCACGCGGCAGCACGACGCGGTTGTCATCCAGAAAACAGTACCCGCCGGCACAGAAAGCGGGTCAACTTACAGAATCGAGCCCGGCCCACCAGGGCAACGTTCTCCGGAAAAGTGCCCTGATCCGCCGCCACTGAATAAACGATCACTCCGCCGGAACTTTCCGTTGCACAGACGATCCCCCACAAACGGCCCCACTCAATTGACTGGCATTGCGACGCGTTCGCCTCACCTTGCGGAATTTCAGCGGTAGATCTCATCGTCAACCGAGGTTGAAAAACCTTCAGTCAATTTCCTCATCGATCGGCTGCTCACTCAACTTGTTGATTTTGAAATTAAAATAGAATGGCGTAAAAAGAAAGGTCCACAGGCCATGAAACCAATGCGGGTGAGCTTTCTGGACTCCGAGGATCCGGTTCATTCTGTTGCGCGCCTGAAAACCCCACACCAAAAGGCAGATCCCCCACAGTCGGTCGAGCAGATCGCTGAACCTCTCAAAAGGATGCCCCTCTTCGACCATCAAGTAAGGGATGACGAGAACCACCGTGAGATACGAAAAGCCCAAAAAGAAATTCACAAAACCCTCCGAAATCAGCTCACGATTGAGGTGCTGATTGATGATTGCCGTCTGGCGTTTGATGTAGTGAGCGGCATAAATCCCGAGCGTGATGAGACTCAGGAAGAACAGTCGCCACGTACTCTGACTTTTCAGCTGAGCGATAATTTCTGAGCGGGTCATGAGAAATATTCAGGGAGACTGAGCGCCATTTTCAAAACTATTGAACTCTACGCAAGACATTCCGCTTGGGTAGACAAAAAGGGCACTCGATCCCGGCAGCAATGCGCCGGACCTCAGCAGGCAATTTGTCGGAACCCTTCCAGAAACTCTGGGCCGCATGATGAATCATCCAGATCAGAGCGCCTTGGTCTTACCCGCCATGCCCCCTTCAATCGCAGCGTCGGCCAGATCATCTAACTTCCCCACCACACTATCCTGTTCAATCCGGGCATCCGCATTGGGCATTGGGCATTGGGCAGCCTCATAAGCCGAAAACTTTTTGCGGAAAGAAGGCAGCGAGTTCATCTCGCCCCAGTTGCTCGACCGCATCTCCGATGGCTTTTACCGTCTCCATGGAGCAGAGCTACGCGCTTCCCAAATTCCCTTCAAGGTCGGAGTATTCCGGCCCAACGTTTGAGACATGGCCGCCCGGTCCAGGGAGCGTGGCCTCGATTGGGATTGGAGAAACAGGAATCGAATCAGGGTAGTCAATCAACTCCCGGCGGGATCGGACTTGTCTATCGCCGTCTTGTTCGGCCTCGGAGTTTTGTTTGCACGAAAAATTCCGTAAGCCACGGTCGACGCGAGGGAGAGCAACCAAAGGCAATAGCCCAGCCCATAAATCACGGTCCAGGGGGGAACGGTTGTTTCATAAGACGTTTTGATGAGCGTGGCGAGGTAGTCCTGGCGCGGATAGTGCCACCAAGGAAGCTCTTCACCGGGATGGTTCCGAATCCACGAATTCTCTCCTCCCCCTCCGTAGAACGGATGAACCCCATGCAGCGGTTTGATAACAAGTTTTTCGCCGGGTCCGCCAATTCCATGAATGATTGCGGTATTAAGATACAGCAAGGAAAGGAGAAGCGGGATCAGCAGAAGTGCTCGCATATTTTCTTAGCCGAACG
>CBDULB010000044.1:0-41062 GCA_965367965.1 uncultured bacterium | reverse complement strand
GTTGTGTGCGGCCGTTTCCGGACAACTGATTTTCGGAGCTCGGATGAGGCATTTCCATCGCGACGGCCTGGCTGACACCGGTATCGTCACCACTCAGGGAGTGTTGATTCCCGATTTCGGCGAGCCGATCATCGCAGTGATGTTCCTGCACAAATACTGGGGCGTGCTGGTCGTGGTGATCGGTGTCAGCGTGGCCGTTCACGCCATGCGTACGCTGCCGGCCGGCGATGTTTTGCGCCGTCGTCTGTGCATCGTCGCCGGCTTGCTGCTGGCGCAGATTGCGCTCGGCGTGGCGGTGATCGCCACCGGTAAATCGTTCTGGATTACCAATTTTCACGTCATCAACGGCCTGGCCATTCTCGGACTGGCATTTGCCGCGGCGGTTCGCGCCCTCAGTTCCGGCGCGAGCGAGTCTTTGCCCGCGAGGCAGCCATGACTTAGGGTCACGAACCGTCATGGCGTCCCCAGTGAAATCCTCTCAAGCTTCCGATCAACCCGCCGATTCCGGTGCGGCTGCCGATGCCAATGCGCTGCAGGCAAAGCACTCGACGCGCGAAGATCTGATGTCACTCACCAAAGCGCGGCTCAGCACGCTGGTGGCGATGACCACCTTGTGCGGCTACCTGGCGGCGCTGCGCGGTGGCGGCAGCGGCGCTGAATTTTCGTGGTGGATCCTGTTGCATACCTTGTTCGGCACGTTACTGGCGGCGTTTGGTGCGGCGGTTTTTAATCAGGTGATGGAGGTCGATGTCGATTCGAAGATGCAGCGCACCGAAAATCGTCCGATCCCGGCGCAGCGCATTTCTCCGGGCATGGCGTTTGCCCTCGGTTGGATCATGTCAGCGCTGGGGATCATGCACCTGGCCATGAAAGTCAATCTCGGCGCGTCGGCCTGGGCGGCGGCAACTCTGTTGACCTACCTTTTTATCTACACGCCGCTGAAGCGCCGTTCGACCGCCAACACCATCGTCGGTGCGATTGCCGGAGCGTTTCCGCCGCTGATCGGCTGGTGTGCCGGGGGCGGCGATTCGTTTTCGGCCGGTGCGCTGTTTCTGTTCATGATCCTGTTCTGGTGGCAGTTACCGCATTTTGCGGCGATCAACTGGATGTATCGGGATCAATATCAGGCCGGTGGTTTTGTGATGTGGTCGAACGACGATGACGACGGATCGCGCACTTCGAGGTTGGCTGTGTGGTTTTCGCTGGCGGTGGTGTTGCTGCCACTGCTACCGGTGCTGACCGGTGTAACCCATGGTTGGTTTCTGCTACCGGGCATGGCGCTCGGCGCGTTCATGCTGCGCCTGTCGCTGCGCTTTCGCAGCACTCGCGAGCGCGGCGATGCGCGCAAACTGTTCTTCTTCACCCTGCTTTACCTGCCCCTGGTCCTGTTCGCCGCCATTGCCGCCTGGGTGCGCGTGTAGCGTGTTTTTAATCCCTTTGGACGAAACTCCTGCCTCCTAACTCCGATCTCCCTACTCCTGACCCAAATGGCTTACCCAACGACAACCCCCGAAACTGATTTTGATCCGAAACGCTTCTGGATGACGATTGCCGGCATCTGTGCAGTGATCATTTTTGGTTCTGTTTTTGTGACCCGCAGTTACCTCAAGCGCAATCAATACGAGGCGGAGAACTACCGGCCGCCGCATTTGTCAAAACTGGAGGTCGACCTCGATGCCATCAATCGCGACGGCAACGCGGTCAAGCTTGGCCAACTGAAAGGCAAGGTGTGGGTGATGGGCTACATGTACACGGATTGCCCATCGGGGTGCCTGGGACTGGCCGCCTACCTGGAGCAGTTGCACGGCAAGTTCGGTGATCGCGAGGATTTTCACCTGGTGTCAGTGAGTTTGAACCCGGGCGAAGACACGCCGGAAAAGATCAATGCCTGGATCGAAAACCATGCGATCACCATTCCGGAGGATGAATGGTGGTTCCTGACCGGGGACGAAACCGAGATTCGCGACTACATGCTCGACTGGTTTCACATGCCCTACGGCGATGAATCGACCGATGCGGCGGTGGTCGCGACTCAGGGAAAATTTCAGCATCAGCCGATGCTGGTGATCATCGACGCTGGAGCCAACATCCGCGGCTACTACCGGGTCATGCAGGACGACGTGGCCGAAAAAGAATTTCAGCGTCTGCAGCGCGATCTGGAACTGGTTCTGGAGGAATCTGAGGGTGACATCGCACCCGCAGATGAGGTGGAGACGCCGCTCCCGTCTCCTGCGACACAGCCTTGATGCGCGACGCAGAGTTTCCGCCTTTTATATCTCCTTCGCCATGCCTTCGCCCCAGGACTTCGATTACCCACAGCTCAACGCGACCCTGAACGGTATCAGTTTCGTACTGTTGCTGATGGGATTTGCCTTGATCAAATCCGGACGCCAAAAGGCGCACATCGCCTGCATGGTTTCGGCCTTGATTACCTCGACGGCGTTCCTGATCAGTTACGTGACCTATCACACGCTGACTAAAGGTCTGGTGACCACTTTTCCGACAGAATTTCCGGTGGTCAGAAAGATCTACCTGTTCATCCTCGCCACGCACATTCCGCTTGCGGCTCTGTTGGTGCCACTGGTGATCATGACGGTGGTTCCGGCGCTGCGCCGGCGTTTCGACAAGCACAAACGCTTCGCTAAAATCACGCTGCCGATCTGGTTGTATGTGTCAGTGACCGGTGTGCTCATTTATTTGATGCTCTACCGGTGGTATCTGCCGGCCGAGACGGCGGCACTGTCGTTCACTCCCGAGGTTTTTGAGATCCACGCCGAGCCGGCCGACGATGTCGTGACCGCGCGTTTTGAAGTCACCAACGACTCGGACAGGGTCGTCCACATTACCGAGCTGGACACGTCCTGTGCGTGCTTGGATGTGCGTTCGGACGCCAACGACATCGCGGCCGGCGCGACGGTGGCTGTGGAGGCGGATTTTTCGCTCGAAAAACTGGTCGGCACTGCGGAAAAATACGTCATCGTCCACACCGATCATCCGGATCATCCGAGGGTTCGGCTGGCAGTCCGTGCGACGGTTGATCCGATTTACGAAATCGAGCCGCTGACCCTGGATTGGAAAGTTGGAGAGGCGCCGGAGGCCAAGGAGATTTCGTTCAAAGTAGTGCGCGATGAACCGATTCACATCACCGGACTGCACTCATCGCGCGAGCCGTCTTTCTCGGTGGCGATGCGCGCGGTCGAAGCGGGGCGCGAATATAAGATCGTGCTGACGCCGGACTCTACCGACAAGGAGTTGCTCGGTTTCATTCGTGCCGAGACCGATTGCGAAATCGATAAGTATTCGTCGGAGCTGATGTATTTCAAAGTCTCCCGCGCTGAGTAAGACGGTTTACCGGGCATGAAGAAAACCCTCTGGCAGGCGGCCGCGATCCTGGCGATATCGCTCGCCGGAGCCGCTTTGACCAAGTGGCTGCATCCGCAGGCGCCGGCCTGGTATCGGGTTGAAAATGTTGCCGGCGATCAGTATCGGCTCACCCTGGAGCAGCTGCGCGAGCGCTACTCCCGGGAGCAGCTGTTGTGGATCGATGCGCGCACGGCGGAACAGTTTGCTGCAGGGCACATCCAAGGTGCTGAATTGCTCAACGACGAAAACTGGTCGGAGCAGCTATGGAAGCTGCGCGACCAGTTCAGTTTTCTCGAGGATCGCGCGGTGGTCGTCTACTGCGACGGCGCGAGTTGCAAACGCAGCGCCGCGATCGGTCATCGTCTGCGCAGTGAATTGGGGATCGAGCCGGTGTGGGTGTTGGATGGGGATTGGCGCGAGTGGTGAGTCGAGCGGGTGAGGGGGCCGGGCGGCGAGCCCGGCGATCGGAACGGTGGCGGGTGTTCCGTCGCCAGGCTGGATGCGCGGTTGATCAATCGTTGGGCCCGACAGGATTGACTTCTCCGCCGACCTTTTCCGACAGTTGCTGCTGAATGGCTTTTCCCAGTTCGGCACTCAGTTCGCGATCCCTGCCGGCGGACGCGTTGAGGTCCGGATTGATGACGATGGAGATGCCGGGATTGAGTTTCGGGGCGGCATTGCCGGTATCGTTGGGTTCTCCCGGATTGACCCGGTTGGGGTTGGTGACACTGCCGCCGGGGGTGTGGCGTCCGAGGGCGTGTTGACCGAACAGCCAGTCGGCGAATTCGCGTTCCTCCGCGGTCGGCTCGTCGCCGGGATTTCCGGTGGTGTCCGTTTCGGCCGGCGGGGTGTCTTCCGTGGTGACGGTGACTTCCTCGCCATTCTCGTCCTGATAGGTGACAGACTTCGACACGTGGCCATCCGGACTTTTACTGACCCAAACACTGCCTTCGTCACTCCGATAGACTGCTAAAGATCCGCCGTCTGGATATTCGGTTAAAGTTTCCTCCTCCTGTGTTCTGTGATTCACGTAGATTTCCCGACGGGTGCCGTCACGATCGTGTTCCAGAATGATGGTGTAATCCAGCTCGCCATCGGGACCGGTCCGGGTTCGACCGGTGGATCGTCCGCTTGCATCACTTCCGACAAAATTATCGTAGGAGCTACCGTCGTTGCTTTTATTGCTCGAAGTTCGTTCACTTCCCCCGAATCTCACCAAAGCATAACCCGGTGCGGTATTTCCCCAGGAAGCAATGCCGCCGAACCCGAAACCCACCGGAGGGCTCGTGCCCCGCGTCGATTCGGTCGGTTGACTTAGAATGTCATCGAAGTATCCGCCGTCGCCCGAACCGGCAAAGGGCGATTCGTCGAGGATGTCGAAAAACGCAATGCCCATATCGAACAGGTCACGCATCGCCGCGACCTCGCGAGCGATTTGGCCGATGTCGAGCAAGTCGTAGAGATCATCGAGGCGACTGCCAAAATCTTTGTCGTCGCCTCCGAATTTGAAATAGCTGAACGCGTCGACGAAGGCCGGCGTGAAGAAAATGTCATCGTCGGTGGACACCTTGAGGAGATTGTAGTTCGCCAGTTCGGCGTCGATGACGTTTTCATAGTTCGATTCCGGATCGAAAGGCACATCTTCCGGGGCGTCGGAGCCTGCCGAAGCAGCGTCGATCATCAGAAGTGAAGAGGTAGTCGCACACAGCAGCTTCAGGTAATGAGGAACTCGTGTTTTCATGGATGAATATGGGTTGTTAAGTTGAGTGGTTCACCGGTGGATTACCGGCGGGCTACCTGCCCAGACAGTTGGATTGCCACCAATTGCGAATTTTTGTCCATTCCGCCGACTGACCCGGTTTCCGCCGGGGATCGGATCTGATCGGGGCGTGCGCATCGATCGTGACGGGCGGCCGTGATGAGTCGTTTCGACGTAGGCAGGGCGTTGAGTGTGGTCGACATGACCTTGGTCGGCAGATCGTCTGGCTTAGTTTTTCCTCTAAGCGGTTTGAATTTTGCTCGTAATCAACTTCAGTGAAAGGCATGAAGGCTCTACTCAAGGTTCAAAAGAAAGCTGTTTTGAACCTGACAGTGTCCTGCATTTTTCTATTCGGGATCATTTCGGCCGGTAGTCTCAGGGCCGAGGTCAGGACCTGGACGAGGCTCGACGGCAATTCTGTTGCGGCTGAACTGGTACAGGCGACTGAGGCTGCGGTAACTTTGGAGTTGGCCGATGGCACCCGGTTCGACGTCAATCCTGGACGTCTCAGCGAGGCGGACAGAAGCTATATCGACCAATGGCACGCCAGGGCGAAATCGCAGGGCCATTTTATGACCTTGTGGGCGACGACTGACAGCGAACCTGATTCGGGTTCGAGAGCGCTGGCGCTGGCATTGGAGTTCAACGGCGACGACAAAGCGATCGTGCCCCTCGAATTGCGAAGTTTTAAAAAGGGAACCACCAATGTCTATCGGGATATCGAGATTCCAATTGCTCCCCGGGAAGTGGAGAAAATCCGCCTTATCGTGGTCCGCGGTAATGACAAGTGGAAGGTCGCAACGATCGATTTTCAGTTCAAATCGGGAGGCATGAGATCGGGTAAGATTTCGTTCCGGGCCAATCGCTGGCTCTCCGGTGACCGCAGTGAAGGCGAGCAACACCGCACTTTTGTGTTGGACGATGAGCTTAAAATGAAACCTCTCAAGTCGAAGCTTGTCGGCAGCAGCGATGGCAAGCCGCTTGGTATCGATGAGGGAATGATCTATTTCAACGATTTCGACGACGACGAGACGAAAGATCTCAGCGGTTCCGGAAATGACGGCAGCTCGCGTGGCGTTACCAGTGCTCCGGGTCGACGTGGAGAGGATGATCTTGCGGTAAAGTTTCGTGGCGACCGGTCGACCTTCGACATTCCGATCGACATCAATGCGGCGGTTTATCCTCAGCTTACCATTTGTGTATGGACCAGGCCTGATGATCCCATTACTCAGTCAAAAATCGTTTCCCATGACAACGGTGGCTACGATCGAACCCTTGGAATTGATCCCAGGCCGAGCGAATCAAGAACGGTTAACCAGTGGATGGCCTTTACCGGACCGCAAACTGGAATCATCGGCTCGGTGCCTCCCGAGGCGGATGAGTGGACTTTTTTAGCGGTCGTCTACGATCAGGACAAGGCGACGGTGCGCTTGCACGTTAATGGCGACGTCTTTAACGGGCGGGGCAGAACGGAAGAAGGAAACAGTAGCGTCTACATCGGTTACAACAAGACCTACAAAGTGCCGTTCAGCGGGCTGCTCGACGATCTGCGAATCTATCCGAGAGCGCTGTCGATAGAAGAAATCGATGCCGTCAGAGAGCGCTAGGCGCTTCGACCTGCGCGAGGCGGGTTCGTTATAGACGTGTACCGTCGCGCGTAGTGTTACTTCGCCGGGCTGTGCCAGCCGTCGGTGACCAGATCAACGATCTTCAGATGGCTTTTGCCATGAGCGAAGTTAACGCGTTCAAAGCTGACAATCGAAGCCAGTGGCGGCATGCCCCACGTCACCTTTTGAGATAATTCGTCAGCGAGCGGATCGTCGATGGCGATAAAGGCGTAGTGGTCGAGGTCGGTGTAGGGGAGTTCTACGCGGTAGCAAATGTATTTGTCGAGATCGGTGAACTGGGGGCGATCCGGGCCCCAGTAGTCAGTGCGTTTCAGGACGACGCGAAACTGTTTCGGGCCGGCCTCGCCGCTTTCGAAGAAGTTGACGAACAGGCGGTCGTTGAACTCGACAAAGCACTCCCAGTCGACCTTGAAACCTTCCGGCGTGCGCCGGACAATGGCGGGAAAACCGTCGGGCGCGGCGGGAGTGGTGACAAAGAAAATCCAGTAAGGGCCGCCATTTTCAGTGCTTTCATCGAGGTGGAAAAACTCGAGTTCGTGTTCCGGCAGGGCTGCGTCGGCGTGGTCTTTGTAGTAGCCTTCGATGGAACTTTTAAGACTGTCGGCGCGGTAAATGAATGGCAGTCGTTCCTGCCAGTTGGCACCGTTTAAAAATGAAACCAGTGCGCCGCGTTGTTCGGCGAGCGGGCCGGGGGCGAGTTCGCGCAGCGGGCCGACAGGAGTGGGTTTGGCGACCAGAGCTGAAGTCGCAGCGGTCATCGCTCCGGGAGTTGATGCGGGCAAATTGCTGCCAGCACCCGCGCCGGCATCGGGCGTGCTTTTCATCGGGGTATCGCCGGCAGGGGGAGTGTTACCCACCTGGTTGGGAGGATCGAGAACGATGGCGCCTTTGAGGAGCTCAGTTTGAGCAGGCTCAGGAGGGGCGGAATCGGGAGATGGACCGTTGCCGCTGCCATTGGGGAACAAGCCGGCATTGGCGGGTCCGGGTGAGGTGGTGTCGTTGATGCTCGGTACGGCGTTGACGGCTGGATCGGCAACCGGCAGTACGGTGACGCCCGCGGGCGGGGTGACATTTGCTGCGACGCCGGCTTCCGGCGGGTTGACCAGGTTAGGATCAGCGGTGCCAGTGGCGATCTCGCTGCGTCCTGCCGGGACGCCGGCGGGAGGATTGGCGTTGATGTTTCCGGTGGCACCCGGATTTTGCGGGACGGTCGAAGCACCGACTTCACCGCCGGGATTCTGGATGCCGGGAGCATTGGTGCTCAGTGAATCGGCCGCCAACGGGATGGTAGCTTCGCCGTTGTCAGTCGCGTCCGCTGCGGCGAGTTCGGCATCGCTTTTCGGGGCGACCTGTGCGCCGGCGGTAGTCGAGGCACCGCTGCCTGTCTGAGGTGTGGCGGAGGCACTGGCCACGTCTGCCGGTGTCGGTACGTCGGCGTCAGTGCGGGCTGGCAGAAAGCTTTGGAATTTTCCGCTGACCGCACTGAATCCGGGGAGCTTGTGCAGCGCAGCGATGCCGTCAAATTTGTAGTCGATGAGCAACAGGGCGATGCCGGCAACGCCGAGTCCGAGGGTGATCAACGCGATGCGCAACGCCATTCCGAAGGAGCGTGGCTTGGGCTTGCGCTGTTGGCTGCGGGCGTCGGTTTCGCTTTTGGTCGCGGCTTTGAGAAACGATTCAAGGTCCGTATTGCTTTGAGGATTATCGGGGACCTGGCCAAAATTGGGATGGGGGGTGCCGCTCGCACCTGGACTCGATGCCGGATTGGCGACGCGGGGCATGGTGTCCGGAGATTGTTGAAAGCTTCCGGGATCGAACGTGTTGGGGGCTGAGCTTACTTCCGGCCCGGGATTTTGCGGTGCCTGAAAGGCCGCGGCAGCAGGGTCTTCGGCGCGTGTGTCGCTTGGCGCAGGAAAATTGAAACCCGTGGGGTTGGGGGCTGCCGGTTCGCTTTTCGGGGCAAAGGGATTGGTGGACGTTTGGCCTTGGGGCTGTGGCTGACCGAAGGGGCTGGTGGCGCCCGTCGGCTCATTGGATGCGCTGCCGGCGACGGGCATAGCCGCGTTGCCGGGGGCCGGACCGGCCGGAGATTGTGCTTGGTAGCCTGGAGCTTGCTGTCCGTTGAGCGGTTCGACCGGAACGGGTGCCGCCGGAATCGGAGCAGGCCCTGTGGTGGGGGCGGCAAAATTTCCCGCCCGGGGATTTGTGCCGGAAGCGGGCGGAGCCGCCGTGGCTGGTTGCGGCGTCTGAGAGACCGCACCGTTGTTTGACTGCGGGGGCGAAAAGGGATTGGCGCTGGCTGCCGGGCTCGCCTCGGGCTGGCTGGCGGCTTGTGGCTGCGCAGTGGAGGGATCGAAGGGGTTGGCGCTGGCACCCGCACTTGTTGCGGGCGGGGCTGCGGAGGGGGCTGGTGCCGCAGGGCTGGCTTCCGGATCCGGGGTTGCGGTCGTCGGCATGTCGAAACGTGCCGGCGATGGTGACGGTGCACTCAGGGGCGCGACCGGAACCGGGGATGCAACCGGAGTGGTGCCGGTGGCGTCGAGACGAATTTCAGGGGTCGTTTCGCCGCCTGCACGGAGATAATTTTCACCGGTCGAATCCGCCGCCGGTGTCGGTGCAGCGTGCGGGGCTTCAAATGCCGGCGCTGCAGGTTGAGCCGGCTGCACATGAGGCTGTCCGGCAGCGGGGGGTGTCGACGCCGCTGGTGCAGGTGTCGACGGGGTCCCGGGCTGGGGAATTGGAGCGGCAGCCGGAACTGCCGGAGATTCGTGCGGGGTGTTGTTGGTGGTCGCAGAATCCGATAATGACAACCATGGCGGAACCACCTCCGGGAGATCGGTGTTCGGGGGCGTGACCTGAGGCGCCGCAGCGTTGCCGGGATGGCTTGCGGGATGCGTTGCCGGATTCGGATTCGAAGGTTGGATGGGGGGTGCCGGTGCCGAAGCGGAAGATGCCCATGCCGGTGAAGTTTCAGCCCCGGGTGTCGAGGTCGGGGCAGCGGAGGGTGCGGCGTTTGCCGGCGGAGTGATCGGGATCGTGTCCGCATGCAGATCGATGTCAGGATGCGGGTGCGTCGCAGGGTTTGCTGACGGCGTCGTGAACGAGGCTGCCTGGGCAAGATTAGGTGGCGCATTCTGAGCCGGGCCTTGCGGGGCAACGGCTGGATTGGCAGGGGGTGCCGCCTGGGCTTGAGGCTGAGTCGGCGGCTCCTGCGGCGCGGCAGCGGCGTCCGGCGGAATTGCAGAAGTCTGCTCAAGCGGAGGCTCAGGCTGACTGGTCGCCGGTGCCGTGATCGTGACTTTGCACTTGGGGCATGGCCCGGTGGCACCTGCGATTCGTGCGGGAACTTTTAGTCGAGCGTGGCACGCTGGACAGGTGAAGGAAATTTTTTGATCCGTGCTGGTCTGCATGGTGAAAGTGACCTTAGGAGGCGGCAAATCCGAGTCTTCGTGCGGAATGCGTCGGTCACTCGAAGCTCCGATGCTGCGCGCGCGATTCGCCGAAGCTCGGATGAGCTACTGAATTCTAACCATAGTTTACCATTTCCCGACGAGGCTGGCAAGACCCGTCTGGTTAGTTTGCAATTTTGAGTATCACCCTTGTTGGCGGGACGCAGGGGCCGCTGCGGCTTTCGCTTCGCCAGAGCTTTCGTCCTGACGAAACTAGACTCCGATTCGATCGGATCGGTGGCGCAGGCAGTGCAGGCGATGTCCGTATCGCTTAAACGGCTTGTATCATGAGTTGCAAATCAGGGTATTTCGCAATCCGTCATTCGCTTCAGATTCGAGCGTGTGAGGAATGCAGCTCAGTCATGGCTGGTTTGCTGATTCGACGGCTGTCGTCAGCCGATAGTTCCACTGCCCCGGTATCACGCTCTCAGGCGTCCACCGGTTTGCTGGAAAGCCAGTGCGTTGAGAAGCTTGGTGAGCAGGCCTTCCTCGCGGAAGTAGCCGCGTTTTTTCAGAATGCGACGCCAGGTTTCGACTTTGGCGATGATACCGAGAAACAGAATCCAGGCGTAAAAATTGGGGGTTTGGGTAAGCACGCGCTCGAGTTTGCTGTGGGCATAGGTCGCTGCCAGCATGACGGCGAGCCCCCAGAGTACGTAGCCGTACGCGTTCTGCCGGTTCCACCAGATATTGCGCAGGCACCACAAGGCGGTGATACCGATGAACAGCATAAAACCGATGAAGCCGGGATAGCCGGTTTCGGCAAGGATCACCCAGTAGAGATTTTCAGTACAGGGGTTGGCCTTGTAGCCGACCTTGGCGTCTTCGGGGCCGCCACCCTGAGCTTCGTCCCATCGTTCCAGAATGCGCGAGTAGCGGGGGTACGGGCGCGAGTTGACGATGTTGTAATTGTTCCAACCGACGCCGATCGATGAATCCTCGAGCATTTCTTCGGAAATGCGTTCCAGGATCCAACGTAGATTGGTTGCTTCGGTGTCGCCGCCGGCGTTGTTGAACCGGTCGGTGATGGTGTCCCACGATTTGAAGGCCAACAGCGATCCGCCGACTACGGCGAGAGCAAGGATGGTGGTGCGTTTGGCAGAGAAACCGCGCACCAGTGCGCCTGCCATGATCAACATCGAAGCCAGTCCGAAAATACCGGCGGCACCGCGCGACACGCTGAGCACGACGCAAAGTGCGGCGGCGCCGAAGCCGCATAAATAAAAGATACTGCGACCGAGTTTGACGTCGTTGGCGAGCGAGGCAGCGAACACCGGCAGGCCAAGTCCGTAGGCCCAGATCGCCATCGAGTTCTGATGGCCGAACCAGCCATAGACCTGGAACATGCCCAGCCGGTAGCGCAAATAAAGACAGACGAAGGCCTGCAGCATAAGGGCGATCGAACAGGCGACCAGAATGGCATCGAGGTCCTTGCGTTCGCGTAGAAAATTGTAGGCCGCGATGAAAATCAGCGTTGCCTTCAGCCATTTGATCAGCGCCATCGTCGCGTAGAGATCGTTGACTGCGTTTAGATAGGAGATACTGCACAGGGCGATAAACATCAGCCATAGCAGAACGCCGGGCGGAGTTACCCGAAACCGTTTCCAATCACTGAGGTACGCGCTAACCAGAATAGCGATGGCGAAGATGTCCATCACGTTAAATTCGAAGCCCTTGGTGTGGCCGCGATACAGCTCGATCGAGTTGATGAAGAAACTGCGATAGTCCTCCTTGAACGAGCCGGTGATAATGATCAGTCCGAACACGATCCGCTGCAGCGTCGGGCGCTTGGCGATCAACACGCCGAGTCCCGGGCCGATGATCAGGTAGCCGACCAACGTAATGAGGATTTTTTCAAAATCGCTCATCGTAATCAGTCGCGGCGATCGGCCGTCAGTTCGCGTGGGATTGGCGAAGGCAGCGATGAGTTGCCCGGCTTGAGTTGGCGAGTCGAGCGCAGTGTGTGTTGTGCGCTGGTCGTCGAACTTGAAGTTTGCGGGCGGGCAAAATTAACCGCTCCATGCCGACGACTGAGCACTTCGCGATAGCGTCGTCCGTAGAGTGCCACTAACGCCTGGTAGGTGTAGCGCTCGCGCACCAGTAGTTCGCCGATTTCGGCGAGAGCCGTGAGGTGATCGCGGGCTTGGTATGCACGCCGCAAGGCATCGGCCAGGGCGTCGACGTTTTCAGATTGAAACAGAAAACCATTTTCGCCTTCGCGGACCAGGTTGGGATCGACGACATCGCTCTGTACCACAGGGGTACCGGAGATCCAGGATTCGACGACCACCGCACCGGAGTTCATGAACCGCACCGGGACCACGTGAACGTCGGCATGACGCAACCATCCCAGCACTTCGTCGCGTTCGACCATGCCGGTGAAAATGACCCGATCCTCGAGCTGATGTTCGGCGATTACCGCTTCGATCCCGGCAAGATATTCCGGTTCGTAGTCGCTGCGGCCGACGATCACCAGCCGGGCACTGGGCAGATCGGCGGCAATTTTTGCGAAGCCGCGCACGCCGAGATCCTGTCCCTTGGTGTAGGCGACGCGACCGAGCATCAGGTAAACGAAATCATCGTCATCGATGCCGTAGCTTGCGCGTGGGCAGGCGGGATCGGTTTCGTACTCGCTGGTTTCGACGGGGACCGGCGAGTACTCGACATTGCGATTGTAGTGGCGCACGAACTCGGTTTCGCGATCGGAGATGGTGAACACGTGAGCGTAACGACGCAGAAAAAAGGCGCGCCAGCGGGGCAGCTGGTAGTCGTCGAGCATACCGGTTATTTTTCCGGTCTCCTGCATGACTGTCGAGTAGTCGATAAAGTCGAAGCTGACCAGCAGGCAGGGGCGACGGCGGATCATACCGGCCAGCAGGGCGAGCACGTTATTGTGATTAAGCGCCGGAAAACATTGCACGATGTGGTAGCGACCGAACAAAAGCTGGAAGAACAGGCCCGGACAGAGCGTCTTGCCGGCACGGTTGGGAAAGCGATTGAACGGGTTGCGCAGATCCCACAGGCGGCGGATTTCGATGCCTTCTTCGGTTCGTTCGCGGCCCGGTGTTTTAGCGAGGCGCCGCGGACTGAAAACTTTTACGTCGTGGTTCTTCGCCAGTTCACGGGCTTGAAACCAGATGTTGGTTTCGGCGCCGCCAACCTCCGGCCAGAAGCGATTGGTGACCAGGGCCAGGCGCAGGCGCGGCGGATTGAAGTCGGCGATTTTTTCAAGCACTTCGTCCGCACTCAAGCGCGTGCCGACTCGCAGGAAGTGGCGACGGTTGCGGCGCAGACGGAAGCGGTCGGAGCGCAGCGTAATTTTTGCCGTCAGCAACAGGCCGGCACATCCCGACGCGAGGTCGAGCATGTCGTCGCCATCGAAAAAGATCGCATCGTAGTCGCCGTCGAGCAGGGTGCGGCGCAGGGTGTCGGATGCGCCGCGGTGCACACGGTACTGACCCCGCCAGCTCCTTGTCGCACGCAGCGCAAAGGTGCGCAGATAGCCGCTGCCGAAATTCGAGGCATCGGTCGAACATGACTCAGCGACCGGGGTCAGCACCAGCCGGTCGGTAGCGTACTCGGAGGTGAGTGCGGCGATGACGCCATCGTCTTCGCTGGCGGTTGGCTGCGCGTGCGGGCGGCTGGTGATGTAGAGCAGTTTTTGCACTGGGCTTAAAAAGGAGAGAGAAAGGAGAAAGGAGCTGGGAGCAAGGGACTAGGAACCGTGAGCAAGGGGCATTGCGGGAATGGTTGCCGGTTTTCCGGCGGCGGCTTTCATGACACCGAATATGTCCTGCAACCGAGTCACTGCAGCGGCTTCAGGTGTACCGCTGTTGCTCAGCCAGCAGCCGGGCGAATCGCGGTGCGCTGGATCGAAGCCGTGCATCGCGGTGACCCAATTCTGGTTCATGAACGAGGGCGTAAAAAGTGTGCCCGGTTCGAGCACGTAAAACAAATCGCCATAACGTCGGTCGGGAAACAGGCAGCCCCAATCGTCGAGTTGTTCGTCGCTGATGACACTGCCTTCGGGTTGGGCCTCGAGCCAGGAACGGGTTTCGGTTTCGAGCGCGGTATTTCCGTTGAACCAGAAGCGCACCATGGTCGAGTCCCAGACGGCGACGTAGTCGCGGCCAAAGCGATGACCGAGCTTCTGCCAGCGCTTCATCATATCGGAGCCCTTGAGGGTGTCGGTCATGCCGTGATCACTGAACAGGTGAAAGTGGACCTGCTGGTAGCGCTCGCTGGCGAGATCGTAGATCCCGGTCAGCTGACGGGAAAAATCTTCGAGCCACTGGCCGACTTTTTCGCTTTGCGTGCCGACACGATGCATCAGCGCATCGAGGCCGGAAGTGAACAGGTAGCCGAGTTCGATCCGGCCTTCGGTAACCGCGGCGCGAACCTCGTTCAGGTTGACCGCATCCGGTCGGCGCCAGTCGGATCGCATCCATGGGCGGCCGCTGCGCTTCCAGTCTTCGAAAATCGTTTCCTGACCACCGAGAATGCCCCCCGGTTCGTAAATGTCGCGCTTCTCGGTGTAGTCGAGATGGGCGAGATACTGAAACGGCACACTGTAGAGTTGAAAGTAGCCGGTGTAGCCGAGCTTGTGGCCGAGCCACTGGCTGAGCTTGCCGCGCAGACGGTGGTGTCCGGCGATTTTTTCCGGCAGCCAGGCCAGCGAGGCGAGGTTGGCGAAGGGGCGCTCGTTGTGCGCTTTGACAAAGCAGGAAAAATGTCCGTGCTCAACCGGATCCAGACCGGTCAGGATGGTCGGGTCACAGGTCGACGAGTAGCCGAATACCGTGTCGCATTGGTTGCGCTGCGGCAGCAGGTCGCGCAGAAAGTCATGCTGTTCGGCGATGCGCCAACCGAGCGCATCGACGAAGATGAACAGATCGAGATTGGGGCGTCGCTGGCTCATGATTCCGAAGTCGGCGAAGCCACAGCTTGCGTTTCCACTGTCTCGCTGAGTGACGATCTGGATATCAGATCGTGCAGAAATTCCCGACACGTGCGCTCCATGCTGCTGCGCGACTGAGTTGCTTGATAGACGGCGTGGATCGGCTCCATTCCTTCTTCAGCGTGGTGGCAGCCAAGTGTGTCGGCGTATGAGAAAACCCCGGGCGTTTCGGCTTCAAGGATCTCGCGCCATTCCGTTTCATGGGCCGCCAGCGCCGCTTCAGAGCGAGGTAAAATGCCGAACAGTAGACGCTTACCGAGAGCGACATCGATGAGTTGAGCGACTCGCGGCTCCCAGAAGTCCGGCTTACGCTTTTGCCAGAATGCCAGTCGACGACGCAATTGTTTTCCGCGCAGCGCGAGCCAGTAGCCGATCGCTGCAACACGTTCCAGTTTGCCCGGCTTGCGGCGCCGATGCACCTTTTTGATCGCCGTTGCAACGAAGGCATCGTTCATGGTCACGGCGGTGCGATGCTTGCGACTGATCAGTCGGTTGCCATCGAGGTAGGCCGCCTCGAGATGAGTATGTGCGCCGAGGAAAGTGTCGTCGCCAACCTTGGAGTGAATCACTTCGCTGTGTCCTTCGATGACACTGTTGTGACCGATCGACGCGTACGGACCCACTTCAGCACCGGGACCGATGTAGACGTTGTCGCCGATCCACAGTGGAAAATGCAGTTTGGCGCTGGGGTCGACATGCGAGAAACGACCGATCCATAACTCCAGGTCTTCGGTTTTACCTTCGAAGCGCAATCGGCTGAAACACTCACGCTCCAGCGAAAACCAATACTCGAGCAGGTCCCACTGGCTCCTGAATTGAACGGCGTTGCTGTCGTCGTCGGGTCTGTCCGGCAGCGATTCGCCGACCGCCGGCGGAAGACCGAGCACCGTCACCGGCGTGCGCCCCCCCGGCTTGGGGTTGCCGGGGATCAGTTCCCAATCGATCGGCCACAGCGTCGCTTCCTCCATCGCCTGGCGAACCAGGTGCGGCTTGCCGGGGCAGTAGATGCGCAAGTAACTGACTTCGGCATTGATCGCGTGGTCGAGCCAGTGATGCAACAGCGACTGGTAGCCGACGCGCCACAGGATGAAGGGGGTGCCGGCACCGAGATGGTGATCGAACGCACTCCAATCCGGGATCTCGATCTCGAGTGTTTCCCGGCGTTGTTCGGCGGGTTGAAAATTTACGACAGGCATGGGGGAGAGGTCGGATGGCAGAAGTCAGAAGTTAAAGAACGAAGAACGATGGTGCAGCGATCAATACGCGCCGCGACCGGTGAGGACGGCGGGGATGGTGCGCAGCAGCAACTTGATATCTTTCCAGGTGCTTTCGGAGCGGATGTATTCGAGGTCGTAGCGAACCTGACCTTCGAAATCGACATCGGCGCGGCCCGACACCTGCCAGATGCAGGTCAGGCCCGGCTTGACCCGGAGACGGCGCAGATAGGCCGCCTTGTAGCGGGCGACTTCCTGCGGCACCGGCGGGCGGGGCCCGACTAAAGCCATGTCGCCGAGCAGGATGTTAAAAAACTGCGGTGCCTCATCGAGTGAGAAGCGACGCAACCAGCGACCGACGCGGGTGACGCGTGGATCTTTCTTCATCTTAAAAGTGACGCCTTCCTTGCCGTGCTGATTATCTTTGGCGATGGCCGCCTTTTTCGAATCGGCGTGCAGCACCATCGAGCGAAGCTTGTAAAGGCCGAAGGTGCGACCATCCTTGCCGACGCGTTCCTGACGGAAAAAGATCGGCCCGCCGTCCTCGAGTTTGATCAGCAGACCGGCCAGAAAAATGGGCGGTCCGAGCACGGCGATGCCGACCAGACTGCCGACGATGTCGATGCTGCGCTTGGCCGCCCCGAGGAAGCTGATGTACGCCTGCCAGCGACGCCGTTTGAGGGTGCAGCGGAGCAATCGGGCACGAAGACGTGCGGGGTCCTTGGCCTGTGACCAATACTCAACAGCGGGATCTGACATGACAAACTTGAATTATTGTTTTTACAATTAACTACGATAAATATATATTCTATTCCAATTAAAGGAAAGATCATTTTTTGAAGAACGCAAAACACCGCAGAACATCTTAAATTTACGATAATTATCTATTTTTGCACAAATATACGATAATTTCAAGAATTACCATTCTAACCGCAGCTCTTAATATTGTGTTCAAGCTCACTATCCACAAAGCCCGAACGCTGGCGTCGAGGTATCGATGTGATGACCAGTCCTGCGCAGTGTTGTTGAACGCCTATCGAAAGGCCTCGCCGGCATGATGGCCGTGTCCGAATTGCGGAGTCGCGGCGACTACTTTGCCGAAGCGAATCCACGTCTGGCGCGCCAACTCGACGGCGTTTGTGAAGGCATCGCTGAGGCGGCGGCGGCGGCAGCGCGGGTCGGTATTCCGGTGGGCACGATTGTGCTTGGCGGCGGCTACGGTCGCGGCGAAGGCGGCATCTGGCGTGACGATGAGTCCAGCCCGGCATCACTGTACAACGATCTCGATTTTTTCCTGTTCAGCGAGCGTCCGCAAGATTCGCGTCTGCGTGCGTGGGTGGTTATGGAAGAAAAGCAGTGGACTGAGCATCTCGGCATACACGTCGATTTTGCCTGTTTATCGCCGCAGGCTCTCGACGACGCGTGCGGGTCGATGATGCTTACCGATCTCGCCTTCGGCTATCGACCGGTGTTCGGGGCGGTTGACTTTATCGAAGTCGCCGCGCGCCGCTGCGATGCCTCGCGCCTGCCTTTGTGGGAGGCCAGTCGACTGCTGTGGAATCGCGGTACCGGTCTTTACTTCGCTCGCTGCCGAATCGGCGAGCGCAGCGAGCCGGAGTTCGTCGAACGCAATCAGCAGAAACTCGCACTGGCTCTCGGTGATGCGCTGCTTTGCCTCGCCGGCAAGCACGATCCCTCGGTCGAGGTGCGTGGTCGTCGTGTGGCGGAGCTGGCGATCGAAGACTTTGGCATCCGCTGTGCTGATGAAGTGCGCAACTGTCATCGAGCCGCAGTTGAGTTTAAGTTGCGGCCGCGGCCGGTCGATCCGGATTGGCGACGCTGGCGAAAACGCGACGCCGAGTTGACCCGCCTGTGGGGCGAAGTGTTTCTGCGCGTCGAGTCAACGCGACTGGGACGCGAGTATGCCGATCTCGGCAGCTACGCCCGGGACCGCCGACGCATCGTTCCCGAGACATTTTGTCTGCGCAATCTGCTGATCGCGATGCGCGACAAACGCCGTCACGGCGAGTTTCTCGAGCCGGCGCTCGACTATCCGCGCGGCGCGTTGATGCGCTGCCTGGCGGCGATTCACGATGCCGATACCGACACGGCGGCGAAAATTCTGCACCTGCCCGAAAACCTCGAGACCGCTTACACCGACTGGTGGCAACGCTATCAATAAGATGACCGCGAACCAAGATTCCGAACCCTTTACGTCCAGCGAGCCGCCACTTTCCGTGGTGCTCGGCCTGCCGTTTCACCGCACTACGATGGCTGAAACGCTCGACGCCTGCGAGGGCTACATGAACAGCGACGGCTGCCACTATCTGGTGACGCCGAATGTCGATATCACCCGGCTGGCGTCGCAGGATGCCGGGCTGCGGCGCATCCTGTTCGCTGCCGATCGGATCATCTGCGACGGGTTGCCGCTGGTGTGGCTGTCGAATCGCCAAAAAACTCCGCTGCCGGAACGCGTCGCCGGTTCCGATTTGACCCCGAAACTGCTCGAGCGCTGTGCGCAGGCCGGGAAGTCGGTCTACTTTTTCGGCAGCGACGAAGCCACTTTGCAAAAAGTCGGTGCCGTTCTCAGCGAGCGTCATCCCGGGTTGAAGATCGCCGGCTGGTCGGCGCCACCGCTGGCTCCGATGCAGGACTGGGACAACGAGCGCCACGTCGAAGAAATTCGCCGCGCCGCTCCCGACCTGTTGCTGGTGGCGTTCGGTTGTCCCAAGCAGGAGTTCTGGATTGATCAGTTTCAGAAACGCTGCGGCGTTCCGCTGGCCATGGGCATCGGCGCCAGCCTTGATTTTATCGCCGGCAAGCAGGTGCGGGCGCCGCGGCTGTTGCAGAAAATCGGTCTCGAATGGTTCTGGCGAATGGCCAGTGCGCCGCGCCGTCTGAGTGGTCGCTATGCCGCCGATTTCCGGTTTCTGTTTTCCCACGGCGGAAAAACCCATCCCGCAGGCAGCCAGGTGTTGTTCCTTCCGGAAACGAAGGTGCAGCGACCGGCCGATCGTGGCTGCGATCGCGTCACCGACTGTGCCGCCGTGGTGCAGCCATCGGCGGATTTGCTGGCGATGCTGGCTGAACGTTGGCGGGCGGCGAACGCGGTGGGTGACGGCATGCGTTTGAAAAATGTCAGTCTGCCGGTGGCGGCTCAGCTGGAGCGGTTCGGCTGGCACGACCTGATGACTCCGGCCGGTCCGGCAAAAATAAGTCCGATTCCGGAAAGCGTTTGATCGTTTGAGTTCCGATGAACCCATCTTCTGCTTCTGAATATCCCAAACGGGTGCTGATCACAGCGGGCGTCATCGATGGCGGTCGTTCGGGAGTGGGGCGTTATATCATCGAACTGGTGGCATCGCTGCGTGCCGGTCATGCCGGTGTCGATTTGCACGTTGCCGGACTCGACGCGGATCGGAAATTTTTCCCGGCCATCGACGATGAGCATTGGCTGACGATTCCTGAACGCTGTGCCGGAGGCGTGATGAGTTTTCTCTGGCACCAGCTGGCACTGCCCGGTCACTTGCGCCGGCGCAAAATCGAGCTGCTGCATTCACCGACTTACCGGCGTATCGTCTGGCGTTCGCCGGTACCGCAGGTGGCGACCATTCACGACTGTGCGCCGTTCGTGCTGCGCGATAAGTATGGATTTCTACGCGGCCTGTTGGGACGGCAGATCGCGCCGGCGCTGGCGCGGCGATGCCGACAGGTGATCGCGGTCAGTCATCACACCGCGAAGGATCTGTGCCGGTTCATGAACTTGCCTGAGGCAAAGGTGCACACCGTCTGGAATGGCATCGATCACGGGCAGTATCATGCGCGTTCAGAGAGCGAGATCGCGGAATTTTTAAAGCGCAAGGGGCAGGCGCATCGCTACTTTCTGTTTGTCGCCCGACTGGAGCATCCGGGGAAAAATCACGTCGGGCTGATCGCCGCCTACGAGCGCTTTCGCGAAAAGCAGCCGCAGGCATCGACGCAATTGGTGCTGGGTGGTTCCGATTGGATGGGAGCGGAAGTGATTCATCAACGCATCGCGGCTTCGCCATACCGCGATGACATCCGCGTGCTGGGTTTTGTGCCGGACGAGGATCTGCCTCTTTGGTACTGTGGCTGTTCGGCGATTGTGATGCCGACCTTTTTCGAAGGCTTTGGTTTACCGGTTATCGAGGCCTATGCCTGTGGGGCGGCGGCGGGCTTGTCAGACATCGGCGCATTGCACGAAGTCGGTGGTGATCTGGCAGAGTTTTTTGATCCCCGGGACGCAGGCGCGATGGCGGACTGTTTGCGGTGCCTTGACGAACAGGCTTCAGTTGCGCCGGCAGAGACGAAACGGCCCGCCCTGGCGAGGGCTCCGGCAGAGGGGGCAGCGGTGCCTGATCGGGGCCGGGAACCTGCGCTTGAGCGGGGTGGCGACAGCGTTCGGGCAAGGCTGGCGTGGAGCCGGCAATTCTCCTGGAAGCGCTGCGCGGAGGGGGTTCAAAAAATTTACAATAAATCGTATGATTAATATGTTGTAATAATTTCCATAGATGTCATAATTACAAGCTGACCTCGTGTTTCGTTCTGAAACCGACCCTTTTCCCTGTGAATTCTAGCAAAAAAAAGAAATTCAGTTTTCCGTTGGTCTTTGATCCCTTGCGTTTGGCGTTGGCCGTCGTGCGCAACTCGATCGGGGTGATCCTTGGTGGAACCTTGGTTGCAGCGCTCGCGGCTGCGATCGGGTTCACGATGTTCGAGGATTCCTATTCGGTAAATTTTCAGATGCTCGGCCAGGACAAGCAGTGGGGTGCTGACGGCGCCGGACTGAAGAAGGCGTTTGAGCCCCTGATTCTGAATGACGATACGCTGGTCGATGCGGCCACCAATCTGTCAGTGCTTGAAGCGGCCGGTTCATCGCTGAATCCACCGCTGACCGGTCATCAACTTTCGTTCATGACCAAGATCGACACCAATGAAGGTGGCGAACTTTTTGATCTGACGATGAAAACCACGCTCGGTGCCGATCAGACGGTCGCTGCGGGGCGTGCCTGGGCGCAGGCGATCGCCGATCACACAGCAGACCTTCGCAAGCACGATGCGCTGGCCAAGATCGAAGAATACGAGATCAAGCTGGCTGAGAATGAGGCGGCATTAAAAAAGCTCGATGAAGAGATCATGGGGTCCTCTGAAGAGAGTGGTTCGGTTGACAGCGAGTTGCGGATCACTCAGGTGCAGGCCGAGATCGATGCGACCCGGAAACTGCTCACAGAAGCGAAAATCGTTCTGGATTCGACCAAGGATCAGGTCGCTCTGTTTGAGCGCGAGGCCAAGGGGCCGAACTTTTTGCGCAACTTGATCACCCTGCGTCAGAAGGATCTGGAAAAGTATCGTCTGCAGAACACTGAGATTCATCCTCTGGTTCAGACCGCGTTGAAGGACATCGAGCTGCTGACAACGGAACTGGCCAAGGCGGAGCGCGGCGAGGAATTTGCGATCGATGGTTTGAGTGCCGAAGCGCAGATCAGCGGCGATGCCGAATTTCAGAAGCAGGCGGTATTGGCGAAGAGTAATCTGGCGTCGATGGAGCGCCGGGTGACGAACTACAGCGCACAGATGGAGGCTCTCAACAAGGAGATGGCCGAACTGCGTAAGTCGGAAGTCGGTGAGAAGGGATTGCGCGAAGCGCTCTCGGACCGCATCGCCACCACGGCACTGATCAAGCAGCGCATCAAGGAAGCCGGTTTCGTCGCGACCAATCCGCTGCCCCAGGTTTCAATGTTCATGCAGGGACCGACCATCGGTGAGGTCGAGCGTTCCGGAAAAATCAAAAAAGTCGCGCTGGCGGGCTTTGCCGGCATGCTGCTCGGCGCGGGCCTGGTGGCACTGCGCTCGATGCTCAAGGAGCTGCGTTCCGATCGCTTGCGCACACCGGTTCAGGTGGCGTTGGCGACGGGCATCTACCCGACTCTGCGCTACCCGCGCAAGGACGACCGGGGTGCCAGTGTGGTGCGTGAATTCTGGTTGACCGATCTGGCCAGCGACCTGGCGGTGAAACGGCGCTTTTTGTTTCCGGTGCTCGACAGCGTGCCCGGCGAAAAAGCGTTCTGGGAAGAGTTGGTTGAGACTGTGGCACAGGATGGGTGTCAGGTCGTTTACATGGATTTTTCCTACGATCCGTTGACGCTCTCGTTTCACGGTCAACCGCTGCCGTTCTACAATCCAATGGCTCCCGTTCAGGCGAGTTGCGCGCATCCGTTTCTAACCCACTCGACAAATCTGCTCGACGCGCTCAATCAGTTGCCGACGGAAGCGGTGGTGATCGGTCGTTGGGGCGCACCTCCCGTGGCCTGGATTAATCAGATCCGCACCTTCTTCGATGCCGTGGTCATCGTTACCTCGGCGCAAACGGCGAGCCGCAGTGAAGTCGAGAAGAACAGCCGCATTTATCAACAGGTGCTCGGCGACGTGCACGACACGATTTTAGTCGAAGACCAACCGGCCGGGCCGCTTTTGCAGATGGTTCAGGCAATCGAAGATTCATTCGTCGGATCGCAGCGCGGCGAGGACGGGAACGGCCTGCACATGGGCATGGATGGCGGCGTCATGGTTTATACGCCGACCACTCATCAACTTGAGAATAATCCTACTAAAAACCGATACCCGGCTGACCCCGGTATTCACGCACGATGAAAACGATTATTTGCAAAGTTCTCGCAGGTTTGTTGGTCGTTCTCGGCGGGGCTGAACTGGCGTCATTTTCGGCGAGTGCGCAGGATGCCCGACCCGAGCCGGTATCGATCATTCGCCCGACAGCGCATGCCGAAGTCACTCCGGTGGCTTCCGCTGCGAGCATGCCCTTGAACCCGCCGGCAGCACCGGTAGCCGGTCGTCACTCGCGGGCGGTGCTGCGCAAGGCACTGGAAAATGCGCCACGTGTGACGCCCACTTCGAAGCCCTCATGGCAGCAACGCTATCTGCTGGGTCCGGGCGATATGCTCGATTTCTCCTTTTACAAACGCAACGATCTGCTGCGCGAAAAAGTTACTATCTCGCCGGACGGCCGGGTCAGTTACCTGCAGGCGGTCGGCGTCAAAGCGGTGGGTCGCACGGTCGGCGAACTGCGCAACGATATCGAAAAGGTGCTCGCCGAGTATCACAATGATCCGAAGGTCATTATTTCGCCGGTCAAATTGGCCAGTAAGAAGGTCTCCATCCTCGGTCGCGTTCGCGAGCCGGGAGTCTATCCGCTGGATCGACCCACGACTATTATCGAAGCGGTGGCACTGGCCAAGGGCTTGGAAATCGGTGCGGTCGGTGGTGCGGCGCTCGAAATTGCCGACCTCAATTATTCGTTCGTGGTGCGTCAGGGCAAACGCCTCGATGTGGATCTGGCGAAGTTGTTTCACGAGGGGGACTTTTCTCAGAATGCCTATCTTCAGCCGAACGATTACATCTACGTGGCGTCGAGTCTGAAGAATCGTTTCTACGTGCTCGGCGCGGTCAACACGCCCGGCCAACTGCGCATGCCGACGCGCATGACGCTGACCGGTGCCATCGCACTGTCGGGTGGTTTTGCCAACGAAGCCTGGAAGCGCGACGTGCTGCTGATTCGTGGCAGTCTGACCGATCCGGAAACGCGGGTGATCAATGTCGGCAAGATTCTGGCCGGCGTCGAGCAGGACATCATCATCGAACCGAAGGACATCATCTACGTCAACAAACGTCCGTTCCTGGTTCTCGAAAAAGCGGTCGATGCTGCCTTTACTTCGTTTGTGCAAACGTTGGCGACCGAATCGATCAACGAAGCCTACGAAGGTTTCTTCGAGGGTGACCGCGCTGAAGCCGACGGCACCACGGCTGCCGATGCTGCCGCCGCCGAGGCTGCCGCTGCGGAGGCTGCTGCCGCTGAAGAAGCGGCGGCTGTTGAGGCTGCTGCTGCTGTAGAAGCCGCCGCCGCTGCCGTGGCCGCCGATGCTGCCGCTGCAGAAGCCGCCGCCGCCACGGTGGTTCCCTAGCAATAACTGTTTTTAACTACCTTTTTCCAAAATGATTGCCCGTTCCGTCATCGCTGTTGCCGCTTTGAGTGTCGCCTCTTTCCTGGCGTCGTGCGCCACGCCTGCGGATACCTTCGATCCCTACGATCAGGATGCCGACCCTCTGCTGCACACGGATACTGAAGCTGAGGCGGGTGGACCAACCGGGCCGAAGTTTTTTGACTACGAGATGCAGCGCAAGCTGTCGCCTTCGGACCTGCGTCCGGCCAGCAGCGATTACCTCGTCGGTCCGGGCGACATTCTCGAAATCGAGGTCGCTGAGCTGAAGGCCTCGCGCATGAAGACCACGGTGTTGCCGGATGGCATGCTGTTCTTCGACGTCGCTGAAGGGGTGCAGGCAGCAGGTAAGACACTCAGAGAAATTTCTGCCGAACTGGGTGAACAGCTTTCGGCTTACTACAGCTCGCCAGTGGTGACGGTAAACCTTTTCCAGGCGGAAAGTCAGCGCTTCTGGGTGCTCGGCCAGGTGAAAACACCGGGGGCCTTTCCAATGGCCGGTCCGACCAATTTGCTCGAAGCGCTGTCCAAAGCCGGCGGTCTGTTCTCCGGTGAAATTTCCGGTGAAACTCAGGAAGTCGCCGATCTCGATCGCGCCATTCTGGTCCGCGACGGCAAGCCTCTGCCGATCGATTTTCGTTCCCTGGTCGAATACGGTGACATGAGTCAGAATGTCTACGTCAAGGGGGGCGACTACATCTATCTGCCGTCGGTGCAAAGTCGTGCGGTGTATGTCCTGGGAGCGGTGAAAAAACCCGGCCCGCTATATTTCAAAGACGACATCACAGCAATCTCGGCGCTGGCTCAGGCCGGCGGCACCAAGACTGACGCGGTGGTCACCAAGGCGATTATCATTCGCGGTTCGCTCAATCATCCACGCGTCGCGGTGGCCAATTTGCACGGCATCATGCGTGGTTACGATCGCGACTTCGAACTCCGCGCCGGCGACATCCTGTGGATTCCGGTCAGTAACTGGACTTACGTGAACCGCTACCTCGAGTCGGTCATCGTTACTGCCGCCCAGGCGGTAGCTGTGAACGAAGGCGAGCACCTGATCGGTGCCGGCGGGGACGGCGCCAACATCGCGATCAACGCGGGTATCCAGTAGCGGGCCGGGACAACGCGCTCAAATTCGCAGCTCACCGCGTGGTGATGACTACGATCCTTGAGTCTGCGCTCAGTTGAGTGAATGGTGTCGCGTGTCCGCCACGCCTCAGAAGAAGCCCGACTTGCAGAAGAAGCTGCACGACGTTCCGCACAAGCCGGGCATCTACCTGATGCGCGACCGGCTGAACCGGGTCATTTACGTCGGTAAGGCGCGCGATCTGCGCAAGCGCCTGGCGAACTATTTCACGCCGTCGCGGAAGCGGCTGGCCGAGCACAAAACGCGGGCGTTGATTCAGAGCATCTGGGATTTTGACTATCACACGGTGCGCAACGAGCCGGAAGCGCTGCTGCTCGAAGGCAAGCTGATTAAGGACTATCGGCCGAAGTACAACATCAGCTTTCGTGACGACAAACGCTTTCTGCTGGTCAAGGTGCACCCGGACGAGCCGTGGCCGCGCTTTACCACAACCCGGCTGCGCAAAGAGGACGGCGCCCGCTACTTCGGACCGTTTGCGCACTCGGGGGCGCTGCGGCGCACGCTCGACTGGATGAATCGCGAGTTCGGCTTACGCAGTTGCCAGCCGATGGATCCGGGCGAATCGGAGTATCGGCACTGCCACGATGATATTATCAAAAACTGTTCGGCGCCGTGCATGGGCCGAATTTCCCGCGACGACTACATGCTCAAGGTCGAGCAGGCCTGCGAGTTTCTGAAAGGTCACTCGAAGGACATGGTCGGGTCGCTCGAGGAGGACATGCAGCGGGCCGCGGAGAAGCTCGACTTCGAAAAGGCCGCTGAGTTGCGTGACATGATCGAAAATCTGAAACGCACCCTGCGACCGACGCGGCAATTCAGGCGGGGCCGGGGGGCACCGCAGAAGTCGAATGTCGATGCCGAGGCGGACATGCGCGAACTCGGCGAAGAGCTTGGTCTCGGGCGTCCACCGGTGGTCATGGAGTGCTTCGATATTTCCAACATTTCGACCACCCATTGCGTTGCGTCGATGGTGCGTTTCAAAAATGGTGTGTCCGATAATCAGAGCTATCGGCGCTATCGGATTCGCAGCGTTGACGGCCAGGATGACTTTGCCAGCATGGCTGAGGTGGTGCGCCGCCGTTATTCGCGCATTTTGCTGGAAGCTCGCGAGAGGGTCGGGGATGAAACGGCTGACGACAGTCAGGAGAGTCCGCTTGAAGCGATGCGGCGTCTGGAATCGGAGATCGACGAGTCCGAGCAATCCACACTTGGCGCGGATGGCAAAAAGCGCCGCGCCCGGTTTGTGCGTCTGCCCGATCTGGTCATCGTCGATGGTGGCAAGGGCCAGCTGAGCTCAGCGACCCGGGAACTGCAGCGTCTCGGCCTGCACGATCTGCCGATTGTCGGACTGGCCAAGGAACGCGAGGAAATTTTCCGACCGGGAAATCCAGAGCCACTGCTGCTGCCTCACGACACGGGGGCTCTCAAGCTGATGCAGCGGATCCGCGACGAGGCGCATCGTTTTGCCAACGGTTACCATCAGTTGTTGATGAAGCGGCGCGTTAACGAGAGCATCCTCGACGATTGTCCGGGCATCAGTCAGGCGCGCAAACAGCGATTGTTGCAGAAGTTCGGTTCGGTGGCCCGGCTGCGTAAAGCGACGCCTGAGGATCTCGCTGAGGTCAGCGGCATCAATGAACGTCTCGCTGAGGAAATTGTGCATTTTCTCAAAACCCATCGCTGACTCGGTCAAACATGCCGATGAACCCCGAAGTTCAATCGCGCTGAAAGATCGCGCATCGCTGCACGTATCTAAATGTTCAACAAATCGGGGGTTTCCGGCGTGGCCCTCGGATGGTATGTTTGCACTCCCGATTGACCCTATGTTTCTGAAAAATTTGAATGCTGGCGGAGAATGCCGCGCCTGCAGACTTGTCGCCATGGCCGCGTCCAGCGCATTGCTGATGACGATGTTCGCCGTGGTGCCTTCGGGAGCCGTTTTGGCTCAGAGTGCCGTGACTGGCGAGGTCAGCTCCGATGGCTCTACTGCACCGATCCGGATTCAGCGGCCGGTCAAGCCGTTGGCAGCGGAGGCTCCGGTGATCTTAAGTGACGATCCGGTGGCGGTGCCGCGGGAAGATCAAGCAGACGGGCCGGGCGAGTCTGCCGGGGAAAATTTAGCGAGCAGTGAGCCGGCGGACGGGGAAGCGAAGGTTGACGAGGAGCCAGCCGCGGCGAGCAAACCGCGCAGTTTTAATTTTAAGCCGAATCTGAAGGCCAACGAGATTCTCGGTTCGACGCTCGAGAATCAGCCCGACGCGCGGACGTTTGTGCTTACCGTGCCGGCGCCGCGCGGCATGATTCTCGATCGCAACGGCGTGCCGCTGGCGCAGACCAAGGTGGTTTATTATGCGGCGATTAATTTTCCTACGCTGAAGGAGGCGAGCGATGCCGAAATTCTCGTCTATGCTCATCAGCGAATCGCCGAAGCCAATCGTTACGCCATTTCCGACTGGGTGTTGGACGATGAGGTGATTCTTTCCCATTTCCGCAATCGCCGCTGGCTGCCACTGGTGTTTTCCAATGCGCTCAGCGATGAGCAGGCCGATCTGCTGCGCCCCCATCTGGCCAAAGGCCTGTTTCTACAACCGGTCTACATGCGCACTTACCCGCACAAGGCCTTCGCCGCACACATCATCGGGTATGTCGGTAATCGTCCACCGCGCCGCACCGGCGAGATCGACAGTGGCGAGGAACTGTGGGGTGCCGGAGTCGGGGTCGCGGGCCTTGAGGCGTCGTTCGATGAGCAACTGACCGGTAAGCCCGGTAAAATCAACGTGCTGTTTGATTCGAGTGGCACCAAGCTGACCGAGGAGATGATCGTCCGGCCGGTGCCCGGTCAGAATGTGGTCACCACCATTGATTTCGAAATCCAGAAGCTGTGTGAGCGGCTGCTGCGCGAAAATGTGCGGCGCGGTGCCATGGTGATCATGGAGGTTGAGACCGGAGATATCCTGGGCATGGCGTCCAATCCGCAGTACGACCCCAATGATTTCATTCCGGCGATTTCTCATGAGCGCTACGGCGAATTGAGCAATGACCCCGCCAAGCCGCTTTACGCGCGGTCGTTTCGCGCCGCCTATCCACCGGCTTCGACGTTTAAAGTGCCGGTTGCCTTGGCAGCCCTGGAGTCGGGAACGGTGAGCATGGACACAGTCTACAGTTGCCCCAGTAGCTATTGGATCGGCGATACCCAGATGCGCAACTGGAACAAGAACGGTGAGGGCTACATGAACGTTGTCGGCGCGATCACTCGATCCTGTAATACCTGGTTTTATCAGGCGGGAATCGAAACCGGCTCGGCTCCGATCGAGTCGATGACGCAGATGCTCGGTTATGGTCAAAAGACGGGCATTCCTCTCGCCGCTGAAGAGCCGGGATTTATGCCCACCAATGAATGGTCGATGAAGGAGCGTGGTTACCGTTTGACCAGTGGCGATCTCGCCAATATTTCCATTGGTCAGGGCACGGTGATGGCAACGCCGCTGCAGGTGGCGCACGGCATGGCAGGCGTGGCTGCCGGCGACCGGCTGATGAAGGCGCGTCTGGTGATGCAGGTGCAGGATATCAGTAATCGCGTGACCGAGACTTTCCCGTCGACCACTGAACGAAATCTGCTGATCGACTCCTACAACGTCGACATCATTAGAAAAGGTATGGAGGACGTGGTCAACGCCGGCAACGGTACCGGCAAGGCCGCCAGCCATTCGAAAATTTCGATCTGCGGGAAAACTGGAACCGGTCAGTGGAAGCCGACACAGGAACAGAACGTCGCCTGGTTCGCCGGTTTCGCGCCGGCCAGGCACCCGGTGTTTTCGTTTGCCGTGCTCTACGAAGGCAGCCCGGGTGAAACCGTCAGTGGTGGCAAAAAAGGCGCACCGGTGATCGGCGAATTTTTTGACGAGTATCTGACCGATGACAAGCTCGCTGAACTCAGTGCCCGCAGTGAAGGCTTTGAAGTCGCCAGCAACGATAGTCCGGACGAAGATCACCCTGAGGTGAAAGGCATCTACAGTGGTGGATCGGGCGGCAGTGGTGGCGGAGGTGATGGGGGGAACTCCAATCAGGAGCGGGCGGCGTCGCCGCCACCGGCCGCAGAACCGCAGCAGCGGGAGACAGGCTTGCGCGGTTGGTTGAGTAAGTTCCGCCGGCGCTGAAGCGATGTCGGCTGACTCGGAGCGTCGACTGCGGTCATCGGTATGGCAGCCCTTCGCGCCGCGCATCGCCGTGGTCGGAGCGGGAGCGGTCGGTGGCTATTACGGCGCCAGACTGGCGGAGCACGGCAACGAGGTGCATTTCCTGATGCGCTCCGATCTGGAGACGGTGCGGGCGAACGGGTTAAAAATCCACAGCGCGGAGGCGGGCGATCTGCATTTGCCAGCGGTGAATTGTCACGGCTCGAGTGAAGCCATCGGCGCGGTTGATCTGGTCATCATCGCTTTGAAATCGACCAACAACGACGCGCTCGAAACCCTGTTGCCGCCTTTGCTCCACGAGCAGACGGCGCTGCTGACCTTGCAGAATGGCCTCGGCAACGAAGCATACCTCGGCGCAAGATTCGGCGCCGGGCGAGTCATGGGTGGGCTTTGTTTTGTCTGTCTGAATCGCGTCGCTCCCGGCGAAATTCGCCATATCGGTCATGGGTTGGTATCGCTCGGTGAGTTCATCGGTGGTCCGCGCGATCGGACCCGGGCGCTTCATGAAGCACTGTTAGGTTGTGGCGTGCCGTGTTCTCTGGAAGACAATCTGACTGAGGCCCGCTGGCGCAAACTGGTCTGGAACGTGCCCTTCAATGGCCTGGCGATTGCCGCCGGGGGCATCGACGTGGCAAAGATTCTCGCCGATGCCGGTCTGATCGCCCGCAGCCGCCGACTGATGCGTGAAATCATCGACGGGGCAGCCGCGCTGGGGCTCGAGATCGAGGCGGACTATGCCGACAGAATGATCGATAACACCCGTTCGATGGGAGCCTACCGACCGTCGAGTCTGATCGATTTTCAGAAAGGCCGCGAAGTCGAAATCGAAGCGATCTGGGGAGAGCCTCTGCGCCAGGCGAATGCGCGCGGAATCGACTTGCCCGAACTTGCGGTGCTCTACCGTGAGATCACCGAAGCGTGCGCCCGGCAAAAAGGTGGGCGCGGCGTTTAATCCATCTCCCGTGAGCGTGGCTCGCGGTAAATGGTGCTCGCGTCCGAAGGCGAGGTGACAAACGGGCCGCCGGCCAGCGGCGCGGGATTGGTGAATGCCACGTCGGGCATGTCGCTCTCGCGTCCGGCGAGGGGGAAATCTTTGCGCAGCGGAAAGAACGGATAACCTTCCCACATCAGAATGCGGGTCATGTCGGGATGGCCTTCGAATTCGATGCCCATCATATCGTAACACTCGCGCTCGTGCCAGTTGGCGGTCGCCCACAAGTCGGAAACCGTGTCCGGCTTTTCCTCTTCCGAAAGCGGAAAGCGGACCCGCAGGTGATCGTGACGCTCCATCGAATAGAGCTCGTAAACCATTTCGAAGCGGGGATCGTCACCGAAGTGATCGAGACTGCTGACGTCAGTGAGGAAATCGAACCCGAACTCGTCGCGACAGCGGCGCAGCACTTCTTTGGCGGTGTCGCGGGTGACGATCAGCGTTTGCTCACCGCGAAATTCGACAACTTTGGAACCGTCGATACCGGCGGAGAGTTTTTCAGCGGCTTGCTGGGCGTTCATGGCGTAAAAATTCAGGGCTTTTTTCAAGCGTTGGCTTTGGCTGCCTCAACCGCTGCTGATGCATCCTCGTCTTCCCCGGGATTACTCAGCTGAGCGAGCGTGGAATGTTCGCCTTCAATTTTGCTCTGCAGCTTCATCAGGCCTTCCAGCAAAGCTTCAGGGCGAGGCGGGCAACCGGACACGTAGACGTCGACCGGAATCAGTCGATCGATGCCCTGCAGCACCGCATAACTGCGATACATGCCGCCACTCGAAGCGCAGGCGCCCATGGCGATGCACCATTTAGGTTCCGGCATCTGATCCCAGATGCGTCGCACGGCGAGCGCCATTTTGTAAGTCACCGTGCCGGCGACGATCATCACGTCCGACTGGCGCGGCGAAAAGCGCATCACTTCCGCACCGAAGCGGGAAATGTCGAAGCGCGAGGCGCCAGTGGCCATCAGCTCGATCGCGCAGCAGGCGAGGCCCATCGGCATCGGCCACAGCGAGTTCTTACGCATCCAGTTGATGGCGGTGTCGACGCGGGTGAAAATGACATTGCCCTCGACCTTGGAGTCGGGGGAGACGACGGCTTGTTGAGTATCGGCCATGGCAACGGAATCGGGGCAAATTGGCGAACTGCCAATCGGGCAGCTCGGACCCTGAAAGATGAGGGGGACGACCGACCCTCGCAACCCATTTGTGAATTTTTTCACAAAGTCGCTTCAGCGGGGGATTCCGGCGCCTGTGAGCCGCCTCATTTTCCGTTGCACCAACACCGTGCAGCTTCAGTCGTGATCGGCGGGCGGGCGGGCAGGCGGTTTTCATCCCGGGCCGACGGGGCGGCACGGTGGCAAACGGCGTAAATCGTAAATAACCTTGATACTCGGCTTGACTCGGAGGGGCGAATTTTTTAGCAATGCCTGAGCATGAAACTACGAGACCGCCTTGTCGCCCTTCTTCTGGTTCCGCTTTTGGCCATGGCCAACCACAGTTGCGTGACCGATCCTGCGGTTTTCAGCGAAATCATCAGCGATGCGCCGGGTCTGTACAATGCCGGCTTAAACCTGACGCGCTCGCCGGGCAGCATGGGCGACCTGCAGCGCAAGATCAATTCGGCAGCCTATATCGTATCGAGTCTGGAAAAATACGCCCGCCTGTCAGGCGCTCAGCGGGCCCAGGTTGAAACTATCGTTCAGAACAAGTACGACGGCTACGTCAGACAGGAGAAGCGTGCCATCGCCCGAACCTACGAGAGCCAGAAATCCACTGCCCGTAAGTCGACCGAGCGCGAGATCGCGGCGGCCAGGCAGAAGGCGGCGGCGGACAAAGCCGCCGCGAAGGCGAGGGCCGATGCCAGAGCGCTTGCCAAAGCCGAGGCGGACGAGCAAAAGCGAATCGCCGCGGCCCGGAAGGACCTCGAGGAGCAGACCGCCAAAATCGACAGCCAATGGCAGAAGGCCGCCCAGGCGCGCGTCGGCGAGCAGTACGGAACGGATTTTGCCGTGCCGGTAAAGAATTCCGAAGGCAAGCCGGTGGTGGCTTTTGCCAGCGTCAAGGACGGTCAGGCGTTTGCACAGAACGACGCCTACGTGATCGGTTCGATGCCGTCGAGTGGCAAAACTGTGTCCCACAACAGTCGCGACTACGTGGTTACCGATCAGTCGATTCGCTGATCGCCCTGCCGGCAGACTGTGCGGCCGCTGGAGTGATGTGTCGAAATTGTCAGCCGTGGCGGGGGGCCGGGCGGCTGTCGAAACTGGAGCGATGGCAAAGGCTGTGCTAGTCTTTGCCACCATGAGCACCGCAACGACCGACGCCACCGCCAGCCAACTCGATCAACTCAAGCAGTTCACTACCGTGGTCGCCGATACGGGGGATTTCGGAGCGATGAAGGAGTACGCGCCGCAGGATGCGACCACGAATCCGTCGCTGATTTTGAAAGTTTCTCAGCAGGAACAGTATCGTTACCTGGTAGATCAGGCGATCGATGAGCTGAAAGCCAATGAGGGCGGACTGAGTCAGGAAGCGCTCATCGAGTCGATCATCGACCGCATTTTGATTCTTTTTGGTAAAGAAATCCTTAACATCGTGCCCGGCCGGGTATCGACTGAGACCGACGCCCGCCTGTCCTTCGATGTCGAGGGCACAGTCGCCAAGGCGCACACGCTGATCGGCCTTTACGAGAAAGAAGGCATTTCCCGCGAACGGGTGTTGATCAAGATTGCCTCGACCTGGGAAGGCATTCGCGCAGCGGAAATCCTGCAGAAGGAAGGCATCAACTGCAACCTGACCTTGATGTTCTCGCTGGTGCAGGCGGTAGCATGCGCGGAGGCGGGAACGCAGCTGATTTCGCCGTTTGTGGGTCGTATCTATGACTGGTTCAAGGCGGATACGGGGTTGGAATACACCGGTGCCGATGATCCCGGAGTGCAGTCGGTGAATGAAATTTACGCGTACTACAAAAAATTCGGATACGACACCGAGGTGATGGGTGCGAGCTTCCGCAACATCGGGCAGATCCTGGAATTGGCGGGCTGTGACCTGTTGACCATCAGTCCGGATCTGTTGGAAGAGCTGCAGCAGTCCGACGCCACGGTGGAGCGCAAACTCGATCCGGAAGTCGCCAAAGGCAGTGACATCGAACAGATCGAGGTCACTGAAAAGAGCTTTCGCTTTTTGCTCAACGAAGACGCGATGGCGACCGAGAAAACCGCCGAAGGTATCCGCAAGTTTGCCGCCGATATGGTCAAACTCGAAGACCTGATCCGCGCGAGTTTGTAGCCGACAGCTACCGGCACGGCGGGTGCGGCGAGTGTGGCCTACCTACGGGGCCACTCGCTGACGCTCGCAGCTACGGGAGACTCAGTAGTGGATGTTCACCGGAGTGCCGACGCGCACTTTTGAGTAGATGGTCGGCTGGATGTGCGAGGGCACGCGGATGCAACCGTGGCTGGCGGCGTAATCCGGAACGTAGCCGATGTGCATGCCGATTCCGAACCAGGTGACGCGCATCCAGTAGGGCATTTTGGTGCCGACGAACTTGGCGTTACCGCTCGGCTTCTTGTAGGAATCGCCGTCTGAAGTGATGGTTGATCCGGTCGAAGCGTTGACCCACTTGCCGTAGCGGTTGGAGCTTTTATCGACGATTTTTTCGAGAATCGTGAAACTGCCGGTCGGCGTGCGATGATTGCTGGTGCCGGTCGAGATCTGGGTTTCGATGACGATGTTGCCGGCTCCATCGAGGATTTTTGCGCGTTGCTTGGTGAGGTTGATGTCGATTTTCGTTTCGCCCGGAGTCACGGTATCGAGACGCTCCTGGTCGACGAACAGGTAGTGGCCCGACGGCGCGCGGTTTTTGGCCCGTTCAGCTTCTTCGGCGGCTTTCGCTTCGGCTTCGGCTTTGCGTTTAGCCTCCTCTTTGGCGGCTGCACTGTTGAGAAAAGTCAGACGACTGCTGCCGTTGGCGGTGGTTACGCTGGTGCAGGAAGGCAGCAAAACTGCGAGGCAGAGGGCGGCGGCGATTACGGTGAAGGTTCGAGTGATCATGAGCGAAAGTGGAAAGAGGGGGGCGGAAAGCGACGGGAATAACGCATACGAGGCCCGGCTGGCAACGCGATATGGCGGCGATCCTGCCTGCCTCTTTGACAGCAGAAATGAGGCCACGGCGGGACCGCGATGAGGCGTATCGCAACTACTGGTCGGCCGTTGCTGAGGAGTCGTTAAAAAAGTCGACATCGGCTCCGGTTTCGTCGCTGGCCGAGGCGTTGTTGCCGCCACCCGGAGCCTGATCGGGAAGGATCTTGTCGACCAACCGTTCGATGCCTTCGCGGGCGAACAGGCTGTTCGGATAGATTTTCCGGGATTTCAAAAACCAGGCGAGGCTTGATCCGGTCTGGTCGCGACTTTCGAGATTTTCAGCAGTTTTCAGGGTGCTGACAAATTCGGCGACATCGGTGGCCAGGTCGGAGCGCACGGTGCCGAGCGGACTGTCGTCGGGAAATTGCTGAAACACCTGTTCGATGGTTTCCCAGGCTGCGTAGGGATTGCCGCCTTTGGCGAGCGCATCCGCCTGTTGCATGGCGATCTCGATGGTCTGGATGTTGCCGAGAATCTGCTGCAATGACTCCTGACGATCAGCGTCGTCAAGTGTGGCGGCGATGAAGCGGCCTTTGTCATTGTAAATGGCGCGGTAGCTTTCGGTGCTGAGCAGTCGATCGAACTCGCGTTTGGCGACCTGCATGACGTCAGATTGGTCGGCGATGAGATCAAACTGCTCCTTGAGTTGTGGATTGGTCGGCCAGATTTCGGCGGCCTTGGCGATGTTCTCCGAGTAGGTTTCCTCATCGCCTTTGAGCGCGGCGTTGCGGGCGGTGCGGATCAGCATATTGGCGCTGAGTCGCGCTGTCTCGATGGCGGCGGTGGGTTTGGAAAAGTCGAAGTCTTTGGCAGTCTCGCGCATGCGGGTGACCAGCTCTTCCGCCAGTGTGTAGTCTTTGACTTCGATGGCTGACAGCAGTTGAAACGAGTCGCGGGCGTAGCCGAGGACTCTCTGCTTGGAGTCCATCTCCAGGGTGCGGATCGGTTCGAGGTACTCGCCGAGCATGAACGATTCGGACAGGCGCTTGGTGGCGGAATCGAGCTCGTCTTTGCTGACCAGAAACTTGAACGCTTCGACACCGTCTTTGACGTCGCGAATGGCTTCGTTGGAAAGCGCGTCGAGCGTGGTCACGGTCGGGCTGAAGCCGATGCTTTTACTGAAATTTTTCTCCACTTCGCTGCCTTCCTTGAACTCCAGCTCGCCGTTGCCGTCCTGGAAAAACTCGGTGTAGATGCGCGCGGCGATGATGACGTGCTCAAAGCGGCGCTGCATGAAAAACTGTACCATCAGCGCTTGAAACTCGAGCTTGGCCTGGATTTCCGAAACTTCCATCTTGGCGCGATTGGCGACCCGTTCGGCCTCGACTTCGGCGATGCGCTGCACGTAGCGCTGGATGTCGCCGGCTTCTGCGGCAGCACCGCCGGATTTCACCCCGGAGCGGGAATTTTTCCGGGCGCGCATGTCATCGCGCGTCTGCTGGGCCTCAGTGCCGACCTTGTAGTTCCAGTCGAGCGACTTGCGCTGTTTGTCGAGTTCGATGTTGAGCCTCTGCAGGTCGGCGACGCTGGATTTGGCGAGGTAGACCCGATACACGGCGTTGGCCAGCGATTCGCACAGGAAGGCGTCCTGATCGAACTGCGAGGCGTTCTGCAACAGTGCCACGGCGCGCGGCAGATTCGCTCCGGTGTGCGGCGACAGGGCGTCGAGAATATCGCGCAGCACCTTGCGATAGGCCTCGTCCTCTTCGCTGTCGGCGGACGGAGTGTTCAGGTATTTTTCAAAACGTGCGGCGAACAGGCGATTGTTGTTAATGTTCCAGCTCTTGCCGTCGAAGGTGAACGTTTCGGTGCCGTTGTCGAAGTACGGCACGCTGTTGCCGAGCAGTTGTTTATCTCCGGAACTCTGCTGCGACTGAGTGTTGACCGTGGTGGTGTTGTCTCCGCTGTTACCTTGATTGCCGCCGGACTGTTGTGCCGGTGGCGTGAACACCTGCGCGTGCAACGAACTTGCCGCGAGCAAACTTAAACTCAAGCCGACCAGGCCGGGGCATCGAGGGTTGGAGGCTTTCATAGCAGCGGGGATGACGGTGGGATAGAACGGGGTGGGGGCTGGCTTTATCAGCAAAGCGGGACAGAAAAAATCAATCAATCAATGGTCGTCGATGGCTTCAGCGACCAGCAGGCCGCCCCGGTCGACGCGCACCACGAAACCCATTTGGGCACCGCGGTCGATGTTGACCTGGCTGAACTCTTCGGGGACCAGAACCGGCACCGGCGTGACATCGCCGGCATCGGTAACTTCGAGGCTGATCAGTCGACCGCGATCGGGCGTCCATTTGAGGCGCTCTTCGACGATGCCGGTGACATGATATTTATTGCCGCGCAGACTCAGTCCGTTCTGGGAGTAGTCGGCGACCTGAAATTCGGTCGCGGAACTCTTTGAACCGCCGGACAGCAGATCGCCGGCAACGATCTTGACCATGAGAAATGCAGCGACCAGGAAGCCGAGCACGGCGGCTCCGATTCCAACGATCTGACCGATACTGATTCGCTTGCGCGCACGTCTAGGCATAAGGGGAATTTGGCGATGTTCCGGCAATCAACCGGGGGGACAGCATAGCGGTTTTGCGAACGGGGCTCAATGAATATTGCGAGTCAGTGTTCCCAGCGACTTTTCGCGGCACCGATGAAGGCGAACACAATGCCTGCCACGACGTGCAGGCAGAGCACGATGATACACGCGATCAGAGGTGAGAATGAGGTATCGGAGACCATGTCGACGGCATTAAAAGGCGAGCGCTGCAGGGCGGACACCCCGCCCGACCAGGCCCAGTAGGCGGAGATGAATGGCCGCGCGATCCATTCGGCGAACGGCGGCAGGGCGAGCACCGCACCGGACAGGGGAAGTTGAAAACCAACCAGGTAGATGCTCAGCAGCGAGGCCTGCTCGGGGGTTCGCGACAGCGCCGAGATGGCCAGGCAGATCGCCGTCATGCCTGCGTTTACCAGCACCAGCAGACCGACCACGGCGGGAAAGTTTGCGGTCGGCATTTTGCAGATCGTCTGCACAAAGACCGCCATCCACACCGATTGCATGATCACCAGAAATCCGAGGAAAATGATCTTGCTGGTCAGATAGCTGGCAGGATTGAGACCGCCCAGTTTTTCTTTTTCAAAAATCTGCCGTTCGCCGGCGATTTCGCGGGCGGCGTTGTTCGATCCCATCAGCGTCAGCAGGATGACCTGAAACATGATCAGCCCGGAAAGCAGTCCGCCGGTTTTCAGGTTCTCGCGAAAAATGCGCGTCTGCTGCTGCATTTCCTCAAGCGGGTTGGCGGCGATGGTATCGGGCAGTTTTTCGATCGCTTCGATTCCGTCGAGGGCAAAGATTACCACCAGTATCGGAAAGCCGATCAGGATGGCGACGTGCAGAAACAACTGCCCGCCATCGCGAATGAAGATTTTGCAACGCCGCCGCAACAGCGCAAAAAGCTGGCGCAAAAAGCCGGGCGTCTGCGGGATCTCGGGCTCGGCATCGTGGTCGCCTGCCGCTGCGTGATCCTGCTCGTCGTCGAACTCCGGGTCGGGCGTTGGATTGGTCGGTCGCGGGGCCGGTGCAGCGGCCTCCTGGTGATGGGCTTTTGACGCCGACTCGACGGCTTCGTAGTAATCTTCGCGGTGTTTGGCCCACGACGATTGCCAGTCCTCGCTGGAACGTTTGGCGAGACGCGGATAGATCTCCTCCGCTTCGCTGACACTGAAATAGTGTTCCAGCGCCCGCGGCTGGCCGTGATAGACGATGCGCCCTTCGTGCAGCACCAGCACCGAGTCATAAAGGTCGAGGCTGGCCAGACTGTGGGTGACGTTGACGACGATGCGTTTGTCGCGACGCGACAGCTGATAGAGTAACTTGACGATTTCCTGCTCGGACTTGGGGTCGAGACCGCTGGTGACCTCATCGCAGAGCAGCAGCATCGGATCGGTAACCAGTTCCATCGCCAGTGAAAGGCGGCGTCGCTGGCCGCCGGAAAGCACACTTACCGGGCGGTTGCGGATGGCATCCATGCCCGCCTGGTCGAGCACGCGGTCGACCAGATCGTGAAACGCCTGGCGGCCGTGTGTCACTACGCGCAAGCGGATCGCACTCTCGATGCTCTCCTCCACGGTCAGGTGTTCGTAAGCGATACTGAACTGCGGCACGTAGCCGAGCTCGGCAGGTTCCAGATCACCTTCCTCGGATAAGTCCTGGCCGTTCCAGTAGAGATTGCCCTCAGTCTCGATGTTGATGCCGGCGATCAGTTTGAGCAGCGTTGACTTGCCGCAACCTGACGGCCCGACGATCGCCATGAAGTGCCCGGCCGGCACCTTGAGGCTGGCATTATCGATCAAGGCGATCTCGTCGTCGTCCTTGGGAATGGTGAAAGAAATGTCCTTTAGTTCGAGCACGGCATCAATTACGGTTCGACTGTATCGGAGAACGCAGGGTAAATTTTTTGCCTGCAGTCTGCGATTGCAACAAGCAGATAGTCTATCCGTCAGAAAAAAACGAGTGAAAGCCGAGGAAAAAATACCTGAGCCCGAATCTGCACCCAGCCGCAGGAAGCGGACCGGCAAGCGCCGGTCAGGCGGCGGTTCGGGACTGAAGTGGGTGCTGATCGTCTGCGCCAGCTTGTTGGCAGTTCTCTTTATCGCTCTTTTTGCGCTCTCGATGGCCGTAAAAAACTGGCTGCACGGCGATGGTTTTGAGAAAAGAATCCTCGCTACCGCCGAGTCGAAACTTAAGGCCGAGGTCAGCATCGATGGACTCGACTGGCAGGACAGTTCGCTCTACATCGGCAGTCTCCACGCGCAGGGTTATCGCGATTCGGCGATTGCCAGACTCGATGTTGATGGCGTGCGCAGTGTCTTTGACGGCGCCCGCGATCAGGCCTGGCAGGTGCCGAATGTGACCCTCAATCAACTCAGCGTGGAATTTTCGGACCAGCGGCTGCCGCAGCGCTCTGAGAACGAACTCGACGCAGATCCCAAAGCCGGAATGCGCAGCCTGCCGCCGTTTTTGCAGAAGTGGGTGCCGCAGCGTGCCGAGATCGGCATGATCAGGATCGATGCGACCAATCTGGTGGTAAAAAATTCCGCCGGCGACGAGAATTTTTCCCTGCGCGCCGTCGAGTCGGCCAGTAAGCCGATCATCGGCAGTGCCAACGGTTGGCGGATTCAGGGGCGTGGCGGTGATCTTGTCATTCCCGGACAACCGCAGATGCGCGTCGAGACGATCGACCTGCGTTGGATTGGCACCGCGCTGTTCGTCAACAGCGCCAAGGTGCAGTTCCACGATCAGGCGCATCTCGCCGCTACCGGTGAACTGAGCTTCGGCGAAGAATCGGAGCTGAACCTCAAACTCGATCTGTCCAACCTCGACATCAGCGAAGTAATTGAACCTGAGTGGCAGCAGAAAGTCACCGGCACGGTGATCGGCGAGATCGATGTCGACGGCACGCTCGGCAGCAGTGGCACCTTGACCCAATCCGGTTCCCTCGAACTGATCGGCGGAGTATTGAAAGATTTGCCGGTGCTGAAAAAAATCTCCACTTACACCAAGTCGCCGAAATTTAATCCGCTGGTGTTGCAGGAGGCGTCGACTGACTTCGAACGTCACGGCGACAAGCTGATTCTCACTGACATTGTCATTGAGTCCGACGGGCTGACCCGGCTCGAGGGCAACATGACGCTCGAAGGCGAGAACATTCTGCTCGGCAATTTCCGACTCGGGGTTACTCCCGGCACGCTCAGCTTTATTCCCGGTGCCGAGCGCAAGATTTTCACCGAACCCGAAGGCGGCTTCTTATGGACCGATGTCCAGGTGGTCGGCACGCTCAGTCAGCCGAAGGAAAATCTCAGCCAGCGCCTGATCGGTGCGGCCATCGAATCGATCGTCGAAGACGCGCCCGGCAAAGCGCTCGACACCGCCAAGGATGTCGTCAAGGACCCGACCGGAACCGTCGGCGGTCTCATCGATCAAGGCGGCGATGCTCTGAAAGGCTTTGTGCCGTTCTTTAAATAGGCGTCAGGAAAACGGGCGGAGGACAAAAAAGGAGCGGCAACGGTGGGATATTTTGCAGGGCAGGCGCTCCGCTTGCCACTCGAAGCGGGCGATGCCTGCGTTCACTGCCTGTCTCATCGAAGCGACTGATGCCGCCAGCTCTGCAATTGCGGCCCGACGTGGACAGG
>CBDULB010000043.1:0-41687 GCA_965367965.1 uncultured bacterium | reverse complement strand
AAAATGATGATGTCCGTCGGTGTCACCTACAGCACCGCCGAAGGTCGCTACCGCATCTTTGGCGAAGACAAAGTCAACGACCTGATCGATCAACTGCAGCGCGCTGACATGGTCGTCGGCTTCAACCACATCAGCTTCGATTACGAAGTGCTGATGGGCTACACCATCCTCGACCTCAAGGAAAGCTGCCGCAGCCTCGATTTGATGGTCGACCTCGAAGAGGAAATCGGCCACCGCCCCAAGCTCGACGCCGTCGCCGCCGCCTCGCTCGGAGTCGGCAAAACCGCCGAAGGCACGCAGGCCATCAAGTGGTGGCGCGAAGGCAAGATCATGGAGATCGCCGAGTACTGCGCCTTCGACGTCAAAGTCACCAAGATGGTCCACGAGTACGGCGTCGAACACGGTTTCGTAAAATACACCAACCGCTTCAACCAAACCCAGGACGTCCCGGTGAAATGGAAAGCTCCGTAGTCTCCAGGTAGCTGCGAGCGTCTGCGAGTGGCCCGTTGCGTTGGCTGGCATCTCATCGCCGTTGTGAAAACTTTTCTGTTCATCACAGCCGCCCTGTTGTTTGCCGCCTGCAGCGACAGATCTCCGTCTCCAATGCCTCCCCCGCCCTGGATATCCCCCACATTAACATCCGAAGGGCTGGTCGCCGAGGGCAGGATCGATGCAGAACACTACGGTTTCTGGATTCAAGACACATCGACTATTGCCGACTACGAAACGGTAGCCAATGTAAAATTCGTAGGCCCGGAATACGGCGCCGACGACGGTTCCAATCAACCACGCCGAATACTTGCCGTGGCAACGACCGACGAATTTAATGCCCGATGGGTGAGGGTTTTAACGTCGCAAAAATTCCCAAACCTGGCGGCCTACGAGTCGGTTGCCTGCGTTCGTTTCAGTGCCTCAGAAAGCGAAATCACCATTGGGGATTCATTCAACGTATCATTGGCAAAAGGCGACTACAGCCTCTTCGTCTGCGCGAAAAATATTCACAAAGAAGCATCGGAGGACGAGCACCAACTAGCCGATGAAAAGTTCAAACTTTTGACTGTCGAAACGTACGATCTCATCTTTGTGCCAAAGGAAGCGCCTGATTTTGGAATTCTCTTACCGCTCAAGTGAACGAGCCCGATAGCCGATCGATGGCGGAAACTTAAAACTTAACCACTTAATCCTTAAAACAAATGCGCCTGCTCCCCATCCTGACCCTCTGCGCACTCCTCCCCAACTGCGCCCAACTCGGCCAAACCAATGCCGCCCGCCTGACCGCCGCCGATATTGTCGCGCTCGAACAACTCGACGACCTGCCCACCGGTCGCGCCGTCAAAATTCAAACCCGTTTCAGCGACGGCGCCAAAGAACTCGCCGCCCCCTCCGTCACCACCCACAGCGGCCAGACCGCCGCCATCGAGCTCGCCACGGAAGATGTCTACCCAACCCGCTACAGCCTCGCGAAACCGACGCCCGAATCGACCGGCGATGACGGCAATCTCTTTCCGGTGGCCCCGGCGACCCCGGAAGACTTCACTGAAGCGCCAACCGGATTGTCGCTGGAATGCACGCCCGAAATCGTCGGCGGCTTCATCGAGATCAGCGGTCGCATCGTCGTCCGCTGGAAGGAAGGCACAACCGACAATGCGGCCGTTGGCGAGGGCATCGGCACCATCTTCACGAATGACCAACGCATCGTCATCACCGAGAACCGCCACAACCTGCCCGTGTTCGGATCGCGCGCCACACCGTTCTTCGTCCGCGCCCTGCCCGGCAAGACTTACACCGTGATGGTGCGCGGCGAAAAAGGCCCCATCAAAATAGACATCACCGCCGAACTGCTTGCTCCCGAGCGCGGTGAACTGGCAGCCCGACCGACTTCGCAATCCGCCTACGCTCTGCTCGTTGCCAGATAATTTGTAGTCGACACTGACGTTAGCATCTTTACCTTTGCTGAGTCCTGATCGCTGCCTGCTTTAACGCAGGCAGTCATCGCACCACTTCTTACTTTCCCGACCCGACCGATCGCGACAACGCCCGTCATGAAGCTCTTTGCCCTCAAGGAAACCGATCCCCGCGAAACGCGCGCCGCGCTCGACCCGGCCGCCGTCAAAAAACTCGCCGGCCTCGGCGCCGAAGTCCAGGTTGAAACCGGTATCGGCATTCGCAGCAGCCACTCCGACAGCGACTACCAGACCGCCGGCGCGACCATCATCCAGGACAGCCAGCGCAATGCCACGCTCGGTGACGCCGACTGCGTGCTGCGCGTCCGCAAGCCCTCAACCGCCGACATTTCCGGGCTGAAAAAAGGCGCCGTCCACATCAGCTTTCTCGATCCGTTCAACGAACCCGAATTGATCAAAGCCTTCGCCGACGCGGGCGTTACCGCCATCTCCCTCGAGATGGTGCCACGCACCACGCTGGCGCAGAAAATGGACGCCATCAGCTCGCAGGCCAACCTCGCCGGCTACGCCTCGGTCATTCTCGCCGCCGATCGCATGAGCGGCATTCTCCCGATGATGATGACCCCCGCCGGCACCATCTCCCCGGCGAAATTTTTCATCATCGGTATCGGCGTCGCCGGCCTGCAGGCCATCGCCACCGCGAAACGCCTCGGCGCCCGCGTCACCGCGTTCGACGTTCGCCCCGAAGCCCTCGAACAGGCCGAATCACTCGGTGCCAAAGCGCTGCGCATCGATCTCGGCGGCGACACCAGCGGCACCGACCAGGGCTACGCCAAAGAGCTCACCCCCGGGCAGTTGGAAAAACAACGCCAGGAGCAGGGCAAAGTGTGCGCCCAGTCCGACGTCGTCATCACCACCGCCAAAGTTTTCGGCCGCAAGCCGCCCGTGCTCGTCAAAAAGGACGTCGTCGATCAAATGCAGTCCGGCAGCCTGGTCATCGACCTCGCCGCTGAAGGTGGCGGCAACGTCGAGGGCGTCGTCGCCGATGAAGAAATCGTCACCGCAAACGGCGTCACTCTGATCGGCCACACCCTCTACGAAGGCCGCGTTCCCCGCCACGCCACCCAGGTGCTCGCCGCGAACTTCGCCAACATGATCGAACACTTCTGGGACGAAGAAGCCAAAGGCATCAACACCGATCTCGAAGACGAAATCCTCAAAGGCTGCGCTATCACCCACGGCGGTGCCATCGTTCACGAACGCTTCAAAGACACCGCATCCTAGCTCCTTGCTCCTTGCTCCTAAAAAAATGGACCTCATCGACTACCTCTACATCTTCACCCTCGCCGCCTTCACCGGTTACGTGCTGATCCAGAAAGTTCCCTCACAGTTGCACACCCCGTTGATGTCCGGTTCGAACGCGATCTCAGGCATCACCATCGTCGGCGCGATTCTGGCCGCCGGCACTATCGAGGGAACCTTCGGCACCGTGCTCGGCTTCGTCGCGCTCGTGCTCGCCACCATCAACGTCGTCGGCGGTTACATGGTCACCGACCGCATGCTCGGCATGTTCCGCAGCAAGAAAAAGTAACGCCTGCTCGTTGCTAAATCATTCAGCCTTACTCCTTTCGCCTTAATCCTTAGCCCTCAATGGAACTCGACTCCATCATCAAGCTGGCCTACATCGCCGCCTCGATCCTGTTCATCTTCGGGATCAAAATGCTCGGCTCGGCCGACACCGCACGGCGCGGCAACCGGCTGTCCGCTTTCGGCATGCTCATCGTCGTGGTTGGCGTGCTCCTGACCCGCGGCCTTGAGTGGCCCTGGATTCTCGCCGGACTCATCATCGGCAGCGCCATCGGTGCGGTGCTCGCCAAGCGTGTGCAAATGACCGGCATGCCCGAGTTGGTGGCACTTTTCAACGGCTTCGGCGGCCTCGCCTCGCTGCTGGTCGGCTGGGCCGAAGTGGTCGCCCGTCCGAACCTGGATGCCGCGACCGCCATCGCCGTGGTGCTGACCATTTTGATCGGCGGTGTGACCTTTACCGGCAGCCTGATCGCCTTCCTCAAACTGGCCGGTAAAATGGGCGGATCCGCCACCGTTTTCAGCGGACAAAAAGCCATCAACGCAGTGGTCTTTCTCGGCCTGATCGGCTGCGGTGTCGCTTTTACGATAACCGGTGCCGCATGGGCGCTCTACGCCGTCATCGGTCTGTCCGTGTTACTCGGCGTGCTCGCCGTCATTCCCATCGGTGGTGGCGACATGCCGGTCGTCATCGCCCTGCTCAACAGTTTCTCCGGCCTGGCCGCATCAGCTGCCGGTTTCGCCATCGGCAACACGGTGCTGATCGTTGCCGGCTGCCTGGTCGGCGCCAGCGGATTGATCCTCACCATCATCATGTGCAAAGCCATGAACCGCACGCTCGGCAACGTTCTGTTCGGTGGATTCGGTGCCGCCGCCGGTGGTGGTTCCAGCGCTGAGGTCGAAGGTGAAATGAAAGCCGCTTCCGTCGAGGATGCCTACTACGTACTCGAAGCCGCTTCCAGCGTGGTCATCATCCCCGGTTACGGCATGGCCGTCGCCCAGGCCCAGCACGCCGTCAAAGAACTCGGCGAAGTGCTCGAAGCCAATGGCTGCGAAGTTAAATTTGCTATTCACCCCGTCGCCGGCCGTATGCCCGGCCACATGAACGTCCTGCTCGCTGAAGCCGACGTGCCCTACGAGCAACTCGCGGAGATGGATGACGTCAATCCGATCATGACCAGCGTCGACGTGTGCATCGTCATCGGCGCCAACGACGTCGTCAATCCCGCCGCTGCCGAGGACGAGACCAGCCCGATCTACGGCATGCCCATTATCAACGCCCACCAGGCGCGCACCGTCTACGCCCTCAAGCGCGGCCAGGGCGCCGGCTTCTCAGGATTGGTCAACACCCTGTTCTTCCGCCCCAACACCAACATGCTCTACGGCGATGCCAAGGAGACGGTGACCAATCTGGTGGCGCAGTTTAAGGATTAAAGGTAAGCCGCCGACAATCCTGTCATTGCAGGGCAAGCACCCCGCTTACCGGCAGTGGACGGGTCACCTCCGGGCAAATAGCTCCCCGGGTGACAAGCCTGGCTAAGCAGACACTCAGCGACCCCTGCAATTTTTCTGTAGGGATTTCCCCGGTCCTTCATACTGATCGGGTATGGCAGAAAGCGCTCAGAGTTCCCTTTTCCGGGAATGGCACCGCGAACATCGGGGAATCATCCTGCGCATTGCCCGTGCCAACGAGCTCAACCTCGCCGCTCAAGAGGATCTGATTCAGGAGATTTCGCTGCAGATCTGGAACTCGATTCCGAATTTTCGCGGCGACTGCAAGGCGTCGACCTGGATCTACCGGGTGGCCTTGAACACAGCCATCAGCTGGGGGCAAAAGGAAAAACGCCAGCGAGAGAAGCACCGCAATCTGGCGGAGAACGCACGCTTTTTGAAGGCAACCACTGAGCCACGCAACGAAAAACTCGAATGGATCTACGAGCAGATCCGACAGCTAGATCCAATCGACCGATCGCTGATCGTCCTGCACCTCGAAGGGCAGAGCTACGGCGAAATCGCCGACATTCTCGGCATTTCCGAAAAGAACGTCGGGGTAAAACTTTCACGCCTAAGAAAAGATCTCACCCGGAAAGCGACAGACCATGAATTTTGAAGATCTAAAAGTCGTCTGGGACGAAGAAACCTCGCGCCCTACGTACACCTTCGACGCGGATGCACTGCACCGTATCGTCCTCAAAAAGGCGCAACGCTTCCGCAGCAGTATCCTGTTCAGGGACTACCTCGAAATCAGCATCGCAGCGATTCTGTTTGTCCAGTTCCTGCGCGGAGCCATTCGCAGTGCCGCAGAAGACGGCAGTCCATTTTCATTGATGAGCATGGCGCTCATTCTAATGACGATTGGCGTCGCCTTTGTCGGAACCTTTCTATTCATCGGTCGCCAGCGACAAAAAGCACGGGACGGTGCCTTCGAGCAGTCGATTGAGGGCAACCTGCAAAAATTGCTCGCCAATGTGAACTATCAGATCCGCCTGCTGCGCAACGTCGCCTGGTGGTATCTTTTTCCTCTGGTCCCCGGAATGATCCTGTTTCTCATCGCAACTGCGGATGAGGGCGCTCTCGAAGCCGGCGGTCGCGGCTTGTTCTTCGCCAGCGTTTTCGGGGTCATCTACTGGATCAACCAACGGGGCGTTCGCACGCATCTACTGCCGCAAAAGCGGGAGCTTGAAGCGCTGCTCTCAAAACTTGAAGCCGAGAAGACCGGCGATTAATCCCTGGCCATTTTTTAACTCGAAGACACGACAAAACAATGAAGACCTACGCAATCGTTATCTCAGCCCTGACGATCTTAATCCTGGTGGCCGTGGCCTGGCCAATCCGCTCCACGGATGAATGGAGAAAAATCTCACCGTTTACAGCCGTCCAAATCGAAAATGAAAAGATCCTCGCTCAGTACCAAGGCGCCTTTTACGAAGTCTCTGCCATCGCAGGAATCTCCAGTTCCAAGATCATTGAGACATCGCGAAAGACATTTAAAGACCACTGGCAAAAACGAATCATCGAGGACATCGCCGAGGTCCTCGAAGCCGCAGGAGCACCTAACTCCAAGTTTGTCTCGTTAAAGCTCATCGAACCACAGAGCGGCGCGGTTAAGACCATCGAAAAAGCCGAGATGACAACGGAAAACCGGCAGAAGATTTATCGGGGAATTTGATTCCGCGATGAGCGGCACAGTTTTGCGAAGCGGATATTTGTTTGCCGCTTTTAACCGCAAGTAAATATAAGCGGCTTATATCTACACTGATAAGAGCTTTGAACAGCTCTGAACTGAACGCGGCTGCTAACCGAGCCGCCTGATCCCTCCCGCTGAGTTTCGCTACCACCAGGAGAGCGCTCTGCACACTTCGTTTGACACAACCGATCCCGCGGTAGAAACTTTGCTCCGCGATGCGCAATCTGTACCGATGCCTGACTTTGATGGCACTGTCGATCTATCTTCTGATCGGCGGCAGCACCGGCCTGTGCAAAGTCTGGGCAAGTCTGGCACTTGAGCACCACCACCATTCGCAAGCGCAGTTGTCGCAGTCGCACGACTCGGCCCATGCCCATCCGGCGCTATGTTCAGACGCCGCTGCAGACTGCGACATTCCGGCGATTCCCTGTGATGACAGCCACAAAGAAGATGGCCGTGAGCTGACGGCATTAACACCGGATTCTCCGGCGCCGATCGCCTCGCCTTTCGTTGGCCTGCTTCCGGCAACCGTGACAGTACCACCTATGTCGGCCAGCCTGCTGACCGGCGGTGCGCAGTCTCACACGCTGTCTGATTCTTCCCGGCGCGGTTCTCCGCCCACCCTGGCGGCACAGCTGTGCCGCTTTCTGGTCTGATCCCCGGGGTCCACTTCGCGGCGCATTTTTCTGCGTGCGAAACGTCTCTATCGCGAAGCGTCGTCGTTTCGCGATTGGTATTTCGCCCTGTTCGCCGCCCCGGCCTGCCGCCATTCGCCGTGCAGCGCCATGCCTGCCGCCATGCGCAGGGGCTTACCGCCATACCGTCTTTCCTTTCAGTCTGCTACATCACTCACGCTTCCGATTCATGTTGTTTCATTATTCACCCGGCCTCCGATCACTGCCTCGATGGCATTTCCGGGCGATCGCGGTCATCGCGCTTTTGGCGTGGGCTGAGCTGCCGTCATCGCCACTTTCGTTGATCTCCCCGCTGCACGCTGAACCAGCCGCTATCCGCTCGCTGGCGCCGTCCGAGGCCATCGCCATCGCGCTAAAAAACAATCCCGATCTGAAGGTCGCCGAGCTGGAGATCGCACGCGCCAAATCCCGAGCCCGCTGGTCGGGCCGGCTCGACAATCCCGAACTCGAAGTCACGGCGGCCGATGATGCCATCGGCCTCGGCGACGACGAACGCAGCCTCGAAGTGGCGTTCAGCCAGAGCTTTCCGCTGACCTCGCGACTGCGCGATGAGACCAGCGTTCGCCGCGCCCAGGTGTTGCTCGCCGAAGCCGAAATTGCCGAACGCCGCCGCCAACTGGCCTACCAGGTGGATCAGGCCAGCACCATGCTGATGGTGTCTCGCGCCAAGCTTTCGGTCAGTCAAAAGCTGGTGCAACTCAACACCGAGATCGTCGATTTTATGCGACCGCTGGTCGAAAAAGGCGAAGCCTCACCGCTCGACGTCACTCAGGTTGAACTGACCAACCGATCGCTGCAGCAGAACATCGGCAGCTTAAAAAATGCCGAACGCCAGCAGGCCCTCCACCTCGCCAGGCTGCTCGGCATCGATCCCAAAACCGAGGTGCGTATCAAGCGCGGTCTGCAGTTGCCCCTCACCCAGCCGACGCCACCGCAATTGAGCAATGCCGAACTGTTTCGCCGACGCCCCGACCACCTGCTCACGCTCGCCCAACACGATGTCGCCCAGGCTGAAGCGCTGCTCGCCGACGCGGGCCGATGGGAAGACATTTCACTGAAAGTGTTCGTCGAACGTGAGCAAGCCGTGGACGCACCCGAGGGCCTTGAAGCCAACACCTTTACCGGCATCGGTGTTTCGATCCCACTGCCGCTCCGTCAACGCAACGAGAATGCCATCGAGCAGGCGCGCATCGATATCGAAGCCGCGGAAAAATCCCGCGCCGCACGCGAGTTCAACATTCGCAGCGAATACGAAGCGGCTCTGCATGCCGCTCGCGACGCGCACGCATTGGCAGCGCAGGCCTCCGGCGAAGTCATCGCACTGGCCGAGAAAAATCTGGCCGAATTTCGCACCGTCTACGAACAGGGTCAGGCCAGCCTGTTGCAGGTGCAAAGGGCCCAGGAGCAGCTGCTCGAACTGCATAACGCCTCACTCGGATTTGTCGAGGACTACCACCTCTCCGAAGCCCATCTGCGATTCGTCACCGGCAACTATCCCGGCATCGAACGCCCGCGCCCAGACGCGGAAAAATAATCCCCGGCACACTCCGATCCGATCCCTATGAAAACGACTCTTTTAACAGTCCTGCTGAGTATCGGCGGGTTGGTGGCAGCATCACCCTGCGCCGAAGGTCCGGTCGATGCCGACATCGCCGCCAACACGGTCATTCTCGATGAACAGGGCGTGAAAAATCTGCGCATCGAAACCGTCGTTGTCCAGAAACGCGACTTCGAGACCACCGTGTTTGCCATCGGCCGCATCGAAGACATCCCGGCCAGTCGATCGGTACTGTCATCGCGCATCTCCGGCCGGGCGGTCGAAGTCAATGCCTTCGAGGGTGACCTCGTTGAAAAGGATCAGGTGCTGGTCAAAGTCGAAAGTCGCCAGCCCGGCAACCCGCCACCGACCATCGCGCTGCGTGCCCCCAAAGCCGGCCTGGTCATCGATTCCCACGTCCGGCTCGGCGAACCAATCGAACCCGAAACGGAGTTGCTCGACATTTCCGACCGGTCAAAAATGTGGGCGATCGCCAAGATCCCGGAAAAAGAAGCCGCCGGTGTCGCTGTCGGCACCATCGCCCGCATTCATGTTCCGGCAATCGGCGGTGAACCCATCACCGTTAAGTTAAGCCGCTATCGAGTGGCCGCTGACCGCGAAGCGGGAACCGTCGATGCCATTTTTGAAATCGACAATCCGGAAAGTAAACTCCAACCCGGAATGCGTGCCGAATTCTCCATCGTCACCGCCAGCCGCTCCGACGTCATCGCCGTACCACGCACTGCGATCCAGGGCGACCCCGCCAAACGGGTCGTCTTCACCAGGCACCTGGATCTGCCCAATGCATTCGTTAAAATTCCCGTTCAACTTGGCGAGCAAAACGACCGCTATGTCGAAGTCATCGGCGGCCTTTTCCCCGGCGAAGAAGTCGTCACTCAGGGGTCCTATTCTCTGGGTTTTGCCGGTGGTGGCAGTGGTATTTCGCTCAAGGAAGCCCTCGATGCAGCGCACGGTCACGAACATGCTGAAGACGGGTCCGAACTCACCGACGCTGACAAAGCCGCCTCCGCGGACAGTCACGCCGGTCACGACCACGGCGATTCACACGACGGCGGCAAGATGAACCTCTACCTGCAGATTTACGCGGGCGTCATCACCATGATGCTGCTGATAACACTGCAACAGCTCTGGAACAAACGGCGCAGTAAAGGTGGCAGCGTCACTGCCTAGCAAAGACAAAACGCTCAGCCCCGCCAACAGAGAACCCCGGCTATCTGCCCGCTGCTCATGCTCAACACCCTCATCCGTCTCAGCCTCGCACAGCGTGCCCTGGTGCTTGCCGTGGCCTTGATTCTTCTCGTACTGGGCGTGAAGAAGACCATCGAACTGCCGGTGGACGTACTGCCCGACTTAACCAAGCCGACGGTGTCAATCCTCACCGAAGTGCCCGGCTACGCGCCCGAAGAAGTCGAAACTCTGGTCACCATACCGCTCGAAAATGCGCTCATGGGCGTCACCGGCGTCAGCCGTCTGCGCAGCACCAACGACATCTCACTGTCGCTGGTATTCGTCGAATTCGATTGGGGAACCGACATCTATCAGGCCCGCCAGTTCGTGCAGGAACGACTGACCGGTGCCGTTGAATTTTTACCCGCCGGCATCACCCCTTACATGACTCCGGTCGCTTCGCTGATGGGCGATATCATGATGGTTGGGGTACGCGACCCGAGTGGCAATACCAACCCGCGTGAGCTTCGGGAACTTGCCGACTGGGTCATCGGCAAACGCTTTCAATCGATTCCCGGCATTGCCGAAGTGCTGTCGATGGGCGGCGGAGTGAAGCAAATTCAGGTGCAACCCCAACCGGAAAGAATGCTCGCCCTCGGCGTGTCCTTCGAACAGATCCGCGATGCCGCGAGCAAGGCCGTCAAGAACACCACAGGTGGCTTCCTCACCGAGCAGGATCAGGAAATCATGGTGCGCAATCTGGCCATGACCACCGACCTCGTCGAAATCGGCAACACCGTGGTCACCCACGAAAACGACCGTGCGATTCGCCTGTCCGATGTCGCCACCGTCGTCTGGGACGTCGAGCCGCAACGCGGCGATGCCGGGCTTGGCACCAATCTGGACAGGTTCGCCATCGATGAAGCCGACGCCGAGGAGCTCAAAGGTGATCCCGGCGTCATCATCAACGTCCGCAAATCGCCCGGCTTCGATACCATCGCGCTGACCGAAAAAGTCGAAGCCATCATCGAAGATTTACAGCAAACTTTGCCGGAAGGCGTGCAACTGATCACCGTCTATCGACAGCGTGACTTCATCGATCTCGCCATCGGCAACCTCGGTGAAGCCCTGCGCGACGGAGCCCTCATGGTCGCCATCGTGCTGTTCCTGTTCCTGTTTAACTTCCGGGTGACGATCATCACCCTGACTGCGATACCACTGTCGCTGGCGATCACCATTTTGGTTTTTGACCTGCTCGATTTGAGTGTCAATTCGATGACCCTCGGCGGCCTCGCCGTGGCCATTGGCATGGTCGTCGACGACGCCATTGTCGATGTCGAAAACGTCTATCGACGACTGCGTGAAAACGCGGCCCTCGCCGCCCCCAAACCGAGAATCGAAGTCATCGCGCAAGCCTCAGCCGAAGTTCGCTCATCGATATTCTACGCGACAATTTTGATCATTCTGGTCTTCCTTCCCCTGCTCGCATTGAGCGGTGTTGAAGGCCGCCTGTTCACACCGATCGCCATCGCCACCATCGTCAGCATGGGCGCTTCGTTCGTGGTTTCGTTGACGGTGATCCCGGTGCTCAGCTCGTTTTTACTGAATCCGAAGGGCAAACAGGCGCACGGCGACGGCGCCATCGTACGGTTTTTGAAAGGCCTGTTCAGCTCGACGTGGTTGCGTTTTTCGCTGTCTCAGCCGCTCGCCGTTTTTGCGATTACCGGCGCGCTCCTGGTGCTCAGCTATTTCACCTACACCAAGATGGGCGGAGCATTTTTGCCACCCTTCCGGGAACCGACCGCGGTCATCGCCATGACCACCGCCCCCGGTACATCGCTGCGCACCACCACTCAATTGTCGCGCACGGCCCAGGACCTTTTGCTGCGACTGCCCGGGGTCGAAACGGTCGGCTACCGGGTCGGGCGGGCCGAACGCGGCGACCACGTCGTGCCGGTGTCGACCGTCGAATTCGATGTCGAATTCACTCCCGAAGGCGAAGCCGACCGCGATCAATTGCTCAAGGATATCCGTGCCACCATGGGAACTATTCCGGGAACCTTCAGCGCCATGAGCGGCCCACTGGCTGACCGGGTCGGACACATGCTCAGCGGCGTCTCCGCAAAGGTGGCGGTGAAAATTTTCGGTCCCGAGCTCGAAGAACTGCGTCGGCTCGGCACCGAAGTTGCCGCCATCGCACGCGCGATCCCGGGACTTGAGGAGGCTCGCACCGAACAACAGGCACCGATCCCGCAACTGCGCATCGAAGTCGATCGGGAGCGTGCGCTCGCTTACGGGGTCACGCCGGGCGACCTCAATACCGAGCTTGCTTCGCTGATGGGTGGTGAAGCGGTCAGCGAAGTTTATGAAGGTCAACGCGTCTACGATGTCGTCGTCAGACTCCCCCTCGAGTGGCGGGAGAATCCGGAGCGATTGCAAAATCTCTACATCGATACCCAGAGCGGCCAGCGCATTCCGCTCAGCTACGTCGCCGTAATCCGCAACGCGACCGGACCGAACACCATTCTCCGTGAAAACACGCTGCGCCGCTTCGTAGTTTCCATCAATCCGACAACCAACGACCTCAACCGCGTCGTCGAACAGCTGCAGCGCGATGTCGCAGCCAAGCTGACGCTACCCAAAGGTTACTCAGTTTCCTTCGAGGGCGAGTATCAGGCGCAGCAAGCCGCGACGCGAACCATCATCATCATGTCTTCGATCATTTTGCTGGTCATCGTTTTTCTGCTCTACAGCTACTTTCAAAGCTTCAGCTTCGTGCTGCTGGTACTGACCAACATCCCGGTCTCCCTGATCGGAGCGGTGCTCTACACCCGTTTCACGCTCGACAATATCAGCATCGCGACACTGGTCGGCTTCATCGCCATCGCCGGGATTGCCGCGCGCAATCAGATCATGATGATTTCCCACTACCTGCACCTCATGCGCCATGAGGGCGAAAATTTCAGTCGTGAGATGGTTGTCCGCGGCACGCTCGAACGGCTCGCCCCGGTGCTGATGACCGCCCTGTCGGCCGGTATCGCTTTGATACCGCTGATCCTCGCGGCCGATGAGCCGGGCAAGGAAATCCTCAATCCGGTGGCCATTGTCATCGTTGGCGGCCTGTTCAGTTCAACCCTGCTTGGACTGGCAATCACGCCGGCGGTGTTCTTTAATTTTTGCCGAAAAGCTGCCCAACGGGCTGTTGACCTCAACGTCGCTGCCTGCGGCTGAGGCAGTCTCTGTTTCCTCAATTACTTTCACAATTCGCCCTGCTCCACTTGTCTAACTCTGCAAAACCCATAAACCGAAACCAATAATTCTATGAATACATCAAAAAAAATTCTCAGCTCCCTCATCACCTGTGCCACTGTCGCCAGCCTGGCGCTTTTCACCTCCTGCGGCGGCGGCGATGACCACGATGGGCACGACCATGAGGGACACGATCACGGTGAACATGCCGATCATGAGGGACACGACCACGGCGATAAACACGATGCTGAAGAAGGCCAAGACCACGCACTTAAAGCGTCCGGACCGAACGGCGGCCGCATTCTCACCGAGGTCGAGCCTCACCTCGAGTTCCTGCTTTTACCTGATCACAAAGTGCAGATCACCGCGCTTACCGACGATGCCAAGGCGGCGTCCATCGGCGATCAAATCATATCCGTAACCGGCGGCGAGCGCAGCGCTCCCGCCGAGCTGAAATTTACCAAGCAAGGCGACGTGCTGGTATCCGACAGCGCCTTCCCCACAGGCGAAAACCTTCCGGTGATCGTGCAAATTCAAACCGGTGCCGACGCCGAACCGGTGTTCGCTCGATTCGCTCTCAACCTCAGCGAATGCCCCGACTGCCCGAACAAAGAATACGCCTGCGTCTGCGATCACTCACATTGATCCTCCTCCGCAACCGTGGCGATGACGGAACGGCGCCGGTTGCTCCCGGTATCGCTGCCATGACAGGGCAGATAGCACTTCTGCGCTGCGCTCGTGCGCTTGATTTTGTGATGAAAATAAGCGTCTTTGCGGCAACGCAACCAACCGCCGCAAAATGGCTAAGCTGAAACATGCCGCTATCACACTCGCTGCGGCCGCCGCAATCCTCTGCGGCGGTTTCTTCGCGCTTAATCATCTGGGTGTCGTAGCACCCGGCCCCGGCTCTGCAGAGTCACCTCTGCTGAGTTCGCCTCTGGACGCAGCTACGGGCGGAACAAACACAAATTCGGAACCGGCAGCACCGGCTTCGGAGGCCGGAGCGGATCTGCCTTCGGCCGGCCCCAAGCCGAGCGCCCTTCAGTCAGCGTTCGGACAAACTGCCGCGCCGGGCACTGCCTCTGCTGCAAGCCAACAACCGGTCCTCGTCACTACCAGCATTCGCACCACCGCCTACACCCACACCGAAGCCGACCACATCAAATACGGCAAAAAGACAGCGCTCGGCACCGACCTCCGCTACACCCCCGAATACCACTCGGTAGCCGCCGATTGGTCGCGCTTCCCCCTGGGCACAAAATTCCGCATGAAAGGCGTCGACCGGCTGTTCGTGGTCGATGATTACGGCAAGGCTCTGGTCGGTTCGCGCACCGTCGATATCTACTTCCCCAGCAAAGGACAAATGAATCACTGGGGCGTCCGCCACGTCGATATCGACGTCGTCGAGTTCGGCAACTTCCACGAAAGCCGCAAAATTCTCGCCGCCCGCGCCAACTACCCCCACTGCCTCGAAATGCTCGCCTCGATGACCCGCGACGACTGGTGGCAGAACTTCCGCTAGCGTCAACGCCATCCCACCCCGCGGCCTGCGGGTCGGGCCGCAGGCTCCCGGCTCCCCCCCCCGCTCGCCCCAAACAACCCCGGCCCGCCTTAACGTCGACTCCCAATCCGACCGACACAGGCACCACTCACCTACTCTCAGTAAAAGAACTGCAGAATATGCAGCTTATATTTACTTGCGGTGTTGGTTGTGGGTGGCAGACTGTGGTTACGATGGGGAAGCAGCAGCGCATTATACTCCCTCGCGGAGGGGCCTATCATGCGGTGTCGCGGGTGGTGGACCGCAATTTTGTGTTCGGGCCGGTGGAGAAAGAGGTGTTTCGATCGATGATTCGACGATTGGAGGCGTTTTTGGAGGTTCGGGTGCTGACCTATTGCCTGATGTCGAATCACTTTCATCTTCTCCTCGAGGTCCCGGACCCTGAAACAATTGCGCCGCTGACTGCTGATTCTCTGCGCAGCAAGTTGGCTGAGCTTTATCAGGGCGACGCACTGGCGCTGGTCGTGGATGAACTGGATCGGGCGGTCGCCGATGCGCAGAGCTCGACGGGGTCACCAATCTGGTTGGCTGAAGTCCTGAGGCGGTATCAGGCGCGGATGGGCGATCTGTCGGTGTTTTGCAAGGAGCTGAAGGCGCGCTTCACCCTTTGGTACAATGCCCGCAATGATCGCTCGGGCACGCTATGGGAGGGACGCTTCAAGAGTGTCGTCGTCGAAGCGGACGAACACGCTCTGATGACCATGGCGGCCTATATTGAGTTAAACCCGGTGCGGGCGGGCGTCGTCAGTGACCCGAAGGATTATCGGTGGTGCGGTTACGCGGAGGCGGTGGCGGGCGGCAGGTTGGCGCGGCGGAATCTTTCCCGAATGCATGCCCGGACACGAGCCTGGGACGGTCGATCGGCGAGTTGGCGCGAAGTCGGTCCTGCGTATCGGATGCACTTGTTCGGTCACGGGGAGAGGCGCACCGGCGATCCACGCAGTGGCCACGCGGGCGCGCGGGCAGGCATCGATGCACAGGCGGTCGAGCGAGTGATTGCGGATGAAAAAGGTCGGCTGCCGGTCCACGTGCTGATGCGTTCCAGGGTTCGTTACTTTTGTGATGGCACAGCTTTTGGGCACGCCGGGTTTGTCGACGGTGTCTTTGAACAATTTCGCGAGCAATTCAGCGAGCGACGTCAGTCCGGTGCCCGGCCGATGCGCGGTGCCGATTGGGGCGGGCTGACCACGGCGCGCAATCTGCGCAAGGATGTGATCGGCCGCGAGAGATCGTAGGAGGCCGGGCGACGTGCCCGCAACCACGTCGACGCCGGCGAACCGATCAGGCGTTTCAGCAGATTGATCGATCTACGACAGCCGGGGTCCGACAGTTTGCAGAGCCGCTCGCGAAGCTGCCGCCGGCTCTCTATTGCCGCCTTATTGGCCATTCGCCGGGTTCGAAAGCTCACTTTTGGCGCTTCACAGCGTTGCCACCTTGCAGTTTAAAAATGCCAGCTCCGGCGATTCCGCCAACGGATCGGATCGATCCGGCCGGTATTACCGATTGAATCAAAACGGTCTCGCGTTCAAAGTGTCCGCATGGCTGACTTACCCGAAGGAATTCGCATCCGCTCCGCTGACCTCGACGCCGCTGAAATTGCCTGGTTCAGTGCCTTGTGCAATGAGGACTGCCGTCACCTCGGCGTGCTCGACGAAGATTTGCGCAGCAGTTGGGAGCATTGCTCGGATATCGTAAAAACGGCGGATCGGTGTGGCTATCAGAACATTCTGCTGCCGTCGGGATTTGTGGTTGGCCAGGAACCTCTTGAGTTTGCCTCAGCGGTGGCACCGCAGCTCGATCAAATGCAACTGCTGGTTGCGGTGCGCATGGGTGAGATCCATCCGCCGATGCTGGGACGGGCGATTGCGACGCTCGACCACATCCTGAAGGGACGGCTGACGATCAATATCATCTCGTCGGATCTGCCGGGAACGAAGATGGAATCGCAGGCGCGTTACGATCGTTCGCGCGAGGTCATCCAGATTCTCAAAGATGGCTGGACCAAAGACAAAATCGATTTTCATGGCGACTACTACGACATCGAGTTGGGCACCGATCCGTTGAAGACCTATCAGCAGAACGGCGGTCCGCTGCTTTACTTCGGCGGCATTTCTCCGGCGGCGCAGGAACTCTGCGCGGAGCATTGCGACGTATTTTTGATGTGGCCGGAGACCGAGGACCGCTTGGTCGACACGATGCGCAACATGACGGCGCTGGCGGAAAAACACGGTCGCGTTATCGACTACGGTTTGCGCATTCACATGATCGTTCGCGAGACCGAAGAGGAAGCCCGCGAGGCGGCACGCGAACTGGCATCGAAGTTGGATGCCGGCCGCGGCGAGGAGCTCAAGCACCGCTCGCAGGACTCCGAGTCGGCCGGGGTGAAACGCCAGGACGAGTTACGTGAGCAGGCTGCTGACAATGATGACTACATCGAGCCCAATGTCTGGTCGGGCATCGGTCGGGCGCGCTCGGGTTGCGGCTCGGCGATCGTCGGCGACCCGGATCAGGTTTACGAAAAACTGCAGCGCTACATGAGTCTCGGCTTCCGGGCGTTCATTTTCTCGGGCTACCCGCACAAGGAAGAATGCGAACTGTTCGCCAGGCACGTTCTGCCGCGCCTGAAAACCTGCAAGCTCCCGGAGGTTTACGGACGTGTACCGGAAGGCGATCCGGTGACGCCGCTGACAACCGCACCACGCAAGTGACCGACTGGTTCCGGTCTACATTCCGACCAGCAAATACTTCAGACCCATCACCAGGATGAAGGTGAATACGAGCAGCTTGAGCAAGTTTTTCGGTAAACGATCGAGCAGCTTTTTGCCGAGCCAGATGGCAACCAGTGCGGCGGGGATGGAGCACAGGATCCAACGAAACAGTTGCGCATTGTAGTCACCGGCAGCGACCATCAGGCCGTTGCGGAACAGTCCGGCGATGAGAAATACGGTCTGCAAAACCGCGACGATCTGCAGCTTGGTCCACGGTTGCGAATAGGCATAGGCGACCGCTGGCGGGCCGGAGACATTAAAAGCCCCGCCAAGTAAGCCACCGATCAAGCCGAGCGGCCAAACGCTCCACTTCGGCAGGGTCTGAACGTCAACCCCGGGAGTCATTGCGTCCACCGGTGCAGCCGCCCCGCGTGTCGGCTTCGTTTTTAAAACGCGGGTTTGCCAGAAGTTTACCGCTGCCATCCTCAGATCCATCACTGCGACGACGATCAGAATGATCCCCAGGACGCGGATCAAAATTGTTCCATCGGCATTTTTTAAAAACCAGAAACCAATCGGCAGCGTGGCGCAGATCGCGACCGCCAGCGGCCAGGTTCGTGGCCACGAAAAGTCGCCACGATTCAGCCAGAGGGTGCTCAGTGACACCAATAGATTAAACGCAGCGATCAGCGAAATCGCCGACTCCAGGCCGATGATCTGCGGCAGGGCGGCGACCGCGACCAGCGCGAAACCAAAGCCGCTCGCCGACTGCACGAAGGCCGCGCCGGCGAGCACCAACGCCACCAGGGCGTAGTCGGTTGGGGTCATCTACGGTTAGATTATTCAGGCAGATCCTTGCCCCTGGTTTCGGGCATGAACAGCACCAGCACGATACCGACCGCAAATAACGCGGAGAGATACATCAACGCATGAGTCAGTTGCATTCCGTCCTGCGACTTCAGCCAACCGGAGAAATACAGCACTGACACCGCCAGAATTCGCCCACCGTTAAAACCGAAACTGGTGCCGGTGGCTCGCAGCCGATTCGGAAACAACTCGGGAAAGTAGACCGCGTAACCGGCATGCATTCCCAGAGTACAGAAACCAAACAAAGGTAGGATAACGAGCAGCGATTGGTAGCTCTGTGGAACGAAACAGGTGATCGGCACGATGATCAACGCCGCGACGTGATAAAAAATAAAGGTCTTCCTGCGGCCAATGCGCGCCGCGATCATTCCAAAACTCAACAGTCCGACGCCGCCCCCGATCGTCTGTACGATGCCGTAAGCGAACTTGGATTTGCTGGCGATGACCTCTGCCGTCAGTTCCGGGTTGTTCACCGCTTCCCTGGTCAGCGTTTCCCGCGCCAGGTCCTGACCGGCGATGGTTACCGCCCAGAACGTTCCCAAACCAACCGCGGCCAGGCCCATCGCCAGGAAGGCATTCTTCGCCCAGGGGGAAACAGTGAGCAGTTCCTTGAAGCTGCCCCGCTTACCACCGGCGATCCGCGCTTTTTCGGCATCCTGCCATTGCTTCGGCTCTTTGACACTGAAGCGAACCCATACAATTAACAGTGCGGGCAAGACACCGATCAAGTAGGCGTAACGCCACTGTGAGCCTACAGCGATCGCCGCGATCGTCGCCAGCCAGGTGCCTACCACGCTCGATGCGTGAAAGATTCCCGACGCCTGAGCACGCGCCTTGGTTGGAAAAACCTCCGATACCAGAGCGGCGGCCACCGCCCACTCCCCGCCGATTCCCATGGCCGTCAGAAAACGCAACACCATGACGTGTTCGAGCGTCTGGGCGAAATAGGTGAGCCCGGAAAAAAGCGAATACATCAGGATGGTGATCATCATGATCGGTCGCCGCCCAAAGCGGTCAGCCAGCGAGCCGAACATGAGTCCACCGATCGTTCCCCCGAGCAGAAAAATACCGAGGAACCACTCTCCGTACTTGGCAATATCCGGATGATCGGAACCGACGCCGAGAATGTCCTGCAACATCTGGTTGCGGGTCAGATTAAATATCTGGCCTTCGTAGACATCAAAAATCCAGCCCGCCGATGCGATGATCAGCACCAGCCACTCGTAGCGACTGACGCCTTGGTACCATTTACCGCCTGCGGTATTTTTTTCTAAATCACTCATAGTAAAATCATTCGCTGAGCGCAGCGCGCGCCCGGCAGCTTGTTGTTATCTCGACAGGTGACGCGACATGCAAGTCTCGACTTGTTTTTCAGTACCAGATTTCAAACGGTTTGGTGACGCCGGGGGTGGCCACGGGGTACCATCCGTCGGCATCGGGTTGCACCGGGGCGGTGTCGGCGAAGGTCTTGAGGCCGTCGGGCACCAGTTTCTGACCGTCGGCCATGGCTTCGTCCCAGCGCACCTCCTGGCCGGAATAATTGCTCATGCGGCCAAGGATCGCCGTCATGGTCGCCGTGGCGCCCTGTTCCGCTTCCATGTGCGGAAGGTTTTCACGAATCGCTTTGAACAGCGGGTAATGCTCGAGCTGGTGACCGTCCTCGCCTTTGCGCAGCCGGTTCTGGTAAGCATTTTTGCCGGTAATCGCGAAGTCGCGCTGGCTCAGGCTGGCACTGCCGAGGGTGCCGGTGGCGCTTTCGGAAATGTCGCGCACACAGCCGGGTATCTGCCGTGCCTGGCTGTAGAGCAAAGTGCCGTCGGCGTATTCGTACTCGACGAAATGGTGGTCAAAAATCTGACCGTTCTCCTTTTTGTTGCGCACCTGTCGACCGCCCATGCCGCGCGCGGCAACCGGATGATCGCCTTTGATCCAATTGACCACATCGAGGTTGTGAACGTGTTGCTCGACATTGTGATCACCGGACAGCCAGGTGAAGTAGTACCAGTTGCGGATCTGATACTCGAGTTCAGTCTCGCCCTCGAGCCGTTCGCGGCCGGGTCGTGCGCCGCCGTTCCAAAGCGCACGCAGCATTAAAATATCGCCGATGGCGCCGTCCTGGATCCGCTTGACCAAATCGACATAACCGGGTTGATGACGACGCTGCAATCCGACGCCGACTTTAAGATTTTTCGCCTGCGCTTCTTTGCCGGCGGCGAGCACCCGCTTGATACCGTCGACGTCACTGGCGACCGGTTTTTCCATAAACACGTGTTTGCCCTGACGCACGGCTTCTTCAAAATGCTGAGGCCGAAACCCGGGTGATGTAGCGAGTATGACGACGTCGCATTCAGCAATGACCTGCTTGTAGTCATCGAAGCCGGTGTAGAGCTGATCGTCGCCGACCGTGGTCTGCTTTTGCTTCTGCTTGCGCAAAATCTCGCGCGAGTCGCGCAGCACTTTTTCGTTGACGTCGCACATCGCGACCAGCTCGATGTCGTCGCCGGCATTCATCGCCTGGTTGGCGGCTCCGGTACCTCGACCGCCGCAACCGACCATACCGAGTTTGATGCGGTTGTCCGGTGCTCCGTGAACCATGCCGGCGACCGATGCACTGCCGATGGCGGCCAGTACGCTGCCCTTTTTGATAAAGTTGCGGCGGCTGTCGGAAACGGACGCTGCAGCGTCGGGGTTCAGTTTCATACCCGCTTTTTAGCGATGCTATCGATCACCGCCAAGCCTGCGCTGTTCCGTAATGCCGCTAGCGTTCAGCCAGGTCTAAACTGACGCGTAGCGACCCGTCCCGGCAGACGCGAGTTTCAATCCACATTCTCAGCACGCAATGAATCTGCATCCTCACGGCAGAGGTCATCGCGGGGATAGATACCATTGGCATCAAGGTAGGCAGTGGCTTAACGGGCTGAGAGCCCGAAAGCACAACACCCAGCCGTTCACGGCCGGGTAAAATCGGATCGCAAATGTGCAGCCTGAAGATTCGCCATCGAACGTTAGCTCAACGACAATTGAGCCATCTGCTGCCGCCCCGTCAGAGCGGTAAAATCCAGGCAACGCTTACCCGGGCCTGAAGGCCATGGGCTTTGTGCTGGTGGGCCTTCAGCCCACTTTTTGTGCCGACTACCTTGACCCCCTTGGGAAAAATCTGCCGACTATCCAGACCGCTCCCTGCGGTACTGATCCATACGTCATCTTGGATCTGCGCGAACACGAACGGAAGCTGACGATCATCGTAACCAACAACGCCGCCCCGGTTTCCCGGGACGGCGTTTACTTGGGCTTCTCTAGCATCCGTCGGCCCTCGTATGCCACTGGATCAGGCAGACCGACGAAATGGTTCAGTAGCAGGCAACGCGGCTACAAAGTGCGGGGGCTTTTTAAATCAGAATCCGGAGAAGCCGCCCAGCGGGTTGGCGTAAGGATTGCGACGCTGATACACCGAATCGCGATTGATCGGCGATTGTTGAGTGGCCGGTGCCATGCGTTTGATGACCTGCGATGACGGACGGGTATCGCGAACCGCCGGCGCCTGAGCGTGGGCCGTCTGACGAACGTTGCGCGGTTGCGGCACGCTTTGAGTAGCGGGAGCTGCGGTTTTACCGGGCACACTTTTTGCCGGCTGCGTAGCATAGGCCGGCACGTGCGTTGCGGCCTTCCTGAACCAGCTGGTGGTCGAGGCAAGGCTGGTGCCGGTCGACTGACGAGTGGTCGGCACGCCGGAGTGTTCCAGCGTTTTCACCAGTTCGCCGGAAGCGGCGAGCATGGCGTAACCGCCGCGCAGCATGTTGTATTTTTCCAGCACCCGCTCAGCTTTGGCTTCGAACAGTTCGTCCTGCATGTCGAGCACGTTGAGCACCGGCTGCTTGCTCGAGGCATAGTCAGCTTCGAGCGCATCGATGGCTTTGCCGAGGTTGGAGACATAGCCGTTCAACTCGCTCAGGCGTTCGCCCGATTTGCCGCGCAGCTCGCGACCGAGGTCCCAGAGCTGACGCACGTCGAGCTTGGAGGCTTCGACCAGGCTCTGTGCTTCGCGGATACCGGCCTCGGTGCGATATTTTTCGGCCTGGCGAAAGCCACCGTCGAGAATGTCCCAGCTGAATACCAGCAGGGCCTGCACTTCCTCGTCGGCAGACGCGACACCGTAAAAGCCATCACCGGCGCGGGCACCGACTTCGATGTCGACATTCGGATACTTGAGTCGATCGGCCGCCTGATTTTCCAACTGGCGCGAGCGCAAGGTTTCGTTGGCAGCTTTGACCTCCCAGTTCTGATCGAGCTTGAGCGCAGCCAGCTGATTCCGGCTGGGTTGCGGCGGAGCAGCGACGTGGTTGGGCGACTTGCCCGAGATGGTGCGGAAACGCACTTCGGCGTCGTTCATCAACAGTTGCTGGGTTTTTAAAAGCGACTGACTGCGTTCGAGGCGCGAGCGCACCAGATCGACATCGGCCTGTGACTGCAGACCGCGACCGAGTTTGTCGGTGGTAACTGCGAGCATTTTGCGATGCGCGTCGACGAGGCGGTCGGCCAGCGAAGTGATGTCGCGAGCCTGGAGATAATCGATGTGCGCCGTGCTGTATTCGATCGCGACAGTCTGCGCCACGGTGTGGGCCGTCAGGTCGGCGGCGGCGGCACGCGACAAACCGGCTTCTTCGACGTACTTCAAACGACGCCCGTCAAACACTCGCTGGCTGAGCACCAGGCGCGCTTCATGACGGGCGCGCCAGCTGGAGCCCATCGACCCGCCACTGCCGGCGGTGGATCCACCACCGCATTTTGAGCAGGTACTCTTACCGCAACTGCCACCGTAGCTGCCCGAGCCACAACTGCTGCTCACCGACGAGCGCGACGAGCCGGAGCTCGACCCGCCGTTGGTGTAAGCGTAACCCGATGCCGCCTGCAAGTTGAGTCGCGGGTAACGTTCGGCGGAAAGCGCACGGGCTTCACCGCGCAGGCCTTCGGCAAACCAGCGCGCCGCTTCGACGCGCGGATGGCTGTCGATGCCGGCGCCCTGCACGTGGCGACTGTCAGCATAACTGCCGGAGTAAGTGTGTTTGCCGTGACCGGCCTGGTCGGGCGAACTGCTGTAGAGGGTGTCCACCGCAGCACCGTCGGGTACCACGTAGGGCTTGTTGTCAGCGAGCTGCGGCAGGGCACAGCTGGCCAGTGAAATCATCGCTACGGCGAGCGACCCGCGGGCCAGCACCGCAGCGATACGGCTAGAGAAGTTTGAGGTGTTCATTTCCAGTAATTATGACGAGACTGGGAAAATATCATTACTGAAAATTATTGCAATAATAAAATTCATTTCTGATATGTTAAATAAAATAACCATAAACAACTCTTGTTTTCATTGTTTACTTATCGTAATCAATAGACTTTTCACTTATGAGTCCAAGACCTGCGACTGCCAGCTTTTTCGGTCCCGCCCTTCGGACCACGCTGATCGCACTGCTGATCTCGGCAGGGGTTTGGGCACTGGTGCCCGCCCGGGTGCTGCACTTGAATCGCCACGCCGTGTTCGTGATCGGCGCCTTCGGCCTCTGGCGCTACGGCTGGTTCATGTGCAATGCGATCCGCGGATGGTGGTTCAACGGCATCACCTACCCGCGCCTGCGCCGGCTCTGTGCCCGGCTTCCTGAGCAACTTCCGGAGCGACTGTACGTGGTCGTGCTTTCCTACAAAGAACTGCCCGAAACCAGCCGCAATTGCTTTCGCTCAATCGTCGCCGCCCTGGCGAAAGTCGATTGCGAAACGGTGGTGGTCGCCAGTGTCGCCAGCCGCGGCGAAGCGGAGCTGATCCGTGACGCCGTTCACAAACACGGCGACGACGACATCGATCTACGCTTCACGCTGCAGGCTGACGGTAAGCGCATGGCTATCGGTGACGCACTGCGCTTTCTGCGGGACTACCGCGAGCAACTGTCCTCGACAAACCTCGACAACGAAACCGTTCTGCTGATGGACGGCGACAGCGAACTCGGTGACAGCATTTTCACCACCTGCCTGCCGCAGTTCCGGCTCGATCCCGGGCTCGGCGCGATGACCACCAACGAGGCGCCCCGGCACACACCCCGCTGGATCATCACCCAATGGTTCGCGTTGAAGTTTGCCAAGCGCCATTTCTACATGTCGTCGCATTCGCAGTCGCGTCGCGTCATGACACTGACGGGACGCGGATCCTTCGTGCGCGCCGGCATCGCTTTTTCCGACGAATTCATCGAGCGGCTCGAGCACGACTTCATCGATCACCCGGTCCACGGCCGCATCGATTTTTTGTTCGGCGACGACAAGAGCACCCTGTTCTGCGTTTTAGAAAACCGCTGGCGCATGCTGTATGCGCCCGATGCCTGGGTCTACGCGATGGAAGATCGCGACCTGCCCTTCTTCGAACTGACCACAACACTGATGTCGCGCTGGTACGGCAACATGCTGCGCAACAATGTCCGCTGTCTGGCACTCGGCCCGCAGGGCATGCCGTTGTTCATGTGGCTGTGCTTTCTCGATCAACGGCTGTCGATGTGGACCGGCATGGTCGGGCCCCTCGGTGCGGTGCTGCTGGCCATCTTCGTCGATCCCTATCTCCTGCTGGTCTACATCGGCTGGGTCATCATGGTGCGCCTGGCTCAACTCTGGGTGGTGTCCGGCGGTACCTTGAAGATGTCGCCGGTAATGATTCCACTGCAGCTCTACGATCAGGCGGTCGGCTCGGTTATCAAAATTTACGGCCTGTTTCATCTCGGTCATCAGAGCTGGTCGAAGGGCGAAGAAAGCGCCGTCACCAACAGCACCACCAGCCTGCTCGGCATGATCCAGTCGCGGGTCACCATGGCCGCGAGCGCCACCGTCTTTGTCATCCTCCTGCTGGTGGTTCTGAAAGTCGTACCGCCACCATTCTGACTTAAAAGGTAAGCCCTATCGCCGCATCGAAACAATCCCCCTCCCCCGGTCTCTTTTCCAACACCCGTCATGCATCCATCGTCGTCCAAAAACCAAGGTAGCGATTCCAACGAATCGAAACAAGGTCATCACCCGATATTCGAAGATACCGAACGCTTTAAGAAGGGAACTCCGGGCAGGCAAGATGCCGCTGAACCGGTTGACCCGCCTTTCGCCGCGGCACCGCCCACCGGAGCTTCGGCCGCACCTACCCCCGAAGCACACGCCGCCGCGCCCAAGCCGTCCCGCCGCAACTCCGCGTTGTGGACCGTCACCGCGCTCATTGTCGGGATATTCGCGATCTACTTCCTGATCAGCGAACTGACCACCGCCGCCAGCATGCAGGGCACCACCGTCGGCAACTTGATCAATCTGCGCGCGGTCACCCCGGGAGTCGTCTCCGCAGTCGACGTCAACGAAGCCGCCGACATCGAAACCGGTCAGGTGATCGCCCGCCTCGATGCCGCAGGGCTCGGCATGCAGTTGCAACGCATCGAAGAAATTCTCGAGCTGAAACGCCTCGAAGCAGATCAGGTGGCTCGTGCCATCGATGAAGAAAAGCAACGCCTCGAACTGCTTCACGAAATCTCCAGGCGCAACGAAACCATGCTCGGCATGGAAATCGAAGAGCTCGACATTCAACTCGAACTCGCCGGTAAACTCGCCAGCGAACTGAATGGCAGCGTGCGCCGTGGCTCGGCCAAGAATTTTGAATTTCTCGAAGCCGAGAGCAGTCGTTTGCGCGTCGCCAAACGCCTTGAAGAAAAACGCAGCGAACTCGAACTGCAGAAACTGATCACCGAAAACGCCGCTCAGGGACGTCACTATCATGCCGGAGTCGTCCGCAGCTGGCTCGATGAGTTGCAGCTGCACGCCGCCAAAGTCGCCACCGAGATTGGCCAGACCCAACTCGAAGCCACCACCCTGCGCACCACCGTTGACCAGAGTACCATCGCTGCGCACCGCGCCGGTCGCGTGTTCGCCGTGCACCATCATCCCGGTTCATCGGTTCAAGCCGGTGACCCCATCGTCACCCTCGAAACCGACGACCGCGTGTGGATCATCGCCAGCTTCAAATATGCTGAAGCCGAAAACATCGCCTACGGCGACCGCGCGACGATCAAATTCCCGGCGCTAGACGATTCAATCACCGGCACGGTAGTCGCGATCGGCCACAACTTCATCAGCGCGACCGATGCCGACTCGCCGTTCCTGCGTCTCACCCCCGAGGAAGTACTGGTGAAAATCGAACCCGATGGCGACGTCGACAACCTGCGCAGCGGCATCAGCGCGCAGGTCCACATCCGCACTTCCAACCTCAACCCTGTGGCCTGGATCGGATCACTGGTAAACACGTTTGGCTCAAAAGAAAAACCCGCCACGGCACCTGAAGAACTCGCTGACGCCGACAGCGACAGCGAAGCCGCAAGCACCGAGCCGCCACAGGTCGAGACAACACCCGCTTCCCTGCCCTTGCCTGCGAACGAAGCGCAAACTCCCAACACGAAGCCGACCGAACCGGGCCATCCGGTCGTCGCCCCGATCGAGCCGGAAGCCATCGCACCGATGGACAGCCCTTTCGACTTCAGCCAGCAATCCTAGACCTGCCATGAACGGAAACGACGAAATCTATCGCGGTCAACGCATCCTCATCACCGGCGGCTACGGCTTTGTCGGTGCCCATCTGGCCCGGCGCCTGCTCGAAGCCGGCGCCGAAGTCTGGGCCCTCGACCGCGACACCGATACCCGCCGGCCGTCGCTGATCAACTGCCCTGGCTACGGCATTCGCGAACGCATTTATACGGTCACCGGCGACGTCACCAACGTCGCCCAGATGACCGCCCTGCTGCAGCAGACGCCGTTCGACTACATCTTCAACTGCGCCGCCCACGCCGCCGTGATTGAAAAGGCCGTCAGAGAACCCGGCCGAACCATCGAGACCAACACCATGGGTGTGGTCGGCCTGCTCGAAGCGGTGCGCACTTCGGGGCAGACACCACGCGGGATCTTCCACGCCTCGACCGACAAAGTTTACGGCGAACTCGATGGCCCGGCTTACCAGGAAGAGGTCACTCCGCTGCGCGCCATCGGAGTCTACGACGCCTCCAAACTGGCCGCCGATATTCTCGCCCGCACCTACCACGAAGTGTTCGGTCTGCCGGTGACGATCCTGCGCATGTGCAACCTGATCGGCCCCTACGACTTCAACACCGAATACCGGCTGGTGCCAAAATCGTTCAGCGGCATCTATCGCGGCGAAAGTCCCGAGCTCTATCTCGACTCACTCGATCACCATCGTGAATACCTCTACATCGACGACGCCGTCGAAATCATTCTCGAACTGACCGCCCGTCCCGCGTGCATCGGCGAAGCTTACAACCTCATGGGTTGCGCCCACCTTTCGACCCGCGAAGCGATGGAGCAAATCGTCAGCGCCGCCGCCCTCGTCGCCGCGCCGCACAATCTCAACGCCGCCGCCGAAATCCGCGCCCGCGGCTACAGCGTCATCGATCACAAAGCCGCCGGCCAGCAGATCATCTCGCTGAAACGGCAGCGCCTGAATGCAGAAAAACTCCGCGCCGCCATCGACTATCGACCGCGCACCAGCTTCGGCGACGGCCTGTTTCATTGCGCCGAGTTTTATCACCGCGTCGCCGACAATCACACGGCCGTTCAACATCACGAGCAACCACAGGCCGCTACCGTGGGGGCCGCCTAGGCCATGTCCGTCCGGCGAAACTCCCATTGGCAGGGCCGTCCGGTGCTGGTCACCGGCGGCAGCGGCTTTGGCGGCAGCCATCTGGTCACGCACCTGATCGCTTGCGGCGCCAGGGTCACCATTGTCGACCGCAAGCGCCCGGACGATCGCGACCGCGACCGCGATCGGTGTCACTTTGTCGACGCCGACATTCGCTATCAGGCCTCCTTCCAGCGCCTGCTCGAAGAACGAGACATCGACACCGTGTTTCACCTCGCCGCCCAGCCACTGGTTCCACTGAGCCTGATCGATCCTGCCGAAACCTGGTCGATCAATCTCGAGGGAACCCTGTCGGTGCTCGAAGCCATGCGCCGCTCGCGCAACGCCCGACGCCTGGTTTTTGCCTCCAGTGGCGCCGTCTACGGCAGCCTCAGTTGCACCGATCCGATCGCCGAAGACCATCCCCCGGGACCGATCAACCACGCCTACGCCGCCTCGAAAGTCGCCGCCGAAGTCGCCATTCACAGCCACGCCAACGCCTACGGCCTGAAGGTCGTGTCGTGTCGATTCATGAACACCTACGGTCCCGGCGACCGGCATTTCTGCCGACTCATCCCCGGCGCCATTCAGCGCCTGATCAAAGGCCAAGCCTACGACTTCGGCGACCGCGACGACGGCACCACCGAGCTCGATTTTTTACAGGTCGACGACATGGCGCGCGCCTACCTCGCCGCCGGCGAAAAACTCGACCGCGCGGACGTCAACGGCGCGGCAATCAATTTTGGCAGCGCCAATCCAGTCGCCATTTCTGACGTCGTCCGCCAGGTCAGCCGGGCTTTCGATGGCAAAAATCGCGCCCCCATTTTCCACGGAGCAAAACGCGAACAGCCCTTGCGCAAATCGCTCGATATTTCCAAAGCCCGCGATCTGCTCGACTGGCGACCGACGGTCGATCTCGCCCACGGCATCACCGCTACGGTCGCCGCAGCCCGGATCGACTGCAGGGCTGAGCTGCACTCCGCCCCGGCGCATTGACCCTCCGGCTTGTCTCCTGAGGGCATGATTAAAAATCTACGCCATCATTTATTTCATCCGACTCAGCCGGCGCTCAGCTTTGCCCACAGCTCCCCGCCTTTGGTGACGGCGATATAAACGCCAATCACCACGAAGCACAAAAACGACATCAGCAGCATCACGTCCCAGGCCCGCCCCGGACGCAGCCGCGCGTCGCTGTGCCGAAAGCGAAACCACAGCGCCGCGAACGCGACCACGGGCAGTAACAGCGATTGCATCAATCCTGACAGAAGCACCAAAACAACCGGTTTGGGAATGAACCAGTAGATGGTTAAACACAGCAGCGGAAAAAACACCGAGAAAAATTTGATCCAACGTTGGCGCAGCGGGTCGTTGCCCTTCAGCTGAACCACCCCGAACACATCGAGCGTGTCACTCATCAGTCGCGACTTGTTGGCGTTGGACACGAAGAAGGTCGAAAACAACACCGCCACCGCGCCGAACAGCAGGATCGCTTCGCCGGCTTTGCCAAACACCGGCTGATACATATTCGCCAGCGTGCGAATCATGTCGAGCCCCTCGGGCACTTCCGACAGTCGATGCAGCACCGCCGCGCCGAGCAGGTAAAAGGCCACCGTGCTGAGCGTGTAAACCACCATCGATCCCCAGGCGTCGACCTGCAGCACGCGAATCCAGCCGCGCGCGCGAACCGCCCAGGAATCGGACTGATCGCGTGGACCGATGAATTTTCCGTAGCCCTTCTCCAGGCACCAGTAGGGATACGCCACCAGCTCCGAGGCCCCCACCCCGATGATGCCGAACGCCGCCAGCGCGGTCAGCAGCGGCGTCGATTCACCGACCGCTTCCGGCAGGCCGAAGCTCAGCCCCTCGCGCAGATCGCTCCAGTGAATCGCCCACTCACCGTAGGTCTGCAACGCCATGACGTTGCCCACCGTGATTAATGTGAAGGTGCCGACCAGGCACACGCAAATGGTCTCGATCAGCGAAAACCCACCGACGGTGAGCAGAAAAATGGTCACCACGGTGACCACGGATGCCCACACGAAATCGCCGCGACCGCCCATCAGCGTTTCCGGAATCGGCAACACCAGATCGAGCGCCTGTCCGACACCGCCGACAATGCCACCGAGCTGGCCGAGACCGAACAGAAACGTCACCAGCCAGAAAACGGAGATTGCCCGTCCGCATTTGGGAATCTTGTCGAGCGCCGTCAGCGTGGTCTCACCATGAGTGATGCAGTGTCGGCAAATCTCGACCTGCGCGAACACCTTGAGCACGCAGCCGACAATGATCAGCCACAGCAGCGAGTAGCCCGCCTCAGCACCGGTTCGCGTGGTTGCGATCAACTCGCCCGAGCCAACGATCGAACCCGCCAGGATCAGCCCCGGACCGAGATATTTCAGCGTCGCCCGAAAACCGACCGGCGGCTCCAGCACTCCGTCCGTTCCGGCCTGTTGCGATGTGTCATTCACCCGCGCAGTTCATCGTATGGCATTCATTGTGGCAAGCCGCGATCTCAACTTGCATCCGCCGCAGGACGACTGCTAACTCCCAGCTCCCAACTTCCTTTCTCCCAAGCTTGAAACACGTTCACATTCACACCGACGGTTCGTCGCGCGGCAATCCCGGACCCGGCGGCTTCGGCACCCTGGTCACCTTCGGCAAGTTCCGCAAAGAAATCTCCGGCGGCTTCCAGCGCACCACCAACAATCGCATGGAAGTGCTCGCCTCCATCGCCGGCCTCGAAGCCCTGCACGAGCCCTGCAAAGTCACCATCACTTCCGACTCACGCTACCTGGTCGACACCATGACCAAAGGCTGGCTTGACGGCTGGAAAAAACGCGGCTGGAAAAAACGCGACAAGAGCCCGGTCAAAAACGTCGACCTGTGGGTGCGCCTGGAGCGCGCCGCCGACGGTCACGAGATCGAGTGGAAATGGATCAAAGGCCACGCCGGACACCGCGAAAACGAACGTTGCGACGCCCTCGCCACCGAAGCCGCCGATGGCAGCTGCCTCGAGGACGACGAAGGGTTTGACGGCTGAAAAACCGGCAACCGCGGATGCAGATCCCCCGAAAACAAAGGGCCGGCCTCTGAAAGGCAACTATAGATAGCCTGGCAATACTTATCCCCGTCAGCCGTTTGCAGCCCCGACGGTTTGCACAAACCTGCGCAGCGGCACCTCGCTTTCACCACCGGCAAAATTGTAGCGCGGGCGCTCCGCCTGCCTCCGTTGCCTTGGCCACGTACATTGGCCTCAATCGAGCTCGACTCGTCCACCGTCAGCGAGCGGAGCACTCGCCCTACAACGACCAGAGGCTAACGGCTAACCGCTAACTTCCTGCGGTGGTCCGGGTAAAGAGGTGGAACGGGCCGAAATAAGCCGGATTTTGTTCTGCTTCGGCCCGGGGGCCTGACAGGAAGATCATTTATCTAGTGCGACTATTACCCGAACACATTCCGCCGACTCCCGAAGGAATCTGCGAAGCCGGGCAGGCGGCCCGTTTGCTCTGTTATGTCTTGCACCGCACGGGGTTTGTCGTGCCCCCTCGGTTACCCTCGGGGCGGTGAGCTTTTACCTCGCCGTTTCACCTTTTCCCGTCGCCACCGAAGTGGCGGGGGTAGTTTATTTTCTGCGACACTATCCGTCCACGGTGGCTTGCGCCCTCCGCGTCCCGCGCTTTCGCACGGCGATGCTGCCTTGCGGTGTCCGGACTTTCCTCTGAGCTCGCCCACATCCGAAGATGCAGGGAAAACAGCGATCTTCTCCGGCCCGTTCCGTCTGGAGATTACGGCTTCCGCGCCCGAAGCGCAAGCAAGCAACAACGAACAAAGAACCACGCCCAAAGAACGGCGCGCCAGCGCCTAGCCGAGCATCAGGTCGACAACGAACCAGACGACCATGGCCAGGGCGACCACGACTTTCGCCACCAGTCCGCCGACACTGCCGAGAAATGTTCCCCAAGTCGACTTGCCGGCCGGCTTGATTTTCTTTTTGGCGAAGGCCATCTCGAACGCGAAAGCGCCGATCAGCGGGCCGATGATCAGTCCGGGAAAGGGAAAGAAAATACCGACCAGTCCACCGACCAGCGCACCGACGATGCCCCATCGGCTGGCTCCATAATATTTGGCGCCGACCGCACCGCCCGCCCAGTCAACCACCAGCGACAGAATCAGCAGCAACGCGATGGCGACCAGGCCCGTCCACGAGATCGCGCTCTCCTCGTAGCCGAAGAAAACGTAGTGCGCCAGGCAGCCGAGAAAAATGAACACCGTGCCGGGCACCACCGGCAGAAAGGTGCCGATGAAGCCACCGACGATGAACAACCACACGCAGCTGACTTTCAGGGTGTAGATCGTGCCGTCGCTGAGCGCTGTCGTCAGTGCCTCCATACCACTTTGTCCGCCAGATTGCCGCGCTGACCTTCCGGCCAGTCGTCTTCATCCGCGGGCCAGCCAAGGTAAAACAGGCCGAGGCAACGGTCGCGCTTGGGATCGAGCTCGAGAAATTTCAACATCTCCGGCGTATCGCACACCGGCGGCGACGACCAGAAGCCGGCCAGACCGATCGCCGATGCCGTCAGGTGCATATTCTGGACGGCACAGGCAACGGCGGCGAGCTCGTCGGTCTCGGAAATCTTCTCGCTGTCCTGGCGTTTCATACCAATCGAAATGATCACCGGTGCCGCCATCGGATTGCGCGCCAGCTTATCGTATTTGTCAGCGCGAAAGCCATCGCCCGGGGTGATGTCGAGATAGATTTCCTGCATCGCATCACCCAGCGTTTCGCGGGCGTCTTCGGTGAAAATCGTAAACCGCCAGGGCTCAGTTTTGCCGTGCGTCGGCGCCCAGTTGGCATTTTCCAGGATCGATGCGAGATGCAGCTTCTCGATCGGCTTGTCGCTCATCTTGTCGGGCTTGATGGTGCGCCGGCGGCGGATCAAGCCGTTGGCCGCAGCCAGGCGCAGCGAAAGGGAATCGGTGGGAATGTCGGGGTCGTCAGCCATAAAATTATCGTTAAGCGCTACTGTGTCGCAGCGAACACCGAAACGCAAGGAGACCGAAAAACAGACCCTGCCGGTCCGCGAAGACCTGCGATTCAGGAGCGCGCGCCGGCGTCGCGCCCCGGCTCACTTGCGCGCGCCGAGGCCACGCTTGATCTGCTGAAAGTCGCCTTCCTCACAGCAGCGCACAAAACCTTCGGCGTAGGCTTTTAACTCGTCCCAGCAGTCGCGAATCTCTTCCGACTCATCGTCAGTGATTTCATTGTCGACCGCCGCCTGCGAGATCACCGTCAACAAACTGGCGAACTGCTGCACAATCTCGTGCGTCGCCGGCACCACTTCGTAGCCCTTTTCGCAACTGCTCTGCGGGTTCTTAACAAAGTAACCGCCGGCCTGCTGACAAAGCCATTCGATCAGATGAGTGTCTGTGGTCAATTCGATCAGTTTGGCGACCCGGTCGAGAGGATTGCGACTGCCCGAGCCGGTCTCGGTATTTGCCTGTGCCCATTTATAAACCAGCGACAGCGACAAGCCCATTTCCGAAGCGACCAGCTTGGGACTGGTTTTTTCGAAGGCTTCTTTGATGACCTCATGCGATTCCATGGTCCGCAGTCTGGCGTAGGCCTTGAGGGAAAACAAGCCACGAAAAAGCAGCGAGGCATTTCCACCTCATGAGCTGAACGGTGGACGATCCAGCAAAGAACTGAGCACAAAGAACGAGTCACACGCCGACGGCGTTACAATCCTTTCGCCGCATTGTAATGGGCGAAAGTGACTTTCTTCGTAAAATAGGCATCACACCCGAAAGGCTTCGGAAAAAAGTTAACCAATGCGAATCGCTTCACCCTTGCCGGAACGGAGCAGAATCCACACACTGAAGACGAACCCTGAGGACCCTCCACGCCATGACTGAAATTTTCCAGGAAGCCCTCAAAGGTTTCAATCTGCCGCTGACGATTCTATTGGGGCTGATCGCTGTCTACTGGGTGATCGCCATGTTCGGCCTGATCGATCACGACACCATCGATGGCGTCATGGGCTTTGACGGCATAGACGGCGCCGACGGTCACGACATCGGCGGCGGTCACGACGGTGACCTCGGCGACACGGGAGATGTGGCGGACGCCGGCGATGGCGATATGCACGGCGACGCCGACAGCAGCTCCGGAAATGCCTTTCACGCAGTGATGCAATTCCTCGGTGTCGGCGACGCGCCGTTCACCTTCGTAATGTCCGTATTCGTGCTTTTCCTGTGGTGCGGCAACATCGCGGCCAATCTTTACCTCAATGATGCCGAGTCGACTTCCCGCGCCAACCTGCTGCTGGTCGGCGTTGCCGTCAGCGCCTTCGTTCTCACCAAACTGACGATCCGGCCGCTGCGCCCATTGATGAAAATGATGCGCAACAACGAGGTGCACAAACCCTTAACCGGCCAGAGCGGCACGGTTCGCTCCGCGCAGCTGACCGCAGATTACGGCCAGATCGAAGTCATCGAAAAGGGTGCGTCGCTGCTTATCAATGCCCGTCTTTCCGAAGGCTGCGACCCGGTGCCGCGCGGCACCGAAGTCCTCATCGTCGCCAAAGACGACACGCGCGACCTGCACATCGCGCGCCCCATTTCCAATGAAACCTCCAACCAATCAACCTGAAAACCATGCCTGATATGAATACACTACTACTCGCGGACATCCCGTCAGGGGTCGCCTTGCTCGCCATGGGCCTGGGTGGCCTGCTGGTGCTCGTCCTGGCACTGCTCGCCCTGTTCGCCGCCTTCTTTCGCAAGGTCAAAAAAGGCACCGCACTGGTGCGCACCGGTCTCGGCGAGACCAAAGTCGCCTTCGATGGCATCGCCGTCTACCCGGTCATTCACCGGGTCGAGGAAATGGACCTGTCGGTGAAACGCATCGAGGTCGACCGCACCGGCAGCAACGGCTTGATCTGCAAAGACAACATGCGCGCCGACATCAAGGTCGCCTTTTTCGTGCGGGTCAATCCTACCGTCGAAGATGTGATTCGCGTCGCCAACGCCATCGGCTGCGAACGCGCCTCGTCACTGGCCGAAATCGAAGCCCTGTTCGATGCGAAATTCTCCGAGGCCCTGAAGACCATCGGTAAGCGTTTCGACTTCATCGAACTTTACGAAGAGCGCGACACCTTTCGCGATGAAATCATCAAACTGATCGGCACCGATCTGAATGGTTTCTCGCTGGAAGACGCGGCCATTGACTACCTCGAGCAGACCCCGCTCGAGTCGATGGACCCGGACAACATCCTCGACTCCGAGGGTATCAAAAAGATCACCGAACTGACCGCCACCCAGGCGAAGCTGGCCAACAACATCCAGCGCGACAAAGAAAAGGTCATCAAGCAGCAGGACGTCGAAGCCCGCGAAGCGATTCTCGAGCTGGAGCGCCAGCTCGCCGAGACCGAGGCCAAGCAGAAGCGCGAAGTCGAAAGCGTGCAGGCCCGCGAAACCGCCGAGACCGAGAAGATCCGCCAGGAGGAACTGCTCAAGTCCGAGCGCGCCCGCATCGCCACCGAAGAGGAGGTGCAGATTGCGACTCAGAACAAAGATCGCGAAGTGATCGTCGCCGAGCGCAACAAGGAGCGCACCGATGGCGTCGAACAGGAGCGCGTCAAACGCGACCGCGAACTCGAAGCCATCGACCGCGAGCGCGTCACCACGCTCAAAGACATCGAGAAAGAGAAGGCCGTCGAGGTCGAGAAAAAGGAAATTCAGGACGTCATCAAAGAACGCGTCATGGTCGAAAAAACTGTGGTCGAGGAACAACAGAAGATTCTCGATACCGAAGCTTTCGCCGGTGCCGAGCGCGAGAAGAGCGTCGCGGTGACGCTCGCTGAAAAAGCCGCCGAGGAACAACTGATCATCAAGATCAAAGAAGCCGAAGCCGGCCGCGAAGCCGCACAGATCAAGGCCGACCAGGAACTCTACGAAGTGGTCAAAATGGCCGAAGCCAATCGCCAGGCCGCCGAGCTGCACGCCGAAGAGGTCGTCATCGCCGCCGAAGCCGAGCAGACGTCGTCAGAGAAAATCTCTGCCGCCAAGAAGACTCTCGCCGCCGGTGTCACCGCCGAGACCGCAGCCGCCGGACTCGGTCAGGCCGACGTCGTTCGCGCCAAAGCCACCGCCGAAGCCGACGGTATCAATGCCAAGGCCGATGCGATGAAGAAGTTCGACGAAGTCGGACGCGAACACGAAGAGTTCAAACTCGAACTCAACAAGGAACAAGCCGTCGAACTGGCCGAGATCCGCGTCCAGGCCGACATCGCCGGCAAACACTCCGAGATCGTTGCCGAGGCGCTGAAGAGCTCCAACATCGACATCATCGGAGGCGACACCAACTTCTTCGAGAAGATCACCCAGGCGGCCACCGCCGGCAAAGCTGTCGACCGCATGGTCCACAGCAGCGAAACGCTCAGCGACGTCAAGGAGACCTTCTTCAACGGCGACCCCGAGTATTTCAAATCGCAGATCGCCGGCTGGATCGATCAGTTCGGTGTCTCCAGCGAAGACCTGAAAAACCTGTCCATCTCCGCCCTGCTCGGTAGACTGGTCGGTGAGGCCAAGGACGAAAAAACCAGAACCAGCATGACCAGCCTGCTCAACGCCGCCGAACGCTTCGGCTTCGCCGGCGAGAACGCAGGCAAGGCGCTGAAACGACTGACTGCAAAGTGAGTTTTCGGGGGGAAGCTCACTTCGCACGATCCCCGGCTGTCAGCCTTCGAGCTGGCAGCCGTTGGACCGGCGATCTCTTCGCTCCCGATGGTCGCGGCGTTTAGCTATCAGCTCCCTGGCGACGAACGCAGAATCACCGATGATCATCTTTCACCCAGACAACCCACGCAACGCTCAACGGACGACCGGGCCGGATCGTCCCTACCGAATTACCCAGACCACTCCCGGTAGGGACAAGCGGCCCGCTTGTCCGCGAACGTCGAGCGACTCCCGCCCCCCCTTCCCTCTGGACGAAAACGTGATACCGGCGTCCCGCCGGTCCCCGTGGACGAGACTCAACCCGCTACCCTCTGGACGAAAAACTAACCGCTAATCGCTAATCGCGAAAAGCTAACCGCAACGCCGCGCGCCAAACACCATGCCCGAAGACCCACACGCGCCCGCCACGCTCGAAGACGCGCCCGCCGCCTCCTACACCGGCGGCCTCGAAGGCGGCGCCTACGAAATCATCCGCGCGCGCCTCGAGTCGCACGCCAAGGACCTGCGCGGCCGCCTCGCCAAGCTCAACGACGAACGCCAGGAAGTGTTCGGCGCCGTCGACCTCGAACTGATCGCCACCGAGCGCATTTCGACCGGGAACAACTGCGAGCCACGCGACATGATCGCGATTGGCAAAAACCGCTTCATCTTCGGCTACAACGTTCACATCGGCCTGAAGTCGACCACCGAACTGAGCGACGTCCTCTCCGTCTACGAATACCACCCCGACGACCACACTCTTCACCCGCAGCCGCTCGATCTGCTCCACCAGGGCAGCTTCGCCGAAGACTTCGCCTACCTTTACAAGTACTACAAGCTCACCCGCTTCGTAAAATTCCTGGTCATCGGGCCGCACCTCTACATGGCCTTCCGCATCGGCAAGGCCATCGATGACATCAAGGTTTTTAAATGGCTGCTCAACGACGGCCAGCTGCAGTACATCGGCAACCGCTCTGATCACGAATACCTGTTTCCCCCGCAACAGGAGTTCGAATGGACCCGCGCGCATCGCGGCATGTACCGCGAAGGCATGCACCCGCACGTATCGATCGACGACCGCCTGTTCGTCGAAACCGTCGGTGGCGACCTGACCATCAAGATCGAGGACAACACCGAGAGCGGCGAAGGCATTTACGAAGAGGACGTCACCAACAGCGATCAGACGCTCGACGACGCCGAGATTTTCTACGCCATCGTCGGCAGCCTGATTCTGCTGAAAATTCTGCCCTACCAGGAAAAGGATTACCGCCACCTGGTGTTCAACGAGAAAACCAAAAGCGTTCGCCGCATCGATTCGATCGCCAACTCGTGCGTGCTGCTGCCCGACGATCACGGCATCATTTTTTCCGACGGCTACCACCTGCAGACCGGCGAAACCAAGATCTTCGACTCCGGCGGTGAGTTCGCCAACATGGTGTTCGAACGGCGCATCCCCTCGCCCAACGGCGAGGACCACCTCTACATTTTTTACAACCGCGACGCCGGCAAGTACGTGCTGATGTCGTACAACATCATCGATCAGAAAGTCGAGACGCCGATCGCCTGCCACGGCTACTCGGTATTTCCCGACGGCGAACTGATCTACTTTCGCGCCGACGACCGACCGCAGAAACATCACACGCTGCAGGTCTGGCAGACGCCGTTCATGGAGGGCGAATTCCGCGCCGACCAGCGCACCGATTCGCAGCTCTACAAGATCGGCAACGCCGACATCGTCCGCGCCATGGCCGAGTGCCACGAGGTGCTCAAGCTGCTCAGCAAGGACGACAGCTACGCCGATCTCTACATCGACCTCGCCAAGAAAGCCGGCGACATCGCCGACGCCTACTTCTGGATCGGCGACCAGGCGACCTACGATCTCAAGTCCGCGCTGCTGCAAATCAAGGGCGCCGCCGATTCCGCCATCGCCGAGTTCGACAAGGTCGTGCGCCTGCGCAGCTCGACCGCCGACGAAATGCATCGCGTTTCGAAAAGCGCGAAGAAGCTTGCCACCAAGGCGCGCAACACCCGCCCGGACGACATCATGGGCTTCGTGCACAGCCTCGCCGAACTGCGCACCGTGCGCGGCGAGATCATTTCCCTGCGCGACCTGCGCTACATCGACACCGATGCCGTGCAGGTTCTCGAGGACGACGTCGAAGATGCCAGCGCCAAGGTCTCTGAAAACTGCGTAAAATTCCTGCTCCAGCCCGACGCCCTCGATCCCTACCGCGCCCAGGTCAGCGATCAGCAGAAGCTGGTTCCCGATCTTTCCAAGGTCACCGAAGCCAACGCAGTCGAAGAAGCGCTCAACCAGTCCGGCGCCGAGCTCGAAATGCTCATCGACATCGTCGGCAACCTGAAGATCGAAGACTCGACCCAGACCACCCAGATCATCGACGACATTTCGACGATCTACTCGACCCTCAACCAGGTCCGCGCCGCGCTCAAAAACCGCCGCCGCGAGCTCGCCCGCAGCGAAGGCGTCGCCCAGTTCGGCGCGCAGATGAAGCTGCTCAGCCAGGCGGTCATCAACTACCTCGACCTGTGCGACTCGCCCGACAAGTGCGAGGAATACCTCAGCAAGATGATGATCCAGCTCGAGGAGCTGGAGGGCCGCTTCGCCGACTTCGACGAATACATCGAGCAGCTCGGCGAAAAGCGCGACGAGATCTACAACGCCTTCGAAGCGCGCAAGCTCAGCCTCGTCGAAGCCCGCAACCGGCGCACCGGCGCGCTGATGAAAAGCGCCGAGCGCATCCTCACCAGCATCCGCCACCGCGTCGACAGCCTCGAAACCATCAACGAGATCAACGGCTACCTGGCCGGCGATCTGATGATCGAAAAAGTCCGCGACACCATCACCCAGCTCGCCGAGCTCGGCGACAGCGTCAAGGCCGACGACCTGCAGACCCAGCTGAAAGGCATTCGCGAAGACGCCGTCCGCCAGCTCAAGGACCGCACCGAGCTGTTCGTCGACGGCAAAGACATCGTCCGCTTCGGCACGCACCAGTTCTCGGTCAACACCCAGGACCTCGAGCTCACCGTCGTCCCCCACGATGGCCTTATGTGCCTGCACCTCGCCGGCACCAATTTCTTCGAGCCGATCACCGATCCCGACTTCCTCAACACCGAAAGCGTCTGGGACCAGGAAGTCATTTCCGAAAACAACAAAGTCTACCGCGCCGAATTTCTCGCTTGGAAAGTTCTCCACGCCCTCGTCCGCGGCGACGACCCGCAACTCGAAACCGATCTCGAAGCCTGGCAGGCCGAAGATTTCCCCGCCGAAGAAAAACTCAGCGCCGTGCAGCGCTTCATGGCCCCGCGCTACGCCGAAGGATACACCAAAGGCGTGCACGATCAGGAAGCCCTGCGCATCCTCGATCCGCTCGCCAAAATGCACGCCCACATCGGCCTGCTGCGCTACGCCCCCGACGACCGCGCCCTCGCCCTGCTGTTCTGGAAATCCTGGACCGACACAGAAACCAAAACCCGCCTCGAGCGCAAGCTCACCGCCTACGGCACCATGCGCGGCATTTTCCAAACCGAAGGCGAGCAAAACGATCCGCAGCGCGCCTCCATCGGCGAGCTCCGCCACCACATCGAAATCTTCCAGCAAAAGTGGGCCATCCCCTGCCCCCGACTCGCCGCCGCCGATGCCCAGCACGCCGCCGAATATCTGTTCGAAGAGATCGTCGACGGCCACACCTTCACCGTCTCCCCCCAGGCCGCCGAACTGGCCAAGCAGTTCCGCCACACCCTCAGCATGCGCCGCAAAGAGTCCGACTTCGAGGCCGCCATCGCCGACCTCGAAAACGACCCCGTCGCCCAGTTCGAAATCACCCGCGACTGGCTCCGCGGAGCCACCCTGACCAGTGGACAGAAACGTGATACTGGCGTCCCGCCAGTCCCGGTGGACGATCAAGAAAATGGTGCAGAGTTGCACTCTGCATCAGTGGACGATCCCCCAAGGAAGAACCTCACTCCTGAGGTTCCCTCAACCCCGACCTCACCCCAAACCGAATCCGCCCGCTACCTCTCCGAAGCCGCCGTCCACCTCGTCCAGGGCCCCATCCAACTCACCGCCATCAACCCGATTGAAACCACGGTCACCATCAAAGGCATGACCGGCATCCACCCAAAAATCAAAGAAGGAGAGTACGTCTTGGACTACCTCGACTTCAGCAAACGCCTGCGCACCTTCCTCCACCACGCCGTCCCCAACTACCAGGCCTACACCAAGCTCAAATCCCACCTCGTCGAAACCACCCGCGACAGCATGCGTCTCGAGGAGTTCAAGCCCAAGGTGATGAGCGCCTTCGTGCGCAACCGCCTCATCGACCGCGTCTACCTGCCGCTCATCGGCGACAACCTCGCCAAGCAGATGGGCACCGTCGGCGACGACACCCGCACCGACCGCATGGGCATGCTGCTGCTGATCTCCCCGCCCGGCTACGGCAAGACCACCCTGATGGAGTACATCGCCAACCGGCTCGGCATCACCTTCATGAAAATCAACGGCCCCGCCCTCGGCCACGACGTCAAATCGCTCGATCCCAACGAGGCCCCCAACGCCAGCGCCAGGGAAGAAATTCACAAGCTCAACCTGTCCCTCGAGATGGGTGACAACGTGATGATCTACCTCGACGACATCCAGCACTGTCACACCGAGTTCCTGCAGAAGTTCATCTCGCTGTGCGATGCGCAACGCAAGATCGAAGGAGTTTACAAGGGCCAGCCGCGCACCTACGACCTGCGCGGCAAAAAGGTCGCCGTAGTCATGGCCGGCAACCCCTACACCGAGAGC
>CBDULB010000042.1:0-42093 GCA_965367965.1 uncultured bacterium | reverse complement strand
CGAACTTCCCGGATTGTAGACCCGGGGTGTTGCGCTTACTTTATGAATCCAAGCCTCTGAATATCACCCTGCAGCAACCCTCTCAGTGTCATGACAACTGCGCCGAAAAAGACCCGGGAATTGCAGAATCACCACTTTGATTCGACGATTTGGAACGACTTCGTCTTTCGTGACGACGACATTATTATCGGCACCTACGCGAAGTCAGGCACCACCTGGGTGCAGCAGATCGTTGCGCAGTTGCTGTTCGATGGCGAGGCGGGACTCGCGGTCGCAGAAATGTCACCGTGGATGGATTTGCGAGTGCCTCCTAAGCAGGAGAAGCTGCCAGTGGTAGCCGCACAGACTCATCGACGATTTTTGAAAACCCACCTGCCGGTTGATGCACTGGTGTTTTCTGAGAAGGCTAAATATATCTACATTGGCAGAGACGGGCGGGATGTCGTGTGGAGCATGTTTAATCATCACTCAAACGCGAACGATTTGTGGTACCAGGCCCTGAATGATACTCCGGGGCGGGTCGGACCACCCATTGGCAAGCCGGTCGAATCCGTGTTGCAATACTTTCATGAATGGCTGGATCAGGATGGCCACCCGTGGTGGCCCTTCTGGGAGAATATTCGCTCCTGGTGGGAGATTCGAAACTTGCCGAATGTGTACATGCTGCACTTCGCCAACCTGAAGAAGGATATGGCCGGGGAGATTCGCCGGATTGCCGAATTTCTGGATATTCCGATCAATGAAGATCACTGGCAGGAAATACTGCTTCATTGCAGCTTCGACTACATGAAAGCGAATGCCACGGCAAGTGTGCCGCTGGGTGGGGCATTCTGGGATGGCGGTGCGCAGGTGTTCATTCACAAAGGACAAAACGGACGCTGGCGCGAGGTGCTCGGTGAAGCGGACATCGCGAAATACGAGCGAACTGCGCAGCAGGAATTGCCCGAAGCGTGTGCGCACTGGCTGGCGCACGGGGGCGAGGTTCGTTGAGCTGCCTGCCCACCCTAAAAACCGGCAGAACAAGTGCCTGTCATTCGCGGCAGGCACGGGTGAATGGGATCGCGTCGGCTCGTCCACGGTTGCTTGCCAAGCCGGCGGTGACTACCGGGGGGGGCAGCACGCCGGAGCCGTCCAAGGTTCGAGCGATAGCGATTGATCGTAGCGCAGATTGGCAGATTGGCGGGTAGGCCTGGAGTGTGTGTGGTCACCGCGTTGTTCGAGTATTTGGCCAGTGCAGGCACCGCTTGATGGTATCGGTGACCGACGCGTATCGACAGGCGAAAAAGGCCCGAATGTCGGGGCTCAACCCGCCGCGCAGGGACGAGGTGGCGGCGTGCTGTGCGCCGGTATGTTTTGAATGTTACGACGGTACCGGTCTTGCAATCGTACAGGCCTCCGGTTTAAATGCGGTCGAGATTTCTGCGGCTATGAAAAAATTCCTGGTTCTGTTTATTATCATCGGTTCGATCGCGGCGGGGGTGATCTTTTATGACCCTCATTTGAAGCCGTATCTGGACCCGTGGTTGGCGAAAATCATTCCGCCGGGGCCGGAAGCGCCCGCCGCGGACGAAGACGCCGCCGGCCAGCCGGATGCTGTCGACAAACCGGCTCCCAAGCCAAAGCCTGAAGGCGGCGGCAAAACCGCGGTGGCGACCGCCCCGCCGCAAACCAGGCCGGCGGCGCCGGTCACGCCGGCAAAGGCGGAACTGTCGGAGATCGATCGTATTCTCCAGAAAAAGTATCCTCTGCCGACGATCCTGCCGTTGATGCAGATTGTCGACAACTGGAACCGCGTGCCGGCCAATGCATTTCCGACGGAGGTGGCGTTAAAAACCCGGGTCGCGTTTTCCATTCCGGGAGTCGGTGCCAGCGTCGCGGTGCCGGGGACTCTGGTGCAGCCGGCACGCCTCGACAACCCGACCTTGACCATTGTCAGTCTCGCCAACCGGGCGATGCGCACCACGGTCAACGTCGATGAAACCGATTTCAAAGAGCGGGTGCAGCAGCGCTACAACGATTTTGTGGTTAAAACCACGCAGAACGTTCAGGCGCAACGCGAGAAAGCCCGCGCGATCCTCAAAGAGCGGTCGGCTGAGGAGGTTGCCCAGGTGGCCGACGGCGGTTCGGGGGAAGTCGGCAGTGCCAATGATCCGCGCTTTGCGCCGGTCAAGGCCAGCCTCGAAGCGAACGAATTGCGCTCGGTCAAGCCGGAGGAGGCGACCGCGTTCCGCTGGACCGGTAAGAAAGAGATTCGCGGTGCCAATCACAAGGGGACTTACGACACAGTCACGGTGAATTTTGATGTCGAGACGATCTTCGGCATGTTTCCGACCGAGTGGATGGCGCTGTTGGAAAACGGTAAGGTCGTCGGCTGGGTTGACCCCATCACTCACGAGGGCTCGGCATATTGAAAACGTTCTGGATTGCGGGACTGAGCTTTGCTCTGGCGTTGGCACGCTGCGCTTTTGCTCAGCAGGAGACGCCGGCGGAGTGGCCGGAGATCGAGCGCAAGTTGCCGCCGCCGGGTATTGAGATTCCGGCGGAAGTCCGGGCCGGTTTCGAGAAGCGGTTGGATGAATTCGACCGGCAGGCCGGGGCGCTGCGCGGGCACGAGTTGTTCGCTGACGTGGAGATTTTTGCCAAGGCTTTGCGCTACGCGATCGATCACGGTGAGTTTTATTCGGACAAGCATTTTCCGGTCGGAGAGAAGACGCTTGATCTGGCCTTCGAACGCCTGGCGCAGCTGAAAAAAGCTGAGACGCCCTGGGCCGGGCAACGCGGTTCGCTGGTGCGCGGCTATCGATCGGTGATCGACGACTCGGTTCAGCCCTACGGTCTGCATATTCCGGAAAAGCTCGATCTGGATAAACCGGCACCGCTGTTGATCTGGCTGCACGGGCGCGGAGATACCAGCACGGACATGCATTTCATCCAGCGGTGTCTGGGCAAAAACAGTGCGCTCGGCGGTTACTTTGATGCTGAAAATGTCATCACCGTGCACCCCTTCGGCCGCCAGTGTGTCGGTTGGAAGCACGCCGGTGAGATCGATGTGTTTGAAGTGCTGGCGGAGGTGAAGAAACACTACAAGATCGACGCCGACCGGGTGGTGCTGGCCGGTTTTTCGATGGGTGGCGCCGGTGCCTGGCATATCGGCGCGCACTACGCCGATGAGTTTTGCGCGGTGCACGCCGGCGCGGGGTTTGCCGAAACGGCGCGCTACAACAAACTGACGCCGGAGCAGTATCCGTCGAAAATCGAGCAGACGCTGTGGGGCCTCTACGACGTGCCGAACTACGTGCGCAACCTGCTCAATGTGCCGACCATCGCCTACTCGGGCGCAGACGACAAACAGAAGCAGGCGGCGGACCTGATGGCGGAGGCGTTTGCCGGAGAAGGCCACGAATTGCCGCACCTGATCGGTCCGGGCATGGGCCACAAGTACCATCCGGAGGTAGCCAAAGAAGTGCAGGCCTTCCTGCTCGAAGCGATGCACAGCGGACGCGAAACTCAGCCGGCCAAAGTGTCGCTGCAGACGCAGACCTTGCGTTATCCGCGGATGCACTGGCTGAGTGTGACCGGGCTGGAGAAGCACTGGCAGGACAGTCGGGTCGACGCGCAGCTGATCGATGACGGCTTGGTGAAAGTGACTACCGAAAATGTGCGCAGCCTGCGCATCGACCGGGACCTGCCGGAGGGCGCGAAAATTTTTATCGATGACGTCGAGATCACCCTCGGCGGTGAGCAGCAGGCGCTGACCAAAATCGAAGGCGCCTGGCAGGCGGGTGGTCCGGTGGCCGGCTCCAATCTGCGCAAACGGCCCGGACTGCAGGGCCCGATCGATGATGCCTTCATGGCGCCGTTTCTGGTGGTGCTGCCGACCGGCAAGTCGATGCACCCGGCGGTGCAGCGCCGGGCGGAGTTTGAGTCGCAGCATTTTATCGAACGCTGGAAGGCACTGATGCGTGGAGACGTTCGGGTGAAAAACGACAGTGATGTGACGGCAGACGATATCGAGCGGTTCAACCTCGTGGTTTGGGGTGACCCCGGTTCGAACTCGTTGCTGGCCGGAATGATTTCGGACCTGCCTCTGCGCTGGACGGCGGAGCAACTTCAGATCGGCGACCGGCAGTTCGACTCCGCCCGGGCGCTGCCGGCGATGATTTATCCGAATCCGAAAAATCCCGGAAAATACGTGGTGCTCAACAGCGGCCTGACCTTTCGCGAGGACCACGACCGCACCAATTCGCTGCAGAATCCGAAGCTGCCCGACTGGGCGGTGATCGGTCTGGAGCGCGCGCCCGACGGCAGCGCGCCGGGAGAGATTCTCGCGTCCGATTTTTTCAACGAGCAGTGGCAGCTGCGTGAGCGCTGATGGGGGGTTAGGAGTTAGGAGTTGGGAGTTGTAGGGCGGGCGCTCTGCCTGCCACTCGAAGTGGACGACGGTCGCGTCCACGGTCCGGTGTGTCGAAGCCCTTTCCCGGCGAGGCAACCTGGTCCCGCGGCTGCCATCCCTTCGGTGGCCCTGCCTTTTTCGTTGTCTGTATTTTTTCCGTCGCTAATGTTGGCCGGACGATCGAAACAAGTGACCGTGGCCACGCCTCGAATCCGCAGCGAATTCTCGCGGCCGGTTCTAAATCCCCGGCAAGCGGGAGCGACATTTAAATTTCACCGTCGCGTCAATCGAGGGGCGATATACCTGAAAGCTTGGCCTGAAAAATTCAACTCAACCCCATCATTATGGAACAGCCTCCTGTCATTGTGCGCCTGCCGGGCGAAGCGCGTGTTATCCGGGCCTTCGGTGATGAAATGATCCTTCACCTCGGCGCCGACGACACCGGTGGACGGTTCAGCATGTGGACCAATATCACTCCTCCCGGCGGTGGGCCTCCGCCGCATTGTCACGACAACGAGGATGAATGGTTCTGGCCGCTGTCGGGCGCGGCTGAATTCCTCAAGGATGGCGAATGGATGGTGGTGCCGGCGACAACGGCGGTGTTCATGCCGCGCGGCAGCGTGCACACCTTTCGCAATCCGGGCAGTGAACCGCTGCACATGTTGATTCAGACCATGCCCGGTGGATTCGACCGGTTCTTTGCGGAGTGCGCTGAGGAGTTTTCCACGGCGGGCCCGCCGGACATGGACAAGATCGTCGCGATCAGTGCCAAATACGGGATTCACTACCCTCAGCCGTAGCGGCGGAACAGCGCATCGGCTGATGCGTGCGCGCTCGCAACGATGGCGTTGAGCACCGGGCTGCCGGCCGCTGTCGAGAGTGATTCCGCCCTGCCGCCGGAGCGGGGGGCGGCGCTTCAGCTCTGTGGCCAGTACTCGGCGATCTTGCCTTTCAGAAAATTGGCGCTGCGCACCAGTTGTTCGATGCCGTCGACGCCGTCTTCGATGCTGATCCAGTTGTCGTCGCGGTCGACGCCGAAGCCGGCGCGTTTCAGTTTGCTGAAAATCGCGTCGTAGTCGTTGAGGCCCTTGCCGACTTCGCCGTGGCGCAGGCGGGCGGCGTAGCCTTCGGCGCCGGTTTCGTCGCGGCGCAGGTCTTCGATGCTGCCCTCGGCGAGGTAGCGGTCGCTGGCGTGCATGGTGACCACGCGACGGGACACGCGGTCGAGCAGTTCGAGCGGCTCTTCGCCCGCCAGAAAGGTGTTCGAGGGATCGTAGTTGACGCCGAAATTGGGGTGATCGATGCGCTCGACGATGGCGCTGAAGATGTCCATGGGTTGAGCGAACTCCGGGTATTTCCAGAAGTCGTCCTTGTAGTGGTTCTCCATGATCAAGGTGACGCCGTGATCGGCGGCATACGGCAGGCAGGCCTGGATACACTCGACGGTGTAGGTGATGCCTTCTTCGCGCGAAAGGTGGGGACGTTTCTGGCCGGAAAGCACCCGGCAGTAGCTGCCGCCGAGGGCGGCACACATGCGGATCCACTGTTTTTCACGGTGCACCTGATTGGCGCGAAACTCGAGATCCGGATGGGTGAAGTCGGGCGAGCAGCACAGCATCGGAATGGTCATGCCGCGGTCTTCGACCTGATGCCGGAATTTTTCCCAGTTGGCCTCGTCCTCCATTTCCAGGAAGCCGGCGTACCACTCGAGGCCGTCGACGTTGAGGTGGGTGGCGGCTTCTTCAATCCAGTCGGAGACGGTCAGCTCCCCGGTTTTGCAGAGCGCCTGCATGTGCAGCTTGGGAAAGGCGGCGAGTTTGGGTCCGGGCATAGGGTTCGGTGAACGATTGGTTTGGCGTCTGGTGGATACCGGAAAAGGTCACCAATGAAGATCGTCATCACCGATACTGCAAAGCAGGATTTGGTGGGATTCGCGGCCCTTGCGACGGGGGATAACGCTGCTTTGAGCAAGCCTAAGCTTCGATCGCAGTGCGGTTGACGCAGGCGTCGCGGGTCGGCGATTTTCTGCCGCCGGGCACCAGGGACGTCATGTGCGAATAGACCACGAAGAGCATGATGGTCATTCCCGCCATTTCCAGAACCTCTTCGATCACCATCAAGATGGGTAAACTTTGCGAGGCGGCCGCGGCCCCCCCTGATTCTATGGCAGCCATCTCTTCGATACCGCCCATAAAGTCCAGGCCCAGGGCGAGGGTGAAACAACCCAGGGAGAGTAACAGAGTGATGGTTAGTCCTGTATTATCACGAATTTCGCGCCAGATGACCAATGCGGCGAGGATCAGGGCGACGACGATGACCGGGGCGACCGAAATGTGCCACGCATAGCTCGGGTAATTCAAGGCATGCGTCAGTTCCAGGGAAGTGATGGCACCGATTTTCTCGTGAAGCGCGACTGCGTCGTCGATTGATAGGCACACGAATACGATGCCGGAGAAAATCCACGCGCGGTGACGAAATTTGCTGGCACCGCTTTGGCGCAAAAGGTTGGCGACGACAAAACAGACTACGCCGGTGGCGAGGGTGAGCAGACACGACCAATAGGTCGCGATCGAAGACTCCCGGGTGAGATTAAAAGCCTGACCGAGTGCGCGCACCGTGGGCGTGGCGTGGAGCGCCAGCTGAAAATGCAGAAATACCAGCCACGCCTCGACGAAGAGGCAGGCGATGAGTAGATCGCGAGCCCGGTTTTTCGAGTAAGTGCTCAGCCTGTCGCCGACCATCACTCCGTCACCGCTTTTGTGGTTATGGAGTGGCATTTGCATTGTAGACCATTCTGAGGACGTAGAGGTCCTGGTAGGAGATGTCGAGGTAGACTGCTACGGAAGAGATGTCGTCGTCCGACACGCCGGGAACGCCGAAGTATGAGCCCTGCATCGGGCCATCGGGAATTCTAATGCCACGTCGCAGCAGACGGCACGTAGCCTCCGTGCCGCCGAGCGATTCCGGAATGACGTGGGCCACGCCGAGGCCTGAGAGGCTCGCGGATATCGAGCCCATATTCGCAGCATTGCTCTTGGCTGCAGTGGCGTCAGCGTTGTCGGAAAGATTGCCGATTGAGGTAACCGCGATGGTGACCATTATGCCGATCACGCCGATCATGACCAGCAGTTCGACCAGTGAGAATCCGCGCCGGGCTCTCTTTGCCTGTTGACCGCCACTGCTCATACAATTGCTTTCGAGAACTGGCAGCCTGCTGTCAGGAGTCGGAGCCGAAGAAGACTTCGATCTGCTCTTCGGCGCTCAGCTGACTGAGTGTTCTGGCAAGGCGGCGTGAGTAAGGCAGCATTTTTTCCTGAGGCCAACCGGTGTCGGCGGCGATCTGAGTGGCGAGGAATTGAAATGAACTGTCGTTGTACTGGATCAAGGCTCCGTTGGGGTCGCCGCCGCGTCCCCAGGCATCGCCCTTTCCAACTGGGTTGCCGCCCTGTGCGACGCCTTTGCCTTGGCCACTGCCTTTGCCGTTGCCGCCGGGTGAGTTGAGCTCGTCTAGTCCATCCCCAAACATCGAGGACAAGAAGTCGGCGATGGCGTGAAAGATTCCCTGGCCTTTATCGAGTCCGGCTGCCTGTCCGTTGCCGGCATGGGCGGGACTTGAACCAAGAGTGACAAACATCATCAAAATGACTAAAAACACCTTCATATAAAAACAATAATTCTCATAACTACAAAAGCAACAGGTTTTTACTGTAATGTGACGGCGGGTGGAAATGAGGCTACCACCGGACCGGATTGTGCCTTGCTGTCACTGTCGGTGAGGCCCAAATGCCGGGAGATTTTCTCGATCAGTTCCGCTTTATCAAACGGTTTGGCGATAAAGTCCGCGAATCCGGCGTCGATGGCCGCTTTTTGCGCTTCGGCAAAGGCGTTGGCGGTGAGCGAGATCATCACCGGTTGTTTCCCGTGCCGGCATTCCTGACGAATGATTCGCGAGGCTTCGCTGCCTTTCATGCTCGGCATGTTCTCGTCCATGAGGATGAGGTGTGGCTGCGTTTCGCGCCATTGGGCACAGGCCTCTTCGCCATCGGCGGCTTCCGTCAGTTCGAATCCCAACCGGCCGAGGATTTTTCGCAGCAGCAGGCGGTTCATCTTTTCATCGTCGACGATCAAGATGCGGAAATCGGCAGGCGATGGGGAATGACCGCTGGATGAGCGCTGTTGACTCTCAATGGCCGGCGAATCCGTTGAGGTGGTGACCGGTTCGGCAGGCTCGGGTGTTGCGCTGGCGGCGACTTCTTTGCACAGGATACTGAATTCAAAGGTGGTGCCGACACCCACTTCTGACGACACTTTGATGTCGCCTCCGAGCAGATTGCAAAAGCTCTTGGCGATGGAAAGGCCGAGGCCGGTGCTTTCTTCGGCACCTCTGCCGCTGTCGGTCTGGCTGAACTCCTGAAAGAGTTTAGGGAAATCTTTCTCTGCGATGCCCCGCCCGGTGTCGCTGACCTGGAAGAACAGGCGAAGCTGAGCATCGGCGTCGGCGGCGCCCTCGCCGGCCGGTTCCGCGCGAGACGCAACCTTGAGGGAGATCGAACCCTGATCGGTAAACTTGATGGCATTGCCGAGCAGGTTGACCAGGATCTGGCGAAGCTTGCCGCGGTCGGCTTCCACCATTTGTGGAATGGAGGTGACGGCGGACAGGTCGAAGCTCAGACCCTTTGACTCGATTTTTCCTTTGAGGATTTCGCGGATGCCCCGAAGCAGGGGAAGCAGTTCGAACGACTCGGCGTTGATCTCGATTTTGCCGGCCTCGATCTTGGCGACATCGAGACTGTCATTGATGACAGACAGCAGGTGCTCGCCGGAATCGCTGATGATGTTGATGGTTTCCCGTTGTTGTTCACTGAGAGTATTGTCTTCCTGAAACAGGCGGGTAAAGCCCAGCATCGCGCTGAGAGGTGTGCGCAGGTCGTGCGTCATTCTGGCGAGAAAGCTGGTTTTCGCCTGGTTGGCATTTTCGGCGGCGAGTCGGGCCTGCTCAAGTTGATGCCGATAGCTGTCTTCTTTAAGGGTGAGATTTTGCTGCGCAATGGCGATGCCAAACTGGATCGCAACGCTCTGCAAAAGGTTGATCTCCTCTTCCGCCCGTTGTCGCCTTTGCCTGCCCGTCCCATCGACAAGTAAAACGCCGTTGGGGAGGGATTGGAAAGATGTGCGTATCGCGAGAGTGTTGTCTCGTTGGATTGGCGCTTCGGCATTAAGAATGTCCTGGACGAAAGGATCCGCCGTTGAAATGACCAAATCGAGCGCTGCCACCTCCTCACCGACTCGATACTCACCAATTGCCACCAACTGGTCTATGTCTCTCCCGGCATCATGTTCTAATCGGCAAAGTAAGCAGCGGTCGACTTCGTAATGATTGGCGAGATTCTTTAATGGTTCCTCAAAGACGTTTCCCTGATGGACGCTGTCGTTGAAGGAGTGCGAGGTGCGTTCCAGAAGCACAGCATTCTGCAGTTGGGCGGCGAGTTGGGCTTCGGCTTTGTCACGCTGTGATCTGAGTTTGCGTTCCCGCTGTTGCATCTTCTGCATCTGGGCGCGTCGCAGTGACCAGAAGACGATTGCCCCGATCGCCAGAGTGATGACGGTGAAAATGGTCAGGGCCCACCAGGTTTGCCACCATGGTGGCGGAATCACCAGTCTGACTTGCGCTTGATTGGCATTCCATTTCAAGCCGTCGGGCGAGCTTTGTACCCGGAATTCGTAGCGTCCGGGAAGTATCGCCGGATACGAGGCTTTGTGGTTGCCTTTCGCCATTTGCCAGTCGTCTTCATAGCCGATCAGTTGATAGCGAAACTCTCCGCGGAAGGGTGAGTCGGTGCTCAGATTGGCGAAATGAAAGGCGAAGCGATTGCGTCGATCGTAAGGCATTCGAACTTCGGACGTGGCGGCGATACTTTTTTCGAGAATTCCGCCCGGCCTGGGAGTCACAGGGACGCCGAAGCGGTCAAAGCCAGTCAGGATGGGGGTTGGAGGTTGGCGGGGCAGCGGCAGGGAATGGGTATCGATGCGGTGGAAACCCTGACCTCCGCCAAAGTAGAGCGCTCCGTCCCCGGCCAGAGCACAGGTGTTGAGGTGCAGCGTGCCGTTCTGCAGGCCGTCAAGATCATCGAAGTTTCTGAACTCCTCTTTGGACGGGTCGTAACGCGTAATTCCGTTGGCAGTCGTGATCCAGATCAATGCTTCTCGATCGCCAAGCAGGCCAAGAATCCGGTCGGAAGGTAGATCGGAGTTCGAGCGCGAAATCACCCGAATTCCGGCCCCGTCCGGGGAGATTCGTAACAGCCCCTTTTCCGGCGTGCCGACGAACAGCGAATCGTCAGGCCCGCGGAGCACCGATGACATTGCCTTGCCGGAAAGAGGCTGCGCAAAAGTGACAAAATGTTGATAGGGGACCAGTTCACTTTTGTCCGATGGAATTCCATAGAGACCGTCGGATGTCGCCACGCAAATGCGCCCAGCCTGGTCTTCCGTAATGGCTGCAATGAACCGCGCCCGGCTGCTGCCTGGCGTGCCCTCCGGGTCACCCGGTGCCTGGACTGTTACTTCGGAAAATGTGCGGCCATCCGCCTCCAGCCGCCACAGGCCGCCGCCATGGGTTCCGACCCAAAGCGCCGAGCGGGAGTCCTCGAACAGGGCCGAGATGTAGTCGTGGCCGAGAGTGCCGGGTGTTCCATTCTGGTGACGCAATTGAAATGCGCGACTGGCATCGCCGTCCGGCATGACGATCAGCCCGTTGCCTTTGGTTCCCGCCCAGACCGTTCCGTCGCTGTCTTTTATGATGGCGGAAACGTAAGGGCTGCCGATGTCCGGGCCGAGGTCAGGCGTTGCATACGTTTCCCTGTCAGCGTTCCAGAGGGTCAGTCCGGATTCGGTGCCGATCCACAGATTCTTGCCGCCGGCCGGTGCCATGCTCCAGATCGAATCGTGAGGCAATCGCTCCGGCAACGGTTTCCCGGGGTTAGACAGGTATTGGGGAAACCAACTGCGATTGAGTCCGAACCGGTTGGCGCTGCCATCTGTGGTACCGACCCAGAGAACCTTGGCGCGACTTTCGAATAGACAGGCGACGAGATTACTGCTGAGGCTGGTGCTGTCAGCGGGATTGTTGCGATAGAGGCTGAACTCGAAAGAACCGCGTTCGAGGTGCGCCAGGCCATCGGTCGTGCCGACCCAGAGATTGCCGTTGGTATCGGTGTGGACTGACGTGATATCACGCGTCTTGAGCGTGGTAGGCGTTACCTGTTTGGTTTCGAGGTTGAGCCGCAAAAGTCCCTGTCCCATCGTGCCGACCCAAACCTCGTTGCCCGGGGCTGCGGCAATGGCGCTTACCGGCGTCCCCGTTTTCCAGATCAAGTCGAACTTTGAAGTGGCGCGATCCCACTGATAAAGTTTGCCACTCTCAGAACTCGCCAGAACCAAGTCATCGCTATGCTTGAAGATTTGCGTGATCAAGGTCCCGTCCGATATGCCGGCGGCCGGTTGAATTTTGCCCGACTGAAAGTGTAAAATGCCGAGGCCGCTGCGCGTGCCGATGAGCAGGAATTGTTTATCGATGACAGTCAGCCCGGTGATTCCATCGCTGCGCAAAGCATTGTTTCCTGCGTGGCTCTGAAATGGCAGGCGTTCATTGGTCAAGGTAATCGGATCAAACCGGTTCAGGCCGGCATCAGCGGTGCCCACCCAAAGTTTGCCTTGCGGGCCGAACGCCAGGCTGGAAATTCGATTGCTGCTCAACGATGTGATGTCGTTGGGGTCATTTTTAAACTCCAGCGTGCCCGCTCCGTCGAAACGACTCAAACCCTGATCGGTCGCCAACCATATCATGCCTCGCTCATCTTCAGTGATGGCGTTGACGCTCTCGGCATCGAAGCCCTCCGCTTCACTCAAACGTGAGAACAGGATACGTGATGACTCGTCAGCGCTCCATGAGGTCGAAAGGGAGCACCAGGCAACGCCGCACAGCACGAGGGCGGCAGGCAACAAACGTCGGGAAAAAGTCACAAGTATATATAAATACCATAATTATAACGAAAAGTTAGAATTAAGCCAGCTTTTTCTCATGCAGTAGCAGTCGTTCTAAGCTAAGGCCCGCAACTGCTGACATCGACGCGTTATCCGTCCATTTCCCCGGTTATCGCACCGCGCAGATCGCGGTTAACGCAGGCAGAATTCTCAGCACTCAGCACTCAGCACTCAGCACTTCGGCGGATTGCGCCCGATGAAGGGGTGTTGCTCGATGTCGAGCACGCTGCCGGAGATCGGGCCACACTCGTCGCTTAGGAAATACGCGGCGGCGGCGGCGACTTCCTCGGGACGGAAAATGCGCCCGCTGGGGGCAAACATTTTCGGCAGATCGGCGGGCCAGTCGTCGTCCATGCCCTGGTCCCGTTTGCGTTGCTTTTCGTTCTCGGTGAGAATCCAGCCCGGATTGATCTGGTTGACGCGCACGCCGTGGTCGCGATGCAGGGTGTCACCGAGATTGCGGGTCAGGGTCATGAGGGCACCCTTGGAAATGGAGTAGGGCAGTAAGTCCGGTTCGCCGGAGTAGGCGTTGACCGAGCCGATATTGACGACACAGCCACGGGTTTTTTCCAGTTCGGCCAGAGCGGCTTGAATGAGAAAAAACGGCGCCCGCGTATTGATGCGGATAAAGCTGTCGAAGCTGTCGCGATCGGTGGTGTGAATGTCGCCGGTGCCGACCCGGGCGGCATTGTTGACCAGTCCGTCGAGCCGACCGAACGCCTCGGTGGCGGCATCGACGAGACGCTGCGGGCTGGCGTCGTCGGCCAGATCGCAGATCAGGATCGCACTGCGGCGGCCGTCGGGATCGAGTTCGTCACGAGTGGTGGTGGCGAGCTCGGCTTCGAGGCCGTGAATGAGCACCCGCGCCCCCTCGGCGAGGCAACGGGCGGCGATGGCTTTGCCGATGCCGGTGGTCGAACCGGTGACGATGATGGACTTGTTGTCGAGGCGTTTGATAGGCGGGTCGGGTTGTTAGGCTGCGAAGATATTGAGGAAAGTCCGGCGCGTCCAGCGCGTAGCGGCGCGGTGGAGAGGTGGCGCGGCGGAAAGGCGGGACTGAGGAATATCGAACTGACCGGCCGGGCCCGGCCGGTTCGGTGCATGCGCGGTTGCGGGACTTGTTGTGTTGCGCTTTTTCTGAAAAAATGGCGCTTAGGTGAGATTGGTAGCGTTTTTATTGTCCCTGGTCATGGTCGGCACTGCAGTGCAGGCTGGCGACGGGCTGTTGCCTCCCGGTGCCTGGTCGAAAGCGGGCGACGGCTCGGTGGCGACCAGTTTTGTGATCCGCGGCAGCGAGTCGCGGCGCAACCCGCTGCGCCAGGAGCTGGCGGAGTCATTCGAGGGGGATGCGCTCTATGTGCGCTTCCGGCTGCGCTACGACGCGGCGGGTCTGGATGCGCCGCCGCAGGATGAGGGCGAGTTTTTTGTGCTCTGGCTGGATGCTATCGAGGGCGGTGAGACAGCATCGCACAGTGGTGGTGTGCCCAACGTTGGAGTGCATGTCAAAGACGGCAAGGCGAATCACTTCATGGCGCGCTTCACCTCGGGCGGGGCTAACGAAGTTTACGGGCCGGAGTTGGCCGGGGACCGCGAGTACCTGCTGGTGGCGCGGTTGTCGAAGTCGCAACCGGCGCAGGGATCGCCATTCGATCAGCTCGATCTGTGGGTTGATCCAAAGGTGCAAAAAGCCGGTGACGCCGCACCTGAGCCGGATGCGTCGGTGAGTTATGCGCGCTCGATTGCGTCGGTGAACTGGATCGGCTTTGCGACCGGAGCAAAGACCGAAGCGGAGGACCGCATTCAAGTCAGCGATGTGGCGCTGGCGACCGACTGGGGGGCGATCACCGGCGTGGCGGGTGCCGGCGAGCCGGCTTCGACGGTCGAGGAATTAACGCTGCAGGAAATTCCCGATCCGCCAGCCTACGTGGCCGAGGCCGCGCCGGAGATCATCGCCAAGGTGGATCCCGCGCCTCAGGTGACGACCGATCACTGGTCGTTTCAGAAATTTTCCCGACCGGAGATTCCCTTCGTGTCGATAGCGGCGGATGGCGAAGACGGCGAGAGTTCGTTGCGCACTCCGGTCGATGTTTTTCTGGCGAAGGCGCAAGCGGATCGCGGGGTGCAGGCGGTGCCGCTGGCGGACGATGCCACCCTGCGGCGGCGCATGGCACTGACCGTTACCGGCCTGCCGCCGGCGGCTGCCTCCGGCGAAAAATTTGACGCGGATGCCTACGCCGATCAGTTGTTGGCTTCGCCGCAGTTCGGCGAGCGTTGGGGAAGGCTGTGGTTGGACGTATCGCGCTGGGCGGAGAGCAACGGCCATCAGCACAATCGCGACCGCAAGTATGCGTGGAAATATCGCGACTGGGTGATCGATGCGATGAACCGCGATCTACCCTACGACCAGTTCGTGCGTCAGCAGATCGCCGGCGACGAAATCGAGCCGTACGTTGCGGAGCAGGTGGTGGCCACGGGATTTCTCGCCGCGGCGCGCTACAGCGGCAACGAGATGGATAAGCAGATCCAGCGCACCGACATTCTGGTCGACGTGGTCAATACCACCTCGAAGGCGTTTCTCGGTCTGACCATGGAGTGCGCGCAGTGCCACGACCATTTCTTCGATCCGGTGACGCAGTGGGATTATTTTAATCTGATGGCGTTCTTTGCTCAGGGCCAGCCCGGCGATGTGATTCTCGACGAGGGCAATGCGCGACTCGAAGAGTTGGTTCGCAAGCGCTGGGGCCTGTTCGAAAAAGTGCGCGCGCGCAAGCTCGCGGCGCTGCGCGAAGCGGGCGCTCCGGAGCCGATCCTGTTGAGCCAGGAGAATGTTCCGAAAGCAATGACGCCGGCCGAAAAGCGCACCTTTGAGCGCATCGATGCCGAGATCGCCAGCCTTCCCAAAGCCTGGGCCTATTTGTCTCCGGCGACCTCGCCGCACCAACTGGAGGTCGCACCGAATACGTTTCGCTGGCCGCTGCCGTACCGGAAGGAATCACTGACCGGGCGCACGGTGCGATTCCTGGATCGCGGCGATGCCTTGTCGCAGGGACCGGTCGCTCACGCCGCGTGGCCGCAGGTGTTTGGCAAGGCCAACGCGGCCGAGGCGGAGAAAATCACTACCCGGCCGCGTTCGGCACTGGCGGACTGGCTGACCGATCCACAGCATCCGCTGGTGGCGCGGGTGTGGGTGAATCGCATCTGGCAGGGCTACTTTGGACGCGGCCTGGTGGCGACGTCGGGTGATTTCGGGGTGGCGGGCTCGGAGCCGGATCACCCCGGGTTGCTCGACTGGCTGGCCAGTGAGCTGATCGATTCCGGCTGGAGCAGCAAGCACATTCACCGTCTGATTCTGCGCTCCAATGCGTTCCGTCGCAGCGGGCAGTTTTCGGCGGAAAATGCCCAACGCGACGAGGAAAACGAAACGCTGTGGCGCTGGCGTCCGCGCCGGCTCGAGGCGGAGGCGATTCGTGATTCGGTGTTGGCGACCGCGGGTGAGCTGGACCTGAAGGCCGGCGGTCCGAGCGTTTCGCGCAAGCAACAGGAGACCACCCGGCGGCGTGCGGTTTACCTGCAACAGCGTCGCGATAATCTTCCGCATCAGCAGATGCTGTTCGACGGGGCCAATGCGGTGACCAGCTGCGCGCGCCGCAATGTATCGACCGTGTCGCTGCAGCCGCTGTGGATGCTGAACAGCGGCTTCATGCAGGCGATGGCCGGCAAAGTCGCGGCCCGGGTCGAAGCGGACCAGCTGGCCGCGCAGGCGGGTGAGCTGGTCGAGTTGACCTGGGGACGAAAAGCCGACGCCGAAGAGCGCACCCGGCTGGCGCAGTTGATTTCAAAAACCTCGCTTTCCGATGCGGCGCTGGTGGTGCTGAACGCGAACGAGTTTCTGTACATTCCGTGAGATGAGTGCTTTCTCCCAACCCACTTCCCGACGTCACTTCCTCGCTTCCGGTCTCGGTGCCGGGTCGATTGCGATGCAGTCGATGCTGGCCGGTGAAAAAGCAGCCGGGCTGGCGGCCGGTTCGCATTTTTCGCCGACCGCGAAACGGGTCATTTTTCTGTTCATGTCAGGCGGGCCGAGTCAGGTCGATACCTTCGATCCGAAGCCGGAACTGGCGAAGTTGGCGGGCAGAGATGTACCGGACTCGATTGCGCAGCACGTGCCCAGGATCAAGCGCGCGGGGTTGAAAAACCTGATGGCGTCGCCGTGGCAGTTTAAGCAGTATGGCGAGAGTGGCATTCCGGTTTCCGAGTTGCTGCCGGAGACAGCGAAGCACGTCGATGATCTGTGCATCATTCGTTCGATGCAGCATCGCAATCCGGTGCACGGCCCCGGCGAGTGTGTTGCGTTGACCGGCACCGGGGCAGGCGACCGACCGAGTATCGGTGCCTGGTCGCTTTACGGATTGGGCAGTGACACTGAAAATTTACCGGCGTTCGTGACCATGAACCTGCACAGTGACGGCATGCAGTTCCCGCAGGCGGCGGGCTGGGGGCCGGGCTTTCTGCCGCCGCGATTTCAGGGCACCGTGGTCGATCCGGAAAAAGGTATTCGCGACGTGGCGATGCCGAAAGGTATCGACGACAGCCGGCGACGGCAGCAGCTGGCATCGATCGATTTTTTTAATCGCCGCCATCTGGCGAAGCTGGGCGAGCACGAGGAACTGGAGGCGAGGATTCGTTCTTACGAAATGGCATTCCGACTGCAGACGGCGGCACCGGAACTGTTCGCGCTCGACGATGAATCGGCGGCGACGCGGGAGATGTACGGACTCGACACCTCGCCGATGATGCAGAGCGGCCGGGGTTGCCTGTTGGCACGGCGCATGGTCGAGCGCGGGGTGCGCTTCGTGCAGTTGCGGATCGGCGGCTGGGATGCTCATGGCAATATCAAGGGCAATCACGAGCGCATGTGTTCGATCACCGACAAGCCGATCGCTGCGCTGCTCACCGATCTGAAGCAGCGCGGGCTGCTCGATTCGACCCTGGTGGTGTGGGCCGGCGAGTTCGGGCGCACACCGACCATGGAGGGGCGCGCCAATGGTCGCGATCACTCGCCGGCGGGCTACTCGGTGTGGTTTGCCGGCGGTGGCGTCAAGGGCGGACAGATCATCGGTCAGACCGACCCGATCGGTTATGTGACGGTTGACCGACCGGTCAGTCCGCACGATTTTCACGCCACGATTCTGCACGCTCTGGGGTTGGATGCGAATCGCCTGACCTACAATCATCACGGTCGGGACGAGGTGCCGACGGTGTTTGGCGGCAAGGCGGTGAAGGAAGTGTTCGGCTGAGTCGCTTGTCGACGGGATGGTCAGGATTCCGATCGTTCGGAGGGGACCGGCGGGACGCCGGTATCACGTTGCCGTCCACGGTGAGATGACCGCTTTGTCACTGCTTTGTAGTCGCGCGGTCATTAACTGTTGCTATGCAGGAGGGATGACAAATCCTGTTTGTTCTACCGAGTTCCGCACTGGCAGTTCTGAAACCGCCGGTCTACAATGCGATCTCGTGAAAATCCTTTTGGTCGAAGATGAAAATGACATCGCCGAGTTCGTGCGCAACGGACTCGAGGAAAACGGCTATTCGGTCGATCACTGTGACAATGGCAACGACGGGCTCGAGCGTGCCTTAAGTGGCAGCTACGATGCAATCCTGCTCGACATCATGTTGCCGGGGCGCGACGGGCTGAGCATTCTCAAGCTGCTGCGGCAGCGCAAGCACACCGTGCCGGTGATTGTGTTGTCGGCGCGTGGCGAAGTCGAGGAGCGGATCGAGGGGCTCAAACTCGGCGCGGACGATTACCTGCCCAAGCCGTTTTACGTCGCTGAATTGTTGGCGCGGCTCGAGTCGGTGGTGCGACGTTCGGGTGGTCAGGGCTTGAGCCGTTTGAAAGCGGCCGATCTGGAAGTCGATCTGATCGAGCACCGGGTGTGGAGGAGTGGCGAGGAGGTGTTCGTGTCGCCGCGTGAGTATCAGTTGCTGGCATTTCTGATGCGCCAGAAAGGTCGGGTGTTGTCGCGCACGCAAATTCTTGAGCAGGTGTGGGAGTACCAATTCGATCCCGGTACCAACCTGGTCGATGCCTGTGTCAGGCGCTTACGCAAGAAGGTTGACGATGAGCGTGAGCAGGCGTTGATCGAGACAGTGCGTGGCGTCGGTTACCGTTTCCGCGCTGACACGGAATGATATTTGCCCAGACGATCACTTCGCTACGCATCCGCATCGCCCTGTGGACGGCGCTGCTGTGCGGTCTGGCATTGATCGTGTTCATGGCCGCGATGGCGGTCAAGGTGTTCAACAACATGTCGGAGGAGGCGGAGTACGAGCTCCGCCAGATGGCGTTACGCATCGATGGTCTGATCGCGGCCGACGCGGATGGCAAAGATATCCCCCGCGAGGCGATGACGTCGCTGAGTGCGGAAGACGCCGAGTTGCAGGTGATCCGGGTGCGCACCGAGGGCGGGGAGCTCGTGGTCGAGCGCGACGACTGGCCTAATCCCAGTGAAAAACGCCAGCATCGATTTGCCGATAAACTGGCCGGCAGTTTCAGTCATCAGTGGCGGGACGATCGGCTCTGGTTGTTTTTTGACGGGGTCTCGGGCAATGGCCACGAGATCGATCTGGCGATCGAGTTGAGCGAGATCCAAACGGAAATTCTGGGCATCATGAAAGACTTTCTCTACGCCCTGCCGTTTGCCCTGGCAGTGGTCGGTTGGGCGGCGTGGTGGGTTTCGAGAACGGCGACCCGACCGGTCATTGAGTTGACCGACGTGGCGGAGCATATCGGTTACGGAGAGTTGGACCGGCGCATTCCCGAGACCAAGCGGGACGATGAGCTGGGCAATTTGATCCGGGTGTTTAACCGGATGATGGATCGCCTCGAGTTGAGCCATCAACAGGCGGTGCGCTTCAGTTCGGATGCGTCCCACGAGTTGCGCACCCCGCTGACCGCGCTGCAGGGGAAAATCGAGGCGGCGATTCAAAAGGCCGACGACGGTACGGTTCCGGTCGATGTAGTAGGCGAACTTTCCGATCAGGTGCAGCGCCTGAAATCGATTGCTGAAAGCTTGTTGTTCCTGGCGCGGGCAGACGCCGGCAAGCTGCCGCTGACTCGTTCGCCGATCGATGTGCCGGTGCTGCTCGGCGAGTTGCAGGAGGATTTGCACGACATGGAACCGGATCCGGGAATCACCATCGATCTGCAAACCGCGACGGATGTCGCTGTGTCGGGTGATGAACGACTGGTGCGCCTGGCGCTTTTTAATCTGCTGCGCAATGCGCTGAAATTTAACGAAGTCCCCGCCGCCGGTGGCGAGCCGTTCGTGCGCTTGCGGGTGTCGGCTGCCACTGAGGGCATGGTCACCTTTCGGGTCAGCAACACCGGTCCAGTGATTGCGCAGCAGGATTTTGAGCGGGTATTTGATCGTTTTTCACGATTGCATGAAAGTGGCCACAAGCGGGGCACCGGCCTCGGTCTCAGTTTGTCGCGGACGGTCGCGGACTTGCACAACGGTCGTTTGTGGCTGGAAGCGTCGGCGGCGGGTGTCAATACTTTCGCCTTCTCGCTACCTGTTGATGGTTAGAGTCCAGCAATTCGAAAAAGGTTGGCAGGGGGTGGGTATTCTTCATAGACTGCCGCGAACTCTGTTCGCTGTGTATGTTTCGTCCACCTAAATGGTCCAGTTATCAAAAGACCGTGGTTCGATGGGCGGGGAGTTTTGTCAGGCGACGTAAAGGCTTCGCATTGCTGTCGGTCCTGATGGTGGTCACTTCGGCCACGCTGCTGGTACTGATGTACTGGTCGATGGCGACTTCTGCGCTGGTGTCATCGAACCACTACCTGATGGGGGTTCAGGCGCACGCCTTGTCGGAGTCGGCGACTAACATCGTGATCGGGCAAATCCGGCGGGCGACTACTGAGGTCGATACGGTATGGGTCAGTCAGCCGGGAGCGTTGCGAACCTTCGACTCGAAAGGCGACTTTTCGAAGGGTTACAAATTGTATTCCGACGATGATATGGATGTCGATTCCGGCAAAGAGTTGTTCGACGATCTACCCGAGAAAGAATGGTCGACGCCGCAGAAACTGGCGCAGTGGACAGATCTTAATTCGCCTCTGGTTCGAGGCAGAGAGACTCACTATCCGATCGCGGATCCGAGTGCGTTGACCAGTGGCATCGAACAAACCGGCGTCGAGGGATTCGATTACGAAGCCGGAATGGTCGCCGAGGGGTCCGGCAAACTGCCGATGCCGGTACGCTGGATATACGTCCTCGAAGACGGCACGACCGGTACGCTGGATGATGATTTAAACTTCGTCGCGGCGCTCGGCTCCGAAGGTGTCAAGCCGACCAAACAGAATCCCATAACCGGACGGATGGCGTTCTGGACCGACGATGAGTCCTGCAAAGTCAACCTCAATACCGCCTCCGAGCCGACACCGTGGGATGTGCCGCGGGCGGGAGGCAAGGCGGACCGCGATTACGGGCTGCATCAACCGGCGAAGCGGGAATACCAGCGCTTCCCGGGTCACCCGGCGACGACCGCGCTGAGTCCCGTTCTGCTGCCGGGTCGCGATCCGAAGCAGCCGGTCACGGTGGAGCAGAAGGATGCTATTTATAATCTCGTGCCGAGAATCGCCACGGGAGGTTCGCGATCTGCCACCCGGGTGGTCGCCGGCATTCTGCAGGACGGGCCGGTGAAGCTCGACCGACATCGCTTGTTACCCTCCGTGGATGAGCTGGTATTCAGTCCGACGTCGTCAAACTTTCAGACGCGTCAGCTGGCGACCGTTCCGGGTCAAAATACGAACGACAGCAATGCCATTGAGCGCCTGATCCGCGAGTCGCGATTTTTCCTGACCACCCACAGTCGGGCGCCCGAACTGAACGCTTTTGACATGCCGCGGATCAGCATCTGGCCGACCGCGTCGACGCCGGAGAATCCCCTCGGCGAGATGCGCACCGCCTTCGATGACATGATCCGGTTTTGCGCAACCACCGGCAAGGAGGACGATCGGCATCGGTATTTTTTCGAACGTCTGGACAGCCGCAGCGCCACCCACGATTACGAAAAAATTCCGCGCAACATCGTACTCTACGATTACCTGAAGAACCTGACCTCGCGACCGGTTCCCGGATACGGAGGCTCGTTGAAAGACAAATGGCAGGAGGACCGGGATCAGGTGCTGACAGAGGTATTCGACTACATCCGCTGTACCAATCTTTACGATGACCAGCTGAAACCGAATGTCTACCCGTTGAAGCTCTACGATAAGGGCGAAAAGGTGCAGTTTACCGAGGGACGGCCCTCGACCGGCTCGCTGTCGAGCTGGCCCGGGCACGGTCAGGTGGTGCCGATCGAGATCCCGTCCGGTGAGGAAAAAACCTATGGCTTCGGGCGCTTTTACACGATCTCCGAGGCGGGGCTGCTGTTGATCTGTTGCGGCGACGCCGGTGGACCGAAGAATCCTGAAGACCCCGATGCCGGCCCGAAGCATCCGAAGGGGATCGCCGACAGCAATCAACCGGGCTCGGCGATGGGCAAAAACAAGGCACTGCCGCGGGCGCTGAGTTGGCAACAGGATAAACAGGAGCGCTGCCTGCAGGCGGCGCTGTTATTTGAGCTCTACTGCCCGGCTCAGGGGTGGACGCATTTGAATGAAGACATCACCATCGAAGTGGAGATAAAAAGCGACTTCACGATCGATCAGAAACCGATCGAATTTAAGCTCGATAAGAACGTCTGGCAGAGCGCCGGGGACGGACGGATTGGCGGTCGCTGGATGGGATCGGTCGGCGAGGCCGCCTATTCGACCATGGCCGGAGGCACTGTCGGATTCTGGACCCTGGCCGATGACCGTTACGCCGGGGAGGCGACTCCCTTGAAAGAGGACCGGGGGCTGCAGCCGCGTAACTCGCGTGATCGCAGTGATGAAAATCGCCGGATTTATCCGTTCATCAGTGAACCCTTCATTGTTCGTGGCGATGACGACACCATGTCGATGGCTTCGGCCGAGCTCGAAGTGCGGATCCGGCTCGGCACGGCCCACTCTCCGGACGCCGTTGACATGGCGAGTCGGCCGATTGTGCAGACGCTGCACCTCGAGTTTCCGCAGACGACCCTGCCGGTTCCGACCCTTACCACGGTCAGGGTGCACTCTCTGGAAGATGGACCTACGGACAATGGTGAAGGCGGCTATAATTACAACCAGCCGAAAAAACACAACAGCAAGGGGCAGCCGCGGCGGCGGCGCAGCGGAGTCTTTCACCCTTCGTTCTGGTGGATTCTTAATCGCGATGGCATCGGCATCGGTGATCCTGAGCACAACTATGCGAATTGGGGATCGTGGAGCGATGTCGGCGCTCCGCCCGATTGGACGGGAAGTTATGAAGGCGAAAAATTTTCTCCCACCGAGGAACTGTTTAACGGTGCCCACTACGGGCGCATGGTTCGCTTTGGCAACCCCTACTGGACTTTTGTTAACCAGAATCCCAACTACAAAGGCAAGGACGTGGTGCGAACTCTGGTGCCGCGGCACCGCGACTACCGGTTGGTAGCGGCACAGGGGGAAGTGGATGCGGATGTGTTCGTACCGCATCGCGATTACTTCGATGAAAAGGTCTATCTGTCGCATCACTTTTCCGGCACCACGGCCGACGTGATGGCAGGTCGTGGCTATCGGCGCAACAGCCGTACTTACGTGGAGGGCCTGGACGAGGCCAATCCGCGCGAGAGCAGGAGTCGTTTTCTTCCGTCGCGAAAGCCGGACTACCCGATCATCGATGGTGAACCCGAAGATGAGATCATTCAGAAATACGGCGATTTTGATAACGGCATCGGCGTGCTCACCGACGGTGCCTACATTAATAAGCCCGATGCCGGCAACCGGCTGTCAAAGCAGCGCACCGATAGCAGCGGCAAGAAGTACTGGACGATTCCGTACTTTAACTACGCGGCGGATGATCAGGGCGGTGTGCCGGCGTTCTTTTCGCCGAACCGGCAGGTGTCGTCACCGGTCATGTTCGGTTCATTACCGACCGGGGTGATTCGCGGTAAACCGTGGCAGACGCTGTTGTTCCGACCCCAGTTGGGGCATCCGGGCGATGCCTTTCCGGCCGTGGCCAACGGCAGTGCGGTCAAGCGCGGTTCGAAGTATCCGCCCGATCACGTGCTGCTCGACCTGTTCTGGATGCCGGTGGTGGAGCCGTATGCGATCAGCGAACCGTTTTCCACGGCCGGAAAAGTGAACCTGAATTATCAGATGCTGCCGTTTCGCTACCTGCGTCGCGACACCGCGATGAGAGCAGTGATGGCGAGCGAACAGATCCTGACAATCCCACTAAAGTCGGCTTCGACCTATAAGCGCGGAGTGGGCAACAACGTCAATACCACCCTGCGCCGACCGATCGATGTCGACGAGACTCTGTTGCAGTTTGAGGAACGCTTTCAACGCGGTGAAGTATTCCGGATGGCGAATGAAATCTGCGACGTCCATCTGGTTCCCAAAGGCGCCAAGCTCGACGACCTGCGCGCAGATTTCTGGAAGCGGCTGGCGCTGACCGGAGACAATTCGCGGGAGCGCCCGTATGCCAACCTCTACCCGCGTGTCACTACTCAGTCGAACGTTTACCGGGTGCACTTCCGCACTCAGGTTATCAAGAAAGCGCGCAGCTCGGATCCGGAGAAATTCGATCCGGAGCGCGATACGGCGGTCGCGGAGTATCGGGGCTCGACCCTGATCGAGCGCTATCTGGACCCCGGCGAAGCCGCGATTCCCGACTACGCCAGGCAACCGGACGCCAAGCCCGCCCTGAGCGATCTGTATCGATTCCGGATCATCAGCAGCCAGCGCTTCGCCCCGTAGAAGCGGCGATGGCGGGCTGCTGAAGGGCATTTTTTCGGGCAAAAATGCAAAAAGGCCTTGTATTTCCATTGTAAACACATCAATTTACAATGTAAATTTCTTGAACAGAGCTGCGAAACTGTTCATTTTGCGAGCGAGCGTCCCTATCCAACCATTTAGCAACCATGAGAAATCCCCAGGACTCCACCGCTAATCAGGAGCGTACCGCATCAGCAGGAGATGTTGATGCGGTGGCTCCGCGGCTGACCCATCGTGCCGAATCAACGATGAAGTCGAAGCGGGGTATCGCGCTGATCTCAGTGCTCACCGTCGTTACTTTGGCGACCATTCTGGTGCTGACCTTCTTTACGCTGGCTCGCAACGAGCTGGTGGCATCGGTCAATTACTCCGATGGCCTGCACGCCAAGGCGCTTTCCGAAACCGCCGTCAATATGGTGATCGGTCAGATTCGTCGCGCCACCGAACCGCAGAGCAACGTGCCTCAGGCCTGGGCGACGCAACCGGGAGCGATTCGTACTTACAATGGATTGAGCGGTGTTTTTGACAAGGGCTACAAGCTTTACTCGTCGTCAATGATGGTCGAGACCGGAGCCGGCAATGCCGGGGAGGCCAGTTTGGTCAACACCGATTTCGCCGCCCTGGGCACCTGGAGCACGCAGTTGTGGCGCTACGCCGACCTCAACGAGCCGGTAATCCGCGGTGACCGCATTTATTATCCGATCGTTGATCCGCGGGCGCGCGATTATCCCAAATGGGACGATGCCCGCGAGTTTGACGATGCCGGGGTGGAAGGCTTCGATTGGAACCTGACCGGCATCGCTGACAGTCCGATGCAGGATGCGCTGCAGGAGATCACCGATCCGCTGACCGGGCAGAAGCACACCGCGCTGCCGATGCCGGTGGAGTGGCTCTATCAGCTTGAAGACGGCACCATCGGAACGCTGGATAATGCGCTCAAGTTTAAGGCAACCGGTGGCGGAGCGTCGCCCAGCAAAGAAAACCCGATCATCGGCCGTATCGCTTTCTGGACCGATGACGAGTCCAACAAGTCAAACGTCAACGTTCACGCGGGCGGCACGGCATGGGACACGCCGCGCGCCGGCGGTGACATCGACCGCAACCTGGGACGTTATCAGCCTGCGCAGCACGAATGGCAGCGTTACAAAGGCCACCCGGCGACGACCAGTCTCGCGCCGGTGCTGTTTCCGGGTATGAAAAACATCACGCTCAACCGTGATGAAATGGAAAAAATCTTCAAGCTGGTGCCGCGCATTGTCGGTGGTGGCTCCGCGTCGGGCACGCGCGCCGTCAATCCGAACGATCCCATGGAGGCGAATGGTCTCATCGCTGACAAAGACCGGCTGTATCCCTCATTGGACGACTTCATCCTGCGCCCGGGTGGCGAGCGTGGCGAAAACCACGTCGATCCGAACATCGCGTTCGGTCCGCGTCTGGAAAACGATTTCCCGAAGTTGTCGGGCGGTCAGACGGAGAATGAATTGATGGAGCTGACCCGGTTTTTCCTGACCGTTTCCAGTCGCTCGCCGGAGGTCAATCTGTTCAACATGCCGCGGGTCAGTATCTGGCCGACCTACTACGCCAAGACGGCCACTGAAGTGAAGTACCATCAGACAAACTTCGACCGCTTCATTCGTTTCTGTGCTGAACTCGGCGAAACCGGTGGTGCGCCTCACGCTTACTATTTCCAGCGCAGAAACGCTGACAGTGCGACCTCGGACTGGGATGATATTCCCCGCAATAAACAGGTTTACGCCTATCTCGATGACTTGATGGCTCGACAGATCCCGGGTTACGGCGCGTCGTTTCGCGATAAGTATGGCAAGGACAATACCCGTCAGTTGTTGACCCAGATGTTTGACTACATCCGTTCATCAAACCTGTTCGACGACTCGATCTACGACGAAGCCATTCCCGATAATCCGAACTCGTGGCGCGGTGCCTACAAAAAGGTCAATGATACCGGGCACTTCTCTTTCACCAACTACCGAACGGAATCCGAGCGTGGTCTGCATATGGGCCATGGTCAGGTGACGCCGCTCAAGGTCGATTTCGACGGCTCAACGACGATGGGCTTTGGCCGTTTCTACACGCTTGAGGAAGCGGCGATTCAGCTGATTTGCTGTGCCGACGGTGGTGATGGCAGCCCCGGTGGCCGGCGGGTCGGTCCGGTCGGTAACACCGTTGGTAACGGTGACAGCTACTACGGCAACTTTCCGCCGCTGCACAGTTCGGTGAAGCAGTTTGACGAAAACACCTGGCCGGCCTGGGTGAAGACTCTGAACATGACCAATCCGGAGCTGGCAGCAAAAGCCGTGGATCCGATGCACTGGAACTGGATGTTGGCCAAGGTAAACGGCATCATGGATTATGACCGGCAAAAACTGCCTCCGGCTGCGGCGTCGCAGACGCTCATGCTCGGCCCGGATGAGAAACTCGTGCAGGCGGTATTCCTCATGGAAATGTACAGTCCGGCGGCGGGTTGGACGTCGATTCAGCCGGATATGATGATCAATGTCAATTTCAATGGCTTGACTATCGACGGTAACACTTTCGAACCCGATCCAAATTCCGGCGAATACTCCAGTGGGATCACTAATCCAGGTAACCTCTGGGTCGGTAACCGGCATAATTTCTCCGCCGTCTGGGGTGGTCGTAACTACGGCGGTGGTGGCGGCTTCCGCTCTCTGATGCGCGGCACGATGGGGCCGAATGGCAATGAGAATGATGCCTTGCCGTCGTATGGGATCTATAATGTCGATTCCCCTGAAGTGGGCCGCTTCCATCCCGATGGAGGCGCCGGTTGGCACGCGGGGCGTCGCGCGCCGTTCGACAACCGCGTTACCAGTGGTTCGAGTATCGATTCAACCAATATCTATCCGTTCATCACACGTCCCTTCAAGGTCAGCGCGGATACTGTTTCACTGTCCACGGGAGGACCTGTTACCGTGTCGTTTTACGCCAATCGGGAAACTAATCCTCAGTCCGGCAAGGCGAACGCGTCTGAGACGACCACCTTCATCTCCGCTCCCCAGGCAGGGCCGGAGCTGGTGCAGACCATCGAACTGGATTTCAGTAAATTCGGCGGTTCGATGCCGACACCTTCTCTGTCCGGAGGCACGCCGGAATTGGTCAACGAATTTAAGGCGATTTACAGCGGTGAAACCACACCGATGCAGTGGTGGAGTGCCAGTTTTGACGGTGCCAATCCCTACTCAGCCGGTAACGGTCGTCTGGCGCGATCGAATCGCACCGTCGGTGGCGCTTCGGCCAACGAGGGCAATGCAGGTGTCGGTCGATTTATCCGCGAAGGCGACACGGTGTGGAGCATGGCTTTGCTGCATGGCGACAGCCGCGTCGTTGCCAGCCGGCCGCTGGTCGAAGCCAATGGCACCGTCCGCTTCGAACCCCATCCCGAGGCAGGCAGTAATGATCCGCTGGCGCACTCGCTGACCCTGGCGGTTGGCGGCAATTATTTCCAGGGCATGACAGGGGCCGATATCACCGATTTGAAATACCCCGGCGGCAAGGCGGGACTGCCCATTCCGGGCGGCGACAGCGTGCGTGACAGTCATCAGATTTATGGTGACTTCGACAATGGCATGGGCGGCACCATCGACGGTGCCTACATCAACAAGGTCGACGAGGGCAACACCCATTCGCTGCGCAAGCGGACGGTCACTCAGGCCGAAGGTTCATGGGAATGGCGCCGTGACTACGGTTCGTTTCCCTACTTCGTTCGCGAGTGGACTCACGAGCCTTCCGGTCCGGCATTTTTCTCGCCCAACCGGATGATGCCGTCGCCGGTGGTGTTCGGGTCGATGCCGAACATGATCTATGACAGCCAGAATTCGCCCACTGAGGGTGCCTGGCAGACGATGTTGTTCCGTCCCAATGTGGCCGGCGGTGACTACACCACGCATCCCGGTGCGGTCAGTCCTCCGGATCACATGCTGCTCGATCTGTTCTGGATGCCGGTGGTGGAACCGTACGCCATCAGTGAGCCGTCTTCGACGGCGGGTCGCGTCAACATGAACTATCAGATCCTGCCGTTCACCAACATCACTCGTACCGCAGCGTTGCGCGGGGTGTTCCAGTCGGAATACATGCTGTGCATTCCGAACTACCACGTGGTCAACTACAAGACGGGTGTCGGTCGCGGACGACGTTATCACTGGCTCTACCGTCCGTTCGACGGCGAGTTGCAGCGTCTGAGTCTGCGCTCGGTCATCGTCGAAGATGAAACGCTGCAGCAATTCGAAACCAAGTTCGCCGCCAACGAGATCTTCCTGACCGCTTCCGAAATCTGCGACATTCATCTGATCCCGCAGGACATCGGCGAGAAGCAGGGCTTTGCCAATAAAACCGGCACATACAAGCCCAAGCTCTCCGACATGGAAAACGGACGTTACTGGACCGATCACAAACTGGTCGGCGATAACGGCCGGGAATCTCCGTATGCGCACATCTACCCGCGCCTGACCACCAAATCGAACACCTTCCGGGTGCACATGCGCTCGCAGGTGCTCAAAAAGGCCCGCGAGTCACAACCCGATGTCTGGGATCCGGACATGGACACCGTGGTCGCCGAGTACCGTGGTTCGGCGCTTGTCGAGCGTTACATCGAACCCAACGATCCGGCGATTCCGGATTACACGATGCTCTCCGGCGCGCCGACCCTGGATGTTTTCTACAAGTTCCGCGTGATCAACGAAAAGCGCTTCTCACCTTAAAATACTACCCCGCCACTCAGGGAGCACGACAGGCGGTATCGCCTGAGCTTTCTCCAATCGCCTCAGGCAGCTGCGCCAACCGCGCCGCTGTTGAGACCGCTTCACCCGCCGACTTTGCAAAACAAAATCCACCTCCGTGAGCACCGGCTCGCTTGTTACTATGAAAATTGATCCAAAGCTCCGTTCTGCAGCCAAGGTCGCAGGCTTCAGTCTGATCGAAGTCACCATCGCTGTCGCCATTACCGCCGTCGCTCTGGTATCGCTGATGGGCATGCTGCCCAAGGGCATGCAGACCATGTCGGCAGCCACCGACCGGGCGATTGAAGGCCGCATCCAACAGCAGGTGGTCAGTGAGCTGATGCTGACGGAATGGAAAAATCGGGGCATCTTCGATCAGGAGATCAGAGGTTACGATGACCAGGGGATTCACATTGCAACCAACGGAAACGTGTTTGCGACCGGCCGGACCAATGCCGATGTGATTTATCGTGCACGCATCCGCATGCAGGGAACTTCGGTGGTGTTGCCCGGCGGTGAGGTCGATCCTGACCTGCAGTTAGTGCTCATCGACATCACCGGTCTCAGCGTTTCCGACTTCAACTTCGATTCTCCTCAGAATGAGCGCCACATTCACACCTACCAGTCAACGCTGGTAGACATGGGGCAAAGATTCGGCAGCAGTGGCGGCGGAGGAGGCGGCGGCGGAGGCGGTAGTTAAGCGCAGCAGTTTATCCTGAGTTTTTATTCCTATGAAGATCAAAACTACTTCAAAATGTCCCGCCAGACAGCGCGGGCAGTCCGGGGAGGCTTTACCACGGCGCAGGCGATGCCTCGGCTTCACTCTGCCGGAATTGCTGGTGGCGATGACGGTGTTGTCGATTCTGTTGCTGATGTTGTCGGAGCTGCTCAATCAGGTTCAGAAAACCTGGACCTTTTCCGAGAATCGGATCTCCCAGTTTCGCGAGGCCCGAGTTGGCTTTGACATCATCACCAAGAACCTCTCACAGGCAGCGCTGAACACTTACTGGGAGCCTGAAAAGGATCCCGATTCCCAGGTGATCCTGCGCTACAAACGACAGTCCGAACTGCACTTTAAGTCGGGCAAAGCGACCGAATTGGGTTTGGACAGCAAAGCCGTCACCCACGCCCTGTTTTTTCAGGCGCCGCTTGGCTTTTCGCTGCGCTTTAACAATCTGGGAACGCTCTACAACGCCCGTGGCTATTACGTGGAATTCAGTGATGACCTCCGCTTCAAGCCGTCGTTCGTAAAGGCTCAGCCGAAGTATCGCTTCCGACTGATGGAGTACCTTCCCCCGGCCGAGGAAAATCAGATCTACAACGACGGCGACGAAGAGCGCTATAACAATCTCGAAGCCGACTACGACAAGTGGTACCGCTACAACCTGCCGGAACACACTCACCCTCTCGCGGATAATATCGTCGCTCTGATTGTCTCTCCGCGGGAGTCGTTGGGAGATGCCTCCACGGCGGCTGGCGTTTACAAGCTGGCGCCGAATTATTCGTATGATTCGAACGACGTCAATCTGGACAATCCTCAACAGGTGCCGCCGCTGGTTCACGTGACCATGGTCGCCATCGATGAAAGCTCAGCCGTCCGGTTTGAGAAGGGCGCGGCTGCACCGCGCGAAATCATGGATGCCGTGGACTCGCGTTTTACCTCCGTTGCCAGCTATGCTTCGGACCTCGCCGCTATGGAGCAGGAGCTGCGCGGCAAAGATGTGAATTATCGCGTGTTCAGTTCCATGGTCGCCATTCGCAGCTCCAAATGGAGCACGTTCTAGGCCGGCCGATTGCTCTTGAACGGCCCCTCGATGTTGAAATATTTTCAAAGTTTAGACCTCAAGTCCCCAGTAACTATGATCCCGGTTATCAATCTACGCAGTCGTCGATTCTCGCCAGAGAAGCGCCGGCGAATTTTCTCACGCGGCTTTTCACTGATCGAAATGCTGGTGGTGGTATCGGTGGTTGGCTTGCTGCTCGCTTTTGCCGCTCCCCAGTTGTTCAGCCTGGTTCAGTCTACCAGCCTCACCTCTGAAGGCAGCTTTCTGCGCAACAAGCTCTCACAGGCTCAGCAGATCGCCCTGTCCCAGAATACGGACGTCGAAGTGCGGTTTTTCAAAATGCAGGATCCGGGCAACGCCGAAACCGACCTTGCCTTCCGTGGCTTTCAGTTTTTCCGCTACAATCAGTACGGTCAGCTGCTGCCGGTCAGTGAGTTCTTCCGCATCAAGCCGCCGATCGTGATCAATGAGCCCCTGTCGACGCTGGTCAAGAAATCCGGTAACGATGCAAAGTATCTGTCGCCCTCGACCGGCAAGGCGCTGATCCCGGTGATGTCCGATCAGAAGACGTTCGACTACACTTCGTTTCGCTTCCGCCCGGATGGATCGACCGATCTGCCGGGACGTTCGGGCAGCGACACCTGGTACATCACCCTGGTGAAGGGGCTGCCCAATCAAGCCTCGGCGCCGGATAACTACTTTACGGTTCAGTTGGACCCGTTTAACGGCCGGGTGACATCGTATCGTCCCTAGTATTTCCCGTTTTCACGCTGAGACCTCAGGATGGAGGGTGGCTGCAACGGGCGAATTCTCGATTGACCGAAGCGCGGGTGAGGGCGACTAGTGGCCATCGATTGGGTCGCGGCAGGGTTCCAACAACCTGAAGCGATCGTTAACGTTATCTGTCATGGACGACTATTTTCCGGTTCTCATTCAGTTTGTCATCGCCGCAGGTTTTGCGGGGGCGACTTTGGCGGCCTCAGCCCTGCTCGGGCAACGCGCGAAGCGCAATCAGGTCAAAGACAGTGCTTATGAGTGCGGCATGCTGCCACTCGGTGAGAAGGGCCAGCCGCGTTTCAGCGTTAAGTTCTATCTGGTGGCGATGCTGTTTGTGCTGTTCGACATCGAAGTCGTGTTTCTTTATCCGTGGGCAGTGAGCTTTAATCATTTGCTGGAGTCGAGTCACAACGTGATCTGGAACATGCCGGAATTTTTCGTCGGGGTGATTTCGTTTCTGATCATTCTTCTGGTTGCCTATTTCTACGCGCTGAAAAAAGGTGCGCTGGAGTGGACCCGTTGAGGAGCGGGCCTGCCGCTCGCTTGATTCCCGCTGGATGTCACACCGCCACGTTCCCGTTTTCCCCCGATCGTTATGATTCACTACGTTGCGCTGTTTAAGCTCAAGCCGAAGGTGACCGATCAGGAGATCGACACCATGATCCGTTCGAGCCGCAGTCAGTTGCTGCGGATCAACGAGGCGCTCAGCGTTCGCTCGGGCAAACGCATCGACGAAGACTGCGAGTGGCCGTTTTTTCTGGCCATCGACTTTGAGAATCTGGAGCGACTGGAGATGTTCAAAGATGATCCTTTGAGCATTAAATTTCAGCACGATGTCATCGAGCCGAATACCACCGAAACGCTCGAGATGATCTATGAGATGGAGCCGGGTAAGGACACCAAGTATTCCTGAAAGGCCGACGCGAGGGCGTCGATCTGTTGTTCGCTGATCTGAAAGGCAGGTGCCAGTGCGACGATGTTGCCGTCCGGCGAGTCGGCCAGCACGATAAAGCCGCGGCTCAGGGCAAACGGCACAAAGCCCCCGCCGGCGTCGCCGTCCGGATGTTCGCTGCCATCCGCGCTGACCACCTCACGGCCGCGCACCAGGCCGGCACCGCGCACTGAAGCCAGTCGTGGTGTGTGTTCAGCGACCGCCCGGAACCGGTCGGCCAGTAGCTTGCCTCTGGCGGCGACCGCAGCAGCGAGTCCGGGGCCGCGATGTTGTTGCAGCGATGCCAGTGCCATGGCGCAGGCGAGAGGGTTACCCAGGTGAGTGGTGGTGTGAATGGCCTCGCCATCCGATTCGGGCCAGGCGTCCATAACCGGCTCGCGCCCGACACAGGCCGACAGCGGCAGACCGGAACTGAGCGATTTGCCGAGACAGATGAGGTCGGGGATCGTCGAGCTGTGATCGCAGGCGAACAGTCGGCCGGTGCGATTCAGGCCGGTCAGGATTTCATCGACGATCAATAACGCACCGTGCCGGTCGCACAGCCGCCGCAACATCGGCAGAAATCCTTTCGGAGGCGTGACCTTGCCGCCGCGACCGAGGATCGGTTCGACCAGCACGGCACCGATCGCCGCACCGGCCGTGGACAGGGTGGCCTCGACCTGCGCTTCGACGTCTGCCAGACGACTGATGCAATCCGGGCTGCAGTCGCCGTCATCAGCCCATTCCTGCCGGCAGCGGCAGTGCGGATAGGGCAAGGTGCGGCCAAAATTTGCCAGTTGTGCGGCGAACGGTTCGCGAAAGCGCGGCATCGAACCCGCGGCGAGGGTTCCGTAGCCGAGGCCGTGGTAAGCATTTTCAAAGGTGATCACCCCGGGCCGCCCGGTGGCAAGCTGTGCCGTCTTTAACGCTGCTTCGACCGCTTCGAATCCGGTATTGCCGAGAATGACGCGCCCCGAACCGGCGCCCCAGCGTTGAAAAGTGAGTTCGTTGAGTTGCTCGCAGACTTGAACCTTGAGCTCGGTCGGATGCACGTCGCCCATGCCGTGCAGCAGTAAGTGACTTTGCTCGCGCAGCGCAGCGGCGACATCGGCGTGACCGTGGCCCAGGCTGGCGACGCCGAAGGCACTGGTAAAGTCGACAAAACGATTGCCGTCGACATCCCAGACATTGGCCGCCTCCGCCCGCTGCCAGAACACCGGGAAGTCGGCTCCGAGATAGGTGACGTTGCGCGATTCGCAGTGGCGCAGGCGTTCCGCCAATTCGCGGGAGCGGGGGCCGGGAACGGCCGATTGAAGTTCAGGGAGCACGCCCATTGGTAGCCCCGAAAAGGGCCGTTCACCAGTGGGGCAATCAGCAGTTTACACGATTGCGCCAGTCTGATACCTTGATTTTAACCAGCTACCATAGCTCAGCGGGAATTCAGGGGCCGCCGGGCGATCGGCGCCTCACTGCCCGCCCCGCGGACGGATGTGCTGAACCAAACCCCCGTCATTAAAAACGTTGGCATTCCTACCATGAAAAACATTATCCGATCCCTCTTCGCCCTTTTCATTGCCATGGTCTTCGTCGCAGGGACGCCTGCTCAGGCCCAGCAGCAGTCCGTGCAACAGGTTTACGATCAAGCGGTCAAAGACTTCGATGCGCAGAACTTCGAAGCCGCCAAGGCAGGCTTTCAGAAAGTGCTGCGCAGTCGGCCCGGCTACGTTTACGCCCGCAATTACCTGGCAAAAACCGAGATCGCGCTGAAGAATCCGCCGCCATCGACCGACACGCTCGAGAAAAAGCTGGCGGCAATCGTGGTGCCCAAATTCACTTTCGAGGATGCGACGCTGGGCGATATCCTGCGCTATTTGACGCAGAAGTCGGACGAACTGTCCGGCGGCAAAGTGGTTGCCAATTTCATCTACAAAGGTCCGGCGGCCGATCGTGAAAACAAAGCGCTGACGTTGAATCTCGCCAACCTGCCGATGACTGAAGTGATCCGCTACGTCGGTCTGCAGACGGGAACGCGCTTCACCTACGAAAAATACGCAGTGGTTGGAACGCCGGTTGATCAAGCCGTCGACAAAACGGCAGAGACTCAGGAAGCCAGCCTGCAGCCGGCGCCGGCAACCAAGTCGATCTTCCAGGAGCGCGCTGAAAAAGAAGCGGCGGAGAACAATCCGTTCAAGTAAGCGGCGGCAGCGGTAGCGGCAAACTCCCTTTGCGGCGGGTAACGTCATTCATTTTTGATGAACGGCGACGAGTCTGATTCCGCGCCCGGCCGTCTCGCGGTCGTTACCGGCGGCGCCGGTGCGCTGGCAGGTGCCATCGGGGAGGCTCTCGGTGGCGCCGCTTACCGCGTGGCTTTGCCGACGCGCGCTGAGTTGGATGTCACCTGTGCCGAATCGGTAAAAGCTTACTTCGCAGCGGTCGGTGAGGTCGATCTGCTGATCAATGCCGCCGGCGTGACGCGCGATGCTGCGCTGCTGCGTCTCGATGAAGCTGACTGGGACACGGTGCTCGGCGTTAATCTCGACGGTGCCTTCCGCTGCGCCCGGGCGGTGCTGCGTGGCATGCTGAAAAGGCGAAGTGGCCACATCATCAACATCGCGTCATTTTCGGCCAAACGTCCGCCGCCGGGACAGGCTGCCTACGCGGCTGCCAAGGCCGGCCTGTTCGGAATGACTCAGGCACTCGCCGCTGAAGCCGGCTCGCGGGGCGTGCGCGTCAATGCGGTGCTGCCCGGATTTTTAGAAACGCCGATGACCGCGAAGCTCGACGCCAAGGTGGTCGAAAGGGCGCTCAGCGATCACCTGTTAGGGCGCTTCAACACCACCGAAGAGGCGGCAAAATTCATCGTCGCGCTCGATGGCATGAGTGCCGTCTCCGGCCAGGTGTTTCAACTCGACAGCCGCCTGTCGCGCCAGCTCTGAATCGCAGACCAGGGCGATCACAGCGGCGATCGTCCGCAGGCTGTCAAAGTCTGATGAGACCGCGCTTGATCGATCAAGTGTGCCCGTTGCTTGTGCTCCTACTCCGCCAGCAGCGTGACAATGTCGGCGGCGGTGATTTCGCTGAGCGAGTCGACGATGCGATCGGCGCTGTCGCCGAAAGTTTCACGGGCATGGGTCGTGGTCACGGCGATGCATTTCATGCCGGCGGCGCGGGCGGCGGCGATGCCGACATGGGCGTCTTCGAAAACCACGCACTGTGACGGTTTGACGCCGAGACTTTTCGCCGCCAGTAAAAACACTTCAGGATCGGGTTTGCCGCGGCTGACGTCTTCGGCGGCGGTGACTCCGTGGAAACGTCCTTCGAGTCCGCACAGTTGCAGCGCGGTGCGGATGTTTTCGTGAGGGGTCGACGATCCTACCGCGCGCGGCATGGCGGCGGCATCGAGTGAGTCGAGGAGATCGAGTACACCGGGCAGCGGATCGAGACCGCTGTGGCGCAGGCTTTCGCGATAGAGACTTTCTTTGCGGTCGGCGAGTTGCTGAATACGCGCGTGGTCGTCGGCATCGGCCCAGGCGAACAGGCCGGGGATGATGGCTTCGTTGCGCATGCCGAAGCTTTCGCTGAACTGCGCGTCGGTCAGCGTTTTGCCGAGCTCATCGGCGAGCGCAAACCAACTCTGTTTGTGGGCGTCATGGGAGTCGATGATGACTCCGTCCCAGTCGAATATGGCGGCGGGCATCGCGGTCTAATCGAGTCGCTGGATCTGGCTGATGCCGCGCTGCAGGAGCTCGGCATTGACCATGCGGGCCACTTTGTCGTCGAGGTAGAGCACCTTCGGGTAGTCGGTAAACTCGATTTTGTGGATACCGTCTTTGAGTGGCGTCTCGAGCGCTTCGGCGAGATCGCCGATGTTGCCAATCGGCTTGTCGTTGACCTTGGTGACGATCAGTGAGCCGAGCGATTCGTAGCCGAGGGTGCTCGGGGTGCGCAGCACGGTGCTGAGGAAGACCAGTTTGTCGCGGCCGGCTTCTTCGTACTGGGTCGGGTGGGCCTGGGCGTGAACCAGTTTGAACGGCGCCCGGGTTTGCCATTCTCCGCCCCAGGCCTGCAGGTAGGGGAGAGTGAGGTCCTGGAAGAGCATGCCACCGAAAATCATGAAGCGCGGTCCGCGGTCGTACATGTATGGATCGATGAGGAACGCTTCGGGCTCGCGGCGCATCAGCGTCAGCTCGATGTCCTGCGGCTTGGTGTCGCGAACGATGCTGAGTTTGACTTTGTCGCCGACATTGGCAGAGCCTCGAACCAAATGGCTGAAACTGATTTTTCCGAATTCTTTGTCATCGTAAAAGCCGCGTGAGTCGATGGCGTGGCCGTCGATGCTCATGATGATGTCGCCTTCTTTCAGGCCGGCTTCGCCCGCAGAGCTGCCTTCGACGACACTGCGCACGAACACGCCGCCATCCATTTTGTCGATGCCGGCGAATTTGCGCAGCTGATCGTCGAGGGTCTGGGCGTAGCTGAGGCCGAGGTTGGGGAAGCCGTCGTACTGGCCATCGTCGAGGTCGGCGAGGAACTGACTGATGATCGGTGCCGGCAGAATCTGGCTGGTTTGCTCTTTGGAATCGTAGCTGAGCAGGAGGCCAACCAGTTTGCCGTCGCGGGTGGCGGGCAGGGTGAAACTGTTGGCGCGATACTGGAGCGATCCCTTGACCTGATAGACCAACAGGACCGAGCCGGGGATGAAATAGTTGCCGACCGTGGCGCGCAGCACCCGCAGGCTGGTGGCGACGCCTTCGCCGTTGTCTTCGATCTGCCAGACGTCGATGTTGTCACCGGTTTTGGTGGTGTTGTCGATTTCGAGTTCCGGAAGGTCGGCAAGGATGTCCGAGTTTTCATCACTCGGAGCGAGCACGGCGAGGTTGGCTTCGTAGTCGAGGCCGACGATCTTGGCGGGTGTTTTGTCGCCGTTGTCGGCGCGTTCCAGTTCGATGTAGGTCGAGTTGACGACCAGTTCGGCAGTGATCAGCACGCGGCCGCCTTTGATCACGGCTCCAAGTCCGCGTCGCGGGGTGGGGGCGCCTTTTTCCCAGGGACGGATGAAGTTGTAGCTCTGCAGGGTGGCGTTGACGCGAACCAGAGAGTTGGCAGTGGCATCGTTGCCGATTTTCTCCTGGGCGTGTGCGCCCGGAGCGGTGAACTGAAAGTGGATCAGGACCGTAACGAAAAGGGTCGTCAGAAAAGTGAGACGTGGAATCATGGCAGTAGGAAAAGTGGGTCGGAAAAAAGTAACAGTGGTGGGTGTCGTGGCAGCTCGGCAGTCGGTTCAGACGCTGGGCACGGGTTTCCCGGCGGCCGCATTGGCCTTCGCTTTGCCGGCTGGTGCCGGGGCCGGGGCCGGTGCAGCGGCAGCGTCTTTCTTCGCGGCCGCTTCTTTTTCAGCGGCTTGTTTGCGAATCGCGTCGAGGTCGACCAGTTTTTCTTCGACGATCAAGGGCGGCTCGATGAAGTGGTCGCTGGTAACATTGTAACCGGCCATGATGCGCTGGTGCGCGGCCTGTGCCTTGGAGCGTTCGATGACCAGCGGGCGACCCTCGCCGACGGCGCGAATGACGTGAAAGTCTTTGCGGCCATCTTCGGCGTGGTCGCCGTGCAGGGCATCGTAGACGTCCTGCAAAGTGAGGATTTTTACGCCGTTGATGGAGTCGATGACTTTCTCCGTGTAACTCTGCAGGTGGGTATTGGCGGCGTCCGGCAGGACTTTGGTAAGCACTACGACTTCGGGGCGTTCGCGGTAGATTTCGTCGCTGCCGAAGTAGAGGTAATTGTAGCGCACCTGCATGTCGTCGATGTTGTGCGCGCCCATCAGATTGCGGTCGAGGGGTTGGAATTGCAGTCCGGCGAACAGCACGAAGTTGGGTTTCGCGTCGTAGGTGTTGGCTTGAATCAGGTAGGGGATGAAGCGCTTCAGTTCGATTTCCAGCTTGAGCGGTTTGCCGGCGCGCTGGACGTCGAGCTGAACGGTGTCACCGGCGAACTTACGTTCGACGATCTCGTTCAGATTGATGCGTTCTCCTTTAATCGTGACGAAGCCGTCGCTGGCAATGTCGTAGCCGTCGATGGCGAGCAGAACGTCTTCGGTTTCGAGCACGCCGTAGGCGCAACTGGCGCTGTCGACGACACTGACCATGACACCGCGGCCGTCGTTTTTAAGGCCGAGGGCGACGCGTTGCGCCGGGTTGAGAATGTTAAAATTGCTAACCGCCATGTCGACGTAGTGGTCGTAGTGGCCGTCCTCGATGTCGGTAAGAAAGCGATTGATCACCGGCGAGGGGATCATGTAGCCGGTGTTTTGCGCGACCGAACCGGAGTAGCCCTGGAAGGCGACGCCGACAACTTTGTTATTCTGCAGCACCGGACCGCCACTGTTGCCGGGGTTGATCGCGGCATCCACTTGAATGGCGAGGTGCTGATCGACGCCGGAGTGGCTGTAGGAGCGAAAGTCGATGCGCGAGACGACGCCGCGGGTCACCGAGATGCGTTCGCCGCCAATCGGATAACCGACGGCAATGACGGTGGTGTTGAGCTTGGGGATTTCGCCGATCTTAAGAGGTTTGATGTTGGCGAAGGCGGAGGAGTCTTCGACCTCAAGCATGGCCAGATCGCAGTCGTGGGCGACGTGCAACACGCGCGCCAGATAGGGTTTGGGATCGTCGTACTTTTTGATGTAGATGAGGCGGGCGTTGCTGACCACATGGGCATTGGTCATGAATCGGTTCGGGCCGACCAGAAAGCCGGTGCCGTTGCCGGAGCCGGTGCCGCCGATGTTCCACGGCACCTGGTAGTTGGGGCCGAGCACATCGACTTCGACGCGGACGATGGCGCCGAACTCGATTTCGGAGACGTCGGCCTGAATGGCGGGTGGCGGCGGCACGTCGACATCCGCGGGTGCGGGGTCGGGAAGGGCGACCGCCTGCTGGGCGTGGACGGGATTGCTGACTAGCAGTGACAGGGTAGCGATCAGGGTCGCAGACAGAAGAGTGCGTGGTGTCGTCATGGGCAGGTAAAATTTTTCCGCGAGAGTATCGCTTGACGGAAAGGCGCAAGCGTAAGGGGAATGCGCTCTGTGATCAAAGATAATTGTCAGCGTCTAACCGTGATCTGTTCGAGCACGGAATCGGGCGTCCCGGGGGCGAGTAGCGTGATCCGGGCGGCACCCATTCCGTCGGGCACCGTGAATTCATTTTCAGTGCTGCCGCTGGCGGAAAGGGCGGGTTGCGCTTCGACATAGCTGCTGCCGCGGCCGGCGTTTGTCGCCCATTCGATCATAACGCGACCGGGCGCGGAGGGATCTTTCCAAGTGCTCGCAACGGTGATGGTTTCGCCGGCGGTGACGCGGATCGGCTCACCGCTCCAGCCTTTTAAATTGGTGAGGCGGGCCGGTTGGCCGCGGCGGCGGTACGACTGCCATCCCTCCGGTCGGTCGGCGCTGGACCAACGCACGTTGCGGCCGACCTCGCCGTAGCGCAGCAGGTTGCCGCCGGAGCTGTTGAGCGTAACCGAAGACTTATGCTGCTGTCCCGGCTCGAGGGTGACTTCGCTTATCGTGATGGAGGATCCGTGTCGGGCGATGATGGCGCGATAGTTTCCCGGCGGCAGTCGGCGGAACGTGGCGTGGCCATCGGCATCGGCGATGGTCGCGCGATGGCTGTCGACGAGCATGACGCGGGCGGGCATTTTTTCGAAGCCGGCCACGGCGGTCGATTCGATCTCGAGAGTCCAGTCAGCGCTGTCGGCGGGCGTCCGGGTTTCGGCTTCGGCGGCGGCGACGATGCCGAGCGTGAGCAGCAGGTCGGCGGTGACGCGGGCGGTTTCTTCGGCGCATTCGGTGATCATCGGTTCGGCCCCGGTGCGGTCTTCGGCTTCGATCAGAGCCTTCAGCGGTTCGGCGCGTTGCGCGGAAAATTCGACCAGGCCGCGCATGCGCGTTTCCAGACCTTCGAGGGCGCTGCTCAGATCGTGACCAAGCGCCTGCGGCTGATAGTCGCCGATTTTCAACGCGTCACCGTCGAGCCAGTTTTCCATCGGACCGTGCAGTGGTCCGAGCAATCCGATCGAGTGCGGCGGCGAACCGGTGTCAGTGACAAAGTGAAGCAGGCTGCCCACCCAGCGGGCCGCGTTGCGGGAGTCCTGTGAGTTGAGCGCCCAAACGGCTTGTTGGAAAAAGGGCCCCCAGGTGTCGGCGACCTGCGGCATCAGGTGCTGCGGGTGATAGGCAAACGGCGGGTAGATGAGGTAATCGTTCGGGTAGTAGGCGACTTCGCCTTCGTCGCGGTAACTTTCGCCCCAGTCGGCCATCCACGTGTAGTTGGCGAGGCGGGCGAGATCGTCGCTGCCGAGAATTTCACGGATCGGCGCGTCTTCGGGAAGTGACGCCACGGCGAGTGCGGTGATCTGTGGATGCGGCCCCCAGGCGAGGGCGGTAATCGCGCTGCCCAGCCATGCGCCGATAGCGATGCTCAGTTTCATGGGCACAGAGTGAGGCGCAAGCGTGTGGCGTGCAATGGCGATTAAACGGCGCGTCGACGCCGTTCATTCCGGCACGCCGGTGCAATTCGCTGGCACTCCGCATTTGACTTTCCTCTCTGAGTGAATAAAGAAAGGGGAACGATTGGCAGGATAGCTCAGGGGTAGAGCAGAGGACTCATAAGCCTAAGGTCGGGAGTTCAAATCTCCCTCCTGCTACCATCGTTGGGGAAGTCCGGTGGGCGACTTTCGAGGAGAGGGGGAATGCGGAATCGGGGCGGTGCCTGACGATTACGTCGCCGCCGTTTGCTGGCAGTCGGGGCAGACTCCGAAAAATTCGAGCTCGTGATCGAGATTGGCGAAGCCTGAATCTTCGGCAATTTTGGCCTCCAGCGCCTCCACCGGACAGGCCATTTCGAGGCGCTTGATGCTGCCGCATTCAGTGCAGACGATGTAGTCTTCGTGGCAGTGCCCGTGGCGGAGGGTGTAGTAGGCGGCGCGTTCGCGCAGGCCGAGGCGGCGAACGATACCTTTTTCCTCCAATCTGGACAGCAGTCGATACACAGTAGCCGGGTCGCAGCTGTTCTGCAGGGCCGGCGATTCGGCAATCTCGGTGGCACTGAGGGGCTGGCCGGCGGTTATCAGGTGCTCAATGATCGTTTCCAGAGCCTGGGTACGGCGCAGCCCTCTGGCGCGGCAGCGCTCGATGAATTCGCTGACGGGATGATCGTGGGGAGCGTGCATGAGAGCGGGATACGGGTGGCAAGTGGTCTGCAGAGCCTTGTAATCAAACGCTTGCGGGGGCCAAGCTACTCCAGCTGAGGCGGGCAATCATGAAAATCTTGCAAATGCAAAAAAGTCGCATTAGGTAATTGCAATTTATTCGCAATTGCGATATTATAGCATAGTTTAGTTATTATAATTACCATGAAGAGTGTGTTTTTGATTTTGGGCGCCGCATTGCTGGCGGTTGAGGGGGTGAGGGCTCAGCAGCCGGCGGTGGACGATGCCGGCAACACCGACCGGACGACTTCCTCCGGCGA
>CBDULB010000041.1:0-42119 GCA_965367965.1 uncultured bacterium | reverse complement strand
TTCAGCCTCCGCCGCCGACGCGCCCAACTTCCTCATCATCGTCGCCGATGACCTCGGCTATTCCGACCTCGGATGCTATGGCTCGAGCATCGACACGCCAAATCTCGACGCGCTCGCCGAGAGCGGCGTTCGTCTCAGCCAATTCTACAACACCGGCCGCTGCTGCCCCTCGCGTGCGGCGATCCTGACCGGCCAGTATCCGCACCGTGTCGGCCTCGGCCACATGACCCGGGACATCGGCCGCCCCGGCTACCGGGGCAGTGTTTCTGACGATGCGCAGACGCTCGCCCAGGGCCTTGCACCCGCCGGCTACCGGTCATTCATCGCTGGAAAGTGGCACCTCGGCACCAAGGACCCGACGCAGCATGGCTTCGAAGAATTTTACGGCACCCTGGTCAGCGCCAAGCGCTTCTTCGATCCCGATCACCTGTTGCGTCTGCCCGAAGGCCGCAAGGCTCGCGATTACGCCGACGGCGAATTCTACGCCACCGATGCAATCACCGATCACGCGCTCGATTTCCTCAAGCTCGCCCGCGCAACGCCCGATCAACCCTGGCTGCTCTACCTCGCCCATCCGGCACCGCATTTTCCTCTGCACGCGCCACCCGCCGGGATCGAAAAGTACGCCGACCGGTTTCAACACGGCTGGGACAGGGAGCGCGAGCAACGACTGGCGCGCATGAAAAAACTCGGCATCGTTTCCGAAGCAACCGAACTGCCGCCGCGCTCGCCGTGGTGGAACTACGGCGAAACCGGGACCGGCACCAACCCCGCCTGGGACAGCCTGCCCGAAAATCGCCGCGCCGACCTCGCCCGGCGCATGGCCGTCTACGCCGCGATGATCGACCGCATGGATCAGCAGATCGGCCGGGTCATCGATGACCTCAAGGCCAACGGCGAATTCGAAAATACGCTGATCATTTTTCTCTCCGACAACGGCGCCTGCGCCGAGTGGGGTCCGCACGGCTTCGATGTCGTTTCGAGCAATCAAAACATCCTCCACGAAGGCGAAGCGCTCGAGCGCATGGGCGGCCCGGGCACCTTTCACAGCGCCGGCTCGGGATGGGCCAACGCCTCCAACACCCCGTGGCGAATGTACAAGCACTACAATCACGAGGGCGGTATCAACTCGCCGTGCATTGTCCACTGGCCAGCCAGGCTCGCCGAGCGCGCCGGCAGTATCGATCACCAACCGGCGCACATCATCGATCTGATGCCGACACTGCTCGCCGCCGCTCAAGCAGACAACACCGGCAGCCAGCCGCTGCCCGGGCGCGATCTGGTCGAACAGCTGCTGAGTACAAAAACGCCGAGAGAGCGTAGTCTTTTCTTCGAGCACGAAGGCAATCGCGCAATTCGCCGTGGCTCGTGGAAACTGGTTGCCTTAAAAGATCAGCCGTGGGAACTCTATGACTGTTCTACGAGCCGAAGCGAACTGAACGATCTGGCCGCCGAACACGCGACCATGGTAAAAACGCTCAGCGCCCAATGGGATGCCTGGGCAAAGAACAACCTCGTGACCCCACTTCCTGACGACTACCAAGTCGGTTATCTAAAACCCCAACCTGTCCCACCTGCCAAGTGACGATGCTTTCCAAACTCATGGCCGCCCCCGACGAGCCTCTTGCCTCGCAAAACGTGCTCGTCGTTGGCGGTGCCAGCGGCATCGGACGCGGCATCGCCCGCGCCTTCGCCAACGAAGGTTGCCGGGTCGCCATCTGCGGACGTAATCAGGACAAGCTCGATGAAGCCGTCGCCGACGCCAACACCGAGGTTGCCCCGACCTTTCCCGTACTCTCGCAGCAGTGCGATGTCAGCGACCGGCTGCAGGTTGCCGATCTCTTCAGTTGGTTCGCCACCGAGTATGGCGACCTGGATATTCTCGCCTATTGCGCCGGCATCAACGTGCCCAATCGCACCTTCGCCGACCTCGAACCGGAAGATTTTGACGACGTCCTCAAGATCAACACTACCGGCGCGTTCAACTGCCTGCACGCCGCGCTGCCGGGCATGCGTGAGCGCAAAGCGGGATTGATCTTTAACGTTGTATCCCTGGCCGGTATTCAGACCACCCAGGTCGCCGGCGTTCCCTACGCCGCGTCGAAAGTCGCCCAGGCAAGTCTCGGCACTTTTGCCAATCTCGAAGCTCTGCCCGATGGCGTGCGAATCACCAACGTCTACCCCGGCGACACCAACACCGCCCTGCTCGACGAGCGCCCCGAGCCGCCGTCAAAAGAAGCCCGCGAAGCGATGGTCCACCCCGAAGACATCGCCGCCCTGCTGGTAGCCGTCGCCAAACTTCCGGCGCGCGCCAACGTCCCCGAGATCGTCATCACTCCAGTGAACATGCCGCGACTTTAAGGGTAGCTGTGAGCGTCAGCGAGTGGCCGAACCACCCCGAAACGGTCGACCTGCCAAGTGACCCAATGAAACGCCGATCCTTCCTCAGCACGCTGGCGGCCGCATCGACGCTCAACCTGACAAACGGCAACGAACCGCCGCCCCCGCCGATCAAGCTCGGCGTTTCGATTGCTTCGTACGGCCTGCGCTGGCGCAACCGTGGCAAGCCTCAGGAATCCTGGCGGAACGCACTCGATGTGCTCGATCATTGCGCTCAGCTCGGCGCCGGCTGCCTGCAGATCGGCGTGCGCGATTGGCAGCACGACTTCGCCGGAAAGGTCAGGATCCGTCGGGAAAAACTTGGACTGGAAATCGAAGGTCAGATTTCACTGCCCAAAGGCGCGACCGACCTGGATCGCTTCGCCACTGAAGTCAAAAGCGCCAAAGAAGCCGGTGCGAAAATCCTGCGCAGCGTCTGTCTCAGCGGTCGACGCTACGAAGCCTTTAATACGCTCGCCGACTGGAACACCTTCCGTGAGCAATCGATCGCCCGCCTGACGCTGGCGGAACCGATCGTGCGTCGTCAGGGCATGATCCTCGCCATCGAAAATCACAAGGACTGGCGCAGTGATGAATTCGTCGAACTGCTCGAACATTTCGACAGCGAGTGCATCGGCGTGAACTTCGATTTTGGCAACAATCTCGCCCTGCTCGAAGATCCTCAAACGGTGGCCGAAGCCCTCGCGCCGTGGATTCGCAGCACGCACATCAAAGACATGGGCGTTCAGGAAACGGGCAAAGGTTTTCTCCTCAGCGAAGTGCCACTCGGTCAGGGCATCCTCGATCTGCCCAAACTGGTGGCGACCTGTCGCCGACACTTTCCCGCCGTGCAGTTCAACCTGGAAATGATCACCCGCGATCCGCTGCTCATTCCCTGCCTGGAACCATCCTACTGGACTACCCTGCTCACGGCACCCGCCACCGACCTGGCGCGCACCCTGTCGACCGTGAAGCAAAGGCCGTCGGAATCCCTGCCGCACATTTCCGACAAATCGCCCGCCGCCCAACTCGCCTTCGAGGAACAAAACAACGTCGCCTGTTTCGAGCACGGCTTGCCCTCGTAGCTGCGAGCGTCAGCGAGTGGCCTTTGGACGATTTCTCTGCTCGTCCATCGTTGTCACCCGCTGACGCTCGCCGCCACACTTGACGCGTGCCCCGATCCCCTGTTGCATCTGGGCATGTCAGACACTCTCAAAGTAGGCCTGCTCGGCGCCGGCTGGTTCGGTCGCGAAGCTCATTTGCGCAACCTCGTCAGCCTCGGCGGCGTCGAAGTCATCGCCGCCAGCAGCCGCAGCGACGAAAGTCTCAGCGCCGCCCGCGAGATCGCCGGCGATCAGTTGCAGACCTTTACCGACTGGCGCGACGCTCTGGCCGTCGACGGGCTCGATGCCGTGGTCATCGCCCTGACCAACGACCAACACCACGAAGCCGCGCTCGCCGCTTTCGAAAAGGGGCTGCACGTCCTGTGCGAAAAACCGCTCGGCCTGACCCTCACCGAGTGCGACGAAATCATCGCCGCCAGCGAGAGCGCCGACCGCATTTTGCAGATCGGTCACGAGATGCGCTATCAACGCCTCTATCAGGAGATGAAACGCATGGTCGACAACGGCGCCGTCGGCGATCCCCAACTGATGTGGTGTCGCGAATTTCGCGGACCGATGCGCCTCGGTTGGCGCTCCAGCGAAGCCATCACCGGCGGCACTCTGCTCGAAAAAAACTGCCATCACTTCGATCTGTTCAACTGGCTGTTCGATGCCAAACCGCTGCGCGTCGCCGCCAACGGGGGCCGCAACGTGCTGCTCGACCGCGAGGTGCTCGACAATGCTCAGGTGCTGGTCGAATACGAAGGCAGCAAGCGCGCCACCCTCGAGTTGTGCCTGTTCGCCCCCTACGGCGGCGAATGCGAGATCGGCATCGCCGGCGCCAATGGTCGCATCGATACCCGCAATCAGGCGCTCAGTCTGGTGCATCAACGCTTTGACCTGCCCGACCGCACCGACATGAAAATCGCCGACGCTCCCGAAGACGCGAATTTCACCGACGCCTCCGGCCGGGTCGATCGCGGCATCCGCCCGCAGCTGGTCGACTTCATCGCCTGTTGCCGGGAAGGCCGGCAACCGATGAACAACGGTCAGTCCGCCAAAATGAGCGTCGCCATCTGCCTCGCCGCCCAGGAATCGATCAAGCGCGGTGAGGTGGTGGAGATTGCCGAGATGCTCAAAAGCTAGTCGTCTACTCTTCTCTGCTCGCCACCACTATCGATTCGCGACCGCATACCAGACGATTTTCGAGTCTCCCCCGGCGACTTGAACGTGCACCCACCAATACGGCAGCCCTTCTTTATTGTAGACCCGCAGCAGCGTTCCATCCCGCGCCTTAAAGCCATCGAACGCTCTCAAATAAGCGGGAGTTCCGCCGTGCCTATATTCGCGGGTGGGATTTCCAATCAGGCGCTCCAATGCCTCAAGCGAACCGCCCGACTCCAGAATTTCCCTGGCCGCTTGGATCTGCCGCCTGGTGGATAGATGCAGGGAAACCAATGACCAGATCATCAAACCGACGAGGCCCACGATGACCGTCATGGCGATCTTCCGGGTCATTGCTTCAGCGCGGCTGACCGTCGGACATCTTTTTTTTCGAGCACAGGCAAAAGAGCCGCCATCCATTTATCGGCCATCTTTTTTGCTCCGGCCGCATTGGGATGCACCTTGTCGCTGACGGTATCCGTTTTCCAATCGAAGCCATCCGCGTGGTTCACCAGCACAATGTGGTAACCCCGCTCAATGAGGCGCGCCGCAAGCGATTCCAGTTGATCGTTCAACTCAGCAATATACGAGTATTTGGGCAGCTTTCCGGCGGGAATCACCTGAGCCAGAAGAATCGTCACTTCGGAATTAATGGCGGCGATGTTTTCGATGATCGCCCCGGTGTCGCGGACGATGCCGGCGACCGGTTTATCCTTACTGAAGCTGTTGTGCCCCGAATGGATCAGGACAATATCGGCGGGGTACTGACCGTAAACCTGTTTTGAAATACTGAGCAGGTAATGGGTGTTCTTCCCCCCGTAGCCCGCATGGGCGGAGGTCGCATCGCGGTTCGGGCCGATGAAATCGACCACCAGCCCGCGTTCACGCAGTGCCGGGATCAGCGCCTGTCGATAACAGACGAAATTTTTCCCGCCCTGGGTAATGGAGTCTCCGACCGCCAGGATGGTGGGCGTCTCTCCGGCAAAGGCAGAAAAGCCCGTCGCACACAAAGTCATCACAAGGATTTTCCAGAATTTGATCATGCCTCTCAATTCTAATCGTGAACGTCCTTTGTCCGGACTTTCGCAAATCGAAACCCGGACGGTTCAGCATAAGATCATGACGGACTGATTCTGTGAGGCAAGCTCCTAACTCAATACCGATACGGCTCAGCCAACTGAAACGCGTTCTTTATCAAATTAATATCCGGCACTTCGCCCTCCACCAACACCACTTCGACGATATCGAAACGGAAATTCACTTCGGGAAAATCGAGCAGGCGCAGCCAGCCGAGACCACCACGAGTGATCAGTCGCTGTTTGCCGCGATTGACGGCGGACGCCGGTCGACCGTAGTCGAGCGTGGTGCGCGTTTTGACTTCGGCAAACACCAACACCTCGCCGTCGCGACAAACGATGTCGACCTCACCTCCTTTGGGCGCACGAAAATTGCAGTAGAGGACTTTCATCCCCTGGCGGCGCAGGTATTTGCCCGCCAGTTGTTCACCGAGTCGCCCGATGTGCCCTTTCCACTCGCCGTCCTCAAACTGATCACGGCCGCCCAAACTGATCGGCGAGCTCAGTGATCGGTCGAAACGATCGACGATGTATCGGACAAGGCCCATGTTCTTCGAGGGCGGCCAGGTGCTGTTTGGTTCCGTAGCCTTTGTGCGATTGAAACCCGTATTGCGGGTATTCGCGATCAAAATCGATCATCAGTCGATCGCGGGTCACCTTGGCGAGGATACTGGCGGCAGCGATCGAGAGGCTCAAGCTGTCCCCCTTAACCAGAGCTCGCTGGGGAACCGGAAAGCCTTTCACAGGCAAACCGTCGATAAGCGCTGCATCCGCCTCCACCGGCAGCCCCCCGAAGGCGCGGGCCATGGCGACATGAGTGGCACGCAGAATGTTGATTTCGTCGATCTCGGCGGCATCGACCAGCACCACCGACCAGAGAATGTCATCACGTGTCGTGAGCGCCTCGAACAACTGATCGCGACGGCTGGCGGTCAGTTTTTTCGAATCGTTGAGGCCCGGCAAACGAAACTTTTCCGGCAGGATCACTGCGGCGGCACTGACCGGTCCAGCGAGAGGACCGCGCCCGGCTTCATCGATGCCGGCGATCAGCGGATAACCGTCAGCACGCAGCTCCCGCTCGTACCGTAAGTTCGGCAGGCGCGGAGATTGGCGAGGCATGGTGACGGCGACCGTTCGTGTTGAACCCGCGCCTGCCTCTGGTTGGCATCAGACCTTCGACTCAGAGCTTGAGCAGCTCCGCGTGAAGTCGATCAATCAAACCCCGGCTTACGCCTTGGCTTTGACCGCCGTTGCCTGCTTACCAACGCGGTTGCGCAGGTAGTTGAGCTTGGCGCGACGCACTTTGCCACGCGCGGTGACTTCAATCTTGGCGATCTTCGGTGAGTGCACCTGAAAGACACGCTCGACACCTTCGCCGTTGGAGATCTTGCGCACCGTCAACGATTGGTTGATCGAGGTGCCGGCACGTCCGAGAACGATGCCCTGGAAAATCTGGATACGCTCTTTGCCGCCTTCGACAACACGCGAGTGAACCTTCACAGTATCGCCCGGACCGAAATCGGGAACGTCCTGTTTCATTTGTTCGGCTTCGATTTTTTCGATCACATTCATGGCGCTTGCAGCTAAAGGTAAAAAAATGTCTATCAATGGCGCCGTCGGGCGCGTTTGCGGGGAGGAGGGTGGCGGAACGGACGGGACTCGAACCCGCGACCTCCGGCGTGACAGGCCGGCGCTCTAACCAACTGAGCTACCGCTCCACACCTCCGCCCGCAACACACACGAGGCGTGTCACTGACAGGGCCGGACATTAGGTGCGCGAAGTGCTGCGTGCAACCAAAAATATTTCATTCTGTTCAGTACTTTCGGCCTGCCCCATTCTAGCGGAGATCCAGCCCCGTTTTATGCCCCAAAATTCGCCATCCAGCCCCCTCAAACGGCATCATGTCATCGTCGTCGGCCTCGGATCGATGGGCTCGGCCGCGTGCTGGCATCTCGCCCGACGCGGATTTCGCGTGCTCGGTCTGGAAAGGCATTCTCTGGTCCACGAATTCGGCGCCCATCACGGACGCGCGCGAATGATCCGGCAAGCCTATTTTGAACATGCCGACTACGTTCCGCTGATCCGTCGCGCCTACCACAACTGGGACGAACTCGCCTGGCTCTCAGGTCGACAGAGCCTGCATCGCACCGGCGGACTCTATCTCGGTCCGGTCGACGGCACCATCGTCGGCGGTTCGGTGGCCGCAGCCCGACAACACCGCCTGAAATTCGAAATGATCGACCACAACGGTCTCGGCGAACGCTTTCCAATGTTTCGAACGCCGTCCGACATGGTCGGATTTTTCGAAACCGAAGCCGGTTACCTGATTCCGGAAGCTGCGGTCGCCAGCCATCTCGAAGTGGCTCGCGACCACGGCGCCGATTTGCGCGCCAACGAGGCCGTTCTCAATTGGCGGATCGAATCGCGCGGCGATCGCACTGCCGGCGTCGTTGTCGAAACGGAACAGGGCACGCACCGTGCCGATCACCTGATACTCTGCGCCGGCGCATGGACCTCAGCTTTGCTCAGCGATTTAAACATCCACCTTCAGGTCACTCGACAAGTGCAAGCCTGGTTCCGCCCGACCGATCCCCTGCCGTTCAGTGCGCCGCTGCAGGGCTTTCCGTGCTGGTTCATCGAAACTCATTCACCCTACGGCCACTACGGATTCCCTCTCAGCCCCGACGGCGAAAGCGTAAAGATCGCCCGCCACCAACCCGGCTCCGCGACCACGGCCCGGGACGTCGACCGCCGGGTCGCCAAAGCCGAGACCGATGCCCTGCTCGACATCGCCCGTCGCTATCTGCCCGCCGCGACCGGGCCACTGAGCGACGCCAGCGTCTGTCTCTACACCAACAGCCCCGACGGCCATTTCATCATCGATCGTCATCCCGGACATCCACAGGTCAGCTTTGGCTGCGGCTTCAGCGGACACGGCTTTAAATTCGCCAGCGTCGTCGGCGAAGCGCTCGCCGACCTCGCCACCACCGGGACTACCGAACTGCCGATCGGCTTTCTCGGGCTCGAACGGCTGCGATGAGCAGTGCAAGCCTCCGGGCGGAATCGAAGCGGGACACGCCTGAAAAAACGCTGAACGCTGAATGCAGACCAGGGGTCCGTAGCGGAATTTGTCAAAATTGCGCCGATGCGTTGGCCGAACAAGGTTCAACGCAGTCCTTACGAACTCCGCCACATCCGCCGGCTCCAGCATGGCGACGCAGCCCGCGTCATAATTTCTCCGAAAATCCGGTCGCGCTCGTTGCGCGGATCGACAGACCTGCCATTCGGCAGCTCATGGTCGTGTCACTGTAACGGAGACCGCAGCGACCCGCCGGGCAAAAGCGTCAGCCCGATGCCTGACTCGAGGAGTCCGGTGCCCATCATCGTTGCCGCACCACGATGCCCTCCGCCCGGGAATACCGCGCCAATTTTGCATTGCCGAAAAAGAAAACTGCAAATTCGCTTGCATGTATTTTTATACTGTGTTTTTTTGAACAGTGTTCGCAACATTAGTATCGAACGCGAAACGCAAATAACCCCACACTCGAACCCCCATCAGAACATGAAACGTAAAATCATCGCCCTCGGTGCCATCACTCTGATCGCATTCATTCCCGTCGCCATGCTTTCGGTCGAAGCAGCCTCCTCCAGTCGAACCGCCCCTCTGCCCGTCACCCCGACTTACCCGGCATCGTCCGCACAGGCAAAAGCCGAAGCTCCGGCGAAAACGTTGGAAAAGAAATCCGCCGCCACCACCAAGCCGGCGTCGCGTGCCTCGTCGAAGAGCAAGACCAGCACAACCCGGAGTCGCAGCAGCCAATCCGCGCCGAAGGACGAAACCGGCCAAGCTTCCAGGGAACAACGCCAGGCGAAGGAAAAAGTGGCTGACCTGACGACCACGCAAAAGTCGAAAATGCTGAGTCTTCTCAACGAGGGCGACGCCGAGCAACTCGCCTCAATCAAAGGCATCTCAACCACTCGCGCGACTGCCATTGAAAAAGCTCGTCCGTTTAACAGCATCGATGAAGTCGTGCTGGTGCGCGGCATCGGCGAAACCACCTTTGCCGGAGTCATAGCCCACGCGCGCTCACTCACCGCGAGGCGTTCCAGCTCGAGTTCCGGCAAGTCCAAAAGCAGCAAAACCAGCAAAACCAGCAAAAGCTGACGCGACCCAAGTCGGAACGATACAGGACCGGCAGAGCATCGAATACTCCACCACAAGCTTCCGCCTACGAAAAACTGAACCCACACCCAATCGCTGAACCCAACCCGATAATCCCCACCCTTAAAAAACCCACCACTACCCCCAAATCCCTCCGGCCCCCGGATCTTCGAAATCGAATTATCGCGAACGCGCCCTCATTGTCTTGCTCCAAAGGCTCAGGGTTGGCAGCAAACGATATCGACCGAAAGTCCGGGGGTCATCTCTTTTTCGTTTTCGGCTGGAAAGCATTGCGGGAATCCCTCACCATGCACAGCTATGAAGGGTGTACTTATCGGTTGTTCTATATTCGGCCTCGTCCTGGTGACCGCCGCCGGAATCGGAATCTGGTTTTTCCTGTTTCGCGTTCAGCCAATGGCCGATGCAAGCCTGACGATCCCGCCATCTGCCGAAATCGATCAAACCATCGAGATGGTCGTCACCACTCATAATCCTCATGCCGAGTCAGTCATCGTCGACAGTATCGACATCAGCGATTCTTTTCTGGAGGGTTTTCAAGTCACCACGGTTGATCCTGCCGAGAACGAAACCATGGACGTTCCCTTCGTCGACCAACGCGCCTGGATGTTCTCTCATACGCTCGCGCCCGGAGAGACGAAAACTTTCACGTTCACGCTGAATCCCGTGCTCGTCGGTCACTACTCGGGTGATGTCGATGTCTGCAATCCCAATCAGGATTTTAACACCTTGCTGGCCGACGTCGTCGTCAGAGCCACGACCGCCGGCGCCGGCACCGACGCTGACAACAACAACGAGACCGACAGCAGCGCCGACAAATCTAAGAGCGCGGCCCCATCCGTCGAACCGACATCAAAAGCGGGGACCCCATCGGCCCCTGAGCCCGCTCTCAAGGCGGACGACAACGCACCGAAAAAGCCTTGAGCTGAACGAGTGCCGCCAGAGTGAATTGACCGGCGGATAGACCGATTCAATTCTTGTCCGCAACGGGACGTGAAAAGTCAAACCGGTGGGCTCTCCCCGACTTACACACCCTCAACTTGCATGCCGGATTCAACCATGCGCAACATGCCCGGCATTGGCAAACTGATCGCCACGCATTTGGTGTGGAAGCGTGCCGGCAGGGCTTAGCATGCCGTTGCAGCGGTAAACAGCGGAGATAAATCCGCCCCCTCCCCTGCTTCGCAGCCGCGCCCGCAGCGGACCAGAGCCCGATAGAGGCAATCAGTGGTCTGCTTTCAACATGCAGTCAGCAGTCTCAGAAAACCTCGCCGGAGGCTCGGTAGATAATAACGCGGTGTGACGACCGCTCTGCAATCGGACACCGGATCTCCCTATCCGGTGTCGGCCAAGCCCGGCAGAGGCGGTGAAACGGGTAATTTCTCCGACCGTATCCGTCAGTGTTTCATCGCTATCACTGCTGCCGGGGCTGGCTGGCGATTGAATCGCGACCGCTTGCCGCTGCCCCTGCCGCAATCATAGCCTTCGGCACCGGCCACTCCCACCGAACTTCCAGTTCCCGTCCGCCCGGCTGACAGCCCCGTCGCAAACAGAGATCGACGCCCCTGTTCCGGATGGCGCAGTTCCCGCCCCGTCCGCCAATACCCCTTGGTCAGCGCACCGCGGCCACCGCTTTCGAAAGATCGAAACAACCGCCTTCCGCAGTACTGCGGATGTATATTTTGCCGTTCGCCAAAGCGGGAGTGCTCCAGCATTTGCCGTCGAGCAGATCCGCCCGGGCGAGCTCTTTGTAGCCGTCAGTATTTGCGTCGACCAGAACTAACTCGCCGCGATCCGACAACACCACGAGAGTGCCGTCGTCCGTCAAAATGACGTTGCCGGGACCGAAGCCCTGCTGTGACCATTTCATCTCTCCGCTACGGATATCGACACAACCCAGTGGGCCTTTACCATATTCTTTAAAACTGAACATACCGTAGAGATAACCATCTTTAACTACCGGAGTACTCCAGTGATTGACGATTTCATTTTCCTTACGATAAAGCTGCGTAGCCTTGAGTGCGTCACCTTCGCCGCTGATTTTCACGGCACCCGCACCCACTCCATAGCCGGCTGAACAAAACACGATATCTTCCCAGACCACCGGCGAAGCCGCAGTCGACACTTTGAAATCGAAATCGTAGCGCCACAGCACCTTGCCTTGATCCGGAGTTACCGAAACCAAACCGTTCTGGGTGAAATAGATGACCTGATCGACGCCGGCGATGTTGGCGATCACGGGAGTCGCGTGAGTGATCGGGTCGCTCTCCGATTTCCACAGCAACTCACCGTCAGATTTGTTGAAGCATAGCAGCGATTGGTTGCGCCCGCCGCCGGCAACAAAGACGCGGTCGCCCGATACCAGCGGCGAGGCAGCACTCAGCCACTTGATGTTTTGCGCGCTGTATTCTCTCTCCAGATCGACCTTCCACTGCATTTCACCATCGGCCAGATTCAACGCGTAGAGGCGCAAATGGGCATCGAGAACAAACACCTGATCACCATCTATGGTCGGAGTTGAACGCGGACCATCACCGCCGTCATTGCCGTCTTCGCCAGCGTTGCCACCGCCGGCTTTATAGTCACTGATCCAAAGAGGGGCTTCCCACAAAGTTTCGCCGGTGTCTGCGTCGAGCGCGACACAGACTTCCATCGGATTACCATCGATGTCGCGGGCCACCAGCGTCAGGGCTTTACCATTGGCGACCGCAAACGAACTGAAGCCGAGCGGCGTTTCGGTTTTCCACACTGCGGGCGGTCCCGATTTGGAATAACCTTTCACCACAAGGGTCTCTGCCGATACACCGGAACCGGCAGGACCGCGGTACGCCGGCCAGTCATCCGCGGATGAAAACGGCACTGTCGAGAACAATGCGGCAGCAGAAAAGGTGAGACTGAGAGAGCGGTACGACTTCATGAAAAAGGGGTGGCAGGTTCAGGTTTTTCCGGCTGCAGGATATCGGTGCGGGCACAAACATCAAGCGCCATTGTTATGCCTCCGGTAAGCACAGATTGGGGTGCAAATCTGCATGGCGAACAATAGATCGACTACAGAAATTTCGCAAAAACGGCCGCGCTTGTTTTGGCCATCGCGTCGACACCGCAACTCGCCCACACCCACTCGCGGCCGCGTTCACCGAGATCACGGCGGCGACCGGGCGACGCCAACAATTCGGCAAGCCCTCTGGAGAGCGCGTCGATGTCTCCCGGCGGGAAGGCAATGCCACCTCCGCTCAAGCGAAGCACTTCATCGAAGGCGCCATGTGCAGGCTGCACCACCGGCAGGCCGCACGCCATGGCTTCGAGAACTGACATCCCCTTCGGTTCAGCGTACGGCGTCGGCACAGAAAACACATCGACGCTCTGAAAAAAGGCCAGCTTCTCGTCCCGCTCGGGAGCCCCCACGTATTCGAAGCTGTCAGCAAGACCTGCTGCTGCAATTTTTGCCAGTTCGGCGTCGTAGAATTCCTGATCTTTTGCTGACAACCAACCGCCGACTTTCAGCCGCACATTCTGAAAATCCGGCATCGCACGCAAGCGGATGAAAGCATCGACCAGCAGGTGAAAGCCTTTCTCCGGCGACACGCGGGCAAAATAGCCAATCGTCCTGCCATCCCCCTCGTGCGGGACCTGCAACTCAAAATCCTCAAGCTTGATGCCCAGCGCCGTTTTGTGAAACCGCTCGATCGGCACCTCCAGCAATTTACTCATTTTTTCCGCGTAGAAATCGCTGAAGACAATAAAACCATCCACCTGCCGGGCGATCTTGCGCATCTCCGCGATCACCTGCTGGCGATGCGAATCGGGAAGATCATCGATAAATAAATCGTCGCCCTGCAGCGTCACCAAAACCGGCACCCCGAGTTCACGTTTGACGGCGTCGACGCAACCACCGATCAACAAATTGGTCAGGCACACCAGATCAGGCCGCGCGCTCTGCTTCAACCACTCGACCAGTTTTTGAACTTCCTTGCGTTGAAAGCCCGATTCACCGCGCACCATCGACAGCGTCAGCTCGCCGAGCTCTTTGGCGTCAACTTTCACCGAGCGCGATGCCAGGCGCTTGATCAACCACGGATGATCCAACCAACGGTCCAGTATGCGCGGTAAATGGCGGAACAGCGGGATCTTTTGCTGCAGGTAAACGTTGATCCCGCCAAAGAAAATGCGTTCGACGCTTACGTCGGCTTCGTCTGTGCGAATGGGCGTGTAAAGCGGCAGCAAGGTCACGTCGATGCCACGCCGCTGCAGCTCTTTTGCCAGCGCATTATCGCGCATGCAACTGCCGCAGAACATGCCGGCGGCACCCGCCGTCAGATAAACAATTCTAGCATCTTCGATCTTCATGAATGCGCGGCTGAAACCGCGGTGCACGCCTAGGACGGAACCGCAACGCCTCTGCGAAGGCATACGAGCACGCGCAGGCCGACGCAAACCAAAACCGCGACGGTGAAGTATCGAGCCACGGGTGGCGCAAAAATGACGCCGCCCATAATGACCATGAAAAACAGAAAGGCGTGCAGACTTAACTTCGTCCCGCGCGAAACCGTTTCACCACCAGCACAGCCACGGCGCTTCGCCATAGTGTCGCCGAACCAATTCCAGGCGAGGACCGCCCAGGCAAGGCCAAATGCGATGTTCATCCACAGCCCCCAGCCGGCTCGCACGCCCGTTAATCGTTCGGCATCGTCAGCAGTCGCCTGCCAGGCAAGGGACCAACTCCATCCATAGAAAGCGGCGAACGCCAACAAAACATGAGCAATGTAGGCCACCAGCCCGATCAGCCATGCCACGCCGACAATGATCGCCGCGCGATCGGAGGGTCGATACCAAAGCGTGGCACCGTAACAGACTACTACCAGCCAGATCGATGCTTTGGTCAGCTCAACCACGATGCGGAAACGTCGTCGTTCCGCATCCAGTCTCAACCGGAAATACCAGTCGTCTCAGCGCCCATTTTCGCAAAAGTCGCCGGGCTGTTGAAGCGGCTCATCATCGAATTCATCGGTGATTCTAAGAGCCGATTCTGAACGGTGCCCGTTTCACCTTCACGTTCACCTTCACCTTCACCTGCCCACTTAAGAATCGATTCGCGCAACTGACTGGTGGCCTGTTCGATGTAAGCATCGAGATCTTCGACTGGACCTGCTCCCCGATTCTTTTCGTGCTCCAGTTCGAGAGCCGCCTGTTGATTCTTAAGGTTCACCACTTGTTGTTTCAGGCGGGCGATCTCATTGCGCATGCGCAACAGACGGCCGGCACTGGCGACGCGAAGAATCAAATCTTCGGACTTCAACGGCTTGGCCATAAAATCATCGGCTCCACATTGAATCGCCCGGGCGCGAACTCCCGGATCACTGAGACCTGAAATCATGATGATCGGAATCATCATTTGTTTGGGATTCACCCGAATCAGCTTCGCCAATTCGTAGCCGTCACGTCCCGGCATCTGTAGATCGAGCAGAATCACTTCCGGTCGGAATTCATCGATCTTGGTCAAACCTTCCCGACCATCGGGAGCGGTCGCCACCTCGTTTCCAACCGAAGTCAATATCTCGCTAAGCAATTCAACGGCATTGACGTCGTCCTCAACGAGCAATACCCGCGCGGTGTACAATTCATCGCTCATTTTTCAAAAATGGTTTTCAGTTCCTGCCGCGTCGCTCGAAATACGTCAAAATTTTGCGGGTATTCTAATTCTAAACGATTTTTCCATAAAAACCATATTATTTTATCCATTATTGCCTGCTCGTCTGAATAGCTAAGGTCACTCAACTATGGGTTCGCCAACGAGCTCCATTCAAGCGCTGTGAGCCTGCGCGTATACTCAGGGCAACGCGCCGCAGAGAAAGCGCACCCGGCCGATACCACAGAATTCTGTGACGAATTCCTCGAAATGCCGGACCGGAAGGTATCCGTTCTCATTCGGTTCCGCCTTTGTCCGGCAGATTTATTCACGGTGCCGGCGCAAGCCAGTACAATCTGAGAACGACCAACAAGGCCGTCACCACGGCGCTTGCCCACAAAGTCGAATAAAACACCGCCGCCGCAGCAAAACGGCTGTCGGCCTTGAATTCGTGCGCCAGTAAGGCGGTATTCACGGCTGTCGGAGAAGCGGCACCGACGATCAGGATCGCCGCAGTCACCGCATCAAAATGAAACAAATAGCTCAAGCCCAGCGCCAGAGCAGGCCCCGCCAGTAAGCGGATCACCAGGGCTCCGGCAAGTTTGCCGTCCACGACCGGCGGTCGGGTTTTCGACAATTGAACCCCCAGAGTGATCAGGGCGAAGGCGACCAGCGCGTCGGCCAGATACCCGAGTGGTTTCCAGACGAACTCGACCTGTTCGATCGGGTTACCCAGACTGCGCATCAACAGTGCCAATGCGATGGCATAGATCGATGGCTGACGAAGCATCGGCAGAAACCTCCGCCAACCCGGCGCAACTCCGGGCGCGTGCGAACTGGCCAGAAAAAGTCCGATCGAAAAAGTGGAAATATTCATGGTCATCAGCACAAAAACCTGCACCACCGGTCCCGTCACGGGAAAGGCCAGGGCCATCAGGGGAATGCCCCAGTTCCCCGAGTTGTAGAACATGGTCGCCAATTGCATACCGGTGCGCTCGGCGGAGCTCAGGCCGCGCAGGCGAGCCAGCAGCCAACTCAGCAGCGCCATGCCGGCGATGATGCACAAAGTAAAGGCTACGATCTTTATGCCCTGCAGCGGATCCAGGTTCGACTCCGATACGCGGACAAAGATGAACGCCGGAACGAACAGGTACAGATTCAGTTTAACCAGACTATTGAGATCGAGACGGAAACGCCGATCCATTGCCCAGCCGACACCGGCAAGCACCACCACCGGCAGGCAGATGTCGCGGAAAATTTCCAGCAGCAGACTCATCGCAGGCACTGTCAGCATTTATCCTGCCTACCCGCGACAAAACCTGAGCCGCCGCCGGCCGAAGTGGGTCCGGCCCGGCTTGCGCTGCTACACCGCCCCGACCGATTCGCCGGAGCGTCGACGCAATTTCAGAAAGCCTAGCAACGGCTTGCGCGCAGCAACCACAGCGAGAATCATGAACACCAACTCGATCATCCAGAAGGCGAACAGGTTTCGCCACACACCTTCGGTGAAGCCGTAGCTGTGCAACCCGACGCCGAGATTGTTGACCCCCCACCAGGAGAAGGTCACAATCACCCCGAGGAAGATCGACGACAAATGCATGCCCAACTGTTTGATGAAACCACCCATGCGGGCGTGCAGGATCGCCAGTGAAAACAACACGATCAACAGTGCACCGTTCTCTTTCGGATCCCATCCCCAGAAACGTCCCCAACTGTAGTTCGCCCAGATGCCGCCGAGCACCGTGCCGACCAGCGAGAACAGCAGGCAGAAACATACGATGCCGTAGACCATGCCGGTGATGGTTTTATAGAACGGCTTATCGCCGAGACCAAATATTTTGCCGACAATCCAGAAGTGCGACACGATCGCCGCCAGCATACCGGCGGCGTAGCCGATGTTGATGATGGTCACGTGCGTCGCCAGCCAGAAATTGGTATCCAGCACGGCCTGAAGTTGGCCCATAGTATCGCTCGCCTCCATCGCTTCGTAGCGGATCGAGAGAAACATCAACGAAGATCCGAGGATCACCGCAGCGGTAAGACCGATGGACATTTTTGTGATCCATTCGGCAAACAAGGCGACGATCACTGACACCGCCGCAATGAATATGATCGTTTCGTAGAGGTTCGTAATCGGCGGGCGTTCGCGAATGATGCAGCGCATTGTGATGCCACCGATCAAGTAAAGCAGCGCGACCACCGTCGACGTCACCGTCAGCCAATACATGATCCTGGAGAATTTCGAAGCCGGCGCCAGCCAGCTGAGCGCGAGAAAGATGAAGCCGAAGGTGAAATACACCATTGAATTGGTAAAGTAGTTCTTCTGATAGAACGACACCTCAGTCGCCGCATGCTCGCCTTCCCATCGCGCTGCCGCTTCCGTGTCGACGACCTTTTTGAACGCCACCAGTTTCTCCTGAAATTCGGCACTGTTCGCAGGATCAGACGCTCGCGCCAATTCCTGCATCATCGACAGTCGTTCCCGGGCCCAGGGTCGCATTTCTTTCGACTCCAGAGCGAGAGTGATCACTTCACCGATCGTCAGCCACTTTTCGGTCCGGCCTTCGAGTTCACTGCGATAGTAATCGTGCAGCAGTTTACGATTCAGCTCCGCCAATTGACCGCCCTCCGGAGAGCTCTCCATCAGTTCGCGCGTCACTTTTTCAATCGAGCCCGCTGCGAAGCGTTTCTCTTCGTAGATCGATTCACCGCGAGCGATGATATCATTGAGCGAGGCTTGCAGGACCGTGCGCAGATCCGCTTCGCTGGTCGTTTCATCGGCAATTTTTTTCTGCGTTTCAGCAGGCAGAAGACTCCACACATACGGCGAAAGCGTGTCGGCCTCGTCGGGATTGACAAGGCGTTTGGCCAGATTCTTCGGCTTGCGAATTTCCGCCGCTGTAAAATTCGGGTACTCGCCACGTGGCGGCGGGAAAAAGTGAATCAGGTCACCGGAGCGGGCGTAGAAAAACAACAGCTGCAGCGACATCTGCAAGAGCTGTGCGTCGTCACCTTCGCCGCCCGGGTTCTGCATGGTGCGCACCAGATCCTCCATCGACATTTCCGGAAGCCGGTCGATGACCTCCATCACATCGATGCTCTGCGCGAGTTGCTTCATCACCTCGGGCAACATGCCGGCACTCATGATTTCTCCCTGCTGGGCGAACGACATCTGCCCCGACAGATAATCAAAACTGCTGACATTTCTGCCCAGCATCAACACCATGGTCTGAATGCGGGTCAGCTCCAACTTGGCGGCATCATCACTCTTGCGCTCCTTGGCCTGCTCGAACTGGGCCTGCTGCTTGGCGTATTCCTCAGCCTTTGCGGCAAGCTTGGCCCGACCTTCACTGATCTCCGCGTACGAGTACCGGTCGCGAAGTTTCTTCGATGCGACACCGATCTCCTCCACGGCATGTGAATCGTCGACCACGAAGGTCGGCAAATGCCGCGCCACCTCGGGACGAAACAGCACGTTGAGCAACCACTCGGCGCTGTCGATCTTGTGTTCCTCGCCGTCCGCTGTGGAAAACTTTACCGAGCGCTTACCCAGGTAGGCAAGCTGCGTAAAGCGCGCAAACGTATCAATCGGCTTCACCCGACCACCATCCTGGATCAACAGCTCACGGAACGTGGCGACGGTCTCCTCCGGCCACGGCTGATACGAACTCAGCGCAGTGGGGATCGCCGAGCCTTTAGCCGTGGCCGGCACAACCAGTGCCAATGCCAACAGGCAGAGCGTTATGGAACGGGAGATAGTTGTAGAAAAAGAACTCATGTCGCCGGTTGAGATTTTGAAGTTTTCGGACTCGCCGCAGCACTGCGCGAACGCCTGCTGCGACCCACGTGGGAAAACAGCTTCTGGACAAAATGAATGGTCATGCCGACACCGGTGATGATCAACGAATACAGCGGCCACTGATCAGCGGGATTTTTCACCACTGAAAACTGCGACCACATTTTTTCAGGATCAGACTCATCGGGCGGACCATAGGACTCCTGGAAAAAAGTAAAGCCGCGGTCGCGCAACGGCTCGTTCATGCGGATCTGCACCGGGTTCTCGCTGTTGCCCTCGATCTTGGTGATCCGGCTCTCAAATTTTCGAGCCATCGTAGTTCCGGGGTGGCGATCGAAAATGAACTCATCCAGGCGAATATCGAAGGGCACATCCCATCGCGGACGGTCCAGATTCAGCGCCCATTTTTTTCCGTCGACCTCAACTACCCACGGGCCGGCTTGTCCTGCCCATAAAATGCTTTTCTGCGCTTCGCCCGAGACAGGCTTCACGCTGACGTAGGCACCGCCGACATTTGCTTCGGCTTCTTTGGTCGCCGCCTGCTTGAGCAACTTGGTGCCGTTCACCTCAGGCGTTTCCGCATCGGCCGCGATCGGCGCTGTCACCGGAACCGGCACTGAATTTCGCAGGTAGTCGCTGACCTCAATCGCAAACGGAATGTCCGGCGAAGTAAAATTGCGACGGCCACCTTCACCGATCGATTTTAACTGTTGCTCAGTGATGATGAACGCATCGGTCGGCTTGTTGTCGGCATCGAGCGGCAGGACTTCCAACTGCCAACCCTGGTAAGCCTGGTATTGGTTCGCCGATTGGCCCTTGCTAAGCGCCATGTAGCCTTTGGTCGAAAAGTGATACTGCACAAAGCCACCCACCAGAAGCAACAGGATGCCCGAATGCGCGATGATCATTCCCGGGAAGCGCAGGCTCTTGCGCGCTTTAATGATGGCACCGGCAAGAATGTTGAAAAACAACACGGTCATCAACAGATACCCACCGGGCAGCGGGATCGGGATCTGCACCGGATTCTCACCACTTCCCAGATCGAGGTGCTCAAAGAAAATGACCGAGTTGAAGATCTTTTGCTGAGTGTCGAACAAGCCGTGATCCGTCTGCTGCAATGTGCCGTAAAGGGTCAGCATACACATCAACAACAGCACGATGATCGCCAGACCGTAAGAGGTCAGCAACTTCCACAACCAGGCAAAAGGTCCAGTAGCGGTCACCTTGCGTTGTCGGGGCGGCGACGACGACTTCGCTGCGGCGGATTCAGATTCTTGGCTGGCCTGACTCATCGGTCTGGGGAAAAGGGAAAATAGTCTGGGGAAAATTGCGGGCTGGAGACAGGGCGTTCAACAAAGGATACGCCAGCCGTCGCCCAAGGCTTACGCTAACTACAGCGATACGAAAACAGAAAGTAATCTGAATCGCCTGATCATAGGCTACTCAAGACGTAGTGAGGCAGTAAAAGCTTCGAAGGCTTCGCGATTGGCGGCGACCAAATCCTTCGGTCCTGTCATTTTCACAAACAGCGCCCCGTTGGGAGTCATCAACACGGCGCCGAGCATGCGCGCGTCGTCGATTGTCGCCGCACCACCCATGCCGGTAAAACTGCCATCGATTGTTACCAGACTCGCCGGCACACCGAAAATATCGATTTTGGGCAAAGCGGCGATTTCTTCCGCACTCAGATCGCCCTGGCCCATCTGTTTACGCCAGCGATTGACATTGCTCTCCAGTCCACCGGCCGCACCGGGCAAGCGGGCCACGTAACACTCGCCGATCCCATCGGGTCCGAAAGACAGATTCACGTCACGCATCGACGATGCCGGTGCTTCGCTCCAGCCCTCGGGCGTATCCCATTTCAACTGCGCGCCAGCTACTCCAGGGGGCTCGTCGCTACTGCCGCCTCCGGGAGGGTTGGCAGGAATCGTGGTCGGCGTTTCCGGCAGGCGCATCGCCGCGAAACGGAAACGCTCCTTGTCGGTCATGTCGACGTCGATCGCCCGCTCGCGCTCGAAATTGGAAATCTTACGCTTAGCGCTGATTTCCGAAGAGCCCGCATCAGAGCACGAAGACAACCCCATGCAAAGTGCGCTGCCACAAAACAACGCAACCGTCATCAGTGGCGGCAAGGTCCGCACAGGGCGGGAAGAGGAATCGGAAGAATCAATCATTGAACGTTCGGCGTAGGAGCGGCATCAGCTTGCGGTGCCGGGGTCGGAGTTGGTGTTGGTGTGGGCTTCGCCTCAGGTTTGGCGGGCGCTGGTTTCGGCGCGTCAACCTTCGCAGCCGCAACCGGTTTAGCGGAGGCTGGCACAGGTGCGGGCTTGGGCGCATCCGCGACGGGCTTTGCGGGAGCGGGCTTTGCGGGAGCGGGCTTGGGAACATCGGCCGGAGTTTCTTTGGCGACCGGCTTTTCCGGTTGCGGCGTTGCCGCCGGCTTGGCCGCGGGTGCCGGCTTTACCGGTTCAGGATTTTCTTTCTCGACAGCCGGAGCAGCAGCAGCAGGCGTATCGGCCGCGACCGGTTCGCCGGCGGCTTCTTCAGCTGCCGCGACTTCCCAACCGGTATTCACCTCAAGACTCATCTTTCGCTGAAACTCCCGGGCGGCTGCCGGATCAACCTTCGTCTCCCAAAGAAATAGCTTTCTCAAATTGCGCAGTTCCGCCATCGGCTCAAAAATCGCTGCCGTCACCCCGGTACCGTAGAGATTCAGATACTCGAGCTTCTTCAATGCCGCCAGATGCTTCATTCCGGCGTCGGTGACCTTGGTCTGCTCGAGGTGCAGGCGTTCCAGATTGGGCATCTGCCCGATATTGGCCATGCCCTCGTCGGTGACCTGAGTGCGGCCGATATCCAACCAGACCACCCGCTCCGCCACCGGTGCCAACGCCGCCAACTGCTCGTCACCAAAGCTGGCCGATGCATTTACCGCCGAGACCCGCAGGCGATCGTCTTCGGCTGAAACCGGCAATATTGAAAAGCCACCCTCTTTCGCTGCCAGCTCGGCCGCCTCAAGGCGCGCCTTCTGTTCGTCCGCGCTCAGCGTCGGCCAAATGCCTTCAGGGCTCTCGTCGACTTCGACGATAATTTCCACATTTTCGCCACTCGCCAGCGATTCGGAAACCGCCGCCAGCACTTCGAGCATTTTTTCGTCCGCCTTCAAGTCGGACACCGTACCCTCCGCCTTGGCGCCTCCTGCGATCCACCATTTCAGCACCGCAATCTCCGCCTCGGTCAGCTTGTCCTTGCCATCCGGCGGCATGAACAAATCATCGTCATCAGGCATCACCACCCGCGCGATCAGTTCACTGCCTTCGGCATCGCCGGGCACGACCGTCGGATAGTCCGTGCCCTCGGCGCCGGCCATGAGCATCGCGTGATTATCGAGTCGCAGTTTGCCTTTAATCTTCTCCTCGCTGTGACACTCCGTGCACTTGGCATTTAAAATCGGCTGCACAAACGAATCGAACACCAATTGATTGGGGATCGATACTTTCTCCCCGGCTTCGCCCCCACCCTCGCCAGTGGCAGCCGGTTTACCATCCGCGTGGCCCTGGGGAGGGGGCCCGTCAACTGCCGTTGAGTCAACCGGTTGAGTCACCGCCAGCAATGAATCGATCAACTTGTCAAAAGTGCCGCGCTCCGCATTTCCGGTCGCCAGACCCGCTTCAAGCACCGGCTTGATCATCTCCGGCGCATGCTCCGACAAATACTCCGGGCTGTGAATCATCGCCCCGCCAAAATGCCCCGCCGCCGCCGTCGATCCGACCGCAGCCAAAAGCGTCACGAAATACAAGGGCCCGATCCTGGCCAGCTTAAACACCAGGGCAAGGACGGCGAACATGCCAACCGCCAACCCCGTCCACATGTGCAGCGTCATCCAGCGCCCGGCGATGTCTTCCGCCTGCATCATCAGATAGCCGAGGAAACTCGCCGCCGCCGCTGTCAGCACCGCCATCCACAACACAAACGGTACACCCTCACGGACCCGCTTCCCCCAACGGGTCCAGCCGACCATTTCCATCAAGGGCACCACGAACAGCAGGCCGATGGGCATATGCACCACCAGAATATGAAATCGTCCTAGAAACGTCGCGATGCCATTCTTGGTATCGTTGTGCTGATAGAAATACCAAGTCACTCCGATCGCCGCTCCCCAGAGCAGCCCGACCGCCAGAGCCAGACCGGCGCCCGATCGTTTGCGAGGCGCACCACTTGTGTTTTTCTTGCTCGACTTCATAACTCCCTATCAACACCGAATAAACGGCTGCGTTGTTGTTAAACCCTGACATCCGCCCATGCCAGCGGCAAAGGGCGCAAATACGTCTGAACGTCTGTTCACTTAAAGACGTCCAAGCGCCGCCGATAGTAACAAGAAAAACGCCCCGCGAATCCGTATCACACCGCCCTCTGGGCCGCCCGGCGCTTTGCCGCCCAGCGATTGAGCAGCTCGTCGACCGTCACGCCGACTAGAATAAAAATGCCGATTACGGCAAATTTCCACGTTTCCTCAACGCCGAGGAAGAACACTGCGGTGGCACTGACCTGCATCAATGCCGTCCCGCACAACACACCCGCGATCGCTCCCTCGCCGCCGCGCAGCGACACTCCGCCGAGCACCGCCCCGGCAATCGCATACAACTCATAAAAGTTGCCGAAACTCGACGGCGTCGCGCTGTGATTTTCCAACACAAAAAGCGAACCGGCCAGTCCTGCCAGCAGCGAACAGATCATGTAGGCGACAATCTTCAGCCGGTCCGTGTTGATACCGCTGAACCGCGCCGCATCCTCGTTGCGGCCCAGCGCCAGCAGATGACGGCCGAACACTGTCCGGTTCAGTAAGATCGCCGCAGCGATCGCCAACACGATCAAAATCACAAACGGCATCGGCACCACCCCGAACACCTTGCCGCGCACCAGCAGATCCATCAGTTCGCCGTACTCCCCTTGAAATCCCGATGAGCGATCACCGACCACCGTGCGTGCAAATCCCCGATAAATAAACAGCCCACACAGCGTGACGATGAACGGCTGCAAACGCATCTTGGTAATTAAAAGGCCATGCACCAGACCCACCGCCAGCGAAATCAACGCAATCACCCCGAAAGTCGCCGGAATACTCAGCCCCTTGTCGCGCAACAGCAACGGTGTCAGCACTCCGGTCAGCGCGATCAACGAGCCGATCGAGAGATCGATCCCGCCAGTAATGATCACAAACGTCACTCCCACCGAAATGATTCCGTACAAGCCGATCCATTTCGCCATGTTCGACAGATTCGCCTGACTGACGAACGAATTTTGAAACAGCCCGGTGACGGCGGTGATCACCACCAGCAACAAAAACACGCCCAGGGTTTTCTGATTCGCCCTGACAAACCTACCAACTGATTCGCGATTCATAATCCTGGATACTTAAAACTTAACACTTAAAACTGCCACCGCCGGTGGCCAGCTTCATGACACTCTCCTCACTCGCCTGTGCCCGCGACAACTCGCCGCTGATCTGCCCCTCGTGCATGACCAGAATGCGATCCGAAATGCGCAATATTTCCTCCAGCTCACTGGAGATAAAAAGCACCGCAGCGCCCGCTTTCGCCATCTGTTCGATAACCTCGTAAATTTCACTCTTCGAGCCGATATCCACGCCCCGGGTCGGTTCGTCGAGCAGAAAGATTTTCGGCTCCAGCGAAATCCATTTTCCCAATACCACCTTCTGCTGATTGCCCCCCGACAGAGTGACCACCGCCTGATCAATCGACGGTGCCTTGATTTTTAATCGCTGCCGGGTCTGCTCCGCCACCTCGCGTAGCTCGCCATCGCGCACAAATCCCGCCCGCTGATGCCGGTCCAGCCCGGCCATCGCCACATTGTCACAGATCGACATCTCCACCACCACCCCCTGCTCCTTACGATTCTCCGGGACCAAAGCGATCGCCGCACCGATCGCATCCTGCGGACAGTTGATCCTGCGCACCTCCCCATTGACCCGGATCTCGCCGCCGAGCGCCTGATCGATCCCGAACAGGCACCGCGCCAACTCCGTGCGCCCTGCGCCCACCAAACCGGCCATGCCGGTGATTTCGCCCGCGCGCAGCTCAAAGCTCGCCGGGTGCTTCGGATACAAGGGCGTACACAGACCACTGACTTTCAGCAGCACCTCACCGACCTCGATCTCATTGCCGTGGTGCTCGAGATTCAACTCGCGACCAACCATCGCCGCGACAATCCGATCCCGGGAAATAGCTTCACGCTTCAGCTCGCCACTGTTGCAGCCGTCGCGCAATACGATGACCCGGTCGGCGATCTCCTGAACCTCGGCCAGCCGATGCGAAATGAACACGATGCACAGCCCTGCCTCACGCAACTGGTCAACCAGTTTCATCAGCGTTTCCGTCTCGCCCTGCGACAGGCTGCTGGTCGGCTCGTCCATGATCAGCAGCCTGGCGTCCTGCGACAGGGCCTTGGCGATCTCAACCATCTGCTGGTGACCGATCGAAAGACGCGACACCTGCTCGTCCGGTGAAAAATCCATGCCCAACTGATCAATCAGAGCCGCCGTCTTTTCGCGGATCGTCCCTTCATCGATCAGGCCGAAACGACGCGGCTCGCGACCGAGAAAAACGTTCGCCCCGACCGATAAGTTGTCGGCCAGATTTAATTCCTGATGAATAAAAGCGATGCCGAGCGCTTCGGCGTCGCGCACGCTGCGGATAGTCACCGCCTTACCCTGATGGAAAATCTCGCCCTCGGTCGGCGTGTGAACCCCCGACAGGCATTTCATCAGAGTGCTTTTACCGGCACCGTTCTCACCCATCACCGCGACCACCTCGCCCGGATAAAACGCCGCCGTCACATCGTTGAGCGCGTGGACGCCCACGAAATGTTTGTGAATCCCCCGCGCTTCGAGAAGCGGAGTACTTTTAGCGGAGCTGACCATCGATTAATGTCACTCCGCGCCCAGCGCTTGATACAATCCGTCGCGGCGCTGGCGGGCATTGAGTTGATCGATTTTGCCGACGAATACCATGATCTTGCCACCCTCGGGCATGCGCTGTTTGACCAGCTCACCGAGCAGCTTGCCGGCCTCGACGTTGTTGGTGCCGAGATAAAACAGTCGCTCGCTGTCGGGCGCGTCAGAGTCGTGACAGATCAGCGGCATCTCGGCGGCGACCTTGTTGATTTGGTCGGTCTGATTGGCCGGCTCGAGAGCGGAAATGGCGACGCCGTTGTAGCCGCCACGCAGCAGGATGTTTTCTAAAATCCGATTCTGCTCAGTCGATGATCCATCGTGCGGAGTTTCAAAATCACAAACGATACCGAAATCCTGTTCGGCCTTGAAGCAGCCGGCACGCGCGTAACTCCAGAACGGATCGGCGGTGTTGATCACAAACGCGAAACGCGGTCCCTTATCGGGACGCGGCGCCGTCTCCGCTTTGGCACCGAGCGCACGCAGTTCCTTCAGCTTGGCAGCAAATTCCGTCACGCCATCTTTGGTAATCGTCTTCGCCGGAATGTCGATCAGCTGGTTGTCGGGCACTCCGATCTCCGCCTGCTTGCCGTCGTGAATCGCTTTCAAATATTTCATCGATTGATAACCGAATTCGTAGGGCTGCTGTACGATGGTACCTTCCATCTCGCCTTTTTCGATCGCCTGCAGAGTCGCCTCGTCTTCGTCGAAGGAGAACACTTTGACCTCGCCGAGTTTCCCGGCTTCGCGCACGGCTTCGAGACACTGTGGCGCGTTGTAGGCCCACAGTCCGACCATGGCATCTATGTCAGGATACTTGAGCAGCGCATTCTCGGCATTCTGCTTGGCGGTAGCCTTGTTGGTTTCGTCGGTGCGCAGATCGATGATGGTATATTTGCCGATCTGCATCGGGTAACTGATCGATGCACCGCCGTCGCCCGACGAGGCGTTGCCGCCGCTTTCACCTCCGCCGCCACCACAGGCAACGAGAAGTGAACTGACCGTCAGCAGGACGGTGGATTTCCAGGAGAGATTCAATTTCATCAGGCGCATCGGCAGTAATTCGGTTTCCAGAAGCGCCGAGCCTATCGGCCCCGGCCGTTGAGGAAAAGGATAAATACCAGCCAAATAGCGGCCCCATCGGCCTGAAATATAAGGCACCACAGTGTCCAGCGTTGGGCAATACGAGCTGAATACCTGTTTCATACATTCAAGTGGTGGATTCAACATGTATGAAGATCACCATCAACATGGACGAAGCGTTGCCGGATCGCGTTGTTGCTACATTCGCCAAGCGAGGGCCGGCAAAGATCCATTGCAGGTCCTGGCGTTTCTCGCTGAGAGCCGCGACATTGCCACCTGCGGAGTGATCATGGCTGAGGTCGGCCGCGGCGTGAAGCTGCGCAAGCACCTCGACCGCTGTCAGTCCGCCCGGTCGGTGATGCTTTTTGTGGAATCGAGCGATCGACGATGGCAGGAAACCGTCGAGCTGGCGTGGACGCTCGACCGGCGCGGTATCACCCTACCGATTCAGGACGTGCATATCGCGGTTTGCGCGCATCACATCGGAGCAGTGGTTCTGACGCACGGCAAACACTTCGACCGCATCCCCGGGATCGATGCCACCGATCGCATTTTTTTGAGCTTCTCTGCAGACAGGGCGAATCGCTCGAGCTACGCTCGTGGCGATGAATTTGAAAAATGTCCTCCTGCTCGCCCTCGCCGCATGGCCCACATTGGCACTGGCTCAGACGAAGCAAGCACCGCTCAACGTCGTCGTCTTTCTGGTCGACGACATGGGCTGGACCGATCTCGGCTGTCAGGGCAGTGACCTTTACGAAACGCCGAATATCGACCGTCTGGCAGCATCCGGCACGCGATTCACGGACGGCTACGCAGCCTGCACCGTTTGCTCGCCGACTCGCGCGGCTTATCAAACCGGCCAGTATCCGGCACGGCTGCGGGTGACGGACTTTATCCCCGGTCATCCGATCGAAAACACGCCGTTGATCATTCCCGAGTGGACGCAACGCCTCGAACTCGAGCAGACCACCATCGCCGAAATGCTCAAGTCGGCGGGCTATCAGACCGCGCACCTCGGCAAGTGGCACCTTACAGAACGCGACCGCAGCGCCACCGGCAACAGCACCGGACACTACCCGACGCACTATCCGGAAAAGCAGGGCTACGACTTTAACATCGGCGGCAATGAGCACGGCGCTCCGCCTTCGTATTTCTGGCCGTACGGAAAAGGCAAAACGCTGGCCGACAAAAAGGACAACCCGATCCTGCGCACCATGCCGCCTCGCGATGGCAGCACCAAAAACGAATACCTCACCGATCGTATCGCCGACGAAGGTGTGCGCCTGATCGAGCGCTTTGTGAGCGACGCTGAAAGCCGACCGTTCTTCACCAGTTTTTGTTTTTACAACGTGCACACGCCACTGCAGGGGCCGGCCGACCTGGTCGAAAAGTATCGTAAAAAAATCGCTGCAACCGCACCCAAGCTGCACACCAATCCGGTCTATGCTGCGATGGTGGAGAGTGTCGACCGCGCCGTGGGCCGGGTGCTGACCACGCTCGAAGAACAGAAGATCTCCGACCACACGCTGATCATCTTCACCTCCGACAACGGCGGTCTGCGCCCGCAGGCCACCGACAACTCTCCGCTGCGCCAAGGCAAGGGTGGCATCTACGAAGGTGGCGTGCGCGTGCCATTCATCGTTCGCTGGCCGGGCGCGACACCAGCCGGCAGCGTAAGCCACGAGCCCGTAATCACCATGGACATCGTGCCGACAATTCTCGAAGCCACCGGCGTCGAAGCACCCGCTGAAGTGCGCGGAAAATTCGACGGCGTATCCTTGGCCCCTGTGCTGCGCGATCCCGCATCGGCCACACTCGGCCGTGACGCGATCTACTGGCACTACCCCCACTACCACTCAATGGGCGCCCATCCCTACAGTGCGATCCGCGCCGGCGACTGGAAGCTGATACAGGTGCACGAAAAGATGGACTCGCCGCAGCTCTACCGTCTAGCCGAGGATATTCACGAAGACACCAATCTCGCGGCAAGCCACCCTGACAAAGCCACCGAACTTCTGGAAAAACTCGATGCCTGGCGCCATTCGGTGGATGCGCAGATGCCGGCACCGAATGGCGACTACGACTCAACAAAAGAGATCGGCCGACCCAACCGGGACGGTTCGATCAAAGCCATGACGCCGATCCGGGAGTAAGCCTCAGCCCGCATCCGCCGACGCCGACGGCAGAGCAGATTTTTTGGCTGACGGCTGGCCTTTTTTTCGCCCGCTGCCAAGCGCTCCGCGTTGCTTGCCCATAAGCACCGAGATCCATTGCAGGTCGGTGCTGTTGTCGAGCATGACCTTGACCATCATGGTCAGCGGCACGGCGAGAAACATACCGACTGGCCCCCACACATACCCCCAGAACAGCACGGAAAAAATCACCACAATGGTAGAGATGCCGAATCGATTGCCGAGCAGCATCGGTTCCAGGAAATTACCCAGCGCGATATTGATGACCAGGTAGCAGATGAACACGCCGGTCGCCGGCCAGAAACCGGACTCGATCAGTGTCAGTAACACCGGAGGTACCGCGGCGAGGATCGATCCAATGGCCGGTATATAATTGAAGGTAAACGCCACCAGCCCCCACAAAACGGGAAAGGCCACGCCGAATATCTTACAAGCGAAAAACGCCAACAAACCGGTGGCCAGACTGACCGCCGTTTTGATGCCGAGATACTTCTGAATGTCGGCCGCCGACTCTTCGAATCGTGACAAATCGGGTCCACGCGAACGCAGCACGGTAGAAAATTTGCGGCTGAACTGCCCCGACTCAGCGAGCACAAAGATCATAATGATGAGCACAAAAAATGACTTCGACAGCAACGACGTCAGCTTTTGCACTAAATCGGTCTGGCCGATAAAGTTAATGATCAGCTTCGAGTCCCAGTAACGATTGAACAGTTCCTTCGTGGTCAGCATGCTACCCGATCCGGCGGTCGCCAGTTCGCCGCTGACATCGAGCCCGTCCGGGTCGGACCCTCCATTGATCATCTCAGCTTCGGAATCCGTGCTGAAATTATCGATAAAGTTACCAAACGATTCCAGTCGTTTATCGACCGACTCCGTCCAAGTCGACAGCCGTTTGCGCAATAACTCCGCGTAATTTTCCTTCTCGCTCTGAAACTCGGGAATCACACTCATCGCCATCACGCCGACTACCAGTAAAATGGTCATGTCGAAGGCGATGGTCATGCCGATCGCCAACGGGCGCGGCACGCCCCAGCGCATCAATGCTTTGAGGATGGGCAGACTGAGAATCGCCAGAAAGATGCCGAGCACAATCGGAATCAACAGTTCCGAAGCCGAACGCAACCCTGCTACGACGACGACAACGCAGGCCGCCGAGAGCAAAAATTTGAAGCCGGTTCCGGCTTTGGGGCGACTCATCGTCATTGGCTGAAACCATCGTTTCAATCACACCGGCTCACAACCCAAAAAGCGCAGCATTCGCCGACTAAGTCCTCCGACCGAACTTTTTCTCGAGCTCACCGTAGCTCATTTGAATCAGTGTCGGTCGTCCGTGCGGACAACAGTACGGCATTTCGCATTCGAGCAGGTCGACGAGCAGGCGTTCCAGTTCGGCGTCGCGCAGCGGGTCGTTGGCTTTCACAGCGTGTCGACAAACCGTGGTCGCAACCATGTCCTCGCCGAGGCGGATCGATGACAGGTTCTGGCTGGTGCCCTGCAGCTCTTCGATTACGGCATCGAGAAAAGCCTGCGGGTCGTCGTTTTTCAGAAAAGTCGGCAGGCTGTCGACTTTGAGCGTGTTGCCACCAAACGGTTCGGCGGAAATTCCGAGCCGGTTGAGCACTTCGAGGTTTTTCGAAATGACGTCGAAATCCTTCGGTGCCAGATCGATGGTCAGCGGCATCAGCAGTTGCTGGGTCGGCACGCCTCCAGTCACCATGCGCCGATGCATCTCTTCATAAAGCACCCGCTCGTGAGCGGCGTGCTGGTCCATCAGCACCAAGCCCTCTTTGCCTTCCAGCAGAACGTAAAGTTTGCCCAACACGCCGAGCAGACGGAAATCTTCGGCGCGCATTTTTGTTTCACCCGACGCCGGGGCGGTGGTTTCAGCGGCAGCGGGATCGATGGCAGCTTCCCCGGTTTCCGTCTCGTGCGCGGCGCCGCTCTCGACTTTCCCCGCGCCTTCAGTCTCGCGATTCTTCAGCGCCTCGGCGTAAGCCGCGTCGATACGATCCTGCACGCGCACGGGTTGCTCGGTGGCAGCGTCCGCTTCGCCCTTCGCCGGAGTCTGCGATGACTTCATGCCGCTCCAGTCCCGGCGCAGCGAATGCGATTCACCGGGCGGAACCAACTCGACTTGTTCAGCTCGCGGCGGCATCGGTTTCGCAGGCACCTGACCGGAATCGGCGCCGGTAAAACCCACGCCGGATACCGGGCGTTTCATTTCCCCATGCAGGGTGCGCCGGACGGCATCGATGACTGCATCGCGCACACCATTGCCATCGTGAAAACGCACTTCCTTTTTTGCCGGATGCACGTTGACGTCGACCGCGTCGGGCGGCATCTCCAAAAACAAAAACGTCACCGGGTGCTGACCTTTCATCAGCGCGGTGTGATAACCCTCGCGCAAGGCGTAGTGCAACACGGCGCCCTCGACCGGTCGGCCGTTGAGAAATACCAGCTGTTGCTGGCGATTCGAACGGCCCATGCCCGGTGGACCGATGAAACCGCTGACTTTGATCGTGGACTCCGCCGCGCCTTCACCGGGTGGAGCGATTTCTAAAAGCCGACCCGCCAGATCGCCGCCGACCAGCCCCCGAATGCGCTCGCGCAGATCTTTGGTCGCCGGAAGCTGAAAAACCAGACGCTCACCGCGCACCAGAGCAAAGCGCACTTCAGGATGAGCGATCGCCTGCAGCCGCACTACCTGCTCAAGATGACTGAACTCGGTATTCTCGGTACGCAAAAATTTGCGCCGCGCCGGTACATTAAAAAACAGCGAACGCACTTCGATCTGCGTGCCCGGCGGTTCGCCGCTGTCTTTGACGCTGGCCATTTTGCCACCGTTAACGATGACTTCGGTGCCACTCAGCGCATTCGGTTCGCGAGTGGTGAGCCGGAATTTGGCAACACTGGCGATACTCGGCAGAGCCTCACCGCGAAAGCCCATGGTCGAGATCGCCCCCAGATCTTCCTTGGTTCGGATCTTGCTGGTGGCGTGACGCTCAAGACACATCAAGGCGTCGTCGCGATTCATACCATGACCGTCATCGAGCACCCGGATCAGCGAAATCCCGCCGCGCTCGACCCGCACTTCAATCGATTTTGCCCCGGCATCGACGCTGTTTTCAACCAGCTCCTTGACCACAGCGGCCGGGCGTTCCACGACCTCACCGGCCGCCACTTGGCTGGCCAGCGCGTCCGAAAGCAAACGGATTCGTCCCATGCGCCCAACCTAGAGCGCAAGCTGCATCTGTCACCTGAGATTTACACCCCACCCGTCAACGGCCGGGTTGCCCATCCCCTTGCAGCGCGCCACGCACCTGTTACATTGGGACAGATGATCACTATGACCGACGACGCAGCCGCGCACTTACGCAGCCTGCTGGATGAAAAAGACGCCTCGCCCGACGAGAAAGGTTTGCGCCTGCTGGTCGAGAACGGCGGCTGCGCCGGCATGCAGTACGCGATGCGCCTCGACGACCATGCAGACGGCGACACGGTGGTTGAGAAAAATGGCGTTCGGGTTTTCGTCGATGCCGCCAGCTTGACCTATCTCGACCGCTCCGAACTCGACTACGTCGATGCGCTCAATGACTCGGGTTTTAAAATCAACAATCCCAATGCCGCGCGCAGTTGCGGTTGCGGAACCTCATTTGAACCCGCGGTCGCCGGCAGCGCTCCCGAATACGATCCGGCTCTGGATGGATCTGTTTGTGGGGGTGGTGACGAGGCTGAAAACGACAGCAGCGACTCCAGGCAATAGACCGCTGAGCATCACCTTTTTCAGCAGACATGGAAATTTTCACCGGCAACAGCGCCTTCTCACGCGAGGAGCGCGAGAAAAAAGGCGAAAGTCGCGACGACGGGTTGTTCCTCTGGGGCCTGGTGATTCTCGTTTTGATCGGACTGAACGCCTTCGCCTGGGCGTTCTGCATGTTTGTTTTCGGACGGCCTGAAGTGCCGTTTTGCTACAAGCTGCTGACCCATCCGAAAATCGAACGCCTCGAACCACTGAAGAGTTACGATCCGGTCAGCGCCCCACGCGGAAAATTCCTCACCGCGAAAGAATTCTACGAACAGCAGTACCAGATCGAGGACAAAAATTTGAAAGGCTACAACGCCATTCTGAAGCGCAATTTTTTGCACAGCTACTCAGACATGGACGACACCCTGTTCCTGCGCGGCAGCTTCAAGGTCGAAGGTATCACTCAGCTGACCCCCGACGACGTGTTCCCTTCCGGCCTCGCCCTGCGAGTCCGCGCCGAGGACTTCCCCGCCGTTTTGATCGACTACGTGCTGCCCGCGGAAACCGTGCCTGCCAACACCTGGCAGCTTGGAGACGTTTTGGAGATCGAACGCTCGTCGACCTGCGCGGCGATGGTTCACATCGAACGCCTGTCAGAGGACGAAGTCTGTTTCACCGCAGTACCGATTGTGACTCGTGAACACCAGACACCGGGAGGCGGGGTGATCCTCGCCAAACTTCCCGAGCTGATCAATCTCGAAGGCACCTGGCCGCTGTCAAAGCCGGGCGTCAGCAGCCTTCCTAAACCTCCCGTTCCCGGCGACCCGATGCCGATCAAAGCCAAGCCGGTCGAGACTGCGAATGCCGATGCCGCCGACGCGTCCTAGCGACGTCGCCTGCTCTGCTTCGCATCGCTTTGTTCAGTTCAGTTCGCCGCGAGACTCGCTGAATCGTCCGCGCCCAGACTGGCGAGTGCCGCGCTGATATCGATGTCGCGACGTTGGCGTTTTTTGAAAACACCGACCTGTCGGTAGCCGATCTCGCGGAGCATTCTCAGCGCGCGGACAAATCCATCGCCGACCCGGGTCGGCACGTGAGAATCCGATCCTAGCACCACGGGAATGTCGCGCTCCAGCATCATCGCCAGCATCTCCGGACCGGGATTCATTTCCGGATAGACCTTGTTGATCCCCGAAGTGTTCAGCTCCATCGCCACTCCGGTCGCAGCGATTCGATCAAGCGCCTTCGCGATGTCATCACGGCGCGCGGAAAATTTCCATTCGTCAGGCGCGGCATTCTTGACCAGATCCGGATGCGCCAGGCTGTCAAACAAGCCAGTCTCGGCCGACTCCGCCAGATGGGCAAAATACTGCTTCTCGAGGGCGACCACGTCACCGTCAAAAAAGGCCGCCCGATATTCCGGAATGTGCCAGTGAACCGACCCTAGCACGTAGTCGAAATCCGCCCGTGCATGCAACTGCTCCAGCCAGCCTTCCATGCCCGGGAAAAAATCGCTCTCCATACCGAGCCTTACTTCGAAATTTTCAGGAGCCGAGTCAGCACCCGCGGCGATCAAATCCAGATACTCGTCGAACTGTTCCGGCGCCATGCGCACGGCGTGTGAGAAGCGGTCCGGCATCGGACTGTGACAGGTAAAAATAACTCCACGCAAGCCGGCAGCCACCCCCTCGGCAACATACTCACGCGGGTGGCCATCTGCGTGTTTGCACAGCGGAGTGTGCATATGAGAGTCGAAATAAAGCGCGTCCTCAGCGGGTTTTTCACTGCTGATGCAATCGTTCTCGCAGGATGATTTGTCGGCTTCCATAGCACTCCACCCTCGCCCGAATCCTCCACCTGCCAAGGCGAAATCGCGCTATATCAAGGGATTGACAACGACACGTGTTGAGCCTTTTGTTAACACGTCTTTAATTTCCAGAATAGTTATACATAATTTCCGGCCCGCTTTGCTATGAAAACCAAGCTTACTCTCACCGTCGAAAAACACCTGATCGAACAGGCAAAGGTTGCCGCCCGCGCGCAACGCACTTCGGTATCCTCACTGGTCGAAACCTTTCTCGGCAATCTTTCACTCGAAGAAAAAAGCAGCTTCTCCGACAAATGGCTGGGCGCTTTCAAACATCCGCCCCATCAACGTCCCTCAGCTCTGAGCATGGGATCCGGGGTGAATGCCGGCTACGCCCGCCGCGGACTCCCCAGCTGAATCGTAAGCTTCCCGACACACACTGTGAAATTCTTTCTCGATACTGACGTGCTGGTCGATCTGGCACTCGATCGGCAGCCCTTCTCAAAAGCATCGGCCGCATTGCTCGACCGCTTGCAACGCGCGCACTCGAGCGAAGCTTCCGCCTTCATCAGTTGGAGTTCCTTTCTTGAGTTTTCGCAACTGGCAACACCGATCGTCGGCAACAGCAAGACTTCCGAATTCTGCACCGAGCTGTGCACTTTCGTAAAAATCGCACCGACGCGCAGTCATCATCTGACCTCGGCGCTGGCGTTCAATCTGCCCGACTTTCGCGCCACGCTGCAGGTGGCCGGAGCGGTCTCCTGTTCGGCCGACATATTGGTGAGCAATCACCAGAATCAATACCGGGGCATTCGCATCCCGGTGAAGTCACCCTCGGTGATCATCGAAACGGAAGAATTCTGAAACGGCGCCCGGCTTGACTTTCAGCGCACGCGCTCGACCATCGAAGCAGACCGACACCCCGCTGGTCGCACGCTCCGCTTTCGATTTCGCATTCGCCATTGCATGACTCAGGATTCCTCAGCTTCCGCCGACCCTTCGCTCGCCGCCCTGCCGTTCGAGTCGATGCCGAAATTCCGTCCACTCGATGCAATGATCGCCGAGCGCCGGAAGCTGGCAGAGGCCGGCAAGCGGGTGATCTTTTCCAACGGGTGCTTCGACATTCTCCACGTCGGTCACGTTCGCTACCTGCGCGCCTCCCGCCAACTCGGCGACGTGCTCATTGTCGGCATCAACAGTGACGCCTCGACCAGCGCCATCAAAGGTCCCGACCGACCGATCCGCACCGCCGCGCTGCGCGTCGAAATGCTCGCCGAATTGGAGTGCGTCGACTACATCACCATCTTTGAAGAGCCCTCGGTGACACCTGCCCTGCTCAAGATAAGCCCTGACATTTACACCAAGGGCGGTGACTACACGATCGATACCATCGATCCCGGCCTGCGCGACGCCGTGCGCGAACACAACATCCGCATCGAATTTCCCGCCCACGTTCCAGGAGCTTCGACCAGCGAAATCCTGCAAAAGACTCAGGGCCAAAGCTCGTAGCGATTTCTTATCCGGTGCCGATTCCCAGCGACTCCAGTTCCGATATTCAAGTCGACGCGCTCATCATTGGCGGTGGCATCGCCGGCCTGTGGACCTTGAACGCACTTGCCGGGCGCGGCTATCAGGTCCTGCTCCTGGAAAAAAGCGCACTCGGCGGTGGTCAGACGATCGCCGCACAAGGCGTCGTCCACGGCGGTCTGAAATACGCTGCCGGTGGACTTCTCAACGATGCCTCCGAAGCACTCGCCACGATGCCTGACCGATGGCGCGCCTGCCTCGACGGCAGCGGCGAAATCGATCTGACCGGCGCGCAACGCCTCGCCCCCTGCCAACACCTGTGGACGCGAGGCGGCGGCACTTCCGCAATCGCCGGCTTTTTCGCCAGCAAGATGCTCAAGAGCCGCATCGCCCGGCTGAAGCGCGCCGACTACCCCGCGCCACTCGATCACCCCGCCTATCGCGGCCACGTCTTCGAGCTCGGTGAATTTGCCGTCGACACACCGGGCGTGCTGCGCGAACTCGCCCGCCCCCATGCTGAGCGACTGACAAAAGGCAGCGCGCATGAATTGAAGCCCACCGGGTCCGGCATCGACGCCCGATTGGACGATGGACGCACCATCCACGCCAAACATCTGGTGCTCACTGCCGGCGCCGGCAACGCCGCATGCCTTGGCCAGCTCGGACTTGCAGACGAGCTGCCGATGCAACGTCGGCCGCTGCATCAGGTGTTGGTCAAGCACCCGGACTTGCCACCGTTTTACTCGGTCTGCCTCGGCACCGGGCCGAAGCCACCGATGGTATGCACCACTCACCGCCACCCGGATGGTCAGCCGGTCTGGTATCTCGGCGGCGACCTCGCCGAGACCGGCGTCGAGCGTGATTCAAGCGAGCAAATCAGCGCCGCTCAAAAGCTGCTCAACGAGCTGCTACCCTGGGTCGACCTGAGCGATGCCCAATGGGCCACGCTGCGCATCGATCGCGCCGAAGCCCAAACCGCAGATCGCAATCGACATCCCGGTGCCTGGGTGGAGACCCGAAAAAATGTCACCACCGTTTGGCCGTCAAAACTCGCCCTCGCTCCCGACGCCGCAGATCAAGTCCTCGCCCAACTGGAAATCGCCGGCCTGCAGCCGCCCACAGAACGCACGCCACTGAATCTCCCCCCGGGCGATCTCGCCCCCGCCCAATCCCCGTGGGACACCGCCGATTTCCGCAACGCCTAATCGCTAACAATGATCTATCGCCCCCTCGGCTCGACCGGCATCGACGTTCCCGTGATCGCACTCGGCACGGTCAAGATCGGTCGCAATCAAAGCGTCAAGTATCCGCGCCCCTTCGACCTGCCAGGCGACGATGAAGTCGTTCAGCTTCTGCGAACTGCGCAGGAAGTCGGCATCAATCTGATCGATACCGCCCCCGCCTACGGCACCAGCGAGCAGCGCATCGGCGAACTTCTGGACAAAGCCGGCAGCGAGGGTGACTGGCTGATCTCAACCAAGGCCGGCGAGTCTTTTGAGAATGGTGTATCCGGCTTCGACTTCACCCCCGAAGCAATTCGCGCCAGTGTCGAGCGCTCGCTGCAACGCCTGCACCGCGACACGCTTGATCTGGTGCTGGTCCACTCCGACGGCAACGACCTCGACGTGCTTGCCGCCGGTGCACTCGACGCGCTCATCACCTGCCGCGATCAGGGCCTGATCCGCGCCTGTGGCCTGTCCGGAAAAACCGTGACCGGAGGCATTGCCGCCCTCGACGCCGGTGCCGACGCCGTCATGGTTACCAACAACCTCGCCTACGACGGCGAGCTCCCGGTGATCGAACACGCCCACCAATTGCAACGCGGCGTGCTCATCAAAAAAGCTCTCAACAGCGGCCACCTCGCCGACCAACCTAACGCCGCTGAACAAAGCATCCGCCACTCGCTCGACACCGCCGGCGTTTCCAGCCTGGTCATCGGCACCCTCAGTCCCGATCGGCTGCGCCAGAATGCCGCCGCCGCCGCAGTGCAGGACTAAGCGACAGCACCCGCGTTGATCCGCTGCCAGAGCAGACCGCAGTAGCCAAGGTAGACCGCCAGGAGCACGATGCCCTCGAAGCGGGTGATGCGTCGTCCGGTTATCATCATCGGCACCAGCAACAGGGTCAGCGCGCAGACGACGACGAGGTCAGTGACGGCGATGTCGGTGATCGCCATCGGCTTCACCGTTGCGCTCACGCCGATCACACACAGCAGATTAAAAAGGCATGAGCCGATGATATTGCCGGTGATAATATCGCCTTCCTTCTTCGCCGAAGCGATGATCGACGTCGCCAATTCCGGCACCGATGTCGCAAACGCCACCACGGTCAGCGAGATGATCGCCGGCGAAACGCCGAACCGCTCCGCCAGGCCGATACCTCCCGACTTCATCCACTCGGCTCCGAAATAAAGAGTCACCAAACCACCAAACACCATGAGTGCCAGCAAGCCGTTGTTATCTTTTATCTCGTCCGGCGCGCCGAATTCCTCTTCGAATTCCGCAAGCACTTCGGGATTTTTCTCCTGCTTGCAGCTGCGCAGGCACCAGACGGTGTAAACAATCAGCGAAGCGAACAATACAATGCCTTCCCAGCGCGCGAAGTTCCGGTCCCACAGCATCGCCATAAACACCAGGGTCGCCAGCACCAGGATCGGCAGATCGCGACGCAATAGATCACTTTTAATCTCCAGCCTGCAGATCAGCGCACTGACCCCCAGGATCAACGCAATGTTGCAAATGTTCGAGCCGATGACGTTGCCCAGGGCCGCATCCGGTTGCGGCGGCTCGGCAAACATGAACTGCAGGCTGACAAAAAGTTCCGGTGCACTGGTGCCGAAGGCGACAATTGTCAGACCAACCACGAGGGGAGAAATGCCCCACTTCACCGCCAGCTTGGCGCTGCCGCCGACCAGCCACTCCGCGCCGAAATACAGCGCCGTCAGGCCTGCCAGCAAAAGTCCTACGTCTTTCAACCAATCCATGTGAGCGGCACTGTGATTCAGCACACCGGCGCTGTCCACAAGGAGCGGAAGAAATCGTGTTACAAGTCCGCCCGCTCAATCCGGCACGGTGTGCTTACGCCACCACGGCGTCAGCCACGAGACAATCCAGGAAAGCACGGTAAACACCCCCTCGATGTATGCCGCGCTGGCGATGCGCATGACCCGGTCGATACCGATCTTTTCGTCGAGATTGCGGAACGGTTTTATCTCCTCGATCACCGCCTTGGCCCGCTGACTGGCGTCCATCTCGGTGGGGATGGTGATCAAATTGTAGGCTGCGAGCAGTGCCCAGCCGAAAATCATGCTCAGCAAAATCATCTTGCCGGGGATGATCAGAGACACCACGCAGGCGACAATCAGCGGCAGGCTCAGATACATGGTCGCGCGAACCGCCGATATCCGCCACCACAGCGGTCGAAATCCCTCACGGTGTTGCAGCGCGTGCCCGGCTTCGTGCGCGGCGATGCCGAGCGCCGAAAATGTCGTGCCATCGAGATGCTGCCGCGCCAGCGTGAGTCGCTTTTTTGCCGGATCGTAAAAGTCCGGCATCGGCCCGCGGCCGACCGCGATCTCGACGTCGCCCATACCGGCGTGATTGAGGATACGCTGCGCCAACTCACGTCCCGTAAGATGCGGCGGCGCATGATTTTTCAACTCCTCATCATAGATCTTGCGAAACTTGGATCGACCGAAAAGGGTCAAACCAAGGACAAGAGCAAACAACGGGAACAGAAAGATCATAGTGGCGACAGACGCACCGCGACGAGCCAGCTCGTCGCGATAACAACAGCGTCCACCCAAACCTCGCTTGGCGCTACACGCAAGCTTCGTGCATCAACGCGTTTACGCTGGCGCAGACACACCAAGCGCAATCCACAACGGAGCCACTTACAGCTTGGGAACGAACAGTGGCATTTCGAAATTCGGCCGCAGATCGTCCACCGTCTGCCAACGCTGCAGGCCCGGATAGCGGGCCAGTGGCACCACCACCAAACCAATCGAGTCACCCACCTGCCGGTTGTTGGCGCGGGTCGGTTTGCGATTCAGCACGATGCCGTGCGCAATTCGAATTTTTTTGAAGGGATAGTTGCCGCGAACATCCTCGGTCACTTCGTATTCGAACACGCCGAGAGCATTGCCGTAGGTGACTGAACTGAGGTCCTTTACCTCGGATTTTGCCACCAGCTTGAGCACCAGATCATACTCCGACTGGGGATCGGGTTCGAACTTGCCCTGAGATCCGACCTCCTTGACCGGGTTCGCCTCGGCAGCTTTAGATTTGTCAGAATCCGCCGTTTTCGGAGGCATATCGGCAGCCGCGACTTTGGTTCCGGCGGCATCGACAGCCTTGGCTTTTTCGGGGGGGCTATCCGCAGATTTCGCATCGGCCATCTTCACCGCAGGAGTTTCAACCTTGGCAGGTTTCGGCGGCTCCGGTTTGGTGCTCTGGTAGGCAACCGGCTCACTGCCCTTGCCGCCGACCGGAGCATCCGCCGTCGTCGGAACGGTCACCGGCCTGGCTCGCGGCACCTCATTGCGGGTCAACAGAGTCGGCTTGACCTTGGAAAACGAACGAAAATCGCCGGCCGTCTTTTGCGCCCAGATCGTCGATTCCTCAGGCCCGTAGTGAATGCCATCGGTGGCCGGATAAGGATCGGTAAAACGCGTGAACTTGCGGCTTTCAAACACGCCGCCGTTGTATTGTTTCACCACGGATGTCATCAGCTCGGACAGCTCCTGCTGCAACGAACTCGGGTAACGGTCTTCATGTGACGTCGGCGGCAACACCCAGTAGCTCCGGGCACCGCGCGTGTCGATCGCCTTGCACATGTCGTCGATCAGGCTGCGCACCTCGGCGATGTTTTGCTCTTTCGGGCGACGCTTGGAACGCAGCGTTGCGTAAAGATTGACTCCCGTCTGGATGACCACGTAGTCCGGCTTACAGGCATCCATCAGCGGCTCGATTTTCGGCACCGCGCGGATATAGCCGAGGCGCTGGTCCGTGGTCGGAGTTTTCTTCCAAAAACCGATCGATGAAGGAATCGGCTCGTAGGAACTCAACCAGTAGTAGGGACTGGCCCCACCTGCTGCGTAGGTATACACCTTGAGCCCATCCTTGCGCATATTCTCATCCAGCGAGCGTCCGAAAGCCCCCATGCTGAAAGAATCACCCAGAAAAAGCACACACTCTTCTGCGGCGGCCATACCGGGAAGCAGGGAAATCAACGCCAGCAGCGGGACCAATCGGGCACGCCGCGGCAAACTCCGACGCCAAAGCGGAAGAATTCTTTTCATCATCATGGCGGATGAAATAGGTTATTTTTGAGAAAAACTCAAGCGTTGAGTTTCATTTTTTAGAATTTCCCTCATTCGCCACAACTTAAGATAGTTTTAAGGTTCGACATGGAGAAGAAACATCGAAGCCTTTGAAATCAGCCATCACCCCCACTTCAACGGGCTCGC
>CBDULB010000040.1:0-42171 GCA_965367965.1 uncultured bacterium | reverse complement strand
ACGTTCCGCTCAAAAATGGAGATCCCTGCATACTGGAAGAAGTTTCGAGACGAGCACAACCTCGTGGGTGCGGAGATCGAAGTTCCCGAGTCGGAGGATCGCTCTGAACTCGGCGCTGAGATCGAAATCTTTGATGACGCTGGAATACTCTCAGAGGCAACTGAGCTTTACCCCGGTATTGAGGCGGCTCGGCACGGATTCATCCCAGTAGGAGGATGTTCGATCGGATCAGGCGACCCATATTTCATCAGGTTCACGGAGGGCGCTGAGGGATCGCTCTACAGGATCTATCATGATATGGTATTTGACGACACCTTTCCAGAAACTGAAGCGGTGGCGCTCGTTCTTGAGCGATTTGACGCTTTGCTCCACTTCCGAAACGACCCGCGGAGGAGTTGACGCGTGGGGGCAATTTTAACCATTAACAACGAAGCGGAAACGCGCCGCCGGTAGCGGAGGGCGTCACTCAAACGTTCGCTGAAATAAAATGGCATCCAAGAAGGAACTACGACGACTTGCAATTGAACGGGAGCAACAACGCCGCAACCAAGAAGCGGCTGATGCTTGCCCCATTTCGCGACCCGACTTTGAAGCCATGGTAGATCACGTCAGCGACTACCTGGTTGATCATGGACACGAGCACGATTTCACGGTCACCACTGCATTTCTTGAGGAACGAGGGCTACCAGTCGAAGCGACCATTTCATTTTTGACTGGCAGGCGCATCAAAGACGACTGGGACGTTCTTGTCGACGGGGATGCTCATGGCTTTTTTGGACCTTCCGCTGATCGTTTGGTGCGAATGCCCCTTGAAGAGAACGAATTGGATGCTCTTCTCACGTGGGTCGATGTAAAGATTCAGCGCAGTGGTTGCGATCACACACACCGATTCACGAAAACCTGGCTGACAGAGCACGGGCATCCCCAGACGCGGGCCATCGGAGCACTGATGGCGCTTGGAGGATTTTGCGATTGCGAGCTTGCGATGAACGTTGAGACCGAAGGCATCTACCCACGAACAGAAAGCGAACAAGGCGTTGCGAGGCCTGTCACGTTCACTGAATAAAATTTCTTCGCAATGGATGGCGAGAAAAACTTGGGGAAACTGCTAGCGGGATGTTCTCCCGTGCTATCCGCAACGGAGTTCGTCTTCGTCTCGTCTCCCGGTTCTCGCTATGGCGACCACTCGCAACTCGCGCCAATCGCATTCATTGTTGAGGACGAAGGCGCAACCCTTGTTGTGCCCAGGTCGGAGGCAGACGCCCATCAGATAGGCTATCAATCAGCTTTCAAGCGGATCACCTTGAACATCCACTCCAGCCTGGATGCTGTCGGGCTAACCGCGGCCGTCACAACGGCGCTGTCGGATCATGGCATAAGTGCGAACGTGATCGCTGGCTTCTTCCATGATCACATCTTCGTGCCGGCGGCTGTCGCTGGCGAGGCACTCTCGGCTCTTGAGAACATTTTGTCGCAGGCCATGCCCGATACCAAACGCAGCGAACAGGAAAATGGAAGCAAGTGACAAACAACCTGGAATCTCTGATGTCGATGAATCAGCCTTGAATGACACCGACAGGAAAGCTTTTGCCATGTTCAAAGGCGAGGCCTGGATCTGGAAGTTGACCCTGTTTTACGTGGGTTACGTGTTCATCGTCATGATTGCGTCCTCGCGGCATGTGCAAGTCGATTGGACCGGATTGGCGATCAAATACCTACCTTACGTTGCGCTCGCTTTTTGGGGCCGCACGTGGTCCCGAATCGCTCTGGTGGCACTTCTGTTGTGGCATTCCGTCCTACATTACCAATTGGTATTGGCTGCTCCCTTGCAAATGGGAACCCCATTCGGAACAATCTTTTTCTGGGTATTCACCATCGGCCTCGTGTGGGCAACAAGTCTGTGCTTTTCACGGGCCGGCTGGATACGAACGAAGGCGCAACAAGCAGGTGCGACCAACAGACTGCGCGCTGCACATCGTTCATCGGAGAGAAAGGACGATGCTTGCTCTTGATTTCCATATGCGTTTCCCGCAGCATGCGGCAGACCTTTAACGTTCGCTCTAAAAATGGAGGCTGTTCTATCGACAGGGAAAGACGATGCAGCTCTCGCGTTCGAGAACCTTGAGTCAGTGAAGGATGAAGTTTCGTGTTTCGTGGTGATACGTTCGCAAGGCTTCGCAGCACGAAGGCCATTCTACTTCTCCCCACTATCCGGGGTCCTGTCTGACCTCGAATCTCTCAACTCGACCTTACAGGGAAAGGTCACATTCACGGAGGACTATGAAGACAACGAGATCTCATTTGAATGCGACAAGTTCGGGCATGTTATCGTCACAGGCGAACTTTACCTTCACTCCGAGCACTACCACGCCCTCAAATTTTCTTTCGAAACCGATCAGACAAGCCTCGCGCCTTTCATCCGTGATCTGAAGACCGTAGCGGCTGCGAATTCGGACGACTACCCTGAATAACCGAAGATATCACGCCGACGCTGGCAAGCCCGATCCCGCCGCGAGTTGATTGACTTCCGAGATTCGAAACCTTAAATTCTGATTGAAGCCGCGCTCCCGGATCGGGCTGCCAAGTTTCAAACGTTGTGTCAAAGAAACCGATGGCGTCGATTACGAAAGATGACATTGCTGGATCGCGCATCACCAAGATTCACTCCAGCTATGAGGACATGGATGGCTGCGACTGCACGACGGTCTACTTCACCACCGATCGCGGACTGGTGTTCACGATGCCCTATCCAGGCTACCGGTGGGAAGCAACAGAGATCCCGCCAGATGCCGAAGAACTGCCCGACCAATACGAAGAGAATTCCTACGCCGTGCGGAAGCATTTTTTCTTTTGGCGGAAGTTCGTGCGACAGGATTCGAGAACGATCGATCTAATTCGACGAATGAAGCAGCGGTCGATTCTCGGCGTATTCTGCCCGAAGATGGACGAGGACCTTGGATTCTATGAACCAGACGAGGCATTTCTCCGCTTTGACGATGGTTCGCGGGCTTATTGCACAACGGTAGCCCCTCATGGCACCGGCGCATCTGGATTGCACTACATCACCAACCCTGAGGAGATTGAAGATGAGGACTTGGTCGATTTTTTCGTAGTGCCACTCGTGGACGAAGAGCCTAAAGATGAAGATGGGCACAACAAGACGCTGGACAGCAAGACCTGAGCCGCGCTGAGTCGAAACCGCCATGACCATTCGAATCTTTACCATAAAATCAACGCTCGCCCTCCGGTCAGGTCTGGGTCAGCTTTAACGTAGTCCACGAAAACACAGCCGATGCCGGATGAGATCCAGTTCCGATTCTCGATTCAAGGACTTCCCGATGGTGAAGCTCTTACCGGATCAGCGATCGAGCAGAAGCTCTTGGAAACTCTCGACGCGAAGGAGGGAAACTGCCCCGACACTTTGTGGAGTTTGGCAGTCCTATATCAGCAAACAGGGCATCCAGATCAAGCCATCGGTTGCATCCAGCGCGTAATCGAGCTGAGCGATGATCCAGAGAAAATCGGTTCCGGCTACCTTGCGCTTGGCCAGCTCGAAGAATCGAGAGACGACTATGGCGCAGCGGCCAGGCAGTATGGAGAAGCCCTCGCCCTGGAACCATGCTCACAGCAAACGTGGTATTTCATCCACAACAATCTCGGATACTCGCTCAACCAACTCGCCAAGCATGGTTCTGCCGTCCCTTATCTTGAGAGGGCACTGGAGATTGATCCAGCGAGGCCAAACGCCTACAAGAATCTTGGACTGGCGCATGAAGCTCTCGGTGAGCCAGGAAAGGCAGCAGAACTGTTTATTGCCGCTACCAAAGTAGATGCTGCGGACTCTCGATCATTGGATCACCTGCTCGCGATGATGGAGGCGAACCCCTCTCTCGAAGTGGATATTCCTGATCTTAGGGATCGCGTCGAGGCCTGCCAAAAGGCCGTCGCGGTTGCCAGGGGGCAACAACCGGATTTCGATGCTCATTGGGCGAGCCTCCGCGAGAAACAAAGACCGAAATGGTGGCAGTTCTGGAAACGTCCCCGATCAACAAACCATGACTGACAAGATGCTACACCAAATCCCCGCCCCACCTCTTGTCGATAGTCACATGGCCATTCCCCCGTTAACCTCGATGTCAACGCGCGCCCGGTCAGGGATCTGGTGAGCTTTGACGTTCGACAAGAATAGAGACATGGCGACCACGATTCAGACAGTACGGAAAATGGCGTTGGCGATGCCGGACGTAGAAGAGGGAATCAGTTTTGGGACGACTGCCTTTTATTTGCGAAATAAACTCATGCTGCGATTGCGTGAAGACGGTGAAACATTGGTTGTTAAGTTCCCTATCGAGAAAAGGAAAGAAGCCATTGATCGTAGCCCGGATATCTTTTCTGTAACCAAGCACTATCAGAATTATCCAGTTATTCTCATCAGTCTGCTCGCCGTCGATTCAGACTTGCTGAGAGAACTCATAGAATCTGCGTGGCGGATGCTTGCGTCGAAAAGGCAGATAACGGCCTTCGAGAATTCCAGCATTTGAACATACGGCCGAATAACAGGATGCAGTCCGACATGCTACCGCCTTCATATTTTCCAAACGTTTTAAAAAGGGCTGAGTCGTTTGAGCATCGGCGCGGCCTTGTTACGGTGGCATACGCTTGATCCTGAACGTTAGTCGAAAAATAAATCTGATGCCAACGCAACAAGCAACCTCCCGTTTCGAAGCCGTCCTCAATCGTCCGGCGAAACCAGGTGAGGACCGTTCATGGACGTTCCTGGTCCTGCCAAAGGAAGTGAGCGAAACTCTCCCGAGGCGTGGACGCTGTACAGTAAAAGGCACGATCAATGACCATTCGTTTCAGGAAACGCTGGAGCCCGATGGTCAATTGAGTCATTGGATTAAGGTGAGTGACGAACTGCGAAGCGCCGCAGGAGTTGAAGTAGGCGATCTGGTCACTGTTGAGCTGTCGCCTGTGAATACCGAACCTGAGCCCGAACTACCTGCTGATCTCGAAGCCGCCCTTGGCGATGCTCCCGAAGCCCTTCGAGTCTGGATTGCCACGACAACCATTGCGCGACTCGACTGGATCCACTGGATCGTTTCAGCCAAACAAACGAAGACCCGCGAAAAGCGGATCCGCGACGCTTGTGAAATGCTTGCTGATGGGAAGAAGCGAGTTTGCTGTTTCGATCCTTCCGGCTATTACAGTAAAGCCTTTCGAGTTCCGGAAGCCGCAGAGTGACCGAGACGGCTGACAAGCAGATGAAGCGCAATGGCTGCCCCGCTCCAAGCTCGGATGATTTATTCCCATTCCAAAACCAGTCACGCAGCAAGCCGCTTCCCCGGTCAGCCGCGCCTCATGCTTGACGTCCTGCTCGAAAAATGGCCTCCGACGAAAAGCGCGAATTCTTGAAAGCGATTGCCCCGACTTTGAAGTCACAGGGATTCAAAAAGAAGGATGCGACCTGGCATCGAGCCAGTGACGAATTTATCGAAACGTTCAACGTGCAAGGCTCGCAGTGGAGCAAGTCTTTCTACCTCAATCTCGGAATTTACATCAGAGCCCTCGGCGACAAGACCACGCCACCGGAATACCATTGTCACATTCGGAATCGGGTTGCCGACCTCGTGGATGATCGAGCCCGCTACAATGAACTGCTCGACCTGGAAAATTCAATTTCTGCTGCGCAGCGATTTCGAGAACTCAATGAGATCATCGCGGGGAAGGCAATTCCGTGGCTGGAAGAGTTCAGTGATGATCGACGGATCATTGACTGGATCACCGGCGGACAGCGGCACGGATTACCGATCCTGGCGACCGTGTTTGAGCACTACGGCGTCTCCCGGAAAGCGAAGCAGAACAAGCCGACGATGGACCAGACCGGCCCCATTTCGAGTTGATTGACTTGATTGATACGAATCCTTACCCTCTCATCGAGACCGCGCTCCCGGATCGGGCTTCCATGCCTCAAACGTTCTGCAAAAATATCAATATGAAATGGGAATACAAAACTATTAAGCTCAAAGCAAAAGGATTTATGGGCGGCAAGTTAGATGAAACCCAGCTTGACGCGATCATGAACGATTTAGGCAGCGAAGGATGGGAGCTTACAGCTGCTTTCGATACGAACGAAGCATGCAGCACCCGCGATGTCGTGGTCATCTTTAAGCGCCCAAAAAGCTAAGCAAAACAACATTGCATCAGCCAACAGCAATCAGTCCCCCTCCCCGACTGACCCGTGCCTGTGCTGAGGCGTTTGCCCGGGAATTTGAAACTTTATCTCTCAACACACAACTTTCAAATGACGACCAAAGCATTCATGAGAACAACAAGGCTATTAGCGATCGGCGCAGTAATTGCGTTAATTCAGACGCTGGTGGCGGAAGAACGCGAGGAGCCTCTCCGTTTGGAGATGTTAAGAGACTCTTTCGAGCGCGAAGTGGAAAGGGAATTGGCGCCGCTTAAGTTGAAGTACCTTACCGGGCTCAAATCTCTCCAGCAGAGCTACACCAAGGCAGGAAACCTTGAGGATGCCCTGGCGGTTGAAAAAGAAATTGCGCGCATCGAAGGCACTGATTCGGCCGCCAAAGAACTGCAACTGAATGAATTTTTAACCTCATCCAAATTTGTCTTAAAGTGGGGGCCATCTAAAGATAAACAAATTTCTTTCCTGACTGACGGAAACATCGGGATCGGAAAGAACGACTGGGAAAACACATGGAAAATCAAAGACGGCGAACTCCATATTTTTAAGAAGCAGGGAAATGCGTCCTGGATTTTTTCGTACGATCACTTGAATCGCACATTTAAACAAAGTTCGACTCCCCATGAATTAGCTGAACAAAGGGCGTCTCTTAGAATCACAAATGACTGACAAAGGCGTCGCCGATCAAGGTCCTCCCGCCGCAACTGGAAACCGCCATCGACATTCATGCCGTCAACCTGATTTCGGAAATCGCCCCGGGCAGGGCGTAACCAAACTCAAACGTTCGCTCCAAGAATTTACAATTCACTGACATTACCGGTTCTGGCTCGCGCTGGACTTAAGCAATGAAAGTGCAGAAGAACGCTAACAATCACCCGTGGCTGTTTCGGATCCGAATTGCCATCGCAGCTTTGACGGGAATGGTGGCCCTCCTTTGGATTTCCAGTTATTTCGTTGGGATTCAACGTTATCAATCCGATTGGTCATCACTCGAAAGCGCGACGTCTGAGCGGGCGACGTGGCTCGTGTCGAATTATGGATCCTTGGGTATCGCGTGGCGGGTACAAGATGGCGAACTGGGGTCTCCCCTTCCGCTTGCCGAATATGAGTTAAAGACATTCGATGCTTCCCCGACGGCATTAAATAATGTTCACCCCGGAGGATTTTTCCGGTGGCATTGGATTCACTACGAGCACCCGAAATCGAAAACGATGGGCCTGATGCTTACAGGATATGGTCACCTCTATGTTCCCTATTGGATACCGTTCCTTACCGGCGGCCTTTTGGTGTTCTCGCTCACACTTCGCATAAAACGACGTGCGAACCGGCGCATGGAAAGCAACGCCTGCCCCGCATCAAGTCGGAAGACCTGGATCGATATCTGTCGATGGCGCTACCAAGCACATTTCAACGGCCCTCCACGGCACTGATGGTTCCTATGAGGGTAGCGTAGCGTTGCTCGCCACTCGCATCGTTCCAAGCAGTGAAGGCAACGCCTACATTCAAATTCTCTGCCGGCCTCAGGCCCCGAATGGCAGCTACGCGGGAGGAGCGTCGGTATACACCCGGCCCTCAACGACCCAGCTCGAAGATGTCTTTACCATCACAGCCCTAAGTGGCGATTACAGCCTGAATACCCCTGTTGAGATCGCACAGGAACACGGCAGGCCGATCACGTTGACGGTTGGAAAACCCACCAAGTAAACCACGCCGCCGAACAAGGTGTGGCGACCAGCGGCCCGCCCGTGCCTGGCCGCAGGGAGATAGCGGGCGCGGAACATGCTGCAGAAAAATTCTAAGAAAACGTGGTCCCCGGGAGTCACCCAGGTTGATGAAAACCCAACTGCCATGCTTCGCCCTCATCTTCGTCGCATCATTGTGTAGCGCCGCTGATTCGGATGACACTCTGCCAATCCTTACGCCTGCCGACATCGTCAGGGATGGCCAATCGTTAAAGAACGAAAGAAACAAAATCATCGTCAGGTTTGAAGTTGCCTCCGTTACGACGGTACCGACGATCAGCGCCGATGGATCGATTCATCAGGTGTTTCACCTTCGCCCCGACGCTGCCGATGCCGCGTTTTCCGCGCCGATTTCACCTGAGTTTGTCGACCAGCTGAAACGCATTGGCATTGTCGACATCGCCGCACACTTCACAGGAAAAATAGTCACCCTCGAAGGCTACGTCTCAGGAACCGCAACCATGCTGATCTCGTCACCGACGACCTGGACCTACTACGTTTCTATCAATTCATTCGACAATATCAAAGTGTCTGCAGCCGCTGGGCAGGAATAGCGCAGCGGAGCCGATCAATATTCCGGCCCGCATTGCGTCGAAATATTTATGACCACAGCGTTGGCGAGGTCAGCGATCGGTAAACGCTCCATTCCGGGAGCCGCCCGGCACCGCGCAGTTACATGCGTCTGATACTGCGCACGGCTCAGGCGTCCATTCATTCGAGCCGCCTGATCTTCAATCGACGGGCGACTGAAGCTGCCACTCACGACAAGGACTCTCTTAATCCCTGTGCGCCCCTACCCCCTGCCTGCAGCGCCTTCCGATACCTGCAGCGCCTTCGTCATTTTAAAAGCAGCGCAGGCTTGATCCAACACAGGCAAGCACGCTACCATTATTGATATCCTAAGCCAACGCTCCGCTCACTATTCCTAACACTAGACATAAGCCAACAGCAATGAAGACGACTCTCTGCGCCCTCATCCTCGGATTGCTTACCGTCACCGGCAGCGTGGCCGAAGAGTTCCGCACCTGGACCCAGGACGGCACCAAGCGAACCATCGTGGCGAAAATCAGCGATAAAAAACTCGATGATTCGGCGGCCCGGGTCAGAACCAAAACCGGCCAGTATGTTTGGCTGCAGACCCGTGATCTGATCGCTGCGGATCAGGATTATATCAAGAAGTGGGTCAAGCCGGTCGATCGATTGACGGTTCGAGTCACTGGCAGCGGCAAGGGTTTAAAGAAGATTGAGGTAGTCGCGCAGGCCGGCCCGAAGACCATGAGAGTGAAAGGCAAACGCCCCAGTCCCAAACCCCCGGTCGAGTACGAAGTGGCGGCGGGGCAGTCGTTCAAATTCGAATTCTGGGCACCCCGGGAATATTGGGTGCGCGCCTACGAGAACGGTAAGTTAGTGGAAGAGGAAACCGACAAAACCAAGACCGGATTGTAACTCGATGCAGGCGGCGCCGTGCGCCGATGAGTTCTCCGGCATGCTCTGCCGGTGCAAACAATCTGCTTTATATTCTTTCCCCTACTTCTCAAGCGCCGGCGCCTGCCACACGGAAACGCCCATGTGATATCCCTTGTGCTGCGGTGAATCACTCGAGTACCAGGCAGTGACAATGTTGCCGTCCGCCAGTTGCACGCTCGACGGGTAACCGCAATCGCCACCGTCGGCGGTATGGGCGATGCGCAGCGGTTCGCCCCAGGTCTTACCCTCGTCGCGACTTAGCTTGGCGAGCACGCCACGTCGTCCGTCGACGCGCACACCGTAGCTGAGCAGCAGGCGCCCGTCGGCGAGGCGCGCCAGTTGGCCGTTGATCTCGTTGCGCGCAGTGACCGGCAGCGGCTCCTGCCAGGTGACGCCGTTGTCGTCGCTGCGGATCAGTTCCATCTTGTCGATGCGCGCCGCCGCCAGCCAGCTCTCGCCGCCGAGTGGAAAGAGATCGGTCTCGTTGTGGCGCGGGCCAATGATCGCCACCTTTTTCCAGGTCCAGCCATCGTCGTCACTGCGTAAATGCCACGAACGCCAGCCCTTGGTTTTGCTGCTCGCCGTCGGGTCGAGAAATTCCCCCTGATAAGTCGATACATGCAACGCGCCGTCGTCACCGGACCAGATATCGCCGAACGGAATGTGTTCCGACCACCCCGCTTCGGCGGCCGGAAAATCTTCGCGCTTTTCCCAACTGCGTCCGCCGTCCGCCGAGCGCAGCACCCAGCTGCGCAGGATGTCATCACGAAACCGCGCCTGCTTCGGACGCCCGGGTTGCTTGACGTCGGTCCAGCCGGAACAGAGCACCACCAGATCGCCGTTGGCGGCGACACCGGCGGCGTGATTCATGCGCGTGGTGTGCGCTTCGTGTTCAGTAATGGTGCTGCGCTTTTCCCAGGTCAAGCCGTCCCGGCTCGCCCAGCAATCGATGTCCGACTCTACCTGTCCATGGCTCGGCTGGTTGTGAAACACGGCGATAATCGTGCCGTCACCGAGCAGGGTCAGGTTCGGCCAGGCGCAGACGTCTTCGACCGCCATCACCCGCTGGATGACTTCGGGTTCCGGTTCCGGCCCGGCTTTGACCGTGTCGGCGGCCCAGCCGGATACGACTGACAAGGGAACTGGCAACAATCGAAGCAGCAGAGAGACGGGTGACATAAATCAGAAGGCGTTGAGGTGGAGAAATAAAATGCGGGCAGTCAGCCTGTCCGATCGGCGTCCCGGCGGCAATGATCGATCGACCGCGATAAGGCCACGACCGGCGGAAGAACGAATGGCTCTCGTTCGTAGACCGGCCGAATTCAGTTCGCGGTTTCAGCGGGATAAATACCGCTCAGTTTAAAGTGGCGAACACCACCCTTTGAAAACAGGCGCAGATATTTCACCGCATCGGCGGATGAACTGGATTCGATCGCTGAGACATCAAGGATCAAACCTGTCCCCAATAAGTGGGCTGCCTCAACCAGTGCCTTAATCCTTTCTCGCAACTCCTGATCGCTCAACGATTCGCCACTCATTGCGACCGCGTTGAAGAGGATTTCAACCGCGGGGTATCCGCAGCCGATGACTGGCGAATTTTCCGAAGGTGAAACCACCGAGATCTCAAAGCTGCCCTGCTCATCGTGAAATTCAGCAATCACTCCCCCGCCGAGTTGAGCGGTCCGGTGCAAAGCATCGAATAGCGCCGCACCACTTTCTCCAGTCGCACCGCCAAGCACGACACGGTTCGGCATTTTCGCAGGCGATTCCTCCTCAGCGCATCCGACCAGCGCCAGCAAGCCCGCGATCAACATCCATCTCATCCCCTGAAGGTAGCAGAATTGCCAGTTTTTGGGAAACGCCATGGCCCGCCCCGCCTTTTATTTGCGCCGCATTCACGCCCCCATGAGGCCGGCAAATGTTCACGCGATTACGGCCACCCCCCTTCTTGGCTTTGCTGCCAGCCATAACTACATTCTTTAAGTAAGTTTAAATGACTTACCTAAATTTATGCTGACCCTATTCGGCAACCATCAAGAACGCTTCTGCGACGGCATGTCGCGACGCGGATTCCTGCGCATCGGCGGCCTCGGTCTCGGCGGTGCCGCCCTGCCGCAAATCCTGCAGGCGGAGAATACCACCTCGCCCCCTGCCAAAAGGCTCAAGCACAAGGCGGTGATCATGGTGTTCCTGCCCGGTGGCCCGCCGCATCAGGACATGTTCGATCTCAAGACCGACGCACCGTCGGAGATCCGCGGCGAATTCGCTCCGATCTCGACCAAGGTGCCGGGCATTCAGATCTGCGAAGAATTTCCGCGCATCGCGCGCGCCATGGACCAGTTCACCATCATTCGATCGATGGTCGGAGCCGCCGGTGGCCACGACGCCTACCAGTGCCTGACCGGTCGCAGTCCGCGTGGAGCGCCTCCCGGTGGATGGCCGAGCCTCGGTGCCGTCGTGTCGAACCTGCAAGGCGCGGCCAATCAGGCCTGCCCTCCCTTCCTCGGCCTGTCGCCGAAATGCGGACACGATGAGTGGGGCGATCCCGGCGGGGCCGGCTTTCTCGGACCGGCGTATTCGCCGTTCACTCCGTTCCGCGACAGCGGTGGCGAAGACATGGTCCTCAAAGGGGTTTCTCTGGAGCGCCTCGACGACCGCAAAGCGCTGCTCGGCAGCTTCGACAACATGCGCCGCGATGTCGATCGCTCGGGCATGATCGAAGGCATGGATGCGTTTCACGAACAGGCCTTCGGGGTACTCACCTCGAGCCGCATGGCGGAAGCCTTCGATCTTTCCAGAGAAAGCGAAGCCACCCGCAAACTCTACGGCACCGAACACACCGACCTGAAGCTGCGCGCCGACGGCTGCTGGAAACGCCTCGACCAGTTTCTGATGGCGCGCCGCCTGGTCGAAGCCGGTGCGCGCGTGGTCACGCTCGGGTTTTCGCGCTGGGACTGGCACGGCGGAAATTTCAAACGCGGCCGCGAAGACTTTCCGCTGCTCGACATGGGCGTCTCCGGACTGGTCCAAGACCTGAAAGACCGCGGTCTCGACAAAGATGTCGCAGTCGTCGTCTGGGGCGAATTCGGACGCACCCCGAAGATCAACAACAACGCCGGTCGCGATCACTGGCCGCGCGTCTCCTGCGCCTTGATGGCCGGCGGCGAAATGAATCACGGTCAAGTCATCGGCGCCACCGATCGACTCGGCGGCGAAGCGGTCGAGCGCCCGGTCGAATTCGCCGAGGTCTTCTCGACACTCTATCAGCACATGGGCATCGACGCCCGCAGCACTACGGTCGACGACCTGACCGGCCGCCCCCGCTACCTGGTCGACCCGCAACATGCTCCGATCAAAGAACTCATCGCCTCGACCTAGTGAGGCCTGCGCTCCGCCTGTCGGCGGGCACGAATTTTCAGCACGCACCCATCCAGCCAAAGCTATCATGAAGCGTATCTTTTTTACTCTCCTTCCGGCCGCTGTCGCCCTGACACTGACACCCTTCAGCCGTGCTCAGGATGCCGCCGTGAAAACCGCGCCCGCTCCGGCTGCCACGCCGACGCCCGCTGCGGTTGCCGCAAAACCCGCTGCGCAGCCTGCCGCCAAGCCTGCCCCGGTTGCCACACCAACTCCCGCTGCTGCTCCCGCTCCCGCCAAGCCCGCTCCGACACCCGCCCCCAAACCGGTCGCCGCCCTGTCTCTCAATACGCAAGGCGCCCTGCCGGTCACCCTGGTCGGTCCCGATGACCGACACCAGATGGTGGTCACCGCGACCACCAAATCCGCCAGCGGCGCCGCCGCTCCGGTCGATGTCACCCACAAGGCGACCTACCAAATCAATCCTGCGCAGATCGCTGAAATCAGCTCAACCGGCTACCTGAAACCCCTCGCCAACGGCAAAGCCACGCTGACCGCGACCTTTGAAAATGCCACACCGATCACCACCACGATCCATGTCGAACAGGCCGGCACACCTCAGCCGATCAACTTCGCCAACGAGATCGTGCCGCTGTTTACCCGCCACGGATGCAACGGTGGCGGCTGCCACGGCAAGTCCGGCGGCCAGAACGATTTCAAACTCTCCCTGCTCGGCTACGAGCCGTGGAACGACTACGAATACCTGACTCGCGAGTCGCGCGGACGACGCATTTTCCCCGCCGCCCCGGAATACAGCCTGCTGCTCACCAAGGCCACCGGAGAAACACCTCACGGCGGCGGCGCACGCATTGAAAAAGACAGCTTTGATTACCGCATGCTGGTCCGCTGGGTGGAACAGGGCATGCCCGAAGGACAGGCCGACGATCCGGTCGTCGACCACATCGAAGTGTTCCCGCGCGAACGGGTCATCAAAGCCGAAGGTCAACAGCAGCTCGCCGTCATCGCCCACTACTCCGACGGCAGTCAGCGCGACGTCAGCCGCGCCGTGCAGTTCGAAGCCAACCAGCCGGACATGGCCGAAGTCAACGAGCACGGCCTGGTGTCGATTCTCAACCGCACCGGATCAACCGCCGTCATGGTTCGCTTTCAGGAACACGTCGATGTGTTTCAGGCCACCGTGCCGCTGGGCATCGATACCCCGAACCTGCCCGAACCGAATAACCTGATCGACGAACACATTTTCACCAAGCTCGACCTGCTCGGCCTGCCGCCATCCGTCACCAGTGACGATCCAACCTTCCTGCGCCGCGTCACCCTCGACATCGCCGGCCGCCTGCCGACCGTCGAAGAGACGTCCGCATTTCTCGCTGATAAATCGGCCGATAAACGCAGCAAAAAAATCGATGCCCTGCTGGAGTCACCGGAGTACGCCGACTTCTTTGCCGGTAAATGGTCGGCGGTGTTGCGCAACAAGCGCGATAAAAACGAGTATGCCCGGCAGACCTACGCTTTTCACGGCTGGATCCGCGAGAGCCTCGCCGCCAACGTGCCCTACGACGAATTCGTCACCGAGCTGCTCACCGCCAGCGGCGATGTCAGTTCGACCCCCGCCGTGTCCTGGTATCGCGCCGTCAAAGACCGCAAGGAACAGATGCAGGACATCGCCCAGGTGTTCCTCGGCATTCGCATGCAGTGCGCGCAGTGTCACCATCACCCCTACGAGAAGTGGAGCCAGGACGACTACTACGGCTTCACCGCGTTCTTCAGTACCATCGGTCGCAAGACCGGCGAACAGCCCGGCGAAGAAATCATTTTCTCGAAACGCGCCGCCGCCGCCGAAGCCAATCCGAACACCAAAGTCAGCCTCAAACCGACGCCGCTCGGCGACGAGCCCCTCGAGCTGAATCCTTCCGACGATCCACGCGACTCGCTCGCCGAATGGATGACCGATTCGAGCAATCCCTACTTCGCGCGCATGCTCGTCAACCGCTACTGGAAGCACTTCTTCAGCCGTGGTCTGGTCGAGCCCGAGGATGACATGCGCGTCACCAACCCCGCGACTCACCCACGTCTGCTGCAGGCCCTCGCCGACGATTTCGTCGCCGACGGCTACGACCTCAAGCAACTGATTCGCAAGCTGTGCAACAGCAATGTCTATCAGCTCGCCGCGCTGCCCAACGAGCACAACATCGCCGACGCCCAGAACTACTCGCGCTACTATCCCAAGCGCCTGTCCGCCGAAGTGCTGCTCGACGCGATCAATGACGTCACCGCCACCAAAAACACCTTCACCGGACAGCCGGCCGGGGTGCGCGCCATCGCCCTGCCCGATGACAAGGCCAACAGCCAATCGTATTTCCTGACCGTGTTTGGTCGCCCGGAAATGGCCAGCGCCTGCGAATGCGAACGCACCACCGATGCCAACCTCGCGCAGAGCCTGCACCTGATCAATTCCGACACCATCCACAAAAAGCTCAGTGATGTCGCCGGCCGCGCCGCCCTGCTTGCCGCCGATAAAGCCAAGGCCGACGACGCACGCATCAGCGAACTCTACCTGCAGGCCCTGTCGCGCCATCCCGACCCCAGCGAGATCGCCCTCGCCAAAGCCCACCTCGAGAAAAAGCGCGCCCAGTTAAAGGCTCCGCCGGCACCCGCTGAGGAACTCAAGGAAGGTGAAAAACCACCGGCCCCGCCGACCGCCGAGTCGCTGGAACGCGAGGCCTTCGAAGACCTCGTCTGGGCACTGCTCAACACCAAAGAGTTCCTCTTTAACCATTGATAATTAAAGCGCGGGCTTCCGCGCCCCCGGCCTGTGGACGATCCGGTGGACGAGAACGTGATACCGGCGTCCCGCCGGTCGCCTCTGCACGAAACAACGTAAATCGAGTTTCCCCATTCCCCGCCCCCTGGCGAAGCCAATCATCGGTCACTCATAACCAACCAGCGCGGCGATGCTGCCGTATCCCCTCACCTGCCACATGAGGTCAATCAAGCCCATCCATCACTTCCTCTGCACGATCATCGCCCTGGCCATCTCAGCCAGCGCCACCCGTGCTCAGTTGCCCAACGCCGACCTCACCCGGATCTACCCAACCGGCGCCGCGGCAGGTAGTGAAGTCACCGTGACGCTCACCGGCTCCGATCTCGACGGCGCCGACCAACTCATCTTTTCCCACCCGGGCATCGTCGCCAAGCCGGTGATGCTCTCCGCCGACGCGGTCCATCCGCAACCGCGCCACAAGGCCAACAGCTTTACGCTGACCATCGCTGCCAATGTAGAACCCGGCATTTACGAAGCCCGCGCCGCCGGCGGCCGTTTCGGCATTTCCACCCCGCGCGCCTTTGCCGTGTCAGCTGCCGGAACCACCGAAGTCACCACGCCCGCTGCTGCGACCACTCCGGAAAGTGCCCTCGCTCTCGAAGTCGGCCAGGTCGCCAATGGCCTCGCCACTGCCGATATCCATCACTGGTTTCGCGTGCACGCTAAAAAGGGCCAGCACCTGCGCATCGCCTGCATCGCTGAACGCATCGACTCCAAACTCGATGCCAGCCTGACCCTCCACGACAGCGCCGGCAACGAGCTCGATCGCAGCCGCGACCGCGAAGGCCGCGATCCGATCATCGACCTGCATCCCGACGCCGATACCGACTACCTGATCTCGCTCAACGATTTCCTGTACCTCGGCGGTTCGCAGCATTTCTACCGGCTCAGCGTCAGCGAAGGCCCGCAGATCGACGGCGCGTTTCCTCCGGTGATCAGCACCGCCAAGCCGACCCAGGTAACGCCGATCGGCCCCGGTTATGCGGCTGATGCCGCGCCGATCACCTTGCAACCTTACAAGCCGGTCGCTCCACAAGATATCTCACCGGTCGATGCCACTTACTACAGCACCGCGGTTACCGCGCTTGATCAGCCCAACTCAACCCGGCCGCTGCTCGCCATCAGCGATGATCCGGTCGTCGTTGAGGACGAAAAAAGTAACAACACGGCCGCCGGTCAAAAAATCACCCTGCCGTGCACGGTCGGTGCCCGCTTCAATCAGCCCGACGATGCCGACAGCTACCGCTTCACCGCCAAAAACGGCGTCACCTACGAAGTCGAAGTTGTCGGCACCCGGCTCGATTCGGCTATCGATCCCTACGTCGTTATCGAAAAAGTCAGCGTCGACGACAAGGGCGTTGAAACTTACGCGGTGGTTCGCGAACTCGACGACCTCAGCTTCGGCCCCGCAACCGACGCCACCTTCCGCATGACCAGTCACGATCCGGCGACCACCTTCACCGCCAATCACGACGGCGACTACCGCGTTACCGTCATCAATCAGTTTGGCTCCGGCAGTCCGGGTGCCGAACACGTCTACGCCGTCCACATCCGCGAGCAGCGTGCCGATTTTTCGCTGATCGCCCACGCCCAGCGACCGCACCTCGAAGCCAACCAGGTATTCGCCGCCGCGCCACTGTTGCGACGCGGTGAGAGCTTCCCATTGCGCGTCATCATTTCCCGACGCGGAGGTTTTGCCGAACCGGTAACGATCACCGCCACCGGCCTGCCTGCCGGAGTCAGCGCACCGCCGGTCACGCTCGCCGCGAACACCGACAGTGCCGTGCTGATTTTACAAGCCAGCGCCGACGCCGCCGCATCGACCGGCGCCATCCAACTCATCGGCACAGCCAAAGTCGGCGAAAGCGAACTCGCCCGCCCGGTCAGCATCGCCGCCCCGGTGTGGTCGATCACCAACATCGGCACCGAGCGCCTGCGCACCCGCACCTGGACCAATCTTCCGCTCGCCGTCAGCGACGCCGAGGCTCCGCCGGTAAGGCTGGTCGCCAGCGAACCTGACGGCAAACCGTTCAGCGTCACCATCGGCGAAAAGCTGGTCATCCCGGTCACACTGGAAGCCAAAGGGGCCGTCAAAGGCAACATCGCCGCCCAGCCGTTCGGCCTGCACGCCAACATCAAACCGGTCGCCGCACAGATCGACGATAAAACCAACGCCGGCAAAGTGACCATCGATTTCACACCGTCCAACAATCACAAACCGGTGCCCGGCACGTACCAATTTGTCATCAAAGGCAGCGGCATTCTCGGCAAGTATGTCACCGACCCGCCGGCCCTCGAAGCCGCCACGAAAGAGGTCGCCCGCATCGCTGAACTGCAGAAACAATTCACTGCTGCAGCCGCTGCCGCCAAAACCACCGCCAGCGCAACCAAAGCTGCTTTTGATAAAGCCACCGCCGCCGCCAGCGCTGCCAAGCCGGAAGCCAAAGCCGCCGCCGATGCCGCACTGGCGACTGCCAAAACCGCTTTCGACGCCGCGCAAAAAGCCGTCACCGACGCCGACGCAAAAACCAAGCTCGCCGTGACCGCCAAAGCCGCCGCCGACGCGACACTCAAAGCGGCCACTGCCCGGTCCAAGGAACGCGACGTAAAATTTACCGTCTATTCTCTGCCGCTTCGGGTAGAGGTCAAAGCCAAGCCCGAACCCGCAAAGAAATAGCCGCCCCTGTTGAACAATAACGTGATACCGGCGTCCCGCCGGTCCGAACTGGACGATCCCGAAACCCGACCTCTTGACCTCGCGGATCCAGAATCCCGACCACCGGTCGCCCCTCCACTTTTCCCGACCATGAAGCACCTGCCCAAAGCGCTCCTCATTCTTCTGCTCAGCGCCGCGTCCACGTACGCCGCTGATGATGATGCCAAAACCACACCCGACTTCGCGGTCGATGTGTTCCCGATTCTCAAGCGCAACTGCCTCGCCTGTCACAACGCCACCAAGGCAAAGGCGGATCTGGTTCTCGAATCGCCGGCCGACATGATCAAAGGCGGCGACTCCGGTACCGCCCTGGTTCCCGGCGACGCCGATGCCTCATTCATTTTCACCACCGCCGCGCACCTCGAAGAGCCGACCATGCCGCCGGAGAAGAATAAATCGAACGCCCAGCAGTTCACCCCGCAGGAACTCGACATCCTCAAGGCCTGGATCAATGCCGGTGCCGAAGGTGGTGCGGTCATCGCCACCGCACCGGCCCACTGGCGAGCCCTGACAGGGCCACAACCCGTCTATACGGCATCGGTCTCCGACGACGGACGTTTCGCCGCCGCCGGTCGCGGCCAGCAGATCCAGATATACGATCTGATACTCGGCAAGCCTGTCGCCACGCTGCTCGACCCGGAAATTGCCGACCGGGAAAGTTTTCCCAAAGGCGCCGCTCATCAGGATCTGGTTCAAGCACTGACTTTCAGCTCGCAAGGCGATCTGGCTTCCGGCGGATACCGCATCGCCAAGGTCTGGCGCCGTTCGGTGCCGACCAAATCGGCCGACATCGCCCTGACCACCAAAGTCAGCACCAGTGCCGCAAGCAACGATGGCAAATGGCAGGCATTTGCCGCCGCCGATGGCAACCTGAGCCTGATCGACACCGCTGCCGCCGAGCCAAAACCGGAAACCGTCAAACTGGCCGGTGGCGCGATCACCGCCCTCGCCTTCTCCAGCGACGGCAGCCAGCTCGCCGCCACGACCGCCGACAAAAAGGTTCATTTGCGCGCCAGCGCCGCCGGTTCAAAACCGAAAACCACGACGCTCGCTGCCGCAGCTACCGCCATCGCCTTTGTCGACGCCGGAAAAACTCTCGCCACCGGCTCCGCCGATGGCAGCATCCGGCTCACCCCGCTGACTGACTTCGATCCCAAGCCGGCCACTCCAGCACCGGCGCCAGCACCCGCTCCTGCAGCGAAACCAGCTCCTGCCCCCGCTGCCAAGCCGGCCCCCACGACGCCCCCGGCTGCTCCGACTCCTCAACCCGCTGCCCCGGCCACCGCTGCCGACGCATGCAATGCCGAGGAAGCCAAGCCCGCTCCAACGCCTTCGGCACCAGCCCCTGCGGCCGCGCCGACGCCCACTCCGAAGCCGGTTGCGGCTGCTCCAAAGCCGGCACCGGCACCGGCAGCTGCCCCCGCACCGGCAACTCCAACCGCTCCCGCGCCGGTCGAGCTCAAGGGACATACTCAGGCGATCGTTGCGATTTTTTCTAACAAGGCCGATGGCTCAGAGCTGATCGCCATCCATCAGGACGGCACCGCCGTGCAGTGGAGCGTCGCCACCAAAAAAGAAATCCGCCGCATCGCTCACGGCTCACCTGTCAGCGTTGCCACCGTCAGCCCGGATGGCGAAAAGTTGCTTACCATCGGCGCCAAAGCGCCGGCAAAGTTGTGGAACCTGGCCGACGGAAAACTCATCGCTGACATCGGTATCACACCGGCTTTGCAGAACCAGATCGACCAGCGCCAACGCCGCATCGACGTCGAAACCCGCTTGGTTACTCTGCACACCGCTGCCGCCACGGCCGCCGCCACTGAAGTCAAAGCCGAGTCCGACAAGGCCGTCGAAGCGGCCGCCAAAGCCGCCACCGAACGCCGCGAACTGGCCGGCAAAGAACAGGCATTGATTGCCCTGCAACGACAGACGCCGGCTGCACCGGAAGCCGAACTTACCAAGGCCACCGACGAAGCCACGCTGGCGCGGCGCACCCTGACCGGTTCCGAGCGCAACCGCGATCTCGGCATCCGCCTCAGTTCCGCCGCCGCCGAGCGCCAGGCCACCGCGCTCGCCGCCGCCAAACTCGCCGAGTCGTCGAAGGCCGCCCTCAGCGCGGAGATCGAAGCTCTCAAGAAACAGCAGACCGAAGTCGACGCTCAACCGGTCATCCGCGCCGCATTCTCACCCGATGGCTCGCGCCTTGCCCTGCTGCGCAAAGACGGTGCCCTCGAACAGTGGGCCGTCGCCACTGCCAGCGCCGCGCCGCAGTGGCTGGAAACTCACCCCACCGCCGTCGCCGATGCCGCTGCCATCATCTGGCGCAACGCCGACGACCTCTGGCTGGTGCGCAGCGATGCCAAACCGATCGAAGTATGGAATTTCAGCCAGCCCTGGCAGGTCGTCACCCGCCTCGGCGACGGCATCGATGGAGAGATCTTTGCCGATCGGGTCAGCGCCCTGACTTTCGATCCTGCGGGCGCTCAACTGCTCACCGGTTCCGGCGTGCCGTCGCGCAGTGGCGGCTGGAAACTTTGGAATATCGCTGACGGCAGCCTGATTCTCGAAGCTCCGGAAGCGCACACCGATACCATCAGCGACTTCGCCTTTTCTCCCGACGGAGAGCAATTCACCAGCGCCGCCACCGATCGCATGGTCAAAGTCTGGACGACCCGCAACGGCGAACTCGAAACCACTTTCGAAGGCCACAGCGGCCACGTCCTGTGCGTCGACTGGAGTCCCGACGGACGCACCATCGCCAGCGGCAGCGGCGACAAACAGGTCAAACTCTGGGATCTCGAATCGGGCGAACAGAAGTCCAAGATTGAAGGCTTCGGCAAAGAAGTCACCAGTGTCGACTACATCGGTTCCAGCGACACGCTGCTGACCGCGTCCGGCGACACCCTCGTCAAAGTCAACAACGTCGCCCTGCCGGAGACCGCCGGTTTCGTTCACGAGGCGCAACTCACCGCCGATGGAAAACTGGCCATCGCCGGCGGCGATGATGGTGCGCTGCGCGTCTGGGACGCCACTGCCCGTAAACTTCTGCACACCTTCGCCGACCCCAACCTCGCCAAGCCTGAGGTCGCTGAGAAATAGTTCACGCTGAGCATATTTAAAATCTGCCGCGGTGGACGAGAGTGTACAACCAGCGTCCCGCCGGTCCCGGTAAACGAGCCTCCCGCACCTCCTCTTTTAACCGACCGCAATGAACCTCATCCGCCGCCACAACCGCCTGCAGTTGCGACGTGGCCTATTTGATCTGGCAGTCAGTCTGGTGGCGACACTGGTCACCGCGAGCTTCTTCTATCTGGCGTTCGGTTTTCTGATTCACGCCTTTGCCGGCGACCACAGCCCGCTGCATGACTGGCTGCTTCCCATGGTCGTCGTCGTCATGCTCATCAACTTCGTCACGGGTCACATGGCCTGGCGTCGCGGGGTCGGTCATTCCGGCTACCACGAAACCGATCTATTCATCGATGCCGGTATCGGACTGACCGGGACCGGAACGGTTGGCTCACTCTACATTGCCCGCGCCACCGGCCCGGCTTACCTCGTCAGCCAGATCGCACTGGCAGCACCGCTGCGTCTTTTTAAGGGATTGCAGGAATTGCGCTACCGGGTTGCCGACAACCGGGAGTTCGAACAACGGCTGCGCGGTTTGCTCGACATCATCACTTCAAAAAAACGCTGGCACCCGATTGCCCCGTACCGCGAACTGAGTGCCGAATTCGCCTGTCTGGTGCGCCTCGAAGCGGTCGACTTCAGTGCGCGCAAGGGCACGGTGAAGGCGCGCAAAGAATTCGCTGCGACTACCTGACATTGGAAGTAGTTTGGCCCTGCAAGCACCATGATTGAACACACTGTCACCTTCTCTCTCAAGCACGAACCCGGATCCCCGCAGGAAGGAGAATTCCTCGCCGCAGCCCGCGAACTGTTCGCCATTCCCGGCGTACTCAACTTTCAAGTCCGTCGTCAGACCAGCCCGAAGAATCCGCACAGTTTCGGCATCAGCATGAACTTCGCTACCCGGACAGCATTCCAGGCCTACCTCGATCACCCCGCGCACCAGAGTTTCGTCAAGGATCGCTGGATGGAAGAAGTCAGCGACTTTCAGGAATCGGACTTCGAAGAGGAATCGCCCGGTTGATTCGTTCACCCCGGGACCAGCGGGGTGCTCCGCTCCGCAAGCAAAAGAGTGGTTCGAGACACTCGTGACCGGCGCGCATCGCTGTCACGGGACGGTCCAGTGCGCTGGCCGCGCCACCTCAGTGATCGATAAAAACCGTCCGCTCAGGCAAAATTGGCAAATCGTGACCCGGCAGCCGCCTTGCTTCCGCCGTCTGCGCAACTTCCCGATTTTTGTCTGGTCTCAAAGTGCTCCTCACGCGCTGACTGCGATGCTGACGATGCCGCAGAATTGATCGCATCCGACACGGAATACACTCCTCGTCAGTGATGAGCGCAGAACATGTTTCTGACAATGAATGAGTTGCTACAGGAGTTCAGCTCAAGCCTTCGTCAGTCCTTTAGCTGATCGAACTAACCGGGTTAACCGGTCGACATGACTGGAAGCCGAGACAGTGAATCGGCAGGGGCGAAAAGCCCATTCAAAACCGGCGATGTATGCTGCAGTTCAATGAGTTAGGAGAGCGTTGATTCCAAATAATACGTAAAAATTATTTGAGAAATTACAATATTCACTACAATTACTGTAACCGTGGAAGGGCAGTTGAATGAATTATCAGAACCGCAGAGCATTCTCTATCGTTGAAGTATTAATCGCCGTCGCCGCATTGGCGACGCTAACTGGACTGGCGGTGTCTTCCGTCACCGGCACACACGCTTCCATCAAAGCCGGCAAGCTTCGAAACGACGTCACCACCATCAATGCGGCGATCAAAGTCTATCTCGCTTCCGGTGGGGATCTCAGTGAAGCGACAACGGCTGACGAGGTACTCCGCAAACTGAAATCCAGCGCCTCCGCAGAACGCGGCAGGCGGCTCACCGGTCTGTCCTCAGCGGTTATCGACGCAAGGTTGACCGGCCGAATGCAATCGGCTGAGGAGGCGAAAGCCTTGTCTCCCCGTGCGCGCTGGAACCAGAGCAAAATGCAGTTCACTGTCGACTCGTCGGGTGCGCCGGGGATCAAAGAGTTCTATTTCGATAAGGCTGACGACGCGGCTGACCACACCGATCAGCGAGCTGGCAAACTTCTTTTTGCCAAAGAATCCGGCTGGATCTGGGACTATCAGGACAGAGCCCCCGACGTGATTCCAGGACCGACGGTGGTAGCACTGGACCATCCAACCGTGCCGCCTCTGGTTCCCGGCATGCCTCCGTCGGCCACCTATCCCGGACCGTCGTCATCACCGACTCCACTCGCTGAACCGGTCATTTCACCTTCCGGTGGCAGCTTTCCCCACGGCTCATTTCCGCTCGCGGTGACCTTGACAAACCCGAACCCGCCGGGCGTTTCCAAGATTACCTATTCCATCGATTCCGTTACCTGGCAGGACTACTCAGCAGCACTGTCAATCCCTGCGGATACCCCTGTGCTCGCCATGGCAGTGGCTCTGGAACCTGAATGGACTCACAGCGGCACGGTTTCGGAAACCTATCAGGCAGAGAAAGAGACGCTCATTTCACCGGTGATTACGCCATCGGCAGACACGTTTGGTTTCTTCGCGACCGATACGATCACCGTCACCTTGAGCAACCCGAATCCCGCCGGTGTTTCCCTGATCCGCTACCGGATCAACGGGGCCGCCTGGCAGGACTACACCCTGCCCTTCGCCCTGAAAGGAACCCTTTACGGAACGGCTGGCGTGATCATTGAGGCGCAGGCGGTACCGGACGATTCTCCCTTCTACCTGGCCAGTGCTATCGCCCAGGACGATATCGACAGGCAAAGTATCACTCTGAGCGGCAACACCGACGGGGTATTCCGCAACCCGACCGGGACGAGTGATATGGTTACCAACCTGGCTTCCGGCGGCAGCACCCCGCTGTTCGAGTGGGGAGAGACCGATAACAGCTCGCACTACTCCGAGAGCTGGATGCGGTATACGGGAGCTTCTTTCGCCGACATCGCCGACGGCGCGCGCTTCGAGATCGGCGAGCTGTCCTACTACAATGGCACTATCAAATCAGACACGGGAGCTTCCACCATAGATCTCCTTATCACCCTGACCGTTAACGTCAATGGTCAGACCTTCCGTCCGTTCTTCGATTTCACTTTCGAGCTGGTTAACAGTCCGAACGTCAGTGGCGATGACTGGGGCTCTGCAGACTACGTCCGGATCGTGGATCCCCGGGCTGACAGGACTCTTGTCTTTAACGACTACGAGTTCGAGTTCCACGTTGAGTTTGGCAGCTCCAGCAGCAACGGCTTTGCAGCCTTCGATGAGTTTCACGTCCTCGAAGACAAGAGCGCGTCGGTCGATGTTTTTGGAACCTTCGTCAATCTCGGACTGGTCACTGACAACACCAGCCCGCTTGAGGGAGGCAGTAGCGTCGCCACCGACAGCGATACCGGAACGGTCACCGAAACGATTTTTCAGAAGCAGGGCTACGTGGATTCCGTAGAGTACGTCACCACGCTTGGAGGTGCGGTATCAAAACTCAAAAGAGCTGCCGGGGACAGCCTGGGGAATGCCGAAGACGGGCTGAAAGACGTTCACGAAGGCAGCCGGGACGTCGCCAAAAATATCCGCTACGAAAAGTACCGGGATGCCGGCAAACTGGTGGCCGCCGCCATGGCTGGCGCCGCCGACGCGGAAGCTGCCGCACAGCAGGCAGAACAGGCCGCCTGGGATGCACGGCAGGCGGCGGAGCAGGTACAGCTGGCGGCCGCATCCGACCCTACTCTCGAACAAGCTGCCAGCGAGATCGCCGCTGCCGCGACGCAGGCAGACGACCTTGCCCGGCAGGCCAGGCAGGCGGCGAACGATGCCGCCAACGAATTGGCCGGCGTCGAGGCCGTGACCGACGACTTTAAACAGCTGGTGTTCAGTGAAATCGCTGCCGATGGCGATGCCTGCGAAGACACAAAGGGTATCATCGCCGGCTACGTCGAGTACCTGACGGGTTTCACCAAAGCGCAGCGGGACAACAGCAAATCGAGCCGCGACGCGGCGGAATCGAGTGAAGCCGACGCTAAAGGTTTTGCACTGAAAGCATACGACAAGCTGAATGATAACAGGCTCGCAAAGGCGCAACAACTGGTCGATGACGCCCTTGCTGCCGGCACTCGGGCCGCGCAGGCAGCGCAGGCAGCGGAACACGCTTCCTCCGCCGCCGGCAGCGCAGCCAGCGAGGCCGGCACCATCGCCGCAAACTATGCCGACGCCGCGCAACATGCTGCCGATGCCGCCGACTACGCCGACCACGCCCGCACCTTTGCTTCGGAAGCACGGGCCTTCGCGCATTCAGCAGGTTATGCCGCGGCCGAGGCCGGCGCGCTGGCCATCGCCCCGTGACGCCGACCGGCGTCGAGCACGAGACCTCTTTCGATTTCGCTGCGTCTTTTAACCCAATGGTAACCCTGCGTTTACCGACTTGTCATAAACTTCAGCCCGGCGCTCACCGTGCCCGCCCGCGCCGACGGGAGCAATATGCCACCGCTACCTGAAACCAATGGTGGCATCGCCTGCACTGTCGCCTCCGGGCAGTAGTGTCGTTTGCGGCTCAACCAACCGGGTCGATGGCGTTATCGATGCGGCAATCTGCTGCGCACCGCGCTCACGTTACCGTCGGGCGGTTTTCTAAACTTGCGTTCGCCACCCCCCCGGTGACATGGTTCCGCCTCATCATGAAATTTCCTCTTCCCATAGTTTTGGTCCTGTCCGTCTGCGCGCTGACTCTTCCGGCGCACGCTCAACTTACCCCCGTCGCCGGCACCGGCGAACAGGGCTTCTCCGGTGATGGTGGGCCGGCGATCAAAGCTCAACTGAACAACACCTTCGGCGTCATCGTCGGCCCCGACGGCGACATCTATTTCTGCGATACCGGCAACCACGCGGTTCGAAAGATCTCCCGCAGCAGCGGCAAAATCACCACCGTCATTGGCACCGGTGAAAAAGGCTACTCGGGCGATGGCGGCCCCGGCACCGAAGCGAAGTGTTTCGAGCCCTACGAGGTCCGGTTTCACCCGGGCGGCGATCTTTACTGGGTGGAAATGCAGAACCACATTGTGCGCCGGCTCGACGCACGCACCAACACGGTGCACACCGTTGCCGGCACGGGCGAGAAAGGCTTTTCCGGTGATGGCGGCCCGGCGACCGAAGCCATGCTGCACCGCCCGCATTCCATTCAATTCGATGCCGCCGGTGAAAACCTTTACCTCTGCGACATCGGCAATCATCGTATCCGACGGATCGATCTCAACGACGGATCGATCTCCACCTGGTGCGGCAACGGCAAAAAGGAAGCCACTCCCGACGGCGCAAAAATCAGTGCCGAAACGCCGCTCAACGGCCCGCGTGCACTCGACATCGATCCCTCCGGCGATCTCTGGCTGGCGCTGCGCGAAGGTAATCGCGTCTACCGCCTCGACATGAAAACGCAAACGTTGCATCACATCGCCGGCACCGGCAAAAGCGGCTTCAGCGGCAATGGCGGCCCGGCACTCGAGGCAACGCTCTCCGGACCGAAAGGCGTCGCCGTTTCGCCTGACGGAAAACTCATCTACCTCGCCGACACCGAATCGCACACCGTTCGCGCCATCGATCTGAACGACAGCCCTGCGTCGCTTAAACTCATCGCCGGAGATGGCAAAAGAGGCACCTTTGCCCGCCTTCACGGCGTGGGCAGCGACCCGATCACAGGCGATCTCTACATCGGCGACTCGGAAAATCATCTGATTCAGAAAATCGCCGCCGGCAGCATGGGCATTCCCTCCGTCGCCGCCGCGCCGGTCATCAGTGATTTCCAAATCGACGAATTTGAAGTCGACGGCATCGCCTGCAAGGTGGTCGTCCCGGAGAAGGCTGCCGAAGGCCGTCCCTGGATCTGGCGCTGCCGCTTCTTCGGCGGATTCGCCCAGGCCGATGCCCAACTTGCCGCGAACGGTTGGCACGTCGCCTGGGTCGAAGTCGCGGACCTGTTCGGCGGTCCCCCGGCGATGGATATTTTTGAAAAGTTCTACGCTGAAGTCGTACCGAAATACCAGCTGGCCCCGAAATCAGTCATGGAAGGCTTCAGCCGCGGCGGATTGCCGGCAGTCTACTGGAGCGCCGCCCATCCCGACAAAGTCTGTGGAATCTACCTCGACGCGCCGGTGGTCGACATCCGTTCCTGGCCGTCAAAGGAGCGTGCCGACCTGTTCGCCAAATGCCTCGCCGCACACGGCATCACCGAAGCGACACTCGACACCTGGCGCAGTCCGGTCGACGCCCTCGAGCAATCGCCGGAAGCGCAGAAGCTGCCCGTGTTGCTGGTCTGCGGCGGCGACGACAGTGGCGTGCCCTTTCTGGAGAACGGCACAAAGTACGAAGCTTTCTACGCCGACCACAAAAACAGTCCGCTGGAAATCATCGTCAAAGCCACCTGCGACCATCATCCGCATTCGCTGCACGATCCGTCGGTAATCGTGGAATTTGCCGAACGGGCGTTCCGCGGGAATTAGTTTCGACCTGTAAGCATTTTACAGAATTGACTCAAAATTTAAAAATTTCTGTTATTCGCGTGTCAAAATGGCGATTTCTGAGTAAATTGAGATCACCTCCTTTCCAGCGAGGCTCGAAACTGCCAGCCCGGCCGCTCTTGAACGGGGCGGTCGATGGTATCCCGAACTTGCTTAAATGCCAATCCCCCTGCCATCAGCGGTCGCCACGCAACCGGCCTGCCATTGCGAATTCCGAATTTCCCGGGCAGTAGGGACGCTTGTTTCCGCTCTCATCCTGGCGGCCTTTTTTGCAACTCTCCCGCTGAGAGCCAGCGAGCCTCCCGAGTCAAAATCATCGCCCTCCGCCACAACGGAGGTAGCGGCGAAAGCTGACACAGAAGACTCGATCGAAGTTCCGATCGAAGATCCGGCCGTCGACGAGCTGCTCGAAAAACTTGCCTCGGCACCGTATGCGCCGGTGATGACCGAGACCGGGCATCGCGCCTACCTGTTCTCGATTCCCGCACCGCGGGGCTTGATTCTCGACCGCCACGGCAATCCTCTGGCGAGAAATCGCTCCGCCCGTTGCCTGGCTCTGCGCCTGTCGCAAATAGACGCCATCGACGAAGACTCGGCGGTCGAACTGGTCGATGCCGCTCTGGACGCAAATCCCGCCATTGCCGACCTGCTGATCCGCCCCACACCGGAACGCGTTCGGCTGCACTGGACACATCGCCGTGGATTACCACTGACGGTCTCCGCCCCGCTCAGCGAGGACGAAGAAACCGAAATGGAGCACTCCATGGGACCGGCTTTCAGCCTTGAGACGATCTACCTGCGCGACTACCCGCAGGAGAGTACCGCATGTCACATCGTCGGCCACGTCAGTCGCGAAGCTCCGCAACTGGACGGGCCGGTAGTACGCGGCGAATCGCTCTGGCCAACGGTTCGGGGACGCAGCGGCATGGAGGAAATGTACGACGAACTGCTCGCTGGATCGCCCGGTCTGCTGAGCGAACTCTATGACGCCGACGGCACCCTGCTGTCGCGCAAGATGCTGCGCGCGCCGCGCCCGGGTCTGACCTTCGTAACCAGCATCGACTTGAAAATGCAGAAACTCGCGGAATCCATCCTGACCCGCAAAGATCGCCCCGGCGCGATGGTTTCGATCGATGCCGACAACGGTGAAATTCTGGCGATGGCGTCCTTCCCCCGATTTAATCCCGCTGACTTTGTGCCATCGATCAGCGAAGAGAAATACGAGGCTATCAAGAGCCTTGAGGGCAATCCATTTTTTCCCCGGGCGACGCAGGCCGTCTACCCACCGGGCTCGACTTTTAAACCGTTCGTCGCCATCGCCGCACTCGATCACGATGTCATCAGCGGCCGAACCTACATCGCCGGACCGCCGAGCTTGAATATCGCGGGGCGCACCTTTCACAACTGGAGCACGAAACATCAGGGCAATCTCAACGTCGAACAGGCACTGGCGCGTTCGTCGAATACCTGGTTCTACCGCGTCGGTATCGAAACCGGCGGCCAGGCCCTGCGCGAAAGCATTCAAAAATTCGGCTTCGGTCGCAGTCCCGACATTCCGATCGATGGAACTTCGGCAGGCGTCCTGCCGCCGCCACCGCAAGGCCAGCAGGCAACCGCCAACTACTCGATCGGTCAGGGCGACATTCTGGTATCCCCGCTGCAAATGGCTCTCGCGACTGCTGGCATCGCCAACGGTGAACGGGTTCCCTGGGCAAAGCTGGTGCTGCAGACACAGACGCCGCCCCCCAATGAAAAAGTTCTCGGCAGACGTGCCGACAATGGCGGTGAAGCGCTCAATTTTCGCCCCGGGGACATCGAACTGGTGCGTGCCGGAATGTGGAGCGCGGTCAATGGCAGTGGCGGCACCGGCAAGTCTGCCAATATCGGTTGGCCTGAAGTATCCGGCAAAACCGGTACGGCACAATGGAACGCCGGCACCAAAAAGCGCAACGTCGCCTGGTTCACCGGCTACGTGAATGCCGACAAACCACGCATCGCCATCGCTGTCGCGATCGAAGGCAAGACCAATGTCACCACCGCCGGAGGTGCCCACGCCGCACCGCTCGCACAACAATTCTTGAGCACCGTGTACAAAAACCCCACGACCTACGCCGTGCAGGTTCCCAGGCGAGGCGCGCACACCAGAATTGCCTCCAGCTCTTCAAGTTCGCGATCAGGTTCGAGCAACGCGGAAGCACGCGCCTTGCGTTCGACCATGGTGCAAATATCGCCGGATCGGGACAAGCTGGCCGAAAGCTTGTCGAACCCTTCCCCGACCCCTCGCAGCCGGTCCTCGTCACCTGCCAGTGCGACGCGTGTTCCCGCCAATTCGAGCTCTTCGTCGACCACTCCACGTGCCAAACCGGTCGCACCAACCCGTGAACGAGGCGGCTTTCTATCCCGGCTACGCAGTCTGTTCCCCAGTTCGAACTGACTTCGTCGGCGTTCATTTTGTCCAGCCCAACTCCTCTCTCCTCTATCCATGTTGTCTGACGGCGATCCTCCTACCTACACTCCGCTGCCACTGCCGGACCCCAACTCGTCGGAGTATGCAAAAGCGACCGCCAGGGAGCGCGTTTCGCTGTGGTGGCGACTGGTTAAGGGCGCTTGTGTCCTGACCTTGCTCGGCGGCGCGATCGGCGCAGCATTTGCCTGGAACTATTGGGAAAAAAGTCAGGCTTATGACCTGAACAAGGTCGCATTCATCCAGAAAGGATCTGTCGTTCACGACCGCGAAGGAGCCGAGATGGGACGGCTGTTCGCCCTCGACCGGCTGCCGATAAAAATCGACGACCTGCCCGCGCATTTCATCGATGCCTTGATCGCGACCGAAGACAATCGCTTCTTCGAGCACGTCGGCTTTGACTGGGTCGGCATCGGTCGCGCAGCGATCGCCAACATAAAAGCCGGTAGTGTTCGCGAAGGCGGCAGCACCATCACCCAGCAACTCGCCCGCCAGTGTTATGGACTGAGTGGCCGCACTCTGGATCGCAAGTTCACCGAGATCGCCCTGTCGATTCGCATCGAGCAGGCCTACAGCAAACACGAAATCATCGAGCACTACCTCAACTACATCTATTTCGGCAGCGGCTACTGGGGGCTCGGCTCCGCGGCTCGAGGCTACTTCGGCAAAGCGGTGTCCGACCTGACCATCGCAGAATCAGCTCTGATCTGCGGTATCATCAAGAGCCCGTCGTCGTACTCACCGCGCATCCACCCCGAGATCGCGCTCATTGAGCGCAACCGCAGCCTTCGCAACATGGCATCGCTCGGCTTGATCGATGATGCCAGCGCAGAAACAGCCATCGCCGGGGAAATCGAACTCACCGAAATTCCCCGCGACGAGCGCAAGCCACAATTCCTGCTCGCCCGCATTCAGAAAGAGGTGCGCACGATCGCCAGACAACATGACTTTCCACTCGACGGTCTACTGATCGAATCGAGCGTCGACAGCTACCTGCAGCGGGCCGCCCGGGGCTACCTCGACACCGGATTGACCAAGGTCGAACTCGATCCGGACTTCCGCCACCCCAGCTACGTCGAACTGCGCGAAAAGGTGGCCGCATGGCAGGGAAAAACCGGTGCCCCTTACCTGCAGGGTGCCGTCGTGGTGATCCACAACGCCACCGGCCAGATTCTCGCCGCCATCGGTGGTCGTGATTTTCGCGACAGCGAATACAATCGCGCTTTCGATGCCCGTCGCCCCCCCGGAACCGCGTTTCTACCCCTGGTTTACGCCGCTGCTCTGGAACGTGACGACATCGATCTGTCCACCGAACTGACCGATGCCCCGATGGACAACCGGCAGGTAATGGTCGGCGGCACCGAAGGCGTGCTCGGCGAGTGGGGACGTGAAAATTTCGCGGCCCGCTACGAAGGCCAGATCAGCACCGCGCTGGCCCTGTTCGATTCGCGCAATGCCGCCAGCGTCGAAATCGCCCACAAAGTAGGAATGCCGGCGATCTACGATCTGGTCGAACAAGCCGGCATCAGCAGCCCGCTTCGGGAATATCCGTCGACCTTTCTCGGCCAGAGTGAGCTGACCCTCGCTGAACTCGCCCACGCCTACACGCTGTTCCCCAATCTCGGCTCAACCGCCCCCGAACCGAGCATGGTCACGCGCATCTACGGCTCCGATGGGCAACTGCTCTACGACGCTCCGAAGCATCCACAGAGTGATCCGGTGATTTCCGAAATTAACGCCGCCCAGATCAGCGGCATTCTTCGCGCCGGTTTCTTTATCGGCAACAACCGCAGCGCCTACAGCGAACTCGGTCTGAAAGATCAATCGGTCGCTGGAAAAGGCGGCACGACCCATGGCTTCAGCGACGGATGGTTCGTCGGCTACAACAACGTGGTAACCTGTGCGGTCTGGGTCGGCTTCGATACCCCCAGGGAAATCCACTCGAAAGCCTTCAGCCGAAATGTCGCGCTGCCCATCTGGGTCGACTTGATGAACGCTCTGCCCGCTGCCCCCCTGCCCAAACCCGGGGACAGCGTTCCGGTCGAAATCTGCCTGCGCACCGGACTCAGGGCGACCGCCGACTGTGTCGAAGATTTTCCCGACGGCAAGCCCTACCATACCGGCGTCAGTTTACCTTTCCAGAGCGGCACCGAACCCCATGCCGCCTGCCACCATCAAGCCCCCGGCAGCGTCGCCAACCTTGCGGCAACGCCGGACACCGACGACAAAACTACCGGCAGCGGCGCGCCCGAAGCCACCGTCATCTCATCCAATTCTCCCCTCGTCATCGGCCCCGACCCGTTCTCACCGCTGCGCACCGGCACCGCCTTGCCACACTGACTGACGGTCGACCAGCAACGTAGCTGCGGTCCGTGAGGCCGTGGGCCGTTGGACGGTCAGCGGAAAGCGCACGCCACACTCACCAACGCAAGGTCCACCTTCTGACGAAGGCGGCTACGGTGCGTCCCTACGCGAGGCCTGACATGGTGACCAGAACAGAATAGAATAGAATCAGATTCAGCGCACCGGTGCTCGAGCGCGTTTACACGCCACACAGCAAATTCTCGGCATTGTGGCAGCGGATGGCGATTTCGCCGCTGCCGATCTCTGATTCGACCAGCTTCAGCAGGGCCGATTCAAGATAGAAAAACGGCGCATACGAACCGAACTCGATCTGTTTGGCCGGGAGTTTTTCACCCAGCTGTTCGAGCGCCGCCGCGCCTTCAAGCATAGCGATTTCGAAATGCACGCCACGGTCGGCGAGGCGTTTCAGAAGAATAGGACTGTTGACGGTGCGCAGCGCATTGATGAGTTGAACGCGCAGGCCCTTGAAGTCGGCGAGCACATCAACCAGCGGCTCGACATTGACATCCGCGACCATCACTTTGGGATGCTGAGTGCGTCCATCCTCCATCCGCACTGCGATCTGCACCGGCAGCTGGCGCTGTTTTGCCTCCACCAACAGCTCGCGAAACTGCGGATGATCGAGCGTGTAGTCGTGATAGTTGGGATGCAGGCGAATGCCGGTCATGCGATGAACTTCGTGACAGCGACGCAGCGTTTCGCGCCAGCCCGGCAATGTGGGATTGATGGCACCGAAGGGCAGAAACATGTTGCCTTCGACGCCTCGGCAAGTCGCCGCGAGGCGCGCATTCACTGCGTCGAGATCGCGATGTAACAGTGCATCAAAATGCCCCACCCAGGCTTTGGCGATACCGGCATCCTTGAGCTTTTTCGCCAGCGCTTCCGGACTGCGGATCGGCAACTGCCGGAACGGCCAATCGCCGAGATACACATTGGTGTCGATAGTTGGCTGACCATCGGTAAAGATTTTGGTCGCCGCCGCGGCCGCCAATGCGGGTGCCCCGGCTGCGCTCAGGCTGGTGGTGCGAAGAAAATTGCGTCGATTCATGGCAAAGATGTTGTTGGTGATTTAACTCCTGGCTCCTAAAATAGGTGCCATCATTCGTTGTAAATTTCCGCCGAGTATTTTCTGTCTCGACTCCGAGGTGATGCTCGCGCCGGTCACTTTACCCAGCTGGGAGGCGAAGCTTCGCCCCGGAGCATCGCTGCCCCAGATGATACGATCAGGACCGAGTTCACGCACCGCCATTTCGGTGACGCCGGCGGTCGGATCGAAGCCACCGAGACCAACCGATACATTTGGCTGATCGCGCACCGCGGCGATGCCGTACTCCCAACTGCCACCGGTGTGGCCGCAGATCATCGGCGTATCGGGATAGCGCGACGCCAGTTCGGCGAGATCTTCCGGTGTCGATTCACCGGGCTGATTGCCGCTGGTTTTGTGCCAGGTGTGCTGAAAGATCACCGCGTTGAGTTCAGCGGCGCGTTCGATCACTGGCGCAAACCCGGGCACGGTGCATTTTTCGGCGATCCACAGTTTGACGCCAACCATCGGTCCGTCAGCCACGCAGCGATTGAGTTCGTCGAGACTTTCCTGAGGGTGCTTTGGATTCAGATACGCAAAGCCGAACAGCCGGTCAGGATGCGCTTCGACCGCGGCGATGATTTCATCATTCTGACGGCGGAAATCGTCGGGCGTCGGATCGCTGCTCCAGCCGATTCCCATGAACACGCAATAGCGTTCGATGCCGTGACGATCGCCGATTTCAATCAGACGGGCCGCCTTCTCCGCCGGCGTGTTACCGGGCAGGGCCGTCGTCAGATGGGTATGAAGATCCCAGACACTCATCGATCAAACAGTTGGTGGAGACGGTTTTTGAAATCGTTGAATTTTTCGTGCGCCTGGCGACCGATATCGTCCAGGCTTTCGCCAACGCCGTCGATCGCCGGCTGCAGCGTCTGCTTGATCCCATCCAGGTCGGCCCTGAACTGGTCTTTAGTTTTCGCCAGCTCGTCTTCGGCAATCGTTTTGCGGATCCCCAGATCGAGCGCGAGCGCATCGACTTTGGTTTTCAACGATTCGCCGGCATCGGTCAGCTTCTGTTTCAACGATGCCTCGACCGGGTCGAGTTTGGTCTTGGCGGAGTCGAAGGCGGCGTGAATTTTGCCGCGCTGTTCGTCGAGCGCGTCGCGAGATTCCATGCGGCCGAGTGCCAGCAACAAACGCAATTCGTCGAGCTGTTGTTTGAGCGAACTGGTCTGCTCACCCGCAGCGACCCGGCCTTCATCGATGGCTTTGCGAACATCACTGACCACACCGCGCAGCTCCTGTTTATGCTTTTCGACAAAGTCGACCGCATCCGCCCTGCCAAGTTCAAGCTGCACAGCCAGTTCATCGATCTCCCGCTTGAGGCGGGATATCAGTAGTGAAGAGGATTTAGATTCGTCGGTATTTTGGTGCATGATCAACAAACAGGGGTTCACCTTAGCAAACCACGTTCGGGGCCACTTGGCACGGACGTATTCAGGGGGCGGAAGCGCAATCTTCAGACAACGCGTAGCGGAATTTGTCAAAACTTCGCCGGGCTGGACGACACCCCGCGAAGCGCCAGCGCACTGCCGAAATTCTGACGAATTCCGCTACCTTACGTGACGAAACTCCCACGAATTCCACTACCGGGGAACGGTGCGAGTGATCGCCCGGTGAAATATGTAACGCCCCACCGATTGCCCGCGTCTTTCACTGGCAACGGTAAAATGAATCCTCCGATCTCCCAGAAAATGGCACCTCCGATCCTGCGCAACCTCACCTTCGTCGGCCTGTGCCTACTCGGTGCCGGCGCCCTGACTGCGGCGCTGTGGCGACCGGCTGAAGTGGCCGCCCCCGGATTGTCGAGCGTGCGCTCCAGCACCCCGGATGATTTCTCATCGGTAGTCGAAAAGGTCGACCGGGCGTTTCGCGATCAATGGCAGGCGACTCACGTCGAACCGGTCGAGCCGGCGTCCGACCTGCTGGTCGCCCGGCGGCTTTCGCTGGCACTCACCGGGACGGTGCCTTCACTCGAAGAAATTCGCGCCCTGGAGAAGATTCCCGAAGCCGACCGGCAGTCCTGGTGGCTCGAGTATTTGTTCGCCGACCGGCGCAGTGCTGACTACCTCGCCGAGCGTTTCGCAAGAGCCTACGTCGGTGTCGAAGTCGGTCCGTTTCTGGTCTATCGACGCAATCGAATGGTCAGCTGGCTGAGCGACGAATTTTTTGCCAATCGCCGCTACGATCAACTGGCCCGCGAGCTGATCGCGGCGAAGGGCGTTTGGACCACGCAGCCGGCAGCGAATTTTATCACGGTCACCATCGATCAAAACGACAAGAAGCGCGGCCCCGATGAGATCAAATTGGCCGCGCGGGTGACGCGCGCCTTTCTCGGTGTACGCATCGATTGCGTGCAATGCCACGACGACAAATTCGGTGACCGCTGGAAACAGGAAGACTTCCATCGACTCGCCGCGTTCTTCGCCGAAGCGGAAGTCGCTCTCGGTGGCGTGCGTGACAAAAATGGCGTGATCTACGAAGCGCGCATGAAGGGCGAGCGCGATGCGGAGGTGCTGACCGCAAAAGTTCCTTTCGCCGAAAATCTCTACCCGGCCAGCTCGGCAGGCACGCCGCGCGAGCGTCTCGCTGCGTGGGTCACTCATCCTGAAAATACGGCCTTCGCCCGGGCCACGGTGAATCGCGTCTGGGCGCTGATGTTCAACCGTCCGCTGATCGATGCCGTAGACGACCTGCCGCTCGACGGCCCGTTCCCCGCCGGCATGGAAATTCTCGCCGCCGATCTGGTCGCGCACGACTTCAACCTGCGGCGACTGATTCGAGTAATCGCCGCCAGTGAAGCGTTTCAACTGGAAAGCCGCGCCGCCGACCCCGAGTCACCCGTCAGCGATTTGCAGAGTCAACAGTGGGCGGCGTTCCCCCTGACCCGCATGCGCCCCGAACAGATGGCAGCCGGCATTACCCAGTCGGCATCGCTGGCAGCCATTGATGCCGATTCGCATGTCATCCGCCGTTTCGCCAATTTTGGCGATCGGACCAATTTCGTAAAACGTTACGGCGACCTCGGTGAGGATGAGTTCGGTGAAGCCGCCGGTACCATTCCGCAGCGCCTGTTGATGATGAACGGTAAAGTGGTCCGAGATCGCACCAGCCAGAATCCCGTGCTCAATGCCGCGACCCGTATCGGCATGCTCGCGCCTGACGATCAGAGTGCCATCGAAACCGCATTTCTGGCGACACTCAGCCGCCGCCCTTCGGATGCTGAGCGCAGCCATTTTTTAGATCTACTCAACGCCACCAAAGGCAAGCGCCGCTCAGCCGCGATGGAAGATCTCTACTGGGCCCTGCTCAACTCGACTGAATTTTCCTGGAACCACTGATCCCCTGCTTTCCCCTTCCTCGCATGAACGCTGACTCATCCTCCCGTCTCGACTTTTCCTGTGGCACCCACGATCACTGGTCGCGCCGAACCTTACTCAAATCAGCGGGTCTGTCGGGCCTCGCCTGGCTGACTCCGCTGGCGGAAATCCTCGCGCTCGACGCCGAAAGGGCTGGCGCCCGCGAAGGCAAACGTCCGCGCTCGGTGATCATGCTCTGGCTCGACGGCGGCCCCAGCCAACTCGATACCTTCGATCCTCATCCCGGTAAAAAAATCGCTTTCGGCGCGAAGGCGATCGACACCGCCCTGCCCGGCGTGCAGCTGGCAGAGGGTCTGCAGCAAACCGCAGCCCTCATGCAGGATATTTCGCTGATCCGCTCCGTGGTCAGCAAGGAGGGCGACCACGCCCGGGCGATGTACAATATCAAGACAGGCTACCGACCCGATCCCACCGTGACCCATCCGGCGATCGGATCGATCATTTGTCACGAAATGCCGAAGACCGATTTGGAAATTCCCAATCACGTGTCGATCCTGCCCGGTCGCTTTCCCTCGCGCGGCGGTTTTCTCGGTGCGCAGTATGACGCCTTTCAGATCGGTGACCCCAATCAACCGATCCCCGACGTCACGACTTCGGTATCCCCCGGGCGTGAGCAGGAGCGCATCGACAGCCTCAAGGTATTGGAAAATTCTTTTGCCGCCGGCCGCGGTAAAAATCTCGACCGCGACACCACTCTGCATCTTGCCACGGTGGAGAAAGCCCGAAAGATGATGACGTCCGATCAGTTGAAAGCTTTCGACGTCAGCGACACGCCGAAGTCGGAGAGCGCCCCCTACGGCGATACCTCGTTCGGTCGCGGCTGTCACGCGGCGGTGCGGCTCATCGAAGCCGGAGTGCGCTGTGTCGAGGTGACACTGACCGGTTGGGACTCGCACGCCAACAACGCCGAACTTCAGGCCGAGCGCGTGGCGACGCTCGATCCGGCCTTCGCCAGCCTGATTAAAGATCTCAAAGCCCGCGACCTGCTCGACGATACCATCGTGCTGTGCGGCGGTGAATTTGGCCGAACTCCCCTGCTCAACCCAGTCAGCGGTCGCGATCACTGGCCGCATGGATTCAGCATGGCAATCGCCGGTGGTGGATTGGCCGCCGGAAAAGTGCTCGGCTCAACCGATCCCGCGGGAGAGAAAGAGGAACCCGAACACCCGGTCCGTGTCGAAGACGTGCACGCCACCGTTCAGCATGCCCTCGGGATAGATTCCAGCTACGAAGTCATGACCCCCGCCAACCGGCCGATCGCGCTCAGTGAAGGCAAAGTGATCAAAGAGCTGCTCGGGTAGACTTCTGACAACCCGGCAAACTTGCAGCGAAAACCGGCAGCGAAACCTGTGATTATTTCGCCGCCGCATTGATCGCGACAGCCGCGAAGAAATTCTGACAAATTCCGCCACCTTGATCCCTGCGCGCAAAAAGTCGTTTGCCCTTGTATCCTGTCCTCGCTGACGCAAAAATCAGCAGCGTGTCACCCCGGTTTCGACAAGTCATCGTCTTCGCGCAGGTCTTGTCAGCCTTCGCACTTGGTGCCTTCGACGCGCACGCCGGACTTACCATTGTCAACCACACCGACCGGTCCACGGTGCGCTATCCGGTAATACTGCTGCGCGGCAGCGGCGTTCCCGAATCGACGGATAAAAACAAGCCGGTCCTGCACGTCGAAAACCTTTCCTCGGACCGCACTTCACGAAAAATGCGCGGCCAGGTTCGCGACGGTCATTTTAAAGCCCTCGCGGAGCTGATTCCCGGCAACAATCTGCTGCGACTCAGTGCCGACGACCTAATCACCGAACTGACCATTCGCTATCGCCCGCAAACCAACGCCAACTATGTGCGTATCATCTGGATGACCGATCGCGACGGCGATCCCGATTTCGCCAGCCCCGCGGACGACGACCCGCAGGACTACGGCGCGCGTCTCGATACCGCCGCGAAACTCATGCAATGCTTCACGGCCGAGCGAATGCACGACAGTGGCCACGGGCGGCGCACTTTTCAACTCGAACTCGACGCCGACGGAAAAGTCATGGTCCACACCCTCGCCGCCACGCAACGGGCGAAAGATTATTACCTCATGAACAGTGGCGACTGGTGGCAAGCCACCCGGCAATGGCTTGACGGCCAACATGCCGACCCGCGGGCAAAAAATCTCGTGCTCGCCGCCTTCACCCGCAAAGACCCGGAGACCGGAAAGATGCTTGCCCACACCGCTCTCGGCGGCGGCAACCTCGGACTCTTCGGCAGCGCCTCGATCTTTTCCTGGCCGCGCTCGTTGCCGGAAGCTGGCGATGCATTCCTGAATCCGGCACGCATCGATCCAACCCGGGTCCACGATGACAGCAGCGGACGCAACACCTACTGGGGTGCCGCATCGACCACCCTCGGCGCCACGCTGCACGAGATGTATCACACCTTCGGTCTGCCCCACTGCCGTGATCGCTTTGCCATCATGACGCGCGGCTTCGACTACTTGAATCGCTTTTTCACCTTCCATGAACCGCCCAGTGCCCGCCGCTTGAAGCCCTTCGCCTTTGAACCCGGACAGGAAGCGCACCTCGCCGATGTCAGCGCCTCTTTCCTGCGATGGAGTCCGTGGTTTCGCCTCGATGAAAAAGCCGACCACATCGACGACCCTGACAGCGATCCGATCATTTCCTTCAATCCAAAATAAAAGCGCTTCAGTCTCGCCTCAGAATCGCCGCTGCGCTGGCTCGGCTTCTGGCACGACGACAGCCTCGCCGCGCACCGCGAAATCCCCGCAGGAGTCGAACTCCACAACCTTTCCGTCTCGCTTGCCGAATGCGAAGCCGAACTCGGTCCGAAGCATCGCCTCAGCCGCCTGACCGCCCTCTCAGAGAACGGTCGCGCCGTCACGCTGCGCTTTGTCGGAACAAACTCCAATGGCGAAAACTAAATCTCCACTCCCGGCCTCAGCCGCCAATTTTTGGTTTTTGTAAATACAACGTTGTCTGTCACCGCCAGAGTTGCTAACTTTCACGACCTGTAATCCCCCAAATTTACTGAAAATATAACCATGAGAAATCCACTATCCCTCCGTTTTTCCGGCGTGCTTGCCGCGCTGTCACTGTTCGCAATCGCCTCTGCGACCAACGCCCAACAGGGCGGTGTCGCCATCCTCGATATCGACAAGGTCGCACAGACCATGGGCGTCGAAGACGATGTCAAAAATGCGCTGGCGGAGATTGAAACCAACCTCAACGCCCAGTTGCGCACCATTCAGACCGAACTGCAGGCGCGCTTCGACAATGTCCGCTCGCAGGTTGGACCGCAGCCGACTCAGGAGCAGGCGCAGCAGCTCGCCAATATCAACGGCCAGCTCACCCAGCAGCTCACTCAGAGCCGCACCCAGGCTCAAAGTCAGCTCAACGCCAAACAGTTCGAACTGGTCACCCAGTTCCGCGACGAAGTGAAGCCGGTCGCACTCAAGGTCGCTGAATCGAAAGGCCTGAGTGTCGTGCTCACCCCCGACCAATCGCTGTTCGCGTTTGCCGACAGCGTCGACATCACTGACGCGGTCACCGCAGAGATGAAAAAAATCATGCCTGCGAAAAAGCCCGCCGCTGAAAAGCCAGCGGAAGACGCCGCCGCGCCTGCACCGGCTGCCACTCCGGCACCAGCCGCTCCCAAGGCAACGCCCACCAATCAATAAACCGCACGGGTTCGAACTCGAGCCCAACCGAGACTCAAAACAAAAAGCCTCACTCGCGAACGCGGGTGAGGCTTTTTTTATGGGCGAAAAGGCAGGTCAGCAGCAGTCCTGCGCAAACCACGCTCGCCAACGCAAGGCCCACCTTCTGACGAAGGCGGCTACGATGCGCTGCGAGCTGTCGGAAATCAGTCCCAACCGTGGGCGTCGCGGACTTTGATCATCGTATCGAGGATCGTGTTCCAGGTCGACGGGGTTTCCAGCACCTCGTTGGGGAACATGCAGCCGTCCCAGCAGATGTGCTCGATGCCGCGCGCAGGCGCATCCTTGAGCCAGTAGCCGGCACATTTAACGATGTCCATTTTGCCGTTGGGATCGTCGGCCTGACAGTGTTTGCCGGTCTTGTCATGCGAACCGGCACCGTGCACTTCGCCGTCGTTCTGGGCGACGTGAAAATCAATCGTCCACGGACGCAGCTTGTCGGTCATCTGCTCGTAAGCGGCGTAGAACTCTTCGTCGGAGTAGCCTTCCTTGACCAGCGCATACTCAGGCGCGTTGTAGCCGAGGGTATACAGGTAGGTGTGCGCCAGGTCGGCCTGAAAGCCGAGTGACTCGGGCATGCCGACCGCTTCGAGCAGATCGAGCATGTCCTTCCAACTGTGCATTCCCGCCCAGCAGATCTCACCTTCAGCCGCGAGACGCTCACCGTTGTCGGCGGCAATCTTGGCCGCTTCGCGGAAGGTGTCAGCGATCACTTTGGTGTTCGCTGCGGGATTTTCGCGCCATTTCTCGACACCGAACTCAGCCGAGTCGATGCGGATTACGCCGCGCTTGCGAACGCCGTGCTCGTTGAACACTTTGGCGATGCGACAGGCGACTTTGACCGATTCGAGAAACTTGCCACGCTGCTCCTCAGTGCCCATGGCCGAATCACCGACCGTTCCCGGCCAGATCGGAGCCACCAGCGAGCCGATGTCAAAGTTGTAACCCGCGACCAGATCAGCGATGCCACGCAACTCATCGTCGCTGGCATTCGGATCGGTGTGCGGCAGAAACAGGAAGTAATCGATGCCATCAAATTTCTGGCCGTCGACCTCAGCAGCTGCGGTCAGTTGGAGCATGCGCTCAAGACTGATCGGCGGCTCCTGACCTTCGTCGTCACCCTTGCCAACCAGGCCGGGCCACATCGCATTGTGAAGTTTGGGTTTACTGGGCA
>CBDULB010000039.1:0-42643 GCA_965367965.1 uncultured bacterium | reverse complement strand
ACCCTTATTTTTGCTGACTTGAGCAAAAAATTTGAACAAATTGTATGACAATCTGTCAAAAATGCGGGTTCTTCTTTCAGAGAGGTGTAATGCCAATCAACAACGGCTATGAAAATCATTCCGGTATCGGTCACCAGCCAGATCGTCAAAATCCTGCGCCACAGCGTGTTAACCTGTGAGCTGCGTCCCGGCGACCGTTTGGTAGAAAGTAAGTTATGTGAGAATTTCGAGGTCTCGCGCCCGTCTTTACGCGAAGCACTGGCCTGCCTGGCGAGCGAAGGTTTGCTGACTCATCGCCCTAACCGTGGCTACCAGGTAGCGGAGATCACTCTCGAAGGTTTTCAAAACCGCTGTGAATTGCGAGTTGTGGTCGAAGGTGCCAACGCCCGACTCGCCGCCGAGCGGTCGACACCGGCACAGGTCGAGGCGCTCTACGCCGCCGCCATCGTCGAAGCAGAGGACGCCCAGGCCCTGATCGAGCAGAACCGTCAGTTTCATGTGGAAATTGCCCGGGCGACCGGCAATCCGGAGCTGGTCGACATCACCCGGCGCGTCCTCGACACCGACAATCAGCCCTATTTCTACGGCGTCGACCTGCACGCCTGCACCACCGCCAAAGCGATCACCACCGAACATCGCACCATCGTCGACGCGGTGTCCGCCAAGGACGGACCATTGGCGGAAAAGCGCATGGTTCAGCACATTCGCGAGAAAGAGGCGCGCATCGTCGCAGCGTGGAATCACGCTTCGTGAACGCAACTGCAGGCGTGCGCGTTCACGCCGACAGTGGGAACTGGACTTTGGCCGTGGCTTGACTCACTATTGGGGATCATTTCAAAAACCAAACGACCTTGCCAAGTATGAGTGACGACACCCAAAATTCGAAAGCCAAACCTGCCAGCGCAGACACCCGCCGCGATTTCATCCAAAAGTCAGGCGCTGCCGCTGCGGTAGGCGTGGCTGCGGGAAGCGTAGCCTTTCCGAACGTTAATTTCGGTCAGGAAGGCGATAACAAAAAACTTAAGATCGGTCTGATCGGTGTCGGCGGACGCGGCACCGGTGCGATTGCTCAGGCGCTCAAAGCCGATGACAATTGCGAACTGTGGGCACTCGGCGATCTCTACGAAGAGAAAGCCATGCTGCAACTGCGCCAGCTGGGTCGTGCCGATCGTGCGGCCGCGGCCAAGGCTTCGTCGGATCTGTCGTCGCGCATTTTCGGTGGCCTCGACGCCTACGAGAAGGTGCTCGACTCGGGCGTCGACGTGGCGTTGATGGCGACACCTCCGGGATTTCGCCCGCAGCACTATCGCGCCGCCGTCGAGCGCGGCATTCACTGCTTCGTCGAAAAACCCTGCGCAACCGATGTCGCCGGCGTGAACCACTTTAAGGAGACCAGCAAGATGGCCAAGGACAAGAATGTCTCGGTCCTCTCCGGTCTCTGCTACCGCTATTCCGACAGCGGCCGCGAACTGTTCAACCGCGTGCTCGATGGCGCGATCGGTGACGTGCAGAGCATTCACTCGATCTACTACGCCGGTCCGGTAAAGGTCATGCCGCCCGCGGCTGATCGTCCCGATGGCATGAGCGATGTCGAGTGGCAGTTGCAGAACTGGTACAACTTCACATGGCTGAGCGGTGACGGAGTCGTCGAGCAGGGCATTCACAACATCGATCGTTGCGCGTGGGCAGTCGGCGATGCACCTCCCGTCGCAGCTTTCGGCAGCGGCGGCCGTCAGCGTCCCAACAACGAAGGTAATATTTTCGATCACTTCTCGATCACCTACGAATTCCCCAACAATGTGCACGCTCATGTCGAGTGGCGTCAGTTCGTGGATTCGTATCAGTTCACCGGCGACACCATCTATGGCACCAAAGGTTCGGCCCGCTTCGGTCACGGCTACGCGGAAATCACCGGCGAAAACGCCTGGCGCTGGCGCAAACCGCGCACACCGACCAACATGTATCAGATCGAGCACGACGAGTTCTTCAAGTCGATCCGCTCGGGTGATAAACGCCACGCCGACGAGGATCTCGCCGCGCAAACGACGCTGCTCGCCATCCTCGGCCGCAACGTTTGTTATTCAGGCAAACGCATCACCTGGGACGAGATCATGGCCAGCGACGAAAAACTCGTGCCGGACACCATCGCAATGGACGGCGAGTTGCCGATCCGCCCGATGGCTATCCCGGGTGTCGCCGAAACGCAGAACGCCTGATCGGATCTGCACGACGGCCGGAATCGAGCCGTAATTATTCGAAACGCCCGCTGGATGCATCATTCCGGCGGGCGTTTTTTCTGTCCACCCTTGTATAAATGCAGCCCGCATCGCAAGCTAGCCGCTCCATGATTCGCGCCGTCTTCTACTTCGCGCTGCCGTTGCTGCTGGTGTTGCTGCTGGTATCGCGGCGCACGCCGGATACTGCGCGCCCGCTTCCGGTCGACGGGACTACCGCCAATTCCCCTGCTGTCGTCTCACCCGCGCCGGACGCGCCGGTACCGGCAACCCCCGATCTCTCTGCCATGACCGCGGCTCTGATTGCCGCTATACCTCAGGACGCCTCGGCCGAAGAGCTTTTCTCAGCGACCTGTGCCGCCTGCCACGGCTCTCAGGGTGAAGGCAACGAGTCACTGCAGGTGCCATCGATCGCCGGACTGCCCGATTGGTTTTCGCTGATTCAGTTTGAAAAATTTCGCAATGGCCAGCGCGGCCAAGGTGAGGGCGATATCGGCGGCTCGCACATGGCCACGATCAGCGAAAACCTCCCTGCCGATCTGCTACCCGGGCTCGCCAGCCACGTCGCCGCTCTGCCGATTGTGCCGACTACCAACCAGCTCGGTGGCGATCCAGTCATCGGTGAGACTCTGTTCCTCGAACTCTGTGCCGGTTGCCATCGCTACAACGGTCACGGCGAAAAGGCCTTTCGCAGTGCTCCCCTGAGCGGGCTTCAGGATTGGTACATTCTGGACACGCTGAAAAAGTATCGCGCGGGAATTCGCGGTTATCACAGCAACGATATCGATGGCATTTTCATGCACCGCAATCTTCGCTCGGTAACTGACGAAGAGTTCACCGACATCGTTGCCTACGTCAGCAAACTTGCCGAAAAGTATCCGCCCCACCAACGCCGCCCACGCGCCGATGGTGGCAGGGATCGCGATCTGGTGCGCTGACCGTGCACGCCTGCTGAACTTCTTTAAAATCAAAATGGCCGATTTACTCGTCAAACTCTATCAACTGCCACCACTCGAACCGGCCATTGCCCGCGCTGCCGGGGGCGACGTTCGCATTCATCGCGCGCAGGCATTTGAGCGCCATCGCGTGATCGAGTGGGTCGAAGACAAATTCGGTTCGACCTGGGCCGACGAAGTTCGCATGGCGTTTGCCGGTCACCCCATCTCCTGCCTGACCGCACTAGACGCCGCGGGCCACATCATCGGTTTCGCCTGCTACGACGCCACCTTTCGCGGTTTTTTCGGTCCGACCGGTGTCGCCTCCGCCTGTCGAGGCAAAGGCGTCGGCACCGCCCTCATGCTCAAATGCCTGCACTCGATGCGCGACCTCGGCCACGCCTACGCCATCATCGGAGCCGTCTCATCCGTCGACTACTACCAGAAAACGGTCGGCGCCGTGGAGATCGCCGACTCGACACCCGGCGCCTACATGACCCGCATCACCCCGACGCGCAGCAACGAATAGCAGTTAGCGCCCCAACTCCTAACTCCTGAAAACCTACCTCCACACGATCACCGGCACCACCCAGCGCACCGCGACGTCGCAACTCGCCGGACGGTAAATGTCCGCGCCGGGTCCGAGCGGATTGTCTTCGCCCCAGTAGAGATCGATCTGGCTGTGGAACAAGCCACCGCCGGTGTCGGCGGCTTCGAAGCGCATGTTGCCGAAGGTGTTGTAGACTTCGTTGTCCATGACCAGCATGCGCCGGCCTTTTGACATCAGCGGGTGCCGGCGATGCACCGCAGCGGACACTCGATCGACCAGCGTGTTGTTGCGGTTGCCGAGTGCCCGCGTGCCGTAGCCCCAGGTGCCGTCGTATTTCATGTACTCGCGATCTCCCTGGGGAGGATCGATGCGCCCGTAGCCTTCCATGATCACTGCGCGAACGAAGTCTTTGGCAAAGCGCCGACTGCCGAGTCGACTGCGACCTTCGGGCGTGACATTAAAACCCAGTCGCTCAACGAAACCGCTCTCCTTCGGCGTGTAGTAGACGGTGCAGAAAAAGTACAGCACCTCCGGACGACCGGTGTAGGTCGCGTAGATATCCTCCAGAGCCTCGGCGTAGGTGCGCAGGCCTTCACTGGCGACCGCGCGCGGCGGGATCACTGCTGAGTAGTGTTCGGCGTCGTCGAGCAATCCCGGGCGCGGCATTTTAAAAGCCAGCAGCTCACTGACATCGGTATCGGCGGCATTCACTGCCGACACACACAGTGCACCGATTGCCGACATCAGCGCCGCCGCAATCACAGGCTTAGCTTTGAAAGAAATCACCGACCGGCCCTCCGAGTAAAATTTCGATCGGCAGGTGATGCTTCTCGTATTCATACGGCAAGGGTTTCCAATCAAACTCATCCGGCCACATCTCACGAGCGACACGAATCACTTCGATACCGGTTCGCCACGGCAGAAACGTATCGCGATCGGTGACATGCATCTGCGCTCCACGACACACCCGGTCGGCGTGTTTTTGAAACTTCGGCTCAAATGCCGCTTCGCGGAAATGCACTCCCGGCAGGCCCAGATCGGTGAGCTTTTCACAGTAAGCGTAACCATCGATCCACGGTGCACCGAACAGCTCAAACGGCCGGGTCGTGCCACGCGCTTCGGACAGATTGGTTCCCTCCAGCAGACACATGCCGGGATAAACGATCGCCGTGTCGAGGGTCGGCATATTCGGCGACGGCAACACCCACGGCAGCCCGGTATCGTCATACCACATGCTGCGCTGCCACCCCTCCATCGGCAGCACCTCCAATTCGCAGGCGGGGAATTTTTCCCGGCAAAACAACCCGGCCAGTTCACCGATCGTCTGCCCGTGCCGATTCGGCAGCGGATGCAGTCCGACGAATGACAGGTAGTCCTCACGCTGCGGCGTCCCCTCCTCCGCCAGGCCACCGAGTGGATTGGGACGATCGGCGACGACGACCGGTATGCCGGCTTTTTCACAGGCCTGCATGCACAGGAACATCGACCAGATAAACGTATAGTAGCGGCTGCCGACGTCGACCAGATCGATGAACAACACATCGACATTACCGAGCATCTCCGGCGTCGGTTCGCGCACCTCGCCGTAGAGACTGAACACCGGAATTCCCAGGCGCGGATGCTTAAAGCCACCCCACTCGATCATGTTGTCTTGAGTGGTGCTTTCAAATCCGTGCTGCGGCCCGAACAGCGCCGCTAACTGAAAACGCCCCTCGGCTGCCAGCTGTTCCAGCACTGACAAGGTCGGCCGCAGCGTCGACGTCACCGACGCCGAATGCAGCAAGGCACCGACTCGAACGCCGGTTCCCGAATATTTCTGCGGCCACAAATCCGCCAGTCGATCGACTGGCAGACTTACTTTCGATTCGCGCCGACTGCTCACGACTACTCGGCTTTCACTTTTTTCGTTTTGATGTGCTCAATGATCGCAGCCGTGATGTCATCCGCTCCCGGTGCATCGAGCACCATCGGCAAACCGTTCGCCGCCGCTGCCGACGAATCGAGAATCAATGCGTAGCGCCCCTGCGCATTGTAGTCGGCTACCGCGTCGCGTATCAGCTTGAGCACGCGCGCTTTCCCGGCCGCAAATTTCTGCTCGAGCTCGTTCTGCTGGGTACTGCGCAGCGTGGCGATCTCTTTTTCCAGGGTGTTGACCTTACTCAAGGTCTCGACCGCCGCGTCTTTCTTACCCGCACGGATCTCCTCCTGATGTTGCTGCAACGCTTTCTTCAGCGCCTCGGATTTTTTCTTAAACACTTCGCGCAATGCCGCGCGCTCTTCATTGAGCGATGCCTGCGCCTTCTCCGCCTCCGGGTGCGCAAGAAATACCCTGGTTAAATCGACCACGGCAAAGGTCTTAGCGTCATCCTGCGCCGCAGCAAAAGCGGGACAAAAAGCAATAACAGCGACACATAGAACGCCGATGGCAACGGGGGCAATTTTCTGAATCACGCAGTCAGTGTAGCGGAGTGCCGCCGCACTGGCAATTGCCGAAGCGACGAGTTGCGGCGGACTGGCCAGCCGCTCCCATTTTGTGCGATTTCGGGTTTATTCGGCTGCCTCCCCGTGTATCATTTAATTGTCCTTAAACCCGATACCTTACCATGTTCCGGTCGCTCGCCAGCTCACTGATCTCCCTCTTCATTGTCATCGCCGCAGGTTTCATGCTGCTCTTCGTGTGGAGTGGCACGGAAGCCGTGTCATTCACCCGCGTCGCGATGGAGGGCGACATGACCCTGGCCGAACGCTTTCCGCCGAAGCCACAGCGGGAGGACTATCCGGATGATACGGCCGATAAACCCGACATGGCTGTTGTCGAAGAGCCCACCACCGCCAGCGGCGAAGCCGTCGTGTTGTGGATCAGCGTCCCCGGCTTTCGCGGTGACTACCTGGAAAAATCCGAAACCCCGTTTTTCGACGGCATCAATGGCGGCGCTACAAACAAGCTTAAGCCGCTGTTTCCCTGTCTGACCTTTCCTGCTCACGCCGCGCTCGCCACCGGCCGCGACGTCGCCGGTCATGGCATTCCTGCCGACCGCTTTCGCTTAAAAGACGGCACCGTGATCGACAATCCCACCGACGGTTCACTGCTCACTGCCGAACCGATCTGGACCACCGCCACTCGTCAGGGCCTGAAAGTTCTGGTCCACGACTGGCCGCTGTCGCAGAACCAGACCGGCGAACACGCCGCGGCGCATTTCCTGACCAGTTACAATGCCGAACTGACCGACGAGGAGCGTCTCAATGCACTCTACGAAGCCTGGTCGGGAGCCGAGGATGCCAAAGACCTGCGCCTGCTGATGATTCGCCTCAATGACCTCAATCTGACCGGCATGCGTAGCGGCCCCACCGACGGCGGCACCCACGAAGCGGTCAGCAAACTCGACGCGCAGCTGTCGGCATTCGTCGGCAAACTGAAAGAAAACTGGAGCTCGCTCGCCAAGCCCGGCGCCAAGCTCGTCGTCGTGATATCGACCGATCACGGTCTGGCACCGATGGAAAAAAACATCAATCTGGTCGAGCTGCTCAAGCCGGCGATCGGCGATTACCTCGACAAGTTCGAGATACTTTCCCAGAACAGCATGGCCAACATTTACTTCAAGGAATTGCCCGAGAACGAAGCCGCTCGCGAGCAGTTCGTCGCCGACTTTGATCGCGAACTGGAATCCAAGCTCTACTGGCGCACCTTTTCTCCGGAGAAATTACCCTCCAGTTGGGACTACGTTTCGGCGGACGGTCGCATCGGCGATCGCGTCATCGTACTCAAGCGCGGCTACGGATTTACTGATGCGGTCGGCAGCGAGCCGGTCTACGATCCCGCCGAAGCCGACGGCTTTTTCGCCTCGTTCGGCTACCCGGTCGAAGATTCGTCACGGATGCAGGGACAACTGATGATCTGGAGCCCGAACGGCGATTCGCCGGTGACTTCGATTGAATCGGCGACTTCGCTGCAACTCCATCCCACGGTCTGCAAAATCCTCGGCATCCAACCGGCCGAAGGTGTTGAGGCCATGTCGCTGGCCAATTAGCCGCGAGCGTTTCCTGACGGCAGTCGACCCGCCCGCCTTCCGGATTTCCGGACTTGATTCGGCGCGTGGTCACCGCCATCCTCGCGCTTCGTCAATTGCGCTGCATCGCTCCATTCCGCTCATGAAAATTCTCGGTCGTCTCATTGTTTTTCTACTCCTGGTCGCCATCGCCGGCACCGCCGTCCACTACGTTCTGTTCCGGAGCCTTGGACTGTTCGTCTGGCATCTTGAGTCGGAGCCTGACATTGCCATCGTCCGCTCCGAACGCACGACGAACAACGACACGGTCGAGACTGCCGTTGTCACTGAGGATGCAGCCTCCACCGGCAAAGATCCGGTCGCACCTGTAATCACGGACGCAGCGCCCGAACCGCCGGCTCCCGCTCCTCCGAAAGCGATGCCATTGTTCAACGGCAAAGATCTCACCGGCTGGGAATCGATCCAGTTCGGCGGCGAGGGCGATGTTTTCGTCAACGAAGACGGCAACCTCGAATTCGGATTCGGTGCGATCATGACCGGAGCAAAAATCACCGGTGAACCCGCTGCGACCAGCAACTACGAAATCGAACTCGACGCGATGCGTCTCGACGGCAACGATTTCTTCTGCGCCGTGACCTTTCCCGTCAAAGACAGTCACGCGACCTTCATCATCGGCGGCTGGGGTGGCGGTTTGGTCGGCATTTCCAGCATCGACGATCTCGACGCCTCGGAAAACGAAAGCATGAACATCGAAGGCTTCGAAGACAACAAGTGGGTACACGTCAAAATCAAAGTCACCGACGACAAACTCGAAGCCTGGCTGGGCGAGCGTCAGATGGTCGACGTCGATCTCGAAGACCGGAAGATCAGCCTGCGTCCCGGCGATATCGAATTGTGCAAGCCACTCGGTCTCGCCTGCTACAGCGGCGTCCGCGCTCAGTACAAGAATATCACCTTCAAGAAGCTGCCTTAATATAAACTTACGGCGCGGCGCTGTCCCAACCGGGCGTCACTCGATACTCCGGACGTGCAGGCCCGAGCAGGCGCAGGAAGGTTGCCCGATAAGCTTTGAACAGCGGCGTATTGTCGAGGTTCGGGAGGCTGCTGTCGGCTGGACTGGTCCAGTAGCGATACGGAGGCACATGCTGGAGCAGATAAAAAGTGTTGTAGCCTTGAGTGCCGGTTTCAGCGTCGCCTTTCCACTGATAGATCAGGTCCGCCAACGCACTGCTCACGCCGCCGGTAAAGCCTCCCGCGACCAATACATTTCTCGAAACCGGGGTGCGATCGAGCGGCACCGGCTCGCCGATGAGGTTAAAACCCGACCGCAGCGGCTGGACAAAATCATGGTCGCGCACTTCGCCGGTAAAGAGCACGCTGATCGGCGCAGCGGCCTTGCGGATAAAGAAGACGCCGCTGCCCGGCGCAACGACCTTATCCTGCTTCGAGCTAAGACTTGAATCGCTGGCCGCAACCCAGAAGTCATAAGTCGCACCGGCTTTCAGCAGATAGAAACTGGCGTAGCCACCGGCCTCGAAGAACATCACCCGATCGGCCTCGGTGGAGCGATTCGAGCCGTGAAAGCGCGCTTTGTCGAAAACACTCCCCAGGGTGTCATGAGGACGGATCACGAACGACGAACCGGCGAACGACTCGTCCAGTTGAGCACGTGTGCTGTTCGGCGAATTTGGAATGATGAGCAACTGCCCGCCACTGCTGCCTGCCACGTCGACGTCAAAGCGATGCCCCTCACCGGCGCCGTCGACGAACTCAAGATAGTAGGGTTTACCCGATTCGAAAACCGACGCGATACCGGCACCTGCGATAACGACCGAATGGCTGGCCACATCGATCGCGTCCGCCCTGGCACCGAACACGGCGGGACGTGCCAGACTGACAGCGAGCGTCTGATGGCCTTCATTAAACGTCTTTTCGTGCCAGCCACACACCGGCGTACGCGCCGACGATCCGTTCAATCCAACCTGCATCCTGACAAAGCCACCCTGCCGGGACAGGCCGCCCAGCGACGACACGTTGGCGTAGCGGACTTCTTCCAAGCCGGTGCCCAGTGACTGCACGGCCGGAGACTGCACGTTACTCCATTGATTTAAATCGGCGCTGGCCTGCAAGGTGTAACTGACGCCGCCGATACCTTCCGGGCGCGTCAACACCGCATCGATCCCGCCACCGGCATTGGCTTCAACACGCAAGCCCGACTGCCCCACCGCGCCGCTGAACGGATCACCACCGAGAGCAAACTCCAGCAGATCGACGTAGCGGTCGCCATCACCGTTCGCCAGCAGCGAAGCGCCGGCACCCGGGTGCTCCGACTGCCAACCTTCCCAGGTACGCACCACCGTCAAAGTCACCGTCGCGATATTCGAAATCGCGCCGTGATTATCACTGACTTGATACGAAAAACTGTCACTCGCCACCCCGCCACTTGCCCCGCTGTGCTGGTAGAGGACCATTCCGCTCTGCGGATCGATGCTCACCGTTCCCTGACCGGGATTACTGACCAACTGGACACTCGCCGGGTCGATCTGACCATCGACATCGAGGTCGTTGGCGATCACATTGAGAGTCGTTTCGCCGCCGGGATATACCTGAAAACTATCCGCCGAGGCCGTCGGCGGCGTATTCGGCGGTCCGACCTGGAGGACGACGGGAAACGCCGACGAGTCAGCGCTTACCCCACCGACAGTAGTCACTTCCGCAGTCACGGTCACTGGTCCCTGCTCGGCCGGAGTCCACGACACCTGATATGGCGCGGCACTTGCGCTGCCAACGGTAGCTCCATTGACGACCAGATTTACCGACGCAACCGGATCGCCTGCGACCGGCGATACCACCGCGGCAAGGTCAACTGCAGTGCCCTCAAAAAGTGGCGTTCCCGCTGACGGTGAGCTGATCTGCACCGCCGGCGCAGCGTCGTCGCTGTGAACCGGAATCAAGTCGTGGCGGGAGATGACTTCTTTGCTCTGAAATTCACCTGACCAAAGCAACTGCACCGATCCGTTCCAGAAAATGTCGTGGTAGTCGAGACGGATCGGAACCGGCTGACCACCGGACAAGTTGATGGTTCCGCTGACCTCGGTGCCGGAGGCTCCCGTAGCAGCGTCGATCACTAAATCGCCATCGACCCAGAGCTGGCCACCATCATCCGCCTTGAGATAAAATGTGTAGGCCCCGGCCGCCTGCGGAACCACGCTCCCGGTCCAACGCACTGAAAAATTATCCTGCGGAATCCCCTCACCCGGACTGGTCAGCTGCCAATCGAAGTTGACCTCCGGATCAGTCCGGCTGAGCACCAGTTGGGAAAAATTGGCATCCGAGAAATACTCGCCCTTCAGCCCGCCCTCAAGATTGATCCTGACTCTGGCGGCATTGCTGACGATACCGGATTGGGTCTTCACGGTATAGATGAGTTCATCCGACGACGTGGTGGCACCATTGTGAGTGTAGACAATCTTTCCCGTCTGCGGGTCTACCGTCGCAACCCCATGGGTCGGCGCTTCGACAATGGTCACACTGTCCAGTTTGACCTCGTTCATCGCGCCACGGTCGTTGTTGAGCACATCAAACGTGGCAGATCCTCCATAGCCAACCGACACCCCATCGTCATTGGCGATGATCGCCGTACCCGCTTCATCGGGATAAAGAAACGTTTCGGCGGTGGTGCTGAGACCGGCGCTGTCGGTCACCTTAAGCGTAATCCGGTAGTAGTACGATTCGCCATCGCCGCCGACCGGACTGATCACCGTCGAGGAGGTCGCCCCCATCGTCGTCGGTTCATAGTGAATGTGATCGTTGTGATGCAGGGCGGTTTGCCATTCGTAAGTCAGCGCTCCATTGTTATCCTCGGCGTCGCTGACCGATGACTTGAGCGCATAGGTCAGATTTCCCTGCCCTAGCGGATAGCGCGTGCCATCGAGCGGACTGGTGATATCCACTTGAGGCGGCGTGTTGTTAACTGACACCATCAGCTGCGTGGTATCGGTGCCTCCGCAACAATCGGATACGGTCAGCGTCACGGTGTACACCGTCGGCCCGGATCCGGATGCCTGGAACACATGCACCGGGTTCGCGGACAGACTGATCGGCGTGCCGTCGCCAAAATCCCAGCGATACGTCAACGGCTGCCCGGCGGGGTCGTTCGATTGATCGCCGCGAAACACCGTGACCAACGGTGCGGCGCCAAAATTCTTGTCGACCGAGGCAACAGCGTTTGGCAGTTGGTTGCCTCCCGGGGCGTAAAAGACCCGATGAATTTTATCGGGATACTCGCCGTAATACAGATCACCGGTTTCAGGATGCACGGCCATGCACACGATCTGACCGGCATTTTCCAGAAAGGGGCGCACCTCCTGAATCTGATTGGCGGAGTTGAACGTCGCGTTGCGAATCCATTTGCCGTTGAGATCCGCAAAATAATAACTGTCTTGAAACGACTCCGGAAATGAATCGCCGTCATACCAGACTCCACCGATCGATGACAACCCCGCGAAAGGCGCTCCGGCAACCGGCGACGACGGAGTACCCAGCGTTTTGACATTGATGTTATCGAAACAGACCCGCGTCGTCCACCGCCACTCCAGCATCGGCCGCCAGGTCGGCACCATCGGAATACCGGCGGGCCTGAGCGCATCGTAGTTCGCCCGCACGTCCATTCCCTCGTAAATCGGCCAACCGTGATTGCGACCGGCAACGTCGACTACGTTGAGCTCCTCGGCGTAGTTCGAGCCGACATCGTTGACCAACAAGACTCCGGGATTACCCGCGGTCACATCGTGCTCACCACTGCCACCGCGAATCGCAAATCGAAATGGATTGCGCAGCCCCAGTGACCAAACCTTGCTGCGCGCCGAGCCGGGACTGGCTGCATCGAAGAAAGGATTGCTCGGATAGCCCGCTCCGGTGACCGGGTTGATTCGCAAAATTTTGCCGTTCAACGAGTCGAGCTGCTGAGAGCGAAAGGCACCGACATCCTCCGTCGGCTTGAGGATTCCGTCCGCCACCCCTTGAGGGGCATACGATCCACCGACCGCGCCACCGGCGTCGAAGGCGAGAAAACTGGCGGCATCACCACACGATACCAGCAGGCTGCCATCCTTGGCAAAAACCAGCGATCCAACCCCGTGCGATTCATAGCTGATCGGAATCCCGCTCGATTTCGTGTCACCGATCAACAGCGTTCGCGAAGCCGCATCGACGCTACGGAAATCGTCCTCCACTTTCGCACGATAGCGCGCCAGGCGGCCGATGGTCGCCATGTGATAAGTGTCGACCCAGGACTTGTAGTTCGGGGTGCCGAAATTGAGCAAATGATGGCGGTCGACCACATACAAAAGATAGATGTAGCCGTTGCTGCGGAAGTCGGGATCGAGCGCAAAACCGAGCAGCCCGTGGTCCCGCCAGTTGCCCACCTCCTCCTGCAAGTCGATCAGCGGTGCGGCAAGCTTTACCCCGTCCTCGACAATCCATACCTTGCCGCTTTTTTCCCACACATACTGGCGCACTTTGGTCCCGGCTGCGTTAGGACCAAAGCAGAACCCGGTCATCTCATTCCAACCATCAGAAGACGGCTCGACGATAAAGCCCTCAACCGGTTCGACGTGATTTTCGTCGCCATGACCCAGCGCCCGCGATGTGCCGCCAACGACCAGAACCGCCCATAACAAAGCCACGAGGGTCCACCGATTCCAATCGCGGAGCGACTGAAAAACCATGGCGGCTGCGTTGCCAGGAAGGACTGCTGGTGGCCGGCGACAAATCATATAAATAATTATATATCATAATTATCATAATTTTGATATTAACGCAAGCTTAACAGTCAGTGATTCTTTGACCAAATTCCGTGAGCCACCCCTGCCGGACCGACGCCTGCGGCGGCGCGGCCACCCTGCCGACTCCAACCGTGCAAATCGCCATTGAAACGCCTTTGCAAACCTCTCGCAAACAGTGAATCTTCGGCCCCTCCGCGATCACTCCAAACAAGCCCCCCTTGTTAGACCGGGGAGCTTACTGAAACCCCCAATCGCGCCCGGGCGCACCGCTCCCACCCTTGAGAAACCGCAGCACAGACGACCCACCGCAATCCGCCTCCGCCACCGACCAAACCGCCGTCGAACGCCCCGGGCGCAAACGACGCGGCTGCCGCGGATGCTTTGCACGCTTGGCGCTGGTGCTTCTGGTGGTGGCGATTCCCGGCGCGTTCCTGCTCAACGGACCCGGCTTCCGTGCGGCCGCTAAGTGGGGCATCGGCTTTGGCTTTGCCAAGCTTGGTCTCGCCAGTGATTTTGACGTCGACGGCAGCCTCGTCTCCGGAGTTCAGATCACCAATCTGACCACCTCAGCCCTGCCGACAGCGACACCACCCGACACGGACGCGGCGCCGGCCGGGACTTCCCCGCTCCGGTCTCTCAGCGCCGGAGAAATCGGCGTACGATACGATTTTAAAACTCTGCTCAAAGGTGATGCCATTGGGGCGCTGCAAGGCATCACTCTGCGGGATACTGACCTGCTCATCGATCTGCCGCCGCCAAGCGGTGCACCTGAGGACGAAGCAACTGCGCCTGCCGACGACGCAGAAAATTCCGATCGGCTCGCCATCCTCTGGCGGCTTCTCGGCTGCGACTACGATCTCGACAACATCAATGTCACCGTCACTCAAGGCGCTGCCGAAAAATTCCTCGTCAAGGGTTTGCGCTTACAACTGCCGGCTGGAGGTGAAGGTGAACTCGGGTTTGCGCATCTCAAGATCGGCGAAAAAATCGACCGCAACGCCAGCTACGCGCCGCTGCGTTCGACCGATGACTCGCTGATTCTCGGACAATTCGAACTGCTGGAAAATATCGCCGTCGATGAACTTGTGCTGCACCGGACCGGAGCAGACCAATTGACCGCCGTCATCGATGCCAATGGCGCCAAACTTTCTCTCCGCTATCGCCGCGACCAGTCGATCGCCGCTGTGCTCAGCGACGGTCCGCTCGACATCGGCGCGATCGCCGGACAATTCGGCGCCGGCGAAACGCTGAAACGCGGCACGATCGGAGCGCTCGATATCGACTTCAGCGGTGATTTCGGCAAGCCCGCGACCTGGAAAGCAAACGCTGAACTGCAGGCCGCCGATCTGGAGTTTCCCGGCGAGGGCCTCGACTCGGCAACGCTGACGGCCCGCGTCGATGCCGGTCACCTCACCGCCAGCCTCGATGCCGGGCGCAAAGACACGGAGGTCGAACTTCAGCTTCAGGCCGATGTCAGCACGGCCGAAGCCCCTGCCTCGCTCGCCGATGTGCCGCTCGACCTCACGCTTAACGCCGACATCGCCGCAATCGAACAATTTCTGCCTCCCGAAAAAGTTCCGCTTACCGGTAGTGCGAAACTGAGCGCGAGCGCACAGATCGCGTCGCGGGAAATTCGCGACGGCAACGCTCAACTGCACAGCGAATCGCTGATTTACGACGGCGTCCCGGTGAAATCTCTACTGCTCGATCTCGACGTTCCCGCGACCAATCAACTCAACGCCGACCTGCAACTCGCGCTCGACGACGCCACGCAACTGAACGCCAGCGGCGATCTCACTCTCGGCTCGCTCGACTACTCGGTGCAGGTTGACGGCGACATCATCGCCAACGCCAGGCTCAGCCAACTGCTCGGCAAATTCGGCTTCGACAAACCCGTCGGGGGACGCCTCGACCTGACCGCCAACAGCGAAGGCACGCTCAAGTCCACCGACAGCCGGAGCCCCGTTCACAACGTCACCGCCAAGCTAAGCAGTGAATCATTGAGCTACGACAGCGTGCCGTTTCAATCGATCGCCATCGATGTCGAAAATCCTGAAAACAACCAACTGCGCGCCGACATCGCTATCAGCCTCGACGACGCCACCACGTTGTCTGCACAGGGCAGCATCGGGATGGAACAACTCGATTACCAGGCCAGCGCCAGAATCGAGGCGACCGCCAACGAGCAGTTCAGCGACCTGCTCGGGCAGTTCAATTTCACCAAATCCCTGCAGGGCCACATCAAAGTCGACTGGACCGGGCAGGGCGTCGCCAAACCTGGCAACGACACCAAGCCTACTCACCGAGGGCAGGCAAAGGTGGACGCCGAAGGCTTCAGCATCGACGGCTCCCGAACCATCGGCAGCGCGCAGATCAGCGCCAGCTACTCTCCCGATGCCATCGAGGTGCAGGCCCTGGAAATCACCAGTGGCGACCTTTCCATCAAGACGCTTGGCACTTACCGGAATGCCACCATCGATCTGCCATCGCTGCAAATCCGTCGGGGCGGGCAGCAACTCGCGTCCGGTTCGCTGCACCTGCCCTACAACCGCGCCTTGATCGCCGAAAAGGGCATCATCGGATTCTTCGATCAGCAAGGCGCCGTGAAAATTGATTTTCAGTCGGCTGAACTGCAGCTGGCAGAACTGATCGCCCTGAGCGGCAAAGACTCCCCGGTCGAGGGCACCCTCGATGCCGGCATCGCCATCGACGGAACGCCGCAACAGTTGAATGGCGGCGGCAAGATTGCCGTGACGGGTCTCAAAGTTACCGCCGCCGGGGAAGTTCCTCCGGGCGACTTCGACCTCGATTTCACCATCGGCGATGAGCGGCTGACGCTGAACGGTGGTTTTCAACATCCGCAGATCGAACCGTTGACGCTGAACGGTTCAGTTCCGTTCACACCATCGGAATGGATCGAGGGCCAATCGACTCCGCTCGATGAAACGCTTCAGGCGGAGGTCAAACTTCCCGCCAGTTCGCTCGATTTTTTGCAATCCTACGTCGACGGCATCGAAGCCCTCGACGGAACGGCGGCCATCGACATCACCGTCACGGGCACGGTTCGCGAGCCAAAGATCGCCGGCGATCTGATCGTCGAAGTCGCCGATTTCAAAATGCAAAAAGCTTCGATCCCGAGTCTGCGCGACACCGAGATCAGGTTGCACGGCGAAGGCCGCACACTCGAAATCGAAAAATTTGAAGCACTGGTTTCAGGCGGCCAACTCGCGCTCGCCGGTAAGGCCTCACTACCTGAAGAAGGTGGCGCTCCCTTGATCAACCTCCAACTCACCGCCCGGGAGGCATTGATCGCCCGCAACCCTGACATGAACATCCGCGCCGACGCCGACCTCACTCTGGACGGCCCCTGGACCGCCGCGAAGTTGGCAGGCGAGATCGCGCTGGTAAACAGTCGCTTTGCCAGGAACGTCGATATTCTGCCACTCAGCATGCCCGGCCGCGAGCGCTCCGACCTGCCCGAGATTGAAAAGCGTCCATCGGTCAAGGTACCTCCAAATCTCGACTTCGGACTCGAAATCGCGCCCTTCAAAGACTGGCAGGTCGATGTCAAAGTCATCACCCGCGATCCGTTTCAAGTTCGCGGCAACCTCGCCATGGTCGACGCGGTCAGCGATCTGCGCATCACCGGCACCGGGGCCCAACCGGTTCCCAACGGTCGCATCTACATCTCCGAAGGACGTCTCACTCTGCCCTTCAGTCGAGTCGATGTTCAGGAAGGCGAAGTCGCCTTCAACGAATCCACTGGATTCAACGGCAAGCTCAGCCTGCAAGCCACGGCTAACGTCCGCCAGTACGACCTGTCGATCTACCTCTACGGCCGTCTCCTCAACCCTGAAAATGTTCTGACCAGCGATCCTCCCCTCGCCAACGAGGACATCATCTCGCTTTTGGCGACAGGCGCGACTCGCGACGAACTCACCGGCGGCAGCGGCTCCGTGGTTGCCTCAAAAGCCGCGCTCCTGTTTTTGAGAAAACTTCGCCAGGACGACATCGATCCCGACGACGAAGAAAGCTTCCTCGACGAACTCAACCAGCGCACCACCTTCGACATCGGCCAGACCGATGCTCGCACCGGTGAGCAAACCGTCGCCGGACGCGTCCGCCTTTTCCGGCAACTCTATCTGGTGGCCAACGTCAGCGCTGAAAGCGACTACCGCGGCCTGCTGAAATACATTTTCAAATTCCGTTAAACCGTGCCTCGTTTATTAACCCGTCTGCGACTCGCCGCAACGCTGCTGTTGATCAGCAGCGCCTGCGTGGTGCCGTCAGTGGCGGAAGACGAAACACCTTCCGCTCCATCGAGCTCGATTACCATCCGGGGACTTCGAACGGTGAGCGAATCCGAGGCGCGCAGCTACATCGAACATCAACTCGACTACATCGAGGAAAATGGCGTCAGCACCGCGCGCGCCGATGACGCCGCCTATTTTCTTGAGACTTCTCTGCGTGACCGTGGTTACGAAGACGCCCGCGTGAAATGGCAGATCCCCACTGCCAATCAAATCCTGCTCGACGTCAGCGAAGGTGGCGTGCTGCTACTTGTCGACGTCATCTGTGAGGGCAATCAGGCGCTCAGTGACGAGGGCCTGTTTGAATTAATGACCTCGGATACCCGCGAGCGACTCGATCTCAAACTGATCGACGAAATTCCCTACGTTGACGACGATGTCGAAGCCGGTCGCAACCACGTCAAAGACTACTACGACCTGCTCGGCTACATCGGCTCAAAAGTAACCCTGTTGAAACCCGTCATCGATCCCGATCCGCCCGGCAACCGGGCGTCGGCCAAGCTGGAAATCATTGAAGGTAAAATTTACCACGTGAGCGAAGTCGATCTCGGCACGCCTCCGGACCCCGTGATGGCGACGGAATACGAAACCGTACGAGTTGACTACGCCGGACAGATTTTTTCGCCATCGATTGCATCACAGCTCAAATCCCGCCTGCTGAGCATCGCCAGGAACGCCGGTTACTACGATGCCGAAATCACCGTCACCGCTCTCGATCCGGTCGATGCCGGTGAATTCAAGCAGGTCGACCTGACCACCAGCGCAAATTACGGCCGTAAGTACCGCGTTCGGGAGATCCAACTGACCGGTAACGAAAAGGTCAAAAATCGTTACTTCACGCGCATGTTCGATGAAGTCACCGATCAGCCCTACAATCCCGATGCCGCTGGCGATGTCGTATCCGACATGTTGAAGTCCGGCGCCTTCCGGCGCGTGACTGCCATCCCCGAAGTCGTCGACCCAGGCGCCGCCCTGCTCGACCTCAAGGTCGAAATCGAAGAGGCCGACAGTCAGGAACTCGGCATTTTCAGCGGTTACGGCAGCTACGAGGGAGCCATCCTCGGTTTTGAATATCGTCACCTGAATCTGTTCGGTCTGGTGCGCCGCTTCGATTCCCGGATTGAAGCCTCACAACGTGGCCTGACGGGCCACGTCAACTACACCGACCCGTGGTTTATGTGGAGCGACTGGCAGGCGTCACTCGGCTTGTTCGGTCGCTATCGACTCAACGAAGGCTACACGAAACTTGAAAACGGACTGCGCGCCGAACTGCGCCGCGAATTTCACCGCAAAGACTCCATCACGCTGTTCGCCCAGGGCAGCTACGTCGACATCACCGACTTCGATATCGACGCCGCGTTGCTCGGCGACGAAAATTACATCGATAACTTCGCCGGGCTGTCCTACGAGGTCGACCATCGCGATGATGTCGCCGTGCCGAGGCGTGGCTATTTTTTCCAGGCCTCAAATGCCCTTGGTTCGAGCGCGCTTGGCGGCGACTACGACTACCTGCGGTCGACCCTGAAATTCAGTTATCACTACCCGATCGGCCCGACCACGATTCACCTCGGCGCACGCAGCGGCGCCATCGTTTCGCTGGGCGGCGACGACGACGAACTGCTGCCGGTCGATCTGCGCTTCTTCAGTGGCGGTCCGCGCAGCGTGCGCAGCTTTCCCGAGCGCGAGCTCGGGCCCTCCGATTCGAACGGCTACCCGGTCGGTGGTGAGTTTTACAGCACCTTCAACGCCGAATACGAGATACCCATCGTCGGGCCGCTCAGTCTCGCGGGGTTCGCCGATGCCGGCAAGCTGCTGTTCGAGTTCGAAGATGCCAGCCTGGACGAGATGCACTACGCCGGCGGTCTCGGCCTGCGCTTCAATTCGCCGCTTGGCCCACTTCGGCTCGACTACGGCCACAACCTCAATCGCGGCGCCGACGAACCCTCCGGAGCCTTCCATATCGGATTCGGATTGGCCTTCTAGAACGGTTGAAAGCGCGCGCGAGCAGCGCTACCGTCGGCAATGGGTTCTGCCAGCACTTCAAAGCCGCAAAAGCAGTCCCGCCGTGCCAAGGCACGCCAAACTCGAAAAGAGCAGAAGGTTCGCGACCGGCCGCTCAGTCGACGCGAAAAACAAGCGCTCGCCGAGCAGCGGAAAAAGACCCTGAAAAAGTGGCTGCCCCCGGTTACCGCCTCGCTCATCATTAACGGCGCTCTGCTCATCTGGCTGGCCTCGTATGTGCTCTCCCAGCCGGTTGCTCCGCCGCCCAGTTTCTCGGTCGCGGCACCCAATCCCGACGCCATCGAGGAAGTCAGGAATCAGACCCTCGAACGCAAGCGCAAGCAACATCAGTCGCGACCTTCGTCGGCGGCATTCACACCGGTTGTCGCCCCCAATATCAGCCCGGTCGCGTTTGAGGCACCGACTTTTGACAGTAGCGAGATCGGCGACGTCGTCATGTCCCTCGACCTCGGGGTCGGTTTCGGCGCGTCCGGGGCCGGAACCAGCGAAGCCACCGAAAGCGGCACCATCGGTGGCATGAACGTGCGTTCACGCCGGCTCGGCGTCATTCTCGACGTATCCGCAAGCATGAGCGAACAAATCAAGGCGGTCCGCAAAGAACTGCGCAAAAGCTTCTCGCGCGCGGTCATTGTCGAAGTGTCCGGCTGCCGCCTCGACTACGAATCCGATGATCAGGTATTCGATCCGTCGAAGAGCGAAATCAAGCTTGAGCAGAAGGCCAAGTCGGTGGTCGAGGGCGTGGAAATGTTAGTCGTCAAACACCGCGCCGATGCCATCTACTGGTTTTCCGATCTCAACGACGCCCGAACCAAAGCCGGCCTGGATCGCCTGTCCCAGTTGCTCGGCACTCACTTCGGCAGCGAACGCCAGCCGATCAAATTTTACGTTCAGTCCGTCGATGAAGCACCCGATGCCAAACTCGAAGGCATTGCCACACGCAGCGGCGGTGCCACCAAAGTCAAAGCTTATGATGTCGAAAACAAGTAAGTCGACTCGACGTGAATGGCTCAAGCGCGCCAGTCTCATCAGCGCTGTCACCGCAACCCGGCCGCCCCTCACCGAAGCCGCGAACGCATTCGAAAAACGCTTCTGGGATGGCAAAACCCTCGCCGCCTGGCACAAGCCACCCGCGAAGATTGGGCACGGCACCGGCGGAATCTGGAAACTCGACCCCGACACCGGCATCCTCACCGGCGAACAGGATCCGCCCGGTTCCGGCAACGGCGGTCTACTGCTCAGTGACGCGACTTTCGCCGACTTTGAGCTGACGCTCGACATGCGTCCCGACTGGGGGCCGTGCAGTGGCGTGTTTTTTCGCTGCAACGATCTCGGTCACGGCTTTCAGATGTACGTCGACTACCACGACAACGGCAACGTCGGCCACCTGCGCGGCGAAATGCCCGGTGCCTTTGCGCTGATGCCCTACAAAATTTCGCTCGGCCCCGACGGCGTCGATGCCAATGGCGACCCCGCCTCCCTGGTCACCAGGCCCGACCCGCGCACCGAAGCCTGGCCCGACGGAGTCTATCAACGCACCTGCAGCGCCGCCGACTGGCTCGACGCGTGGAAGCTCGACGACTGGAACACCGCTACACTGCGCTGTGTCGGCAAATACCCTCAGGTCACGGTCACCATCAACGGCCTCGAAGTCTGTCACTGGGACGGCGCCACCTCGACCCTGCCCGGCTACGACAAAGACAAAGTCTTCGAAACGCTCGGCCCGCGCGGTTCGATCGCCTTGCAGGTTCACGGCGGAAAAAATTGGCCCGCAGGCAAAAAATGCCGTTGGCGCAAACTCAGCATCCGCGACCTTTCCTGACTCTCCTACCAAAATGAACCGCAGAAAATTTATCATCGCCGGCACCGCTCTTGCGGCCAGCCCTTCCCTGTCCCTGACCACTCGCGCAGCAGCCAGCGCCTCCCGCAAAGTCGCCGTCATCGGCCACACCGGTCGCGGCAATTTCGGTCACGGTCTCGACACCGTCTGGTTGCGACTCCCCGAAGCCGAAATTGTCGGCGTCGCCGATGCCGATTCGCCCGGTCTGGCCAAGGCGCTGACCACGCTCAAACTCGCCGATAGCGCCGGCTTCACCGATTACCGCGAGATGTTGGCGAAAACCCAACCCGAATTTGTCTCGGTCGGCTCACGCCATCCCGACCAACACCTCGACATGACACTGGCGGCCATCGACGCCGGCGCCAAAGGCATCTACATCGAAAAACCCTTCTGCCGCACTCCCGCCGAAGCCGATCAAATCATCACTGCCGCCGACCAGGCCGGAGCCAAAATTGCCGTCGCCCATCGCAATCGCTACCACCCCGCCCTCGCGGCGATCGATCAACTCATCGCCGACGGCAGCATCGGCAAACTGCTTGAGATCCGCGGTCGCGGTAAAGGCGACCGCCGCGGTGGCGGCGAAGACCTGTGGGTGCTCGGCAGCCACGTGCTCAACCTGATGGAGTACTTCGGCGGATCACCGCAGACGTGCAGCGCTGAGATTTACGCCGACGGTAAACCCGTCACCGCCGCCGATGTCGTCGATGGCAACGAAGCCCTCGGACCACTCGCCGGTGACGAAATCCACGCCCGCTACCGGTTGGGCAAAGGCATCACTGCCAGCTTCGATTCGATCGCCAACGACGACACGGCAAATCACGGCTTCGGTCTGCAACTGATCGGCAGCAAAGGCATCATCGGCATCCGCTGCGACCGCAACCCACTCGCCCATCTATCCGTGGGCAATCCGTTCGAGCCCACTGCCACGCCCCGTCCCTGGCAGGCGATCACCGCCGCCGGTCTCGAAGCGGCGGAAAGCGACGCCCAGAAGAAACTCATCGGCGAAGTTCACAATCACGTCGCCCCGGTCAGAGACCTGATCGAGTGCTGCGACAGCAACAGCGATCGCCAGCCTCTGTGCGACGGCCGCGCCGCACGCAGCGTCGTCGAGATGATCTGCGCCGTGTTCGAATCGCACCGTCAGGGTGGAGCCGCCGTCGAGTTCCCGCTCAAGGAACGCGGCAATGCGCTGACCAAACTCTAGCTAAGCAGCGCCAACTCCGGGCCTGCGGACGGTCCGTAGCCACCTTCGTCAGAAGGTGGGCCTTGCGCGGCACCCGCCTCCGCCCGACCGGCAGACGGTCCACGGCTACGTCCGATCCTCTGGACGACCTGATCGATCCTATCGACCCCGCCTTTACTGCTTCCCATCCCGGAACTGATACGAAAACAGATCGGCGTCGCGCAGGAAAAACTGCAGGCGCACCGCTTTGCCGGCCAGCGCGGAGACGTCACTGCCGTTTTTCCACTGCACCACCCGATCAACTGAATCACCGAACATCGGCGGACAGTCATCGAGGCCGAAGCCGGCAATGGCGCTGCCGTCGGCATTTTTAATCGCCACCTTGATATCGCCCGCGGCCGACGATGAAAAGTTCAACGACAGTTCATCGCCGGAGAAGGTAATCGGCTTGGTGACCATTTCGCCACCACTCAGCTTCGCTTTGGCCGAGACAAACCCATCGAGGCGCAGCGTATAGCGACGCAGCTCGTCCTGCTCGCCGGTCCAGTAGCCTTCGGTCGCGTAGATCGACAATTCGTCCGGCGCCCCGGGAAGTTTGCTTTTCGTCTCCAGCAAATGCCAGGCGATGTAGTTGTCGCCGTACTTCCACTGCCCGCTTCGCTCCGGACCGGGACGCATAAACGCTTCCGGCCAGCGATGAAAATTCACCGCGTCGCGACTGCTCATCAGCAGGCCTTCGGTGATCGCATAGCCGTAACGCGGCGACGCCGCCGCGCGCAACTTGCGGTGCTCCGGATCGGGCAACTGGCCCATCGATGGCGCTTCGCCGTCGCGCTCGATGTAGCGCGCCGGAAAGCCGATCAACAGATGCGGCGCGCGATGATAGGGCATGATTTGGTTCACGTAGAGATGCTCCGGCGGCGCTTCCGAATACTTCAGATCGGTGTGCGCCGACCAGTTGATCAGATCCTTCGAAGTCGCCGTGCGAATGTCGCGAATGCCATCCGTGAAGATCCGCCAGTAGGCGCGGTATTCGTTGCGCAGCGGATCCCAGAAGGCAAGATTTTGCGAATCGAAGGCCCCGTCAGTGATCACCGGCTGGTCGTGCAGCATCGACCAGCGCACGCCGTCCGCTGATTTCATCACCAGCAGTCCCTTCGGCTTGTGCGATCGAACGATGGCCTTAAAACGTGCATCCGGTGGACAGTCCGGGTTTTTGTCGAAAAACACCGCAGGGTGCGCGCCGTCGGGCTGCGCCTCGCCCCACGGGCCCTCGTTCATGATGACGATATTGTTTTTTTTGGATCCCTCGTATTCAAACAGACCCAGCTCAGGTTTGATCCAAGTGATCCCGTCCTCGCTCTCGGCGTAACAGAGAAAGCGGTTTCTGGTATCCAGTTTGCCCTGCTCAACCATGATGTGCCACGCCTTGTAGTACATCCGGTATTTCTCGCCATCGTAGAAGATGCTGTGATACCCACAGCCCGAACCTTCCCAGGGCTGATCGTGAACGATGGCAATTTCCTGTGGCTGCGGGTGATGCAGACGCCGCTCGATACTGCCGCTCATCGACTCGATCAGGGCATCGTCGACCATCAACTCGCGCCGCTGACCGATCTCGACCGGCCCGGCGTCGGCGGCGGCAAGCCCGCCGCAAAGCGATAAAAAACTACAGAGAATCCCAAATGACGTAAATTTCATAGCTAGACAGTAGTCGCCCATTTTAGCCGGCCAACAGCGCCTGTCGACACTGCCATCCTTACCGGACGTGGCGCAAACAAGGTCAGATCGGCAGATTTTTTGAATCAAAAGCCTCACCGGGCGGCAAAACTATCGCTCGCTCTTTTCCAAATCCGACGCACTGTGCCGTCCGGACCGCTTCGGTACCGCCATCGCGCCCATTCGGCGCGTCTGCTGGAAATCACCATTTCCGCACCCCGCTACCAACCCTTTCCTACCCTCCCTCCATCCTATGGACACCCCTCCCTTTTCATCTCTCGGTCTGACGCCGATGTTGCTCGAAGCCGTCAACTCGCTTGGCTTCGAAAAACCTTCAGCCATTCAAGCACTGGCCATTCCCGTAGCTCTCGAGGGCCACGACGTGGTCGGTCTTTCCGAAACCGGCTCAGGCAAAACCGCCGCTTTCGGTCTGCCGGTGCTGCAGCAGATCGACGTCAATTCCCGCGACACCCAGGCACTGATCGTCTGTCCGACCCGCGAACTGGCCGTTCAGGTCTGTGAGCAGATCCACATTCTCGGCTCGGGATTCGGCCACGACCTGCTGGTCGCGCCGGTCTACGGCGGTGCTTCGATGGAGCGTCAGTTTAAAATGCTGCGCCGCGGTGCGCAGATCGTGGTCGGCACCCCCGGTCGCCTGCTCGACCTGTGGCGCCGCAAAGCCCTGCGCCTCGAGCACACCAAAATTGCCGTGCTCGACGAAGCCGACCGCATGCTCGACATGGGTTTCCGTGAAGACATGGAGGAAATTCTCGGCGCGATGCGCGACGATCACCAGACCCTGTTCTTCTCGGCCACCATGAACCGTCAGGTCGAAGGTCTGATCCGCAACTTCGGCAACGATCCGAAAGTGCTTCAGGTCGAAAAGAAAACGCTGACCGTCGAATCGGTCGACCAATCCGGTTACGAAGTGCGCGAACGCTCCAAGGTCGAAGTGCTGTCGCGCCTGCTCGACATCGACCCGCCGCGCCTGGCCATCGTCTTCTGCAATACCAAACGCAGCGTCGACGAATGCACCGAAGCACTGGTGGCCCGCGGTTACGCCGCCGACCGGTTGCACGGCGATATCACTCAACACATGCGCGAGCGCGTGCTCAATCGCTTCCGCGAAGGCACCGTCGAGCTGCTGGTCGCCACCGACGTCGCCGCGCGCGGACTCGACATCGATAACGTCGACGCGGTGTTTAACTACGACCTGCCGCAGGATCCCGAAGATTACGTGCACCGCATCGGCCGCACCGGTCGCGCCGGTCGTTCCGGCAAGGCAATCAGCTTTGTGTTCGGTCGCGATATTTACCGTATCCAGAACATCGAGCGCTACATTCGCCAGAAAATCCGCCGCGAACGCATTCCAACTCTCGAACAGGTCGAAGGCACCCGCACCGACCTGCTGTTCGAAAGCGTTCGCGAAGCGCTCGAGGCCGGCGAATTCTCCGATCACGAAGTGCACGTCGATCGACTGCTGGAGGCAGGCCATACCGCGACCGATATCGCCAGCGCCCTGTTTTCGCTGCTCTACAAAAGCCAGAGCCGTGAAGGCCAGGAAATCATCGAAGATCGACCGCACCATCAGCGCAACGAGCGCCAGCGTGGCGGCAATGAACGCAGTGGCGACCGCCGCGAAAAACGCGAGCGCCGCAACTCGCGTGGCAACGACAGTGAACGCGCCTACGGCCGTGACAACAACCGTGAACGGGAGCGCCCGCCCCGCCGCGAACGTCGCGAGGCCCAGACTCACGGTGCTGCCCATGAAAACCAGGCACCGCCCCGCGAGAGGCAGCGTCCGGCTCATGACCGGGAGCCGCAATCATACGACGGCGATGGCGACATGGTAAAACTTCACGTCACCGCCGGCAAAATCGGCGGCCTGCGTCCCGGTGATCTGGCCGGGATGATTTACCGCGAAGCCGAAATCCCCGACGGCGCCGTCGGACGCATCGCGCTTTTCCCCAAACACAGCGTGGTCGACATCCGCGCGGACGTCGCCGACAAAGTCATCGACCGCTGCAAAAACTCGACCCTGCGCGGCCGCCCGTTTCAAATCGACTACGATCGCGGCGACCAGGCCTAGCGGAAGCCGTTTCTTGAGCTTCATCGCGAAGCTCAAATCAACCTCCGACTGCCACGGCTCGACCTGAGCGGGCAGATGCCGGGCAGTGCCTATTATAACAGGCCAAGCTGCCCTCACTCAAGCTACGCCGACTTCGCTTTGCCGCCACCCCCGAAAACCGCACCGACCTGCTCAACCACACCGAGCACGTTTTCCCATCGACGAATCAGCAGATCGAGCAGGAACAGTCCGAGAAAAATCTTCAGCAGGATGGGCCACAGCTCGACGTAGCGAGACACGTCGGAACCGACCAGTTCGAGTTTATCCTCCGGCGTTTCGAGATAGGTGCCGCCGGTCAACTCCGCCGCTTTGCGCAGCAAGGTTTCGTTGATTTGTCCGGTCGCGACTTCGGCCGACGGATTGTGCACATGACCGGCGGAAACCATCTGTGCGCCTGAGCGCGCGCGCACCAGATACACACCGGAACTGCCGGGGCGAAATTCGGTCTGATAAACGCCGGGTCCGACCTGCTCCAGGGTGCGCGTCGCCATCAGACGCATCGACGAACCGAGCGCGTTGGCCGGCACAAAGTAGACATCCGCTTCGACGCTCGCCGCCTGTCGGCGCGTTCCCGCATCGCTGAGCAGATCGACCGATACCTGCACCGTCTCGCCTTTTTCCTCGAGACTGAGATCCATGTTCTGGCCCTGCGGCGCGCGTGCGGTTTCGCGCAGCACCTGCGCCCAGAACTGACTGTAGCCATCCCACTGCCCGACCCAGAGCGAAGCCCAACGCGACTTACAGTCGGAGGTGAATGCCGTGACTTTGCCGAGGCCGTAGCGCCAGTGCGCGAGCAGCGGATCGCCGGTATCGGTGACCAGCGGCACCTGCGAAGTCGCCTTGCGATTGGTCTTTACATAACCGAGCAGCGGCGGAGCCTGGCCATCGGTCCACGAGCGCAGCATCGGATTTTTCTCCACCAACTGCGGCTCGAAGGCCTCCTCGCGAATCATCCGACCGGTGTGCACCATCGTGTCCTGAGTAAAAATGCGGGTGATCGCCGACGGGTCCATGGTCACATACGACTGCCCGCCACCGGCCGCGGCAATCGCCTGCAACAGACCAATCTGTGCACCGGCCCCGACCGCCACCGTCGAAATCGTGATGCCCTCCGCCTGGCATTGTGAAGCCAGCGCCTGATAGCCCTGCCCCGACGTCTGACCATCGGTGAGCACAATCATGTGTTTGATTTTAGCCTTCACCTGATTGAGCTCCTCGCGCGCCGCCGACATGCCCGGATAAATGTTGGTGCCGCCGCCCGCCGACAGCGTCGAAATCTGGTTGGCGATGGTGCTGGTCGAGCTGACCCGCGTCATCGGCACAATGACGTGCACCGCCGAATCAAAAGCGAACACGCCGATGTAGTCCTTGCTGTTCAACAACTCCGCCGTGGCAATCGCCGCCGATTTACAGATCTCGATTTTCTGGCCGGACATTGATCCCGAGCGGTCAACCACGATCGCCAGCGCCGACGATTGAAATTCCTCCTGATCCGGCGCCTTCAGTTTCACCGGCAGGATTTCCTCGATCGGCGTTCGGTAATAGCCGCCGACACCGAACGAGTTCATGCCGCCGATCATGACAAAGCCACCACCGAGTTTGTCGACGTAGTCACGCATCGCCGTCATCCGACCTTCACCGATCTTGTGCGCGGCGATGTCCGACAAGACGATGCCGTCGTAGCCCGCCATCTCGCGCAGAGTCTCCGGCAGACCTTCCGGGGTGCGCACATCGAGGCGGATGCCCTCTTTAGCCATCGCATTGACCAGGTAGCGCGACTCACCTTCTTCACCCTCGACGTAAAGCAGCAGCGGCTGGCCGCGCACATCGACAATGGTCAGCGCTTCGTTGTTCTCAGGAATCGCGTCTTCGCCGTCGAAAGCTTCGATCGCCACCCGGTAGTTGTAAATGTTGCGCTTCTCCGGACTGCGTTGAAATACCAGCGTCTCCGAACCACCCACGGTTGCCTCGAACGTCCGCGTGTCGACCTTGAGTCCGTTTTCGTAGAGCACCGCCTCCCCCTTGCCGGCGATCGAGCTCTCCAAAGTCGCCGTCAGCTCCAGGCTGGCACCCTCATTGAGCCGCGACTGCGAACTGACCACCTTGGTGACGCGCACGTCCGGCTTGGCGACACCGCTGACCCCCAGTGCGTGCACCTTGATGCCGGCAATCGACGATTCGCGTGCCGCCTCTTCGAGACTGCCCGCCGTTTCCAGTCCGTCACCGACCAGAATGATGTGCCGCGCCGAACCGCTCGGAAAAATCCCGCGCGCCAGCCGGACACCGCGCGCAATATTGGTTTCGCTGCCGAGACGGTTCATGCGTTCGACGTCGGGAAGTTCCGGCAGGGTGCCGACATTCTCCAGAGCGACATCACCCGAACCCTCGGGATAAGCGATCACCTCGCCCTCCGCCCCGGCCGCCACGTAGCCCACCTCGACGTCGCCGGGAAAGGTCGCCGCCATGTTCCGCGCCGCATCGTATACTTTCGCCAAGCCCTCTTCGCCCTCACTGAGCGAGTGATCGAGAACAAAGATCGCCGACTGGCGGCTGCTCTGCACCACCCGCGCCGGCGACGCCAGACACAGCAGCGCCAATAACACCAACAAGGTGCGCACCACCAACAGGGCACGGCGACGCGCCATCGACATCGGGTGAGTCGAGCGTGCGTCGAAGAAAAACAGCAATCCCAGCAGCGGGATCGCGATCAACAGCAGTTTAGGATAGAGCCAATCCATTGCTTAAGGGCACCTCCGGAAACCTGGTGATGGAGGACTGAGGTCATTTTTTCGTCCCGCAGGGCGTGACCGGCGAGTGGCGCGGACTCCACCAGCGGAGAGCCGCGCAGCCGGACGGGAAAAGGACCACCGCCCGCAGGGGCGATTGCTTCGCCCCGTTTCGGCGAAGCCGCTTTTTGTACTGTTTTCTTCTTCGATCATCCGTCGCAAAATTTCTGGAGGCTGCCTTAACATCAATAAACCGCGTGACGGTGAAACAACCAGTTCTCCAACACTAACAGAGCCACGACCACGGCGATTATCAGCCAGGTGATGTCGCCCAGGAAAAGCTTGCGCGCCATGCTTTTGCCGGAGCTTTCCGCCGCCACGTCCCGGCTGTCTACATTGGCCTGCAAACTGCCCGGAACATCGCTCTCGACCCGGGACAAAAGATACGAGGTCCCCTGCCCGCCGTCATCACTCTGCCACAGACCGACCCGCTCGAGTTCGAGCAATTCGTCATCGAGCACGACCCGGCTCTTGCGTGCCTGACCATCCTTCCACTCCGTCCAGGTCAATTGTTTGGAATGTACATCGATCAGGTCACCGGTGCGGTTTTCGCGCACCCGTTCGGTGACCGCCTGCGAGTTTTCCGCGCACCACAACAGCGCATTGCCCATCAGGATCGGAAAGCTGGCGGTCAGCGCAAGGCGCTCCGATTGCGCCACCGAAAAGCCCATCACCACCAACCGTTGGCCACGCACTTCACCGGCCGACATCACCGGATCGTTGCCGGCCAGCCACAGCGGCTGCAGCGAGCCGTCGACCTGATAGAGCACCGTTTGGGTCAGCGATATCCGACTGCTCGACACGCGGAACAGCAGCGGGTGGTTTTCATCGCTGGCGCGGATCGATTCGTACGGGACTCCGGCGCCACTCAGGGGCCGGGCGCGGATCGGCCCGGCATCGTTGGGTGGATTGATGACCACAGCGGGAATATCGGTCGGCCATTCTTCCGGCAGCCAGCTGTCGAAAATGACCACATCCACCGCCTCATCGAGCGGCCAACTCTCCGGCGTGCCCTTCCACATCACCAGTTCACCCTGTTCCTGAATCGCCATCAGCGCGATCTCGGTGAACGGATCAAGCTGCGGAGAAATCACCGCCGCCACCACCGGTCGACTGCGCGGCAGCGGCGCCAGAATGTCGTTATCGGTCGCCAGCACGTCGCCCGAGGCGCGCAGCCGCAAATGCAGCAACTGATCCTCGGCGCCCTCGACCGGCAATACCAGTTCCTCACTGGCCCCCGGTTCGAGTTCGATGTCGCGCAGCTGCACCGGCATACCACCGAGATTGACCTCAAGTCGCGCCGTCACCGCCTCCGGCGCAGCCCGATTCAGCCCGACCCTGACAAACACCTCAAACTTGGAATGCACCAGCGGCACGCGCCGGATCTGGAACGCAGTAAAACCGACATTAACCGGTGCCGGTAAGGCAAAATCGACGAACTCAAGCCGAACGTCTTCGGGCAGGTCGACCGCGAGCTTGTCGTCCGCCAACTCTGCCGCCGGTTCGTTGGCGTCGACCATTTCAGCAACATCCTGCGGTTCTTCCGCATCTTCCGCATCTTGCGCTGTTTCGGTTTGATCCGCTGCTTCATCCTCCGCCACAATCGGATGATCAGAAGCGTGCCAGATCACAGTCGGCGTCTCCAGCTGCGCCAGAGTCAACGCCGACTCGATCGCCGCCGCCTCATCCTGCGACACCGGTCGCACCGCAATCGCATCGATCCGCGAAATCAATTCGCGCCGGTTTAAGGTGCGCGGCTGAACGATCTCCGGGCGCCGGTCATAGGCGATCAGCGCAACGCCGACATCTTCGGGGATGCCATCCAGACGGGTCTTCAGCTCCGCCTTGGCCAAATCCAGACGCGAGTTGCCCTCGCCATCCTCGACCGCCATCGACGCCGAGCGATCGAGCAACATCACCACGGTGCGCATGTCGTCCGCTTTTGGCGAAAACACCACGCGCGACAGGGCGAACACCACCCCGAGCAGAACCGCCAGCGTCAGCAAAAATGACAACAGCTTCTTCAGGCGACGCAGCCAGGCCGACTCCTGATGCTCGCGCGCCAGCGATTTGAAAAACACCATGGTGCTGACGTCGATGCGCTTCGACTTACGACGAAACAGGTACAGAACGATCGGAATGATCGCCAGCACCGAGAGCCAGAGGAATGCGGGAGACAGCAGCTGCATGATCCTAAATTCCCAACTCAGTTGCCCGAGGCAAGCGCCGACCCCCGCGACAACAGTTCCAGAAACATATCTTCAAACGGGCGGTCGGTCGGCCACGGTTGATAGTCCATCTGCCTGGACAGGCAGGCGCGCTCGACGCCCCGCTGAAATTCTTCGTAGGCCGCTTCGTATTTTTTCAAATCGCGTTTGGTAAACCACAACCGTCGCTGCTCGCTGGTTTCGACATCGATCAGTTCGATTTCACCATCGAGATCAGGCTTCTTCTCCCATGGATGGTAGACGTGAATGAAGTGCGACTCGCCCGGCCAACTCGCCCCGTGGCGCAATGCCTGTTCAGCCACTTCCACCCCGCTGCCGTAGAGATCCGAGATCACAAAAATAATCCCGAACCGCTGCCGCGCCGGACGGAACTCGCGAAAGCATCGCTCCAGATCCGTGGTGCCGCCAAACTCCATCTTGCTGGCGAAATCGATAATGCGCCGAATGTTGCCCTGGCCCTTGAGCGGTGGCATTCCCTCGATCACTTTGTCGCTCATCTGATACAGCGATACCCGGTGTTGGCCTACCAGACCGAGATAAGAAAGCGCCACCGCCAGCTGCAACGCCGCGCTGCGCTTTTCCACAAACGGTTTTTCCATCGACGCACTGGTGTCGACCAGCACGTGAATGTGATACTCCTGAATCTCCTCGTAAAGACGGATGAATAGACGGTCCAGGCGCGCATACAGACGCCAGTCGATCGCCCGGTAATCGTCATCCGGCGTGTAGTGACGGAAGTCTTTAAACTCGCGTGTGTAACCGGTGGCCGGCGTCGATTGCAGCCCTTTTTTTCGCAATTGTCGACGTTTGCGCAGTTTCAAAAACAGCGCACGCAGACGGTCGAGAAACTCGGCGTCGAACAGGCTCTCGGAGTTTTTATTATCGGTCGTCGCCGCCATCAGTTTTTACCTTCCTCATCCGTTGAAATAACTTCGTGCTGCGCTTCGTCGAGGGCGACGAAACTGCCCGCACTGACGGTCACGTAAAGCCGCCGATTCAAAACAGCAGCGCGACGTCCATCGCCGATACAGGTCAGAGGTCGCCCCGATCCCCCATAGACGCCTCCCTGCCAGACGCGCCGCCGGGCCACCTGATCCTGCCATTCGCCCGGCAGGGAGTGACGATAAGCTTGCAGCGCATCCGGCCAATCCAGTTTGGTGATAACGCCACCGCTGAACGCATTTAATACCAGCACTCCCGCATCGCCGATCGCGTAGAGACGGCCGCCACTGAGAATGACGGAGCTGATGCCTGCTTCACCGGCGACCTCGTCGAGCAGAACCGCATCGACGCTGCCTCGATCAAAATCGACACGACGCAAGGTGTTGCCGTGCACGGTCCAGCCCGACGCCGTGGTCGCTCCGATCCAGGTCGACCACAAATCGACGCTGAAATCCTTCGACCCGACCGGCAATGACAGGGAAATGCGATGCGTGTCCTCGCCCATCAACAGCAGCTCGCCATCGATGATCTGCGCGTCGTGAGGCACAGCATTGCCGGGCCGCCCGTGCGCCCAATGTGCCGCCGGCGCGAGCAGCGTGCCCGAGTATTGAATGAACGGCACCGCCACGGCGTGGCGCACGCTTTCATCGGCACGATGATTAATCGACGCCGCCTTCAGCCCCGCCTGAATCGCACCACTCAGCACCTGCGAGGTCGGGCCGGGATCTTTGTTCTCCCCTTCGGCGTCGACCACTTTGTCTTGCGCTTCGTCGTCGGCTCGCTTGCGCAATTGCACCGGAAACTGTCGCGGGGCGTCGACATCGAGGCTCCACAGCGTTTCGCCGCTGGTGGTGTCCAAAATTTCCGCGCGACTGCCAAATACCATCATCCGCCCGTCGCCGAAGGCCGCCCCTGAATTCAGACTGAATACCGGATTTTTGTCACCGCCACGGGCGGCCTGCCCGGCGATCATGGCATCGGTTCCCGCCGCCGACAAAGTCCGCAACCAGATCAGCTTGCCGGTATCCGCTTCGAGCGAGGCGGCAACATTGATGGCAGGATCAAAGGCGAGCAGCCGGCCGCCTTGCATTGACAGTTCGAGTGGCGGCCGGGCCAGTCGCAAATCGTGAGTCGCCGACCAGGGTGCCGCAGCCATGCCGAGACCGAGATCAGTTTCCCAAAGCAATTTCCCGTCTTCGACGGAATGGCAGCGAATGCCGTTGCCGACCGGCAGGAAAAACCGGTCGGTGCCGTCGGTCAGAATGTGCGCAGCGATCTGAATTTCGCTGATCGCGGCTTTGTCGATACTGCGGCTGAGCGCCATGCTTCCGGGCGCGGTCGCGGACAGAGCGGCCGCCGCGGCATCACCGCCACTTTCGGGAAAAATGAATCGCTCCCGCCACAGAAGCTTGCCGTTCGCCGCATTGATACAATACACGCTGCCGCGATCATCCAGCGCCAACACCCGGCCGGTCAAGGCGATCGGCTCGATCTGTGTGAGCATAGCTCCGGCTTCACACTCAAACGCCCAGCTCATCGACAGCGGACGCAGCGGACCGGCAGTTGCCGGGTCGTCGACTGCAACGGCGGCTGTGTTTTCGGTCGGCGCTTCACTGAGCATCGCACGGGCGGCGCTCATGGTGGTCGCCAGGCCGTCGGGAAAAACAATCTGCGGCGTAGCTTCGTCGCTCGCGGCGAGAGCATCTGCCAATTCTTCGAGAACCGCGTCGCGACCATCGTGCTGACCATTGCGGTTGAGCAGGTAGGCGCGCGCCCACAACACCCACAGGCGATCGTCGCCGGACAGCGATTCGCGTTCGACGGCGTCGAGTAGTTCAGACATTTCGGCGATCGATTCAGCGCGATCATCATCCAGGTGGCGCGAGATTGAGCGCCAGTAAGAATCGAGCAAGTGACTGCGCAGCACGCCAAGCGTTTCCGGGCTGAACTCGACCTTATCAATACCTGCCAGCAAACGCCGCAGACTGCGCCGCAAGTCGTGCTCGCGTCCAAGAGCGGCGTACAAGCTCAACTGACGCTGCGCGTTGACCAGATCCGCGCCGTCGAGGACGGCGAGGCGTTCGACACACTCGACAGCGCTGTCGATCATGCTGTAGTCGAGAAACATCACGTAACTGGCGCGCAGCGTCGATTTGTCATCGATGCCGTTGAGCGCCAGTTCACCGAGCAATTCCTGAGCGAGATCAGGACGCTGAGCGGCGTGGTAAAGCAGGGCGCGACGCAGATCGTATTCGCCGGCATTGGCAGCATCGGCGGCCGCCAACTCGGTCAACTGTTGCTCGACTTCGACGGCATTCTCCGGCGATTTCTCCAGCGCCTTGACCAGCAGCAAGCGCAAGCGCAGCGCCATTTCCGGCGGCAGTTCGGGTTGCGCCAATTGATTGCGCAAGGCCTGGGTGACGCGGGTGTCGAGCTTGCCTTCGGCGCCGGCTTCAATCAGACCGAGAAAACGTTCGATGCGATCGGCATCCCAATCGATGGCGGCGTCACCTTCGGTTTCGATAAAATCGTACTGCTCGCGATCAAAGAACATCGCCGCGTCGTCGAAAATCTCGTGAAACGCAAAGCCGGTGTCGAGCCAGCGTCGGTACCTGGCCGGCGTGTCAGCCAACTCGCGCGCCGCGTCGAGTTGCTTTTCACCCGGCTGACGTTCACCGATGCGGCCGAGCACATCGACCAGCAGCAGTTGAATCTCGAACGGGTCGGCTTCGAGTTCGAGCCGGGCTTGCAGAGCATCGCGGGCTTCGACATGGAATTTCCCGGCGAGCATGAACTGCATCAGGTCGAGAAAGTTTTCGATCTCTGCCCCGGCGATATCACTGCCGCGCAGCAGTTCGGCAGCTTCCGGTCGTCGATCCAGCGACAGCAGGGTTTCGGCAAGTTCCCGGCGAACGTCGAGTCGCTCGGGCCAGGCTTTAACGACTCGATCGAGCAGAACGATCGAGGGCTTGTTCAAATTGGCCTTGCGCAGGTAACGCGCCATGTCGAGCAGGCGCTCGACCTTTTCGTCATCCGCCAGTGTGTCGAGCACCGCATCGAGGCTCGCAGCGGCGAGATCGTAATCACCGGCGAGGTACTGTGACTTCACCAAACGGTAACGCAAATCACTGCGCCCGGGCTGCCGTTCGACGCGCGCCTGCAGATAATCGAGCAGCTGTTTTTCGTCACCGATTCGATCGAGCACGTCGAGCACTGCCTTTTCCAGTCGCGCCGAAGCGGGAATCTCCTCAGAGGCGGCGATCAAAATCGAAGCCGCCTTGCGCCGCTGACCAGCGACCGAAAGCAGTCCGGCGTAATCGAGTGCCGCGGATTCCTGCGCCGGCCCCTTGGCATTTTTATGACGCTCTCCGGCTTCGTCGAGCAGCGCCTTGCGCTCGGCATCAGAGCCGGCCAGTTGCAGGCGCAGGTTGTTGAGTTCGCTGCGCCGCCAGTGATCGGCAGCAAGTTGATCGATGACCGCGACTACGCGTTTTGCAGCGGAGGCTTTTTCACCGAGCGCGGCTTCGGCCTTTGCCAGCAGGATCTGAATTTCGACACCGGTCTCGGCATCGTTGACGTTTTCTTCTGCCAATGTCAGGGTCTGCACCGCGATCTCATCGAGACGATAGCGATGCATTCGCCGCGCCACGGCGAGCAGCGCCGACGCATCATTGCCGGCATTGTCGCGGATCGCGATAAGGTGCCGGGTCGCCGCCGCATTGTCGCCACGGCTCCGGCTCAGTTCCAGCAACTCATCGAGCCAGATATCAGCCCGGTCGGCATTGGTCTGCAGTTCGATGGCTTTCGACAGAGTTTCCAAAGCCCGCTGGTCGTCGGCCTTGCGATAGGATTCGTAGAGCAGGTAGTGCAGCATCGGCTCCCCGGGATGCTCGCGAACGCCGCTCTGGATCATCTCGCCGACCTCGGCGCGGTTGAGCATTTGCAACAGCCGGATCAACACCACCTGCGCACCGGCATCGTCCGGGTATTCGGTGACATGAGCGCGGTACAGACCGATCAATTCTTCAGCGCGGTCGGCTTTTTCGTAAAGTTGCAGCAGCGTCTTCAACGGCTGACCGAGCGATGGATCGTAGTGCAGCGCCGTGCGCAGTGCCACCGACTGCTTTTCGAAGTCGTCGCCGCCGGCATCGCCCGCCGCCTGCCCCGAAGCAGGCTGCGCCGGAAACGCGAGCAGCAGACCCAATGCCGCAGACACCGTCACCGAAAGGTGACGTGCGTAACGGCGAAGCGCTGACGGCAGGTGAATCACAAAGCGAAGCGAAGGGATCGATCGATCAGGCAGCAGCTTCCTTCGCGGGAGTCGGCACGCTGTCGACCAGTTTGGTGATCATCTCGTCGACATCGACGGACTCGGCTTCACCCTCGAAGTTGAGAATGATGCGGTGCCGCAGGGCCGCCGGAGCCGCACGCCGCAAATCATCGACCGACACCGCGGTGCGCCCCTCCAGAGCGGCAAAAACGCGCGCCCCGCGAATCAGCGCCTGCATGCCGCGCGGGCTCGATCCGTAACTGACGTAGCGCTTCACTTCGTCGATCGCCTGCTCGCCGTCGGGATGAGTGGCCAACACAATGTGCGCGGCATAACCGGTTATATGGTCCGCTACCGGGATGTGCGTCAACGCTTCCTGCAAACGCGTCAGGTCGGTAGACGACAGCACCGTTTCGATTTCGGTTTCACGAAAGCCGGTGGTGCGTTTGGAAATTTCCACCAACTGCGCCTGATCCGGAAACGGCACTTTCAGTTTGAACATGAAACGGTCCAACTGCGCTTCGGGCAGCGGATAGGTGCCTTCCATCTCCATCGGGTTCTGGGTCGCCATGACGAAAAACGGTGACGGCAGGCGATGCGTCTCGCCGCCGGTGGTGACCGCCTGTTCCTGCATGACTTCGAGCAGAGCCGCCTGCGTCTTCGGGGTGGCGCGGTTGATTTCATCGACCAGAATAAGGTTGGCGAACACCGGCCCCTTCTCAAAGTGCAGCACGCGCCGGCCGTTCTCGTCTTCGTTGACGATCTGAGTGCCGAGGATGTCGGCCGGCATCAGGTCGGGCGTACACTGAACGCGGCCCGGTTCGAGATCCATGACCTTCGACAGCACGCGCACCAGAAAAGTCTTACCGAGTCCCGGCACCCCTTCGAGCAGCACGTGTCCCTGCGAAAAAATGGCCACCAGGGTATCGGTGAGCAAATCATCGTAACCGACGATGGCCTTTTGAATTTCGGTTTTAAGTTGGCCAAAGCGTTCGTTAAAATCGCTCAGTTCCTGGTCGAGTTGTTCACTGGTTTTCATTCTGGAATAGTCTCTAAAAAAGGTTCGGCGTTAACAGGCCGGGCAACACTGCAAGGGTAGCGGAATTCGTCAGAATTTCGTCGACCGTCTGACGGCCGGGGCACTGGCGAAATTTTGACAAATTCCGCTACGCTGTTCGCAGTTTATTTTTTCAACATTATCGGTCTCTCGGTCATCTAAGGCTTGGCAGCGCCGGCAGCTTCCTCGTTTTCAAAGCGTTCGCGCAATTCGGTAAAGTACTTGAGCACGTGCTCGCGTCGCGACAGCGGCAGTGCCTGTTCGTCGAGGGCGTCCTCCTCAACCTGGATAAAATTGACCGCCGCCTCACGGCGTTCGACCTGCGCCTGCTCGGCGCGCGCCTGGCCGTCAACGGCACGCAAAGTCGATTCGCCGTCTTCATTGATCTGCGCCTGCACCGTCGATTCGTCGGTCGCCTTCATCGCCGTCGACTGATCGTTGCCGAGTTCAGCGGTGGCATTGCCGGCCTCGAGACCACCGTTTGATGACAAGCTGCCCTGCTGACTCTGTCCACCGAGGCTGGCACCACTCGGTCCCTGACCGGGATTCATGCCCGGGATGGGCGCACTCAGCGCGGCTTTCTTACCGGGCTTTTTAGGACTGCCCGATTGTCCCGCAGCGAGTCCCTGTTGACCTTTCTGCCCCGGCTGCTGCTTGCCTTGCGATCCCGGAACCGGCGCGGCCTGCTGGCCTTTCTGTCCGGGCTGAGCCTGGCCGGTCTGCATGTTTTGCAGTCCCGGCGCCTGCAGCGTCTGATTGGGCGCACCGGTCTGGCCCGGCTGAGAGCCTTGCGGCGTTTGCGTCATCGGCGATCCCTGTGGCGGAGCACCGAGCGGCTGCACCTGACCGGGCGGAACTTTGCTGCCCTGATTGCCGGCCAGCTGCTTCATCGGCTCCATTTTTGCGCCGCTTATTTTGCTGCCCGCCTCGCGCAGTTTTTCAGCGAGTGCTTTCAGCTCCTGCTGGGCTTTTTCGCGCTGCATGACGGTGCGGAAGTGATCGGCCAGTCGTTTGAAATCCCGCGCCGCCGGCTTCGGCTGCTGGGTGCCCATTTTTCGCGAAGCGTTGCCGACGTGCTCACCGACCGGCTTGGCGTGATCCTCTTCAGTCGCCTTCTGCATGGTCCGGTCGAGTGCTTCGGCGATGCGTTGCTGACCTTCGCGGGTCAGGTCTTCCCGATCGAGCGTCGCCGAAATCAGATCGGCCTGTGCCGAACTCGCCTCGGCATTTTTATCGCGGATCGCCGTTGCCAGATCGGCGGTGTCGGCATGCTGGCCCATTTCGGCGAGCATTTCTTCGGACGCCCAGGCATTGTCAGCCGCCCCGAGTTTGTCGGCCAACCGCTCGGCAGCGCGAGCGCGTTCTTCGAGCGCTTCGAGCACTTCCCGGGCCGACTTACCTTCGGCATCAGCCAGCTCTTCTGAGACCCCTTCGACGGCTTCCTTGAGTTTTTCGATCTCGTCCTCATCGTCTTTGGCGAGGTCGGTGATGTTTTCGATCTTCGCCGCTTCCTCAGCGAGCAGTTCCGCTTCACGCTCGGCGGCAGCGCGCATTTCATCGGTCAATTCAGCGTCACCGGCTTCACCGGGGCGAACCAGCAACGAGGTAAATGCGAACGCCAGCATCAGCAGCGGCAGCACCCACACGGCGCCCACGGAGGGTGCCGGCAGTGAACTCCTGATCTCGCCAATCGCGTCGACTGCGGTCTGACGGGCACGCTCGACGTGGAGGCGTTCGCCTTCTTCGAGCAGAACCTTTTTCTCAAACGCCAGCGCCGACGAAAAGGTATCCTTCCAGTCACCACTCTCATCCCAGATACTCAGCGCCTGCAACTCGGAGGGGCGACGCAACAGACTCCACAACCAGCCGGCGAGCAGCCAGATCGCGATCAGTCCAACCGCCATACCGACCGCGAGCGGTGTCGACTTAAGACCACCGAACCAGCGCAGGGCAGCGATCAAAACCAGTCCACCGATACCAATCCAAACATGCGACGCCACCAACCAGCGACACAGTGCCACACGACCGAGACGCTCGCGGGCGATGCCGGCGGCTTGGCGAATGATACCCTGGTTATCGGATGACTGGCTCAAAATGGAATCGGGATATACGGGCGAACGTAACGGTCAATCAAGGCGAGGCAAAACAGTATCAATCAAGACCGGCGAGGATGCGTTCCAGGCGTCGCCGCACCTCCGCATCGCGGCTGCTGCGCAATTCGTCTTCGAAAATCGATTTGGCCAGATAACCGAAGCCGGACAGTTCGTCGGTCGCCGCTTCGCGCTGCTGCCAGTCGTCCGCTCCGAGTTGACGCAGCAATCGGGCGATGTCTTTGCGCGCCCCGTCGCTGAGCTTCGGCACCGGCGTGACCAACTCGACGACATCGGCCACCGGCACCTGCCAGGCCTCGCCGCGAACGTCGACCGTGACAAACGTCTCCGCCAGATGACCACTGACCACTCCACCACCCCACAACTGCACGCGAAACTGCGGTCCGCGTCCGGGAGCCAGCGCCGCCTCCGCGTCGAGGCGCGTCATCTGCCGGATCTCGCGCGGTGCCACAGCGATCGGTTCGGCGTGGGTGAGAAGATGCAAATTATCATCGAGCACTTCACCGACGATACGCTGTTTGCCGAGCAACCGCAGATACGGCTGCAACGACGTGAGTTCATCTTCGGCATCACCGGCCTTGCGCCGTTCGGATTCAGCGAGGCTGCGCTCGCGACCGCCGCGCGACAACAACGTGCGAATCTGGCTGACCGGGATCGAAAATTCTCCAAACACCGCTGATTTTAACGCCACCTTATCGCCCGCCAGAAATGCGAAGCAGCGCGTGCCGTTGCGAAATTCAATGTAGTGACCGACCGGCTCATCTTCCTGCGGTGACAGCCAGAGAATTTCGTCGAGCTTAAAACGCAGCGCGCCCCACGGCGTCAGGCCGGTCAGTTCGACCGACTCGCCTTCGACCAGCGCCAGCCGATCGCCACCATACGTCTCCAACAGCGCCGAAGTCGCCGCTGCCCACTCGCCCTCGTCTTTCTTTTCGGCCCGTACCAGGCGGTCGAGTCGCGAGACATCGAGATCCATGTTGCCGCCGCTGGCCATGACAAAACGCAAATCCCCCGCGGTCAATTCACCGCTGAACACCTGGCCGTCGGCTAAAAATACCCGTGCGCCGTCGCGACGATTGCGATTGCCGCCTTCGATCGCGGTGACCTGTTCGAAAGGAATTTCCGCCGCACCGAAACTGCTGGTCAGCGACATCCTGCCGCTCGACGCCGAACCGATCAGGCGCGTCGTTTCGCCGAGCGCCAGCACATCGCGACGCGCCCGCTCAACGCCCAGTGCCGAAGCTCCCGGGATCGACAGCACCTCGATACCGCCGAGACTCGCCGGACGCCGGTAGTTTTCAGTCAGCGGCCGCAGATCGGCCGGAATGGTCGCGCCGAGTCGATCCATGTCGACGCTGCGAAACAGACGGCCCAGCGACTTGCGATCAAAACTCTGCGGCACCGGAACTTGCGATACCGCGTGCGCCAGACACACCGTCTGTCCCGCCGCCAGTTGAACGTTGTATTGAAACGACAGGCCGTAGCGGTTCTGACTGCTGATCGACGGCTTCAGCGAAGCTTTCGGCGAGCACAGCGAAAAGATCACCGCACGGTTGGCCTGCGCCGAACCCGGCGTCACCAGCACGCCACTTTCACGCGCCCCCAGCGTAACCGCGCTCGAGTTACCCTGATCGGTATAGTAAGCCTTGTAGTTGCCGCTGAACTGAGTGCGCAGTGTCACGTTCAGCGAGATCGGATTCGAAGTCGTGTTGGCCAGCACCTCGAGGTAACGCACCACGCCTTCGGCCTCCATGACTTTGATGCGCCGCGCCACCAGCAAACCGGACAGGCCGGACGACTGGCGGTTGTGCAGTACGTACTCGCTGCCATCCGCCGTCATCAGCGGCTGATAAGTATAAAACTGATTACCGTTGATGAGCAGGTTCAGTCCACTGTTGACCATCGACGAACCGACCCGGCCGAGCGTACCGTTCTGCTCGATGTTCCAACTGTTGCCGTGTTTGTCGGTGCGGATGCCCATCGCCGCCGGCACCAGGCGTTCGCCGGACGTCGATACACCGACCGCGCCCTGCGCCTGAACTTCAGCGCGCTGCCCGGATCCGGCCAGCAACGCCAGCGACACCATCGCCACCTGCACGGCCGGGCATTTTTTCAGTGAGTCGATCATTCCGCGCGCTCTCCGAGGTAACTGTTAAAATGTTGCACCGGCACGTTCCACAAACGTGTCGAGCTGCGCAGAGCGATGGCTTTCTCGCGCAATCGACCGACCAGACGGTCGCCGCCGCGAAGCTCGATTTCAAAAATGGGATCGGCCTCGTCGTCGGTTTCGTCAGAACGCCGCACGGCGACAATTTCGGCCGGCACCAACCGGGTCACCGACGTTCCCGACACCAGATGCAGCGCTTCGGATTCGAGCTCGGCGTGCAACAGGTTGTTCCCCTGCAACAGACACATCGGCAGATTCAGATCGTCGACCGGCGCCACGTCCTCGACCTCCAGCCAGAATTCATCGAGGCCGCTGGCGGTCGCCACGCTGTCGGCATGCCACAGGCCGACGATGTCGACCACCGAAGGCAC
>CBDULB010000038.1:0-42851 GCA_965367965.1 uncultured bacterium | reverse complement strand
ACGCGGCTGCCCATCCGCTTTGTGAACGGCCCTTCGCCGCCATGGTCGGCACGGCTAGACTCGCCGCACAGCCGACCACCTGCATCGCCGCGACCCACCAGCCGGCGACGCTTTCGGTCATGCCGCGTGTCAGCAGCACCGTCGGCAACCAGGCGACGGCGGAATAGAACACCGCCGAGGTCAGCCCCATGTGCGCCGCCACCTGCCAGGCGCGCCTTTTCTTCGCCAGGGCAAACACGCCAGCCAGCGGATGCACCGGCGGCCGGACGGCCGGGCGTTTCAACATTTCCGGCAGCCACACCAGCAGCGAGATCAAAGCCACCCCACCCCACATGGCCAGTCCGGCCGAGGTGCCGCCGGCGAATCGATTGGCGATCGGCACGGCAAAACCGATCCCTAAGCCAGCGCCTAGATTGATCGCCGTAGAATATAAACTGGTCATTAAGCCGACATGCTCCGGGAACCGGCTTTTGACCACGCCCGGCAGCAGTACATTGCCAATCGCGATTCCGGCGCCGATCAGCAGCGTTCCAGGCATCAGCCAACCGGGCGAGTCAAGTTCGCCCGGATGAGCCGAGCGGATCAGCCCGCCGATACCCAGCAGAAACAGACCGAGCCCAAGCGCCCGGGCAAAGCCAATGCGCCCCCCCAGCCAACCTGACCACAGACCTACGACACTAAACAAAATCAGCGGCACAGTCGTCATCAGTCCGACCACCTGACGGCTCACGCCCTCCGCCTGCAAGCGTTCAGCGAGTGGCGCCACCGCAGTAATGGCGGGCCGCAAATTGATCGCGATCAGTAATAATCCGCCAACCAGTAGAATGTGCCTGATGGCGGAAGGAGATGGTTTCACTGCAGTTGGAGAGCGGCTTTGCTTGCTGCCCGGGGATTGATCACCAGTAGACGCAACCACGGAATAGATCTTACGGCCTATCCTTTACCGGGTTCCACCGAAGCTGCCGATTGGTCCGATTTTTTATCGATCCATGGCACGGCAATCCATCGCTAATTCAGGCGTAAAATTCGCCAATTCCGATGACGTATTCAAGGCTATTGCAAAGCGGCATGCATCCGGTTCCTTTCGTCGCAGTAAAAAGGTAATTTTTCTCGTTAGTTCCTCACCTGGCCTTCGTCCAACGGTCGCAATGTACTCCCCACTCCATCGAACCGCGCATTTGCTCGCGCTTACCGCCATGCTTGCCAGCGCAGGCTGTCGCGACGACGAAGCGGCGAACAAACCGGCGACCACTGCAGTAGCGGCTGCCAAAGTCCAGACGGCGGTGGTCAACATAGCCGAATACGCCGATCAGGTGGAAGCTCTGGGAACCGTGCGTGCGCTGGAGGCAACCGACATCTCGTCGAGCGTCACCGACCGCATCGCGGAATTGTTTTTCGAAGACGGCGACACCGTCAAAAAAGGCGACCCCCTGGTTCGTCTCGAGGACGCTGAAGAGGTTGCCGCCCTCAATGGAGCCAAAGCGCAAATGGCCGAACAGGAGCGCGAGATCAAGCGACTCGAAGACCTCGTCTCAGAAGGTGCCGTTTCCGAAGTGCGACTTCAGGAATACCAAACTCAACGCGACATCGCCCGGCAACGGGTCGGCGAAGCCCAGGCGCAAATCGATGACCGGCAGATCAGCGCGCCCTTCGACGGCGTGCTCGGTTTTCGACAAGTCAGCACCGGTGCGCTAGTCGAACCGGGCGACTTGATCGCGACGCTCGACGTGCTTGATCCGATCAAGCTCGACTTCACCGTTCCCGAGGCCTTCCTCAGCAATCTCACTCAGGGACTCGAAATCGTCGCCAGCAGCGATGCCTTTCCCGAGACAGAGTTTAAAGGTGTCGTCACTCAGATCGACACCCGCGTCAATCCCGTCACCCGCGCGGTCATGGTGCGCGCCGAAATTCCCAACCCCGACAGCCAACTGCGTCCGGGGATGCTGATGAGCACGACCCTGGAGAACAACCCGAAAAAATCGCTCAGCGTCCCGGAGCGATCGCTGATGGCGGTGCAATCGAAGAACTTTGTGTTCGTGGTCAACGAAAACGACGGAGCCTCGCCCACGGTGACGCGAACTGACGTCACCATCGGCCGAAGACTACCCGGCTACGTGGAAATCCTCGACGGCGTGAAGGAAGGTGACCGCATCGTCAGCGACGGCCTGATCGGCCTCAACGATGGCGCCACGGTGGAAATCATCGGCGAGTTCGTCGCGCCCGCAGACGCCTACAATCCGACCACGGCCTCAGAGTAAGCACACCGCAACTTTCGCGTCTGCATCATGCTGCTCTCCGACACATCAATCCGCCGCCCCGTATTCGCCATCGTGGCGAACCTGCTGCTGGTCACCTTTGGCGCGGTGTCTTTCAGTCGGCTGCAGGTGCGTGAGTTTCCGGACATTGATCCGCCGATCGTCACCATCGAAACCAATTACATCGGCGCGTCGGCGGCAGTCGTCGAGCGCCGCATCACGCAACTGATCGAAGATCAGATCAGCGTGGTCGAGGCGATCAAAACGGTCGAATCTTCGAGTACGGATGGCAACTCAAAGGTCACGGTCGAATTTGATGTCGAGCGCGACATCGACAATGCCGCCAACGATCTGCGTGAAGCGCTGTCGGGCCTGCTCGATGACCTCCCTGACGAAGCCGATCCACCGGAGATCACCAAAGAGGATGCCGGCACCGAGGTGATGATGTGGCTGAGTCTGACCAGCGAATACCTGACGCCGGTCGAACTCGCTGACTATGCCGAGCGCTACCTGGTCGACAGCTTTTCGGTGCTGCCCGGCGTGGCGCGCATTCGCATCTCCGGAGCCTCGAGTTTTGCCATGCGCGTCTGGGTCGATCGCGAGGCGCTGGCGGCTCGCAGCTTAACGGTCGGCGACATCGAATCCGCACTGCAGGCCCAGAACATCGAACTTCCGGCCGGCACCATCCAATCTCTCGACCGGCAATTCACGGTGCGCATCAAACGCGAGTTTTTGTCAGCGGAAGACTTTCGCAATCTGGTGATCTTCCGTGGCGACAACGGCTTCCTGGTGCGACTCGGCGAAGTGGCCCGCATCGAACTCGATGCCGCAGAAACCCGCCGCACTTACCGGGCCAACGGCGTGCCGCGGGTGGGTCTTGGAATCATCAAACAGAGTCAGGCCAACACGCTCGATGTTTCACGCGCTGCCAAGGTCGAGATGCTTCGCGTCGCCGGGCAACTGCCCGACGGCATGAACATCAATGAGAGTTACGACACCTCAGTATTTATCGAAGAGTCACTCAAGCAGGTCGGCTACACCCTCGGCGTCGCGGTGTTGCTGGTGATTGCGGTGATCTACCTGTTCCTCGGTACCGCGCGGGCGACGATCATTCCGGCGGTGACCGTGCCGGTATCGCTGATCAGCTCGTTCATTTTCCTCAATTCTCTGGGTTTTTCCGTCAACCTGCTGACGCTACTTGCCCTGATTCTCGCCATCGGCTTGGTGGTCGACGACGCCATCGTTGTTTTGGAAAATGTCTATCACCGTATCGAGACGGGCGAAAATCCGCTGGCGGCCGCATTTCTCGGAACCCGCCAGGTCGCCTTCGCGGTCATCGCGACCACGATCGTGCTGATCGCGGTGTTTGTACCGATCTCATTTCTCGAAGGCGAGTTGGGCAAACTGTTCACCGAGTTTGCGATCACGCTGGCGGTCGCCGTGGCATTTTCCAGCTTTGTCGCCCTGACCCTGTCGCCGATGCTCGCCTCGCGTTTGCTCAAGCCCGAGACGACCCGCGGCAACTGGCTGACCCGACTCGTCGACTGGATTTTCCGCCGTTTCGAAGCCGGCTACCGGCGCGTGTTGGCTACCATGCTTAAGGTTCCCGTCATCGTTCTGCTGATCGTCGGCAGTTTCCTCGGTGGCAGCTACTATCTCTACAAGACACTGCCCAGCGAGTTCACGCCGAGGGAGGACCGGGGTGCCTTCTTCATCATTACCACCGCCCCGGAAGGAACCAGCTATGGATCGATCAGCGACACCATGGACGAGGTCGAAGAGCGACTCATGTATCTGAATGAGAGCGGCGAAGTCGGCACGCTGCTGATCCGTGCTCCACGAGGTTTTGGCGGCAACATCGCCGATTTTAACGAGGGCCTGTCCATCGTCGTGCTCGCCGATTGGGGCGAGCGCCGCATCTCCTGGGAGATCATGGACGAAGTACGCGCCAAGCTCGCTGACGTGCCCGGCGTGAAGAATTTCATCGTCATGCGCCAGGGCCTGACCCGTGGTTTGCAAAAGCCTGTGCAGTACGTCATCGGCGGATCCACCTACGAAGAAATCGCTGAATGGCGCGACCTCCTGCTCGCTGAAGTGGCGAAAAATCCAAAACTCATCGGCGTCGATTACGACTACAAGGAAACCAAACCACAGCTGAGCGTCAACATCGACCAGAACCGTGCCGGTGACCTCGGCGTTTCGATTCAAAATGTCGGCCGCGCCTTGGAGAGTCTGCTCGGCTCGCGGATCGTCACCACCTACATTCACGACGGCGAAGAATACGACGTCATCGTCGAAGGCGACTACGACAAAAAGCGTACCCCCACCGACCTCACCAATATTCAGGTGCGCTCGGAAACCACCGGCGAACTGATTCCTCTGGCGAACCTGGTGACCATCGAAGAATTCGCTGACTCCGGCAATCTGAACCGCTACAACCGCATCCGGGCAATCACGCTGGAAGCCAATCTCGCCGAAGGCTACCGACTCAGTGAAGCCCTCGATTTTCTCGACGAAGCCGCCGCGCGCGTGCTCCCGGACGAGGCGATCATCAGTTACAAAGGCGAGTCACTCGACTACAAGGATTCCGGCAGCTCGGCGATTTTTGTGTTCCTGCTCGCCCTGCTGGTGGTGTTCCTGGTCCTGGCGGCGCAGTTCGAAAGCTTCGTCCAACCTGTCGCCATCATGCTCGCGGTCCCGGTCGCGGTGGCCGGCGGCCTGTTCGGCCTGTGGTGCACCGGATTTGCACAGAACATCTACACCCAGATCGGCACCATCATGCTGATCGGTCTGGCCGCCAAGAACGGCATTCTCATTGTCGAATTTATCAATCAGTTGCGCGATGAAGGCCAGAGCTTCGACGACGCCGTGCTCAACGGATCGGTGCGTCGCCTGCGCCCCATCGTCATGACCGGCCTGACCACGGTCATGGGATCATTGCCCCTGGTGATCACCTCCGGCGCCGGCTCCGAGACGCGTATCGTCATCGGCGTGGTCATCCTGTTCGGCGTCAGTTTTGCCGCCCTGTTCACCATGTTCACGGTTCCGCTGGCCTACCAGTTCATCGCCCGCCGCACCAAGAGTCCGCAGGAAAATATCGACCGGCTCGAAAAAGCCGTCGCCATATCCGAATCTCAATCACGTACCACCAGCAACGCTTGACGTGGCCCTGTCCTGACCTTGATTGCGATCCTATTTCGATGATTCCACGTTCTTATCTGATTTGGCTGGGCCTCGCGCTGAGTTTTACTCCGACCGCCTGCACGGTCGGCCCGAATTACCTGCGTCCTTCGCTCGCCAAACAACTGCCCACGACGTTCGATCTACCCGCCGGATGGAAGCTCGCCGAACCCGGCGATGAAAAAGCGCTCGAACAGTGGTGGCAGCGTTTTAACGATCCGCAACTGAACCGCTTGATCGAGCAGGCCGGAACCAACAACCAGGATCTGGCCGCCGCCTTCCATCGCGTCGAACAATCCCGTGCGGTCTCCCGCAGCGCGCGCGCCGCGTGGCTGCCGACCGCAAACTTTGAGCCTTCAGCGAATCGCAGCAAGCGCTCCGGGACAACCAGTAACACGGCATCCAATCTCGCCGGCATCACCACCAGCAACTTTGCACTACCTCTGGTGCTCGATTACGAAATCGATCTGTGGGGTAAAATCCGTCGCGGCATCGAAGCTTCGGAGGCTGAGATTCTCGCCAGCGAATCGGCACTCCGCCAGGTGCGTCTCGCCGTGCAAACCGAACTTGCCGCCCAATACTACGAACTTCGCTCACGCGATGCCGAGATCGCCATTTTCGAAAAGGCCGTCGGGCTGCGCAAAAAATCACTCGATCTGAATCGCAAACGCTTCGACGCCGGTGATACCGACGAGGTCGACGTGTCGCGCGCCGAAACCGAACTCTCCGCCACCGAGAGCGAGCTGATCGGATTGCGTCAGGCCCGGGATGAAATCGAAAATGCCATCGCCGTTCTGGTCGGCTCGCCTTCATCGGGATTCAAAGTCGCTGCCAAACCATTGACGGGAAGCGCCCCGAAGATCCCCGCCTCGGTGCCCACCGACCTGCTCGAACGTCGTCCCGACATCGCCGCTGCCGAACGCATCATGATCGCCGAAAACGCCCGTATCGGCGTCGCCAAAGCGGCATTCTATCCCTCGCTTCGATTGATGGCCAACGGTGGCCTCGAATCCGGCGACATCAGCAATTTGTTTAAATCCAACAGCCGCACCTGGGGACTCGGCCCGGAACTTTCGCTGCCGGTTTTCGAAGGCGGACGCAACAAAGCCAATCTCGCCCGCAGCGAAGCGCGCTACGACGAAACCGTGGCCGACTATCGGCAAACCATTTTACAGGCGGTTCGCGAAGTCGACGATGCCTTCACGGCCATCACCCGCCTCAGTCAACGCGCCGCCGCCCAGCAGCGCACCGTCAACTCCGCTACGCGCACCGTCGAACTCTCCGAGTCGCGATATCAGGCTGGCGTGGTCGATTACTTCGAAGTCGTCGATGCCCAACGCACCGAACTCGATGCCGAACAGCAGGCCGTATTCATCCAACTCGGCCGCCACCTCGCCGCGATCTCCCTGATCCGCGCCCTGGGTGGGGATTGGTAGTCTCAGTTCGAAAATACCAGCCACATGACACCAACCAGGGTGCCGTTGTGAAGCGCGTGGGCGGCCATCGGCGCAATCAATGAACCGCGCCATTCGCGAATCATCGCAAAGCCGAATCCCATCGCCGTCAGCGCAGGAATGGCCATCATGCCCTGGGGATGAACGGCGGCAAAAACCACGCCGCTGACCAACGCGGCCGCCGGAAACCGCCAGCGTCGGCGCAGGGCGCCGTGGAAAGCCCCGCGGAACATGGTTTCCTCAAACAGCGGAGCCAGCACCGCGGCCAGAAACAGGGCCAGCAGCATCATCCTCACGTCACCGTTGCCCATCCATTCGACAATGGGATGAGCAATCGGCGCGGCGGATTCACCCCCGGCGCTGCCACTGAGCAGTTCGACCAACAACACCAGAATCAGCGTCGCCGCGATCCCCAGCGCCATGACCGGCATCATCGCGATGTAACCGACAACACCGGAAAACACTTCAGTAAAAAAACCTTTACCACGGTGAGCGCCGAGCGCCCGGCGCATTTCTCCGGGTGCGCAATTCGCGCGACGTCGACCTGCAGCCACCCAGGCCAGCGCAAGCAACACCGGCACCGCCAGATAAGCCAGAGAAAGCCCCTGAGCGAATGCTGCTGACATTTTCTGGTCGAGCCCTTTAGCCGCCAACCAGGCAAACAGGAAATTGCCGCCGGCCATGCTGCCGATATAAATGGCAAACGCTCCCATCATCAGCCGCCCCACCCGCCCCCTCGACGACCTGAATTGGGTCGACAGTTTGCCATTCGAAGCACGGTAAATCGCCAGGAATAACAAAATACAGCCAGTCAGACCCGCAACGACGGCAATTCCCACCCCGATCAGAAGTAGCTTGGACAGTTGCTTGCCGGCGCGGCGAATTTCATCGGCACGCCCGGTATCCGGACCCCCCTCAGCTGCCGCCAGCAATTCACCAAACCAGCCCAGTTCCGTTTTCAGCAATAACCAGTCCGCATCAGCCAACGCGGATGGCTCTGCGATGGCACGCTGGGTCGCCAGCAACAGCTCAGCCGGTGACTCGGCCGATTCGATCGCTTTGTCGACGTAACGGAGCGCACTTTGCCGGGAGTCTTCATTGTCGCCGGCGAAAACCTCAAGCGCGGCGGCGGCACCGATTTGTCGCGGTGAGGCCTTGCGGACCTGGGCCTTGATCTGATCAATGACTTCATCGAGTTCCTCGCCACGCGTGAGGGCCTCCAGACCGATGATATTCCTGGCCTGAAATTTCAGCACCGCGAATGCGGTGCCGTCACTACCCGCAACCGGATCGGAACCGCCTTCAGCCGATGGCTCCGTCTGCGCACTCCACGCCATCAGGCCGGTGGAGACGAGAATGATCAGCCACGCCCACCACGGGCCGCCTTCAGGGTCACTCGACACCCCGGCAAAGGACGGCGGCGGCAGCGGCGGTTGGGGTTCGGCTTCCACCGCTCAAGATTCTCAAAAAAAGGCAGATACACCAGAGGCGAATCCGGCATCGGCATCGGCTACGAATCAGACACGTCGTAGCAATGGATCAGTTCCTGATCGCGCAGGTAAAGCTTGCCACCGATCACCAGCGGATGACTCCAGATCTTGCCCTTCACATGGCGCTGATCACTCTGCGGTTCGAGCTTGAACTGCCCCTTTGCCGAGTAGCCTTTGGGCGTGGCTTCAACCAAAGTCACCATGCCGTCATTTTCACTCAGGCAGTAGAGCATGCCATCAGCGGCGAACACCGCACCTTTGGCCATCGATGGCATCTCGCGCTGGTTCCAGACTTTCTTACCTGTCATGAAATCCTGACAGACGAGGCCGCCTTCGCGGGTGTCGGAAAATCCGTAGACGTGATCGTCGATCTCAACCACACCGCCATGGTGAACCATCATCACTTCTTCATCGTCCCAGACCACCTCAACCTCATTGTCGGGGCCGATCTTGGCGAGCTTGCTGCCCGCCTTGTAGCCCGAAGTGATGTAGAGATAACCGTCTTTAAAAATCGGCGTCGGAATGACCGCAGTCGCACCTCGCGGCCAGGCAACGGTCCAAAGTACTTTGCCGTCATCGGCCGCAACGGAAACCACTTCCTGCTCAAAGAAACGCACATACTGACGCACGTCGTTGTAATCGACGGCGAGGATCGAAGCATACTCCGCCTTGCCGGGCTTGACTTCGTCCGCCTTCCATTTTGTCGCCCCCGTCTTTTTGTCGAGCGCGACGATCCCGGCGTCATTACCGCCCGGCGCCACGACGACCAGATCGCCGTCCACCAAGGGTGATTCAGCGAAGCCCCAGCCGCCGGCTTTACCACCGAAATCCTCGACCAGATGCTTGCTCCACTCGAGTTTTCCATCCTCGGCGTTCAAACAGGCGATCTCTCCCTTCACGCCAACCACGTAGATCATACCGTCGTCATAGGTCGGCGTGCTGCGCGTGCCGTTACCCCAACCGGCGTTGTAGCCCTGAGCGTCGTCTTCGCCAAATTTGGTCGACCACTTTTCCTCACCGGTTTGCGCATCGACAGCGATGGCCATCGCGTCGGCACCACGAACTCCAACCGTGTACAGTGTGCCGTCGACCACGATCATGCTCGAGTAGCCGAGTCCAGCCTTGTCAAAGGTCCAGACCTTTTCTGGGCCGGACGACGGCCATTTTTTCATCAGTCCGGATTCGCTCGAGACATTGCTTTGATCCGGTCCGCGCCAGCGCGCCCAGTCGCCATCTGCCGAAGCGCCTGCTGAACTGCCGCCCGCCTGCCCGGCTACCCATTCCTGATCTTCCTCACTCAGGGCCGACAGTGGCACGGTGGCGTTCTGACCATTGCTCATTTTGATGGTCACGTTGCCATCCGCCGAGCTGACAAACTCCGCTTCGATTTTTTTGCCACTCGCCGCCTGTGTCCAGGTTCGCGCGGAGGCATCGCCAAGGGTGAGAGCAGCCGCGATGGCGACAGCGAAAGCGCCCGAGACCAGGCGTCGGGGAAAAAGGCAGGTCTTCATAGCCATCATTGTTGCCGCAAACAGTGACACTGGCAATCGCGCTTTCACGCTGCGCTTTAATGTCACAAAAGCGCTCCGCCCGCCGACAGCTAACTGACGCGGTCGGCCAGCGCAGGAAATTCCGCGCGCCAATCGAGCAGGCGCTGGCGATCGATCTGTGCACTTACCCAGCCATCTTCGGCGCCGCCGTCAGCGACGATTTCACCCCACGGGTCGACGATGACGCTGCGTCCCGGATACGGCCACGCCGGATCGGCGCCGGTGCGGTTCACGCCGATGACATAAGCCTGGTTCTCGATGGCACGCGCACGCAGCAGGGTCAGCCAGTGCTCGACGCGCACCGCCGGCCAGCTGGCGATGACCACAAACAACTCAGCGCCTTCACCGACACCGCGGCGAAACAGTTCCGGGAAGCGCAGGTCGTAGCAGATGAGTGGGCAGACCCGCCACCCCTGCCAATCAAACATCGTCAAATCACTGCCGCGATCGTAGTGATCGGATTCTCTGGTATAGGTGAAGGTGCGAATTTTCTGATAACGCGCCAGGTGAGAACCGTCCGGTGCCACGCTCAGGGATTCATTCAGCCCGCGACCGTTATTTTTCTCCGTAACCAGACCACCGACCACCGCACACCCGGTTTGCGCGGCAAGTTCGGCGAGAAAAGCTTCGGTTGCGGACGGCTCACTTTCAGCGATGCCCGAAACGTTCATCGAAAATCCGGTCGAAAACATTTCCGGCAGCACCAGCATGCCGCCAGCTTCGAAATCACGCCCGGCCACGAACTTGCGGACGGTATCAAAATTACCCTGACGGTTTTCCCACTCGATGTCGTACTGGAGCCCGCTGATCTGCATACGGCCACGCTCGTCGACAGCGAGGGACTGGTCAAATCTGTGAAATGCGCCGCTTGAAGTCCGGCATGCGAACGCTCATACTCAGTCAGTCACCCGTCCGAAAACCACCATGAAATACTCCGCCATCATTCCCGTCATTGCTATCGCACTGCTCGCATCAATCGGATGCGATTCCAGCAAACCCGAGCTCGACGAAGCCCACGACAACGTCAACGAGGCCGTCAACCACGTCGATGCCATCGCGGCATCGCAGTTGCTTTCGAGTAAGCCGGAATTGGTTGTCCTCGATGTTCGGACACCTGAAGAATACGCCGCCGGACATATTCCCGGCAAAGGGGTCAACCTCGACTTCAAGGCCGCTGATTTTAAAACCAAAGCTGCCGGGTTGGATCGCGAAACCCCTTACCTCGTGCACTGCCAGAGCGGCGGACGCTCAACTTCTTCGTTAGCAGTCCTGCAAGAACTCGGCTTCAAGCAGCTCTACCATCTCGACGGCGGAATGTCGGCCTGGCAGGAAGCAGGTGAAGCGGTTGAACAATAACTAGTAAACCGCTCCGCCCTTCCGCTTTCAGCTGCCACTCTGCCACGGCCCGTCGATGGCCAGGGTGAGACCGGGCTTCTGAATATTAACAAACAGTGTATCGAGTCCCGGCGCAAAGCACGCACCGGCAAACTCGGTGCCACTGCGGGCATTGAATCCGAAGGTGTAGACCCGTCCATCGGGCGTCACACCGCGCAGGTGTGAGTTGCTGCTGCGATCTTCGCAGACGATCAAATCCCCCCACGGGGCGATGGTCAGATTGTCGGCGCTCTGCACGACGTTGGCGTCGGTCGATTCGATGAACAGTTCGAGTTGCCCTCCGCCTGCCGATTTACTCTCATCGGGGTTGGGAGTGAATTTAAAAATCTGTCCAAAAGTCAAGGCACCACCATTGGTGCAGGCAAAGTAAAACGTGCCTTCGCCATACCAGATGCCTTCACTGCGGGCAAACAGAGCCGCGCCTTTGGCGTGGCCCCGCTGCCGCAAATCATCTTTCGGAGAACGGACGTCATCCATGTCGATCCAGCGAACTTCGAGCGTTTGACCTGGTTTCAGTTTGGGGCCCTTCGACTCGCGCCAGTTGCGGGTATCGGCGCCGTCGCGATCAACGATCGCCAAAGCCTGAACTTTACCGCCCTTGGCGAGTTCGCCCGGAGTATTGGGAATGAACCGATAAAACAGGCCATCGCCCATGTCCTCGGTCATGTAGACGATACCGCTGACCGGATCGACGGCGACCGCTTCGCGACGGAAGCGTCCCATGTCCTTCAGCGCAATGGCTTTCTGCAGTGTCGGCTCAGCGGTTGCCTGCACTTCAAATGCATAGCCATGATCCTCGAGGTATTCGCCATTGGGCGTCTCGTTGGATTCCTCACACGTTACCCAGGTGCCCCAGGGCGTGATGCCACCGGCACAGTTGCGCTCGGTGCCGGCGAGACTCAGGAACTCCGAATCTACCTTGTGAGTGCCAGGGTCGTAGACCAATGTCGAGGTACCGCCCAGCGAGGGATAAACGCCTTCGGCACCGGAGTCGTAAAGCAGGCTGCGATCGACTTTATCAAAGTCCTCATTGAGCATGCCGTAAGGACCAAGGCGTCGGAAATAATCGCCACGATCGCCTTCGCCTTTCGACTCCAGCTCGTGATTTCGAATCAGAATCACCTTTCCATCCCCAGCGGCGAACGCCCCCATACCGTCGGGATATCCAGGCACAACCAAACCGTCATCCATTTTATCACCGGTTCTGGAAAGCACACGGTAACTGAAACCCGCCGGTAAATCGACGATCTGATGAGGGTCTTCGATCAGCGGGCCATAGCGGTCAAAACTCGGCATCCCCGACGATCCCGCAGCGACAGCGTCGGCACTCTGCGCCTGGCTGTAGCGTTGCAAACCGATAAAACCCGCACCGATAGCAAGCGCGGAATGTTGAACAAAGTGGCGACGACTTAGCGAGGATTTGGCAGATTTCATGGTGGCGACAAAAGCACGTTATACCCCAATCCCGATAGGATTGTGCAGGAGAACTTACTCAGTCATGAGCAGATAAGCCACCCCTGTATTGCGCCACCTCACTCCACGACCGGCCCGCCTTGGCTCGCTGCGGGCTGCGGGTTAGGCCGCTGCTGCCGCCTGATTGATCACTTCCCGCACCATGGTCGCCATGGTGTCCATATTGTAGGGCTTTTGCACGAACCCGTCGGGACGGGCTCCCGCTTCCTCGGCGAAGGCGGTAAGGTCGACAAGATAGCCACTGCAAATCAGTACCGGCACGTAGTCGTATTCCTCACGCAGCCGTCGGAAAGTGTCCTGCCCGGAAAGCACCGGCATGGTTAGATCGAGCATGACCAGATCGATTTCATCTCCGCGCTCCTCGTAGATACGCAGCGCATCTTCGCCGTTGCCGGCAACGAGAATATTGTAACCCAGTTTCTTAAGAAGGGTTTCCGCCACACTGCGAACGATGACTTCGTCGTCGACCAGAAGCAGCGTATGGTTGGATGCTTCGGACGCATTGCCCGGGTCGATCACGACTTTTTCCGGAACCTTGATCGCAACGTCTGTTTTGGGTAGGTAGATGCAGAAACGGGTGCCGACTCCGGGGGTACTGTCGCAAGTGATCCAACCGCCCAGTTGCTTAATGATACCAAACGACGTCGCCAGTCCCAGCCCGGTCCCCTTACCCTGTTCTTTAGTGGTAAAGAACGGCTCAAAGATCTTGGCCCGCACTTCAGCAGGCATACCCTCGCCATTATCCTCAACCGTAATACAAAGGTAATCTCCCGCCTTGGCATCGGCATGCATCGAGAGTTGCGACTTGTCGACCACCGTGTTGGCAGTGCTTATCGTGATCGTGCCACCGTCACGCATCAGCGCATCTTTTGCGTTGACGCACATGTTCATGACGACCTGCTCAAGCTGGGTCGGGTCGACCATAACCGGCCAGGCGTCCGATGATTCAGCGACCTGAATTTTGACCTTAGGATTGATCGATGCGGTAAGTAGATCACGCACATCCCCGACCACTTCGTTCGCTTGCACAGCCTTCAGTTTAAGGTGACTTCTGCGTGAGAATCCCAGCAACTGCTTAATCAGTTCAGCCGCACGCACCCCTGCTTTTCCGGCCATCTCGATGTGATGCCGGCTTTGATCGTGCTCCGGCCCTTCGAGCTGCATTTCAACCAGAGCCAGGTTGCCTACAATACCGGTCAACAGGTTGTTGAAGTCGTGGGCGACCCCTCCCGCCAGTTGGCCGATGGCCTCCATCTTCTGCGATTGACGCAAGCTCTGCTCGAGAGTGCGCTGCTCAGTCAAGTCCCGCCACGTCCAGAGCCGTCCCGATATCTTTTTGCCATCGATGCGAATCGGCGAACTGTACATCGCCAGGGTGCGAGCGCAGGGTTCTACGACAGAGTACTCCAACTCGAGAATGAGGGAATTGTCGACGAGTGGTCGAGTCCAGGCTTTGAGGAAGCCCTTGACGTCCGAACAATAGCTCGACATCTGGGGCTGCATTCCAGCGACGTGACGACCGATGAGTTCGCTTTCGTCAAATCCAAAGAACTCGGCAAACAATCCATTCGATGACAGCACCACGCCATCATTGTCGACCAGCAAAATGGCTTCCCGGGTCGACTCAAAAGCGGCGTGAAGCTGTGCCGACGTTTCGGAAAGCGCCTGCCGGGACGAATTGAGACTCTTGGTGCGCTCAGCAACCTCCAACTCCAAGCCGTCGCGATGCTCGCGGACTTCGTCCACCATGGCATTAAAGGAGACCGCCAGGCGGCGAATCTCTTCCGGTCCATTCTCACTGTCGATCGCCACATCGAGATCACCGGCAGCTACCTGTTTGGAGACCTCACCTGCGGCAACGAGGGGGCGGGAAATCTTACGTGACAGCAGGCTGGAAACGACAAAAGCAATGCCCCCGCTCAGGGCTAATACCGCCAGAAGAATGCTGCGCGCCTTGCGAATAGGCAAAGCCGCCTCTGACATAGGCTTCTGACAGACCAAAGTCCAGTGGGTGCCGACTCGTGTCTTGTCCTGGTCGAGGGAAACTGCAGAGTACAGCTGCTCTACCCCCCAGTGGTCCGTATAGATTCCCGATCCGCCGTTTACCCAGGCACTCAAATTCTCGTCGGAGTCGAATTTTGACAACAGCATTTCGTCGGAACGGTGCGCGATCAAATTGCCCCATTCATCGAGCAGCACCGCCTCACCGCTCTGGCCAATTTCGACGCCGGCGATGTAGTTCGCGATATTGTCGAAAGCAACCCGTGCCTTGATGAATCCGGTTACTTCGCCCTTCTCCGTTTTCAACGGCAAATAGACTTTTACAAACAGTCCCTCTGCTCCGGGCTTTCGGCTGGGCCGGTGAATCACCGTTTCCCCCTTCAGCACCCCCTTCACCGCCGGACTGTAGTCGCGGTAGGTCGGCTCCAACTCCGGGTGCGTCGAATGCACCAGAAGGGCATCCATGTTGTAGAGGCTGATATCCGCGAAGCGCGTGTAGTGGCTGACCTGCCGCTTCAGTTCCTTGACGACGACCTGCTCGTCATTTTCGCCGAGTTGCAGCAGCGGGTTCGTGGAAAGTGCCTCCAAATCGCTGGAGATGCCCTCCATCATCAGCGACACGTTACGACTGAGTTCACTCGATATTCCTTCGAGGTTGGAGCGCTCGATCGATTGGAAAGTGGACTGCAACAAAGTCTGACTAACCAAGAAAATGATCGTCAGGGGAATTACCACTGCCACCAACACGGCAAACAAGATGCGATTCTGAATCGAGTTCATCTTTCGTTGCTTAGATACCGCTCATTCTCAACGCGAGATACTTGAAATGTGTCGATGTCAGGTCGCAACCGGCGGGCAAAATCAATAATTTGCCGCGCCGGCTCCATTTTTCCCACCCGCAGCTAGTGCGCGGTCGAGTCGTCCTGGGAGACCTTGATATCGCTCGTATTCAACTGGTCGAATACCAGCTTCATGCCCTTGTTGGTGGCACGATTTTTTTCCGGCGAGAACTCAGTGATGAATTCACATTTCTCAAGCACTTCGGCGGGAGGATAGATGATCGCGTCAGCCTTGAGGTCTTCGTTGAGGAACTCCACCGCAGCAGCGTTCGCGGTTGCATACCAGAGGTAGTTGGAGTTATCCGCAGCCACATCCGCCCGGGTCATGTAATCGATAAAGGCGTGTGCAGCCGTTTTGTTCCCGGCTTCACGAGGCACGCAAAAGCTATCGACCCAGAGCGGTGCTCCTTCTTCAGGAATGAAGTAGTCGATTCGGCCCTTTTCATCTTCCTCAGCGATAATGGCGGCGTCACCGCTGTAAGCCACGAACGCCCAGCAGGCCGCGTCATCGTCTTGAATCAACTCCCGCGCATCGATGATATCATCGTAGCGAACATCCAGGTCAACCGCCTGGGCAACCAGTCGTTCCGTCGCCTCGGCGACCTCAGACGGTTTTTCCGAATTCAAGTCGTAGCCGAGGGACAGCAAGGTCAGTGCGTAGAGATCGTCACGCTCTTCGAGCATGACAATTTTCCCTTTCAGGGCGGGATCCCAAAGCAGGTTCCAGCTCAGCTCCGGTTCCGGCAATTTGTCGGAGCGGTACGCGATCAGCGTGGTACCCCACATGTATGGCAACGAAAACTTGTTACCGGGATCCGACGGAAGATCGAGATACTTGTCGTCAAGGTTGCCGATGTTAGGAATGAGATCAGCATCGATTTCCGAAAGCAAGCGAAGCTCGCGCATCTCCGCGATCGACGCGCCATCTGAAACCACGACATCAAAAGCGTCGGGTGCCGCCTCAATCTGCGCCTTCATGTCGGCAATGTTTTCGTAATAAACGAATTCAATCGCAATTCCGGTCTCCTGCTCGAAGGCTTCGATCGCTTCGGGATCGAAATACTCCTCCCAGGTAAAGATGGTAACGGATTTTTCGCCCTCGCCGATATCGGCCGAGGCGGATTCTTCAGACGCCGGCGCCGGGGGTGGATTCTGTTTTGAACAGCTGACACCCAGCACGCCAAGAGAGGCAGTGAGGGCCAGTACGGACCGGATAAATGATTTTAGGTGATTGAGATTTTTCATAATATTACCAATTTGTATGGAGTTTATGATAATTATAATCAACAAGCAAGGTTTACTTTCATTTAAGGCACAGTTTCTGCATTCCGAAGACTCTCAGGCGAGCCATTCAAGCCAAGTCCTGAAATTCTGCCCTTATTGAATACTAAGCCATGCTCTTCCCCCATTTACTACGCTCCAGCGCCTCGGGGACAGGTCCAGCGCGGCCACGGTGGCGTCGCCCTTCGCCTATCAAGGAATCGACACTTGTCGCAATTGATCGCTAGCCAGTCCGCAAATATTGCTGTAACTAGCAGAACCTTATGAAGTTAGATTATTGAAGCAAGAGTCGTTACAATAAATCTAAGAAAACTCTTCAAATTTAGACGCATCCTTGATACCACTTTAACTGCATGTCGCCCTACTTCACCGCGATCCTCGTCATTATTAGCTTGAGCGCCGTTGGCGTGGCCGGGGATTACTTCCTCAAGGTCGCCAGCGAATCCTCTAAACCTTTCTTCAACAGCCACTTTTTAGTCGGCCTCATCATTTACGCCCTCACCGCCTTTGGCTGGGTCATCGTTTTAAAACATATGAAGCTGGCCCAGGTCGGCGTGTTCTACAGCGTTTCGATTGTCATCTTTTTAACCGCACTCGGATATTTTCAATTTCATGAAACTCTGAAACCACGAGAGATCCTCGGCGTCGTCCTGGCCATTGCCTCGCTTCTCCTGCTTTCAAGATTCTCCGAATAATTTCCTGTTCCGCTGCTAAATAGCCCCCAACTCCTGACCCATATTTTGGAGCCACACTTCCCCCCCCTAACCCAAGATGAATCGAAAAGTTAGAGTTGATCAATGCGATGTCGGCAAAGGCGTCTTCGCCGAAACCGAGCTACCCAAAGGTGAAGTGATTCTGTACATCACAGGCCGGATCCTCGATCGGGAGCAGAACGACAATATTTACCTCGAAGGCGAAAATTCGGTGCAGGTAGCCAGCGATGCCTACATCGATCCGACGTTTCCATCGGTCTATCTCAATCACTCCTGCAACCCCAATGCAGGCATCGACTCAGATCTGCGGCTCATTGCGCTCCGCGATATTGCGGCAGGCGAAGAGGTTCGCTTTGACTACTCGACTTCGATGCTTGAGCGAAACTGGACGATGGAGTGCCTCTGCGGCGCATTTAACTGTCGGGGAGTCATCGATGATTTTGATCGTTTGCCCCGGTCGGTGCGCGATTTCTACATCAATCGACACGTGGTACAGGATTTCATCATCGACGAGCTTGACGATTCTGCGGAACAGGACGAGTCGGCAGCGTGAAATAACGGCTTCGATCGCTCCAAATTGTGCTTTGGTAGCGACCCATTATGAGCGAAATGCACAATGACGGAATGGCGCCGGAAGCAGACCTGCTGCCACGCCTACCCACCGGACCCTGGTCAACGGACGTAGCCTCTACCAACTACGGGGTCTCCTCGTGGGGCGCGAGCTACTTTGCCATCAACTCAGACGGCAATTTGTGCGCCAAGCTTCCCGACGACAACGGTGACACTTCGACCGAAGTGCCGCTGCTCGATGCAATTCGTGAACTGCAGTCCGAAGGGCTGGGCTCGCCTCTGATGATCCGCTTTCCGGGATTTCTCGACGCTGGACTGAGCTCCCTCAATCAGGCGTTTGCCGAAGCTGTCAAACGCCACGATTACCCCGCTACCTATCGCGGAGTATTTCCCATCAAAGTGAATCAGCAGCGCCAGGTGCTCGACGAGATCGCCAGCTACGGCAGTCGCTTCGGGGTCGGCTTTGAGGCAGGCAGTAAACCTGAACTGATCGCTGCGCTCGCTTATCTGCATCGCCCGGGCTCCCTGCTTGTCTGCAACGGCTACAAAGACGAGCAGTTCGTGCGACTGGCCCTGATGGGTAAGCGCCTTGGCTTCGACGTCGTACTGGTCGTCGAGATGCCGCAGGAACTCGACACCATCATTCGCTGCGCAGAGGAAATGGGCATCGAGCCCTCGATCGGTTTTCGCCTGAAACTATCCGCCGAAGGCTACGGCTACTGGAAAAATTCCGCCGGCGAAAGAAGCCCGTTCGGAATTAACAGCAGCCAGCTTCTCGAGCTGATCGACCGACTCCGCGATGAAGGCCGCGCCCACTGGATTTCCATGCTGCACTGCCATCAAGGATCGCAGATCACCGAATTGAAGACGGTGGAGCGGTCCGCCAACGAGGCCTGCCGCGTCTACGCCCAACTGCGCGCCGAGGGCATCGAGATTCGCTACATCAATTTTGGTGGCGGGCTCGCCGTCGATTATGCCGGCCTGGGCAAAGACGATCTCCGCTCGCCGAATTACACGATGAGCGACTACGCGGATACTCTCGTCGCCACCATGAAGCGCATCACCACCGAAGCGAACGTCGCGCCGGCGGACATCATCACTGAATCCGGTAGGGCCATTGCCGCCCCGTATGCTGCACTGGTCGCGAAAGTTCACGACGTGACAACCTTCGAAGTCGATGAAGATGTCGACATCGTGCTCCCGGAAGATTGTCCGGCAGCAGTCATCCGCCTCAACGACCTGCTTGAACGCATCGACGACACCGATCTCGACGGTGCCTATGTCACCGCCATCAAGGCGCGTGACGCAGCGCTCGCCGACTTTGCAAAGGGCGAAATAACGCTCCGCGAGCGGGCTCTGTGTGAGCGCATCTACTGGAAGCTTTTGTCGGCAATTCTGTCCAAGGCACGCCGCATCGGCCGGACCTCGAGAGCCTTGATCAACCTCGACGCCATTCTTGCCGATCAGGCCTACGCCAATTTCAGCATCTTCCAGTCGCTGCCTGACTCCTGGGCCATCGGCCAGATATTTCCGGTGGTCCCGTTGCAACGCCTCGATGAGAGACCGACGCGGCGCTGTCTCGTCAATGATATGACGTGCGACTGCGACGGGGCGATCAAACACTACCCGACTGCGGGTGGCGTCAGCGACTCGCTGATGCTCCACGAAATCGAAGAGGATGAAGATTACTATATTGGCGTCTTCCTGGTCGGCGCCTATCAGGAAACCCTGAGTGACCTGCACAACCTGTTCGGCGACATTCACGTCATCAGCGTCACTGCGGAAAACGGCGAAGCCGTGTTCAGTCGAGTGCTCGAAGGGGAATCGGTTGGCGATGCGCTCGAAACCGTCAAACACTCGCCTCGTGAGCTCGCTAAAATGTTCCGCCACAACATCTCGCTTGCGATAAAAGACAAAAAACTCGCCAGCAGCGAGCGAAACCGGTTCATCAGCGAGTACGAAGCCGGCCTCCACTCCTACACCTATCTGGCCGAGCAGTCCGACCATTGAATGATCGATGACCGGCACCACCCGACACCCTTTCTGCACGCCATGAGCTCTCCTGTATCCGATTTTATCCGCCATCACTTTCGTCACTTCAACTCCGCCGCCTTGATCGATGCCGCCGACGGCTATCGAAAGCTGCTCGACGACGGCGGAAAAATGCTGGTCACTCTCGGCGGCGCGATGAGCACTGCCGAGCTCGGCGTTTCGCTGGCGGAAATGATCCGCCGGGGAAAAGTCCACGCCATCTGCTGCACCGGCGCCAACCTTGAAGAGGACGTATTTAATCTGGTCGCGCACGATCACTACGAGCGCATCCCCAACTACCGCGATCTGACGCCGCAACAGGAGCAGGATCTGCTCGCGCGACACATGAACCGCGTCACCGATACCTGCATTCCCGAAGAAGAGGCCATGCGCCGCATCGAAACCGAAGTGCTCGCCGAATGGGTGGCTGCCGACCAGGCCGGAGAGAGCCGCTTGCCGCACGAGTTCCTGTTTCGAATTTTAAAAAGCGGCTCACTCGCCAAGAGCTACCAGATCGACCCGGCGAACAGCTGGCTGCTCGCCGCCGCTGAAGCCGACCTGCCAGTGTTCGTTCCCGGGTGGGAAGACAGCACGCTCGGCAACATGTACGCCTCACATTGCATCGATGGCAGCGTCGCCAATACCAACACCGTCAAAGGCGGCATCCACTACATGATCGAACTCGCCAAGTGGTATCAGCAGCTCAGCGCCGAGACCGGCGTCGGCTTTTTCCAAATCGGCGGAGGCATCGCCGGCGATTTCCCGATCTGCGTTGTGCCCATGCTCGAGCAGGATCTGCAAATGACCGGCACACCGCTGTGGTCGTATTTCTGCCAGATCAGCGACTCGACCACCAGCTACGGATCGTACTCAGGCGCCGTCCCCAACGAAAAAATCACCTGGGGCAAACTCGCCGTCGACACCCCGAAATTCGTCATCGAGTCCGACGCGACCATTGTCGCGCCGCTAATCTTCGCCGACGTGCTCGGTTGGTAGTGCCGGCACCTGTTGCGTCAGGCAGTGAATGCCACCCTGACCGAATACAAGGTCATTGCAATCGATCGCGACCAATTCACGGTCAGGAAACACAGAGGCCAGCGTTTGTGCGGCGGAGTCGTCTTCAGCAAGACCGAATTTCGGCACTAAAACGCATTCGTTCAGCACGTAAAAATTAGCGTAACCCTTTGGTAGATACTCCTGTATCTCATCATTAAACTCAAGGTCCGGCGCCGGCAGCGCAATTGCCTCAAGCTGACCCGACACCCGCGCGAAATTGTCCTCAAGCAGCTCATAATCCGGATGCGAAGCATCCGTCGCCCGCGTCATCACCACCCGATCCTCACTGACGAAGCGCGCGACCACATCGGTGTGCCCGGTGTCATCGCCGGCGACACCGCCGCGCAACCAGATCGCCCGGTCAGCGCCGAGCGCCTCACAAATGAGCGCTTCCGCCCGGTCCTGAGAAATCCCCGGATTGCGCATCGGATCGAGCACACACTCTTCGGTCAGCATCAGAAGGCCCCGGCCGTTTGACTCGACGCCACCGCCTTCGAAAACAAAGTCGATGGCATCGACGGCGGTCCCCAGCTCCGCCGCCATGGCATGCCCCGCAGCCTCCTCCATTTGGTAGGGCCACTGGTCCCCCCACCCATTGAAGCGCCACTTCACCGCCACCAATTCCGGGCTCCCTCCGACGCTCGAATCGACCACAAAGGTCGGCCCGATGTCCCGGCACCAGGGCTCCCGCGTGGGTATCACATGCAGACGCGTACGCTGTGCCGCCTGTGTCGACAACAGGCCACTGACCCGCGCCGCTTCAGCTTCGTTGGCAACGCATAATTCGACGGGCTCAAACCGGGTAATCGCTTCGATCAACTCAACAAAAGTCGGCTCAATCCGCGGCGTCCAAGCGCCCGGAAAACTGGCCCCGTCAGGACTGGGCCACTGCAACAAGGTCGCTGCGTGGGGCTCCCATTCCGCCGGCATGCGGCGCGTCAGTGAAGAATCGCGTACACTCATAGCCCAGCGCCATTTTCGCCCTCGCGTTGACTCCCATAACGTCGCGTCAGCCCCGAGTATGCATCGATGCGCCGGTCTCGAAAGAAGGGCCAATGGACCCGCTGCTTTTCGATCACCTGACGATCAATTTCAGCGACCAGAATCTCCTCCGCCTCGCCGCCCGCCTGAGCGACCACCTTACCGGTCGGATCCACGATAAAGCTGTGCCCCCAGAACTCAATGCCGGCACCGTCCGGGCCCTGTTCCAGCCCGATCCGGTTAGCGGCCGCCACATAGCAACCGTTGGCGATTGCGTGACTGCGCTGCATGGTCTGCCACGAATCGCGCTGCACCGCACCAACCGCTCCCCGGTCCTCAGGGATGCAACCGATCGCAGTCGGATAAAAAATGACCTCGGCACCCGCCATCGCCGTCAGCCTGGCCGCTTCGGGAAACCACTGGTCCCAACAAATCAACACCCCGATTTTACCCCAGCGAGTCTGCCACGCCCGGAATCCTCCATCGCCCGGAGCGAAGTAATACTTCTCGTAGAACTGCGGATCATCGGGAATATGCATTTTCCGATAAGTCCCCAGCAGGCTGCCGTCAGCATCGATGATGGCCGCCGAATTATAGAAAATGCCGGCATCGACCCGCTCAAACAGCGGCACCACGATGACCACGCCAAGTTCACCGGCGAGTTCGCAGAAATGCCCGGTGGTCGGGCCCGGAATCGTTTCAGCCAGCGCAAAGCAGGCATCGTCCTCGGATTGACAAAAATACGGACCGGCAAAAATCTCCTGCAGACAAATGATCTTGGCCCCCATCTCAGCAGCACGACGCACCTCAGCATCGGCATGCGCCACCGCCGCCTGCGCGCTACCGGGATACAGGCTCTGAATCACCGCCACCGACGTCGTCGTCCTGGCGTCTTGCTTGCTTTCCGAAGAATTCATCGCCGAAAATAGTCGCAAGCGCTGCATCGAGAAACTATCTATTTACGGAAAATTCATCCAACATTGCCAACGTTGCCTGCCGACAGTGGTTCCGACCGGGCCTGATCGAAATCACGAACACTCGTCCACACGCGGGTCCGACTCGTAATCCTTTCATACAATTGACAGCCAGCCAGTTTGCATTGATCAGTAGCGCAGGCTTGTGAAATTTTTCACAAGCCTTCCACTTTATAGAGAGGAATGAGCCCCCCCGGCGTCTCCCCCCCTTTTCCACTTTTAAGAACTGCCGCTTCCCCTTACCCGTCATGAACGACGCCCAAGCCGCCGCCCACGAAATCGCCCGCGACTTTCCTTTCGACCTGCTTTCCGACGAGCTCGAGACGGTCGAGCGTCAGATTCGCGAGCAGGCGGTCGCTTTCGACCCTGCGGTTGAGGGCTACGTCGCCTATGTCTGCAACACCCGCGGCAAACGCATCCGCCCTGCGCTCACGGTGCTCGCCGGCGGCGCTACCGGCGCGATCCACGACGGCCATCGCAAAATCGCGGTCACCCTCGAACTGATCCACATCGCCACTCTGGTCCACGATGACATCATCGACGGCGCCGAGATTCGCCGCCAGGCACCAACCGCCAATGCCAAATGGGGCAGCGGCCTTGCCGTTCTACTGGGCGATTGCCTGTTCGCCCACGCGTTGATGCTGTCGACCGAGTTTGAGGACTCAACCATCGGTCGCACCGTCGCCATCGCCGCCAACCGCGTCTGTTCCGGCGAGATCATTCAGACCCAGCGCCGCTTCGATTTCAAACTGACTCGCGCCGATTATTTCAAAATCATCGAGATGAAAACCGCTGAGCTGTTTGCAGCGGCCATGCAACTCGGCGGACGATTGAATGGTCAAAGCGCCGAGTGTTGTGAGAACCTGCGCCGCTTCGGCCTGTGCATGGGCACCGCCTATCAGATCTACGACGATTGTCTCGATCTCGTCGGCGACGAATCGACCGTCGGCAAAACGCTGAGAACCGACCTGACCAAAGGCAAACTGACACTGCCTATCCTCAACCTCATCGACAGCGCCTCCGAGCGCCAACGCGAAAAGCTCAACCGCATGCTGGTTCAGAAAGAACCCATCGACGTGTCCGCGCTCGGCAGCATCGCCGATTATGAAGGTGCCATCGATGACGCACTGGCCACCGCCGCCGATCTGGTCAGCGAGAGTCGCGAAAAACTCATCGGCCTCGACGAGTCGGGCTACAAAGACGGACTGGTGCAGATCACCCACTTTCTGGACGATCTGCTCGACAGCTGCCGCAGCTGACCCAGGCAGGTAAAGCCCGGCGCGCGGGAAACCCTCCTCGTCACCGGAAGTCAACAGGATCACCAGCCATTGGCGATCTGGCGCAGCGCTTCCGCGCCTGCGCTATCTTTAACCCGGCAGTGACCGGGCGTGCCGACCATCGCCACGCGCAAGGCGCACGGCGATTCAGCAAAGGCTTACTCTTCGCCCTTTTCTTCAGCAGCGGCCTTCTTGGCCGGAGCCTTCTTCGCGGCGGCTTTCTTAGCGGCCGACTTCTTCGCTGCGGCTTTTTTGGCTGGAGCCTTCTTAGTAGCGGCTTTCTTGGCAGCAGCTTTCTTGGCAGGAGCCTTTTTCTTGGGCGCGTCAGACGACTTGGTCAGTTTCGCTTTGGCGCGATCACGATCACGCTTGCGCTTCAGATAAAGTTTGCGGCGCTTGCGCTTGATCGTCTTGTTGTACTGCTTACCCATGATTCTGAGTTGGAACTATTCTTTGAAACTGAAAAACCGCCCTGCAGGCGGCATGAAGACAACACTCATAGAAGAAACCTTCCCTCCGTGCAAGTGGAATTCACCCCAAGTCCTGCCATCAACAGTTGTGAAATAAAAGCTTGCGCGAAGTTCACCCTCAAGGCATAAATTACCGCAGAACCACGTGCCGGTTCGTTGGTTGCGATTTCCGCGACATCCTTGCCACTACCCGGTGGCTCGCTTTCCCTCTGGTCGCCGCTCGATGACCATCGGAAACATCCATCCGGGGACGTTGTGTAAGGGAACGAACCGCGTCAGGTCTACTCCTGAGGCTCGGGTCTGTTGTCCATTCGATGACAGAGCACCTTGAACAGCGCGTCATCCTTTTTCCAATGAGCGAAAAACCCAACGAACCGTCCGGCGCAGAGCCGAACCAGAGCCCACCGAAGGCCGACCCTTTGAGCGGCTTCCGCCGTCGCGAAGGAGACGCCGCTTCGCCGGCCCCGACGCCGTCCTCTGATTCCCAGGCCAAACCTCCGGCCCGCGAAACGTCGGCCGACGACAAGCAGGGCAATCGCCGCCCCCCGAAAAAGCGGCCCCGCCGTGATCGCCGCGGCGACAACAACAATTCCAAGGAGCGCAACAAGGACGACAAAGGCGGATCCGACAAGAACGACAACGAACGTTCCGAGCGCCGTCCGCCGCGCAATCGTAACCGCCGCAACCGCAATCGTCGCAACCGCGGTGAACGCGATCGCGACGGAAACGACCGCGAGCGTAACTCCGACCGCAACCCCGACCGCAACTCCGATCGCGAGCGCCCCGAACGCAAACCGCGCCAGCCGGTCGAGCCGGGACCACCGGTGGAACGCGAAGGCATGGTCGAAATTTCACCGAAGGGATTCGGTTTCCTGCGCCAGCGCAATCGAAACTTTGCCCAGCATCCCGAGGACGTATTTATCACTCCCGAGATCGTCCGCGTGCACGGTCTGCGTGACGGCGTGTGGGTGAAAAGCATTACTCACCAGGGCCATCGCGGACCGCAACTGACGGAGATCACGGAGATCAATGGTCGCGATCCGGACGAATATAAGGATCTGCCGTTCTTCGAAGAGCTGACAGCCATCAATCCCAACAAACGGCTGACGCTGGAAACCACGCCCGACCGCTACACCACTCGCGTCATCGACCTGATGACTCCCATCGGTCGCGGTCAACGCGGACTGATTGTCGCTCCGCCGCGCACCGGCAAGACCACGCTGCTGCAGCACATGGCCGAGGCGATCATCGAGAACTACGAGGATCCGATGCACCTGATGATTCTGCTCGTTGACGAACGTCCCGAGGAAGTCACCGATTTTCAGCGCACCATTCCGCAGGCCGAAATCATGGCCAGTTCGAACGATGGCAACGTCAAAGAACACACCCGCATCGCGCAACTCGCCATCGAACGGGCCAAGCGTCTGGTCGAAGCCGGCGAGCACGTGTTTCTGCTGATGGACTCGATCACCCGCCTGGCGCGCGCCTTTAACAACTCCACCAAAGGCAAAGGTCGCACCATGAGTGGCGGTATCGATGTCAAAGCACTGGAGATTCCACGCAAGCTTTTCGCCGCCGCCCGCAACACTCGTGAAGCCGGTTCGCTGACCATCATCGCCACCGCGTTGATCCAGACCAACAGCAAGATGGACGAACTGATCTATCAGGAGTTCAAAGGCACCGGTAACATGGAGTTGGTGCTCGATCGTGCGCTCGCCCAGAATTACGTTTACCCGGCTGTCGACATCGCCGCTTCCGGCACGCGACGGGAAGAACTGATCCTGCCCGAGCACATGCTCAACAAGATTCACATCATCCGCCGCGGACTGTCCGGCCACAAACCGATCGAAGCCATGGAGCGTCTGCTTTCCTTCCTCGAACGCTTCCCCAACAACGCGCAAATGTTGATGGAGATCAAAGCGCCGACCGTGACCTGACCGCGCTGCGCGCACAAGCCCCGACACCCCGGCGGGACCAACCCGCGGCAGCACGGCGCTGAAAAATCCCGCTTGATCCCGTGATCTAATACCGCACGCTGAGCGGTAGCATGTCCGAAGATTCCCCCACTGCTTCCGAAGCTCCTGAGAAAAACTCCCGAAGTGGACGTTTGGCCGGAGCCCGGAATTCCCTCAAGGACGAACTCGCCAGGGGCACGCCGATGTCAAAGGCGATCGCTCACGTTCTCGATGAGCTGATTAAAATTCCCGGCACCAATTTCCGTATCGGACTCGATCCGATTCTCGGACTCATTCCCTACGGCGGCGAGGCAGTGTCGTCGATCATCGGTTGCTTCCTGCTTGCCGATGCCGGTAAGAAAGGTGTTCCGTTCCGCACGCTGTTTAAGATGGGCGGCAACGTCATCGTTAACGCCGCGGTCAGCACCTTCCCGGTGATTGGCGATATTTTCTCCGCCTGGTTCAAATCCAATTCCCGCAATTACAAGATGTTGCGCCAGTGGATGGACAGTGACGACGGCACTCAGGCCCCGGGTGGCTGGGGGCCATTGCTCATCGTCGCCGGCATCGCGCTGTTCGTCGCCGCCCTGACCATCAGCATGTGGTTGGCCGTGTTCTGGCTGATCGCGCAGGCGATGCAGTCACTGGGCATTATATTTTTCTGATCGACAGCAACGCCGTCAGGTCAGGTCCTTGACCAGCAACACCGCGTTTCTGCCGCTCTGCTGATAGCGTTGATGCCGCTCTTCAGGCATCCATGTCAGGTCCCCCTGCCGCTCGTAACCGACTCGATCAACAAAGTAATCGGCAGCCTGAGTCGACAGCGCAAAAAGTGCGGTCATGCCACTTTCCCGGGCCCGCTTTTCGACGTGTTCGATGAGACGACGCCCGTAGCCCTGGCCTTCATGATCGCGCTTGATGAACAGGCACGCCAGTTCACCGACCACCCGCTGGCGCTGCGCTTCGTCGTAGGCGTGCAGAGCGATGCAGCCGACGACGTTGTCATCGATCGAAATCACCGAAAAATCATCGAGCCGATCGACGATATCGTCGCGACTGCGCACCACCAACTGTTCGTCGGTCATGGCTTTACGCATCATCAGAATCATTTCATCGACGTCTGATATCTGAGCGGCACGAACCCGCTGATAGGCATCCGAGAACACCATCGTGCCGACGCCTTCATTACTGAAAAGCTCAGCCAGCAAGGCATCATCACGACGACTGTTCACCAAATGAACTCGCGGCACGCCTTCTTCGCAGGCGCGGATCGCGTGGCGCAATTTCGAGATCTGGCCGCTGGGCGTCGAGCCATCCTTTTTGATGCTGTCGAGCAGGGACAAGGCCTGTTCCTCGGAGAGCTGCCGGGATATCTGCGGTGTCAGTCCGAAATCGGCCTCACTGGCGGAGACGAAAATGATCTTTGCCGCATTCAGAGCGATCGCCACCTGGACGGCGACCGCGTCCGAGTTGAGGCGCAAAGTCCGTCCGCGACCGTCGTAACCCACGGGTGAGATAACCGGCAAAATATCCTGATCAAGGAAACCTTCCAGCGCCGCCGTGTCGACTTTCTCGATCGTTCCGGTCAGCTTCTGATCAACTCCGCGAACCACGCCGGCCGGATGAGCGATGACCGCATTGGCCATCGCCGCACGGATTTTCAGCGCCGTAAGGCTCTGCATGATGTTGCCGCCGAGTCGGGTGATGGCATCCAGACTGACTTCCAGAGTCGCCGCGTCGGTAGCGCCGGAACCGTCCGAATTGGAGAGCTCGACGCCGCGCACCTTGGCCAACTCAGCGATCTGCTGCGCGGCGCCGTGGACCAACACGACACGCACGTTCAGGGAACGCAGTACCGCCAGATCGAGAAGGAAATTCGAGAATGAATTCGACGCCAGCACCTCGCCGTCGAGAGCGATCACGAAAGTCCGCCCGCGGAATTGCGGAACGTATTGCAGGATGCCTCTGAGGTCGCCGAATTGCATGAATAAGCTGGCGTTGAAAACGCTTCGCAGATCCTAACATCGGCGCGGCGAGGCGCAAGGCAGGGGCAGGTAGAAAAACCGGCCCCTTGAACCTCGCCAAACAGAAACCCGTCCTCCGACTCGCGAATTTCTCACCGTGCCGCCATCTAGGCCCCGATCTGGGGCGCCCAGGTGTCGCGATACGCTTCGCGCTTCCACAGTTCACTCCCCTTCTCACCGTCCGCCAGATTGCCGGTTTTCGGGTCCACCCGAACGGCGCCATCGGTGCGATAAGCGATGTTTGCCAGATGACACATCATGGTGCTGGTCTGACCTTCAGAGATCGGCTGTGCAAGCGGCTTACCTTCCCGGATCGCATCGGCAAAATTTTGGAAATGAGGCACGTCAGTGGGCTTATCCTTATTTTCCTCAAGCAGTTTGCCGTCGATGTCGTAAAGTTTAAAACCACTGTTGGTGAAGTCGAGCATACCGTTTTCGCCGTAGACCTTGACGAACGACAGCTGATCCGGCTTGCGCCGATGACACGAACTGCCGTGCCAGGTGATACTGCCCTTGTCACCGAACTCAAACACCGCATCGCCGGTGTCCGGAGTCTCCTGATCGTCATCAAAATGATAGCGACCTCCGAGGAAACTCACTCGCTCCGGATAGTCGACCTGCATCGCCCAGCGGGCGATATCGAGTGAGTGCGGACCGTTGTTGGCCATTTCACCACCGCCGTATTCCCACACCCAATGCCAGTTGTAGGGCACCAGATTGTCCTTGTAGGGACGCTCGGGGACCGGCCCCTGCCACATTTCCCAATCAAGCTGTGCCGGAGGTTTGGATACCTTGCCCTTGCCGATCGTGCCGCGGGCTCCCGAATACCAGCAGCGTGCGTAAAGCGTCCTGCCAATCGCTCCTTCGCGAAGTTTCTGGATTGCCGCCAGCGTTCCCGGATAGCTGCGTCGCTGGGTTCCCAACTGTACTTTGCGATCGGTTTGCTCGGCAACTTCGACCATTCGCTGCGCCTCCCACGGACTGTGACTGCCCGGCTTCTCCACGTAGACGTGCTTGCCTGCCTGACAGGCGATAATCGTCGCCGGGGCATGCCAGAAATTCGGTGTCGCAATGCTGATCGCATCGATGTCCGGATCGTCGAGGATACGGCGAAAATCCGTCACCTGCTGCGGTGGCTTTTCCTGCTGATCGGCCATGCCTTTTGCGGCGGCTTCGAGACGGGTTTTATCGACGTCACAGAGATAGGCAACCTCGCAGTTGGTGACATCACCATAACCGCGGATGTGACCTCGCCCGCGACCGAGTCCCATGACCGCAGTACGAAAACGCTCGTTGGCGCCTTTCGCCTGACCGAGTAACAGATTGGGGCCGACCGCGCCTGCTGCGGCTACGGCGGCGGCCGATTTCAAGACCGAACGACGGGACAAAGCAGATTCAACAGGCGTAGGTTTGGCAGATTCAGACATGCCCGAACATAGCCGCATGGCGTTTTCGTCGTCAATGCGAGGCCGACTACGCAATTACGGACAAGGGTTAGGATAGCGACTGTGAACCCGGTCGATCTGACGGCGAATCTCGCCGGGCAGTTGCAAATCAACGCTGGCGATATTGTCGCGCAGCTGCCGCATCGTCGTCGCGCCGATCAAGTTCGAGGCGACGCTCGCGCGACCGTTTACGAAGGCCAGTGCCATTTGCGCCGGATCAAGTCCCGCCTCTCCGGCGATCTTCACATACTCAGCGATGGCCGCCTCAGCGTTCGGCCCCTGATAACGGGAAAAGCGATCCCAGCGGGTGATGCGTGCGCCTGCGGGACGAGCTCCGCCGAGATATTTTCCCGATAAAACTCCGAACGCGAGCGGAGAATAGGCAAGCAGTCGCAGGTCCTCATGATGACAGATTTCCGACAATCCAGTATCGAAGGTGCGATTGAGCAGATTGTAGGCATTTTGAATCGTCGCCACACGCGGCCAGCCCCGCTCTTCAGCGAGTCGCAGAAATCGCATCGCTCCCCACGGCGTTTCATTGGACAGGCCGAAATGCCTTACCTTGCCGGTCTGGCGAATGGCCTCGAGCGCCTCCAGCGTTTCCTCGATCGGCACTGACTCGTCGCGCTTCGGCGGAGAATAATCACGCGTCCCGAACAGCGGCACCGCACGGTCCGGCCAGTGCAACTGATACAGATCGATGCAATCCGTTTGCAGTCGCTGCAAACTCGCGTCGAGAGCGGCTTCGATATTATTGCGGTTCAAACGACTCTGCCCGTCGCGAATGTGCTTTGCGTGCACCGACGGACCGGCAACCTTCGTGGCCAGGACAACCATGTCGCGGCTGCCGCGATCGGCCAGCCAGCGTCCGATGATCGACTCCGTGCGGCTGTAGGTTTCCGCGCACGGCGGCACCGGGTACATCTCCGCGGTATCAAACAGGGTCACCCCCTGCTCCACGGCATAATCCATTTGCTCGAACGCCTGCGCCTGATCGTTCTGCTCGCCCCAGGTCATCGTCCCCAGTCCAATCAAGCTGACTTCGAGATCAGTGCGCGGAATTTTTCGATACAACATGGTATTTCTTCGATTCCATCGATCACGGGTGAATGCTAGCTTGGCTGCGTGAAAAGTTTTTTCGTCAGTATCGTTTTCGTCGCCCTGACTGTCTCACCGGCCCTGTCGCAGGACAAGCTGCCGATCATCTCAGGCAACAGCCGACACCATCCGGTCGAAGGCTACGGTGGCATGGTAAGTTCCCAGGAGCGGCTCGCTACAGAAGCCGGCGTGGAAGTGCTTCGCGAAGGCGGTAACGCGGTTGATGCGGCGGTCACGGTCGGTTTTTCGCTCGCCGTCACCCTGCCGCGCGCCGGCAACCTCGGCGGCGGCGGTTTTATGCTCGTCTACCTCGCCGACAGCGACCAAACGATCGCCATCAACTACCGCGAGATCGCGCCCGCCGCCGCACATCGCGACATGTTTCTCGACGACGAAGGCAATGCTGATGCCAAACGTTCGCGCAGCAGTCTGCTCGCCAGTGGTGTCCCGGGCAGCGTTGCGGGAATGTGTGAGGTATTAGAGAAACACGGCACCATTGACCTCGCCCGGGCGCTGCAACCGGCAATCGATCTGGCCGAAAACGGCTTCGTCGTCAGCGAAGACCTGGCCGGCAACCTGCGCGGCATGCTCGCCGACATGAGAAAAAAATCACCGGCTGCAGCCGTCGCTTTCTCGAAACCTGACGGCAGTGCCTACCAGGCGGGCGACATTCTCAAGCAGCCCGATCTCGCCGCCACGCTGAAGCGCATCGCCGAGCACGGTGCCGATGATTTCTATCGCGGCGAAACTGCCAAACGCCTGGCCGGTTATATGGCGGAAAATGGCGGCATCATCACCCTGGAGGATCTCGACGCCTACCGCCCGCACATCACCGGGACGGTGAGCGCCAACTATCGCGACTTTGAAATCAACACCATGCCACCGCCGAGTTCTGGCTTTGTCATGCTGCAGATTCTCAAGCTTCTGGAAGCGCGCGACGTCCGCGCCAGCGGCCTGAATTCCGCCCAGTCGATCCACGATTTCGCCGAAGCTTCGAAACTTGCCTACGCCGACCGCACCCGCTATCTCGGCGACGCGCGTTTTGTCGACGTGCCGGTCGACAACCTGCTCTCCGACGCCTACCTCGCCGGACGCCGCCCCTTGATCAATCCTGACACAGCCACCAAAAGCGAAGCTATCAGCGCCGGAGATATCGAAATCAAACCGGCACCCGACCGCGAGAGCAACGAGACCACCCACTTCTCAGTCATGGACCGCTTCGGCAATGCTGTGGCCAACACCTACACGCTCAATTTTTCCTACGGTAACCGTCACATGGCGCCCGGCACCGGCTTTCTGCTCAACAACGAGATGGACGATTTCGTCAGCAAACCGGGCGAGCCGAACGCGTTCGGATTACTCGGCGGAAAAGCCAACGCCATCGAACCCGGCAAGCGCATGGCCAGCTCGATGTGCCCGACCATCGTATTCCGCAAGACCGACGGCAAACGGGTGCCTTTCCTGGTCACCGGCAGCCCGGGCGGCAGTCGCATCATCACCACCAATGCGCAGATCATCGTCAATGTCATCGATCATCAGATGAACATCGCCGCTGCCACTGAGGCGCCGCGAGTGCATCACCAATGGTATCCCGCCGAACTGCGCATTGAGCCCGGGCTCAGTCCCGATACCCTGGAGCTGCTCGAACAACGCGGTCACCAACTGTCGCTGCAAGGCACCATGGGTTCCACCCAGAGTATTATGTCGCTCGACGGCATTCACTTTTTCGGTGCATCCGATCCGCGCCGCGTCGGTGCCGGCACGGCCGCCGTAACCATCGTGCCTCCCACCGGCGAGTGACGTCGAGCCTTCAGTCGATCTGACCACGCATGCCGGCCCACAACAGTCCGAGGTACTCGTGCACAGCCGCATCGACCCGCTGATAACTTCCGGCAGATGGCAGAAAGTTTGACATTTGATACCACTGCGAAGTCGTAGGCAACAGCCCGGCCGGCGCGGCGAGCGGCTGATAACCCTGCTTTTTAAAGAGCGCCATCGAACGGCGCATGTGCATCGCCGAGGTCACCACGATGACCTTTCGTTGATCGCCGATCAGCGGCATAATTTTGATCGGATGGTCCTTGGTATCCCGCGAGTCACGCTCGCTGAGGACGTCGTCCTCCGCTATGTCCATCAGTTTGCTCAACTCAACCATGCCGTCGGCAGAAGTCAGGCGCTGGTCCTCGCCCTCTACCTGGTCGCCACCGGTGACGATCAACTTCGAGCCGGGTATCGCCCTGTAAATACGCACTGCTTCGACGAATCGCTGCATCGAATCCGTTTTTAACCGGGAACTGACCGGATAGCCCGGTGCGCGTGCGTATCCAGCCCCGAGCACGACGATGTACACCGGAGAATCGTCGGCAAAATCCACCGTTGCAGGATCAAAAACCGGGTAAGCACCTTCCAGCGGATCCGCGATCATTTTGCTGATTGGCACCAGCCCGAGGAGATAGAGCGCCAGCAAAGAAAGTAAGGTCATCGCCAGACCGAGGCGCCCGCGCCGCACCCGACGGCGACGAATTTTTTCGCGCGCATCCATGCTGTCCCGCGTCCACCCCGCATCGCTCCCGGCGGCCCCCTTAGGCACGATTTTACCGAAGAAATAGAGACCTAAACCGATCACCTGAGCGCCGATCAAGATCGGCAACGGATGCAGAAACATCGACACGAATTTTTTGATAAAAAACAGGTCCATCGAAGGTCGCCAAGTAGAAATAAAGTCTGCCCGAAAGCGACGACTCAGAATCCAATCGCATCGCGCGTCTTCACGAAAGCCTGCACCGCCGCTTCCAGATCATCCTCAGTGTGCGCGGCCGACACCTGCGTGCGGATCCGCGCCTTGCCTTCGGCGACCACCGGATGAAAAAAGCCGATCGCGTAAACACCGTTGTTCAACAATTCGCCGGAAGCGGCCTGCGCCACCTTGGCATCGCCTAACATCACCGGAACAATCGGGTGTTCACCGCCGGGGATCGCGAACTGCTCAGCTCTCATTCGCCGCCGGAAGCACACCGTGTTCGACCACAGCCGATCGCGTAGATCGGTCGACGCGGTGAGTATTTCCAATGCCGCCAAACTCGCCCCGCAGATCGCCGGCGCCACCGAGTTGGAAAAAAGGTAGGGTCGTGAGCGTTGCCGTAACAGGTCGACAATCTCTTTGCGGGCACTGACATAACCACCACTCGCACCACCGAGTGCCTTGCCGAAGGTGCCGGTCAAAATGTCGACGCGATCCATACAGCCGCGATATTCGTGCGTGCCGCGGCCCCGGTCACCGAGGAAGCCGGTCGCGTGGCAGTCATCCATCATCACCAGGGCCTCATATTTATCCGCCAGATCACAGATGCCATCCATCGGCGCGATGGTGCCGTCCATGCTGAACACCCCGTCGGTGGCGATCATGATCTGTCTGGCACCGCCCCGACGAGCTTCTTTCAGCTTCGCCTCCAGATCCTCAAGATCGGTATTGCGATACCGAAACCGCTTCGCCTTGCACAGCCGGATACCATCGATGATAGACGCGTGATTTAACTCGTCGCTGATCACCGCATCATCAGCGCCCAGCAGCGGTTCGAAGACACCTCCATTGGCATCGAAACACGCCGCATACAATATTGTTTCTTCGGTGCCGAGGAACTCCGACACCGCCATTTCCAATTGCCGGTGAATCCCCTGCGTGCCACAGATAAAACGCACTGACGAGAGCCCGAAGCCCCAGTCCTCGAGCGCCTTGCTCGCCGCCTCAATCAGTTTCGGGTGATTGGACAACCCCAGATAATTATTGGCGCACAAATTGATCACCTGCCGCCCGTCCGCCAGTTTAATTTGCGACGACTGCGGGCTGCCGATGACCCGCTCCTCTTTGAAAAGGCCACGCTCACGAATACCGTCCAATTCGCCCTGCAGCTGTGCCTGAATCTGAGAATACATACAGCTGCAAGCTTAGCACATGGTAAGCCGGCGTATGCCACGTATCTGCGTCATTAATGCGCAAGGATTCGCTTGCACCGTGCCACCCCCTGATCTCAAATGCCAAAGCACTACTTCACCAGGGGACGATCTCTGTTCTCTGCATTTTGACCTCTGATCTCTACCCCCATGGCCGACCTCCTCACTCTCGCCTCGCTCATTGTCCTGCAAGCCGTGCTCGGCATCGACAACCTGCTCTATATATCGCTGGAATCGCGACGCGCCCCCGCCGAGCATCAGAAACGCGTGCGCTGGATCGGTATCAGTCTGGCGATCATCCTGCGCATCGTCCTGCTGTTTGTGCTGATCAAAGTCATCGATTTCTTCAAGGATCCGTTCTTCACTTTTCCCGACAACGCTTTCGTGCACGGATCTTTTAATGTACACAGCCTCATCGTTCTGCTCGGTGGCGGGTTTATCATCTACACCGCGATCAAAGAAATCTCGCACATGCTGCTGCCGCACGTCGACCACAGCGAAGATGAAACCAAGCAGAAATCGGTCAACGCAGTGATCACCGCCATCGTCGTCATGAACCTGGTGTTTTCGTTCGACTCCATCCTCGCTGCCATGGCCCTGACCAAGGTCATCTGGGTGATGGCGACCGCCATCGTCGTCAGCGGCGTCATCATGATCTGGCTATCGGAGAGCGTCAGTAAATTCCTCGCCAAAAACCGCATGTTCGAAGTGCTCGGTCTGTTCATTCTGCTCGTCGTCGGCATCATGCTGCTGTCCGAGGGCGGCCACCTGGCTCACCTCGAGTTCGCCGGCCACCCGGTGGAACAGATGAGCAAAGCCACCTTCTACTTCGTCATTGGCGTACTCATCATCATCGACATCGTGCAAAGCCGTTATCAGAAAAAACTGTTCGCCGCCGCCGAAGCCAATTCCAAGATCAAGTCCAGCGAAGCACCATCATGACCGTCCGACACCATCCCCTTCGAATCGCCTCCCTGTTGTTTGCGCTCAGCCTCGGGATCGGACCTTACTCTGGTTTTTCGCAGGATGCCCCGGTCCCGGCCGATGAGCCGGCCGATTTCGCCGGTGACATCCAACTGTTGCTGCCGGAGAAAATCCAGGCCGTCGCCGGTGTCCCCACCAACATCTATTTCGATAACACCGTGGTGGTGATCAATCCCGCCAACTACGCCTTCGACATTATCTGCCGGCGCGGAGTCCAACTCAACGATCGTTGGACTTTTAATCCCAAACCGGAAGATGTCGGCAATCACCCGCTGGTGCTCGAAGTACGAAATCAACAGAACGAGCTCATCGCACGAGCTTCGACCGTGGTCGAAGTGGTCGCCGCCGACGCCGGCAAGGATCGGGAAATTTCGATGCTGCTTATGGGCGACAGCCTGACCAACGCCACCGTCTACGTGCAACAGGTCTATGACCGTTGTCAGTCGACCGATCGGGGCAATCCCAAGCTCAGCCTGTTCGGTAGCCGCGAAACCGGAATCGAAGGCGTCACTCACGAAGGTTATGGCGGCTGGACGGCCGAACGCTTCGCCACCAAATACTCCGGCGTCGCCCGCGGCGGCCCCTACCGCGACAACGGCAGCCCCTTTCTCTACAAACCGAAGGATCCCGACGGGGTCATGCTCGCCGGCCGGGGTGACCCCGATGAAAACGCCGAAGCCGTGCTCGACTTCGGTCGCTACTGCAAGGCCTTCAACGGCGGCAAAGCCCCTGACTTTGTTACCATCCTGCTCGGCTGCAACGATACCTTCCACGGCACACCGGACGACATCGAAGCACGCATCGACAACATGTTCGGCCACTACGAGACCCTGCTGACTATGATCCACAAATTCAGCCCCGAGACCAAAATCGGAGCGCTGCTGCTGGTCCCCGCCGCCGCCACGCAAAACGCTTTCGGAGCCAATTACGCCAGCAACCAGACCCGCTGGCAGTACAAAAACAACCAACAGCGCGTCGTCGAACGCATGATGCAGACCTTCGGCGGCCGCGAAGACCAAAATGTCTACCTCGTTCCCGCCCAGCTCAATCTCGACTGCGTCAACCACTACCCCGTCGACGCCATCGGCCGCCAGAACAACGGCGTCCACCCCGCCCCCGCCGGCTACCAGCAAATCGGCGACAGCATTTACGCCTGGCTGAAATCGCAGCTCGCGGAATGATTGGCGGCAAACAGCCCCGAGCTTACTTTGCTGCGGCAGGCTTACGGAAGCGCAGGCAGTAATTTTCCTTCAGTCCGGCGACGTCCACTTGCTCGACAAATTCGAGTCCGGCATTTTCGACCTCACTGCGAAACACTTCCTTGCCTGCCCGCACGTGGCCCATGATCCACTCGCTCGACTCACCTTCGATGCGTTCAAAGTCGATCAGGATCAGCTCGCCTCCCGGTTTCAACGCCGTGGCGATGCTGGCCAGCGATGGTGTGGGGAACTCGAAGTGATGGTAGGTATCACAGAGAAACACCAGATCCACACTCGACGACGGCAGACTGACCGAATCCTGCGGCGCGAGCACGCTGGTGATGTTGCTTTGCCCTTCGACTTTGGCGCGAGTCTGAATGTGCTCGAGGAATCTGGCATTGATATCCACGGCATAGACCCAGCCATCCGCTCCAACCTCCTGCGAAAAGATCCGGGTATAGAGACCGGTGCCGGCACCGACATCGGCGATCCGCATTCCCGGCTTGATGCCGCAAGCTTTGACGACCGCATCACGGGCGTCAAACACTTCGCGGCTTTCCACCTCAAAACGCTTAAGCCATTCGGCCACCTTCAGGTTGGGATCGAGAAATTTCTCGTTGATGCCCGGCTTCACACTCTCCTGCGCCACGGGTGGCGCCTTGAGCGTTGCGTCCTGAGCCCTCGAAACATTCGCCGCGAGAGCAATCGCTGAAATGACGGTCAAAAAAACCGTAGCGACGGCTGAGGGATAAAACGGTTTGCCGGGTTTCATAATCTTTTAGTGTTTCAGTTTCCTGGACAAGAGGCTTCGTCAAAATCACTGTTTTCCAGGGGCGCTCGAGATGGACGTCGCAGGTGCATCATCGGCCGCTGACTGCGAAAACCAGAGGGTTTCACCGATGACAAAAAGCGCTACGCCTGCCATCGCAAGCGCGAATGTGCGCCTCATCGCCAAGCCGCTGAGACGTGCTTGTAACAGTCCGCCGGTGAGCATCCCCAGACAACCGCCGCCGACGAAGATAAGCGTCAGACGCCCCGGCAAGCCGTGGCCACCGATGAGATAGGATGCGACACCGGAAACGCAGATCAGCGTGATCACCAGCAGAGAGGTTCCCACCGCACGATGGATCGACACGCCTCCGAATAACACCAATGCGGGCACGATGACAAAGCCTCCGCCAACACCGAAAATACCGGTAATCAGTCCGACGACAAATCCGATACCGATCAGCCGCAGCAGTGCCACGGTCTTCTGATTTCGACGGCTTTGAATCTGGCTTGGATTGCTGTCCTGCACCGGCTCCGACTGACGCCACATGCGAACTCCGACAAACAGCATCAGTAGAGCAAACGCCAAAAGCACGCCCGCCGCCGGCAATCGCCCACCAATCCAGGTGCCCACAGGCGTGGTCAGCATGCCCGACACCGCGAAAACCAGTCCGACCCGGTAGTCGATGTCCCTGCTGCGCAGCCGGCTGACGACACCAAACGCCGATGTCGCGCCAACCGCCGCCAGGGAAACGCCGACCGCGGTGCGCACGTCGACACCAAGCGCGTAAATCAGCAAGGGAACTGCGAAGATCGAACCGCCGCCACCGGTAAGGCCCAGGGCAAACCCGACGACGATGCCACACAGGGCCGTGACAATGTCGTGGCTCATTGCAACGAGATCCTGATCTGCACACGGCTGTCGGCTCAGCTGCCGGTCGCGACCTCGTCGGCCTGCTCCTTCCAGTCCGCAAACTTTCCGTCAGCGTAAGTCACCTCGTAACCCATCCGTTCGAGAATGCCTGTCGCCAGCGACGCGCGAAGGCCACTGCCACAGTGCACGGTCAGTTGGCCGGCATCGGGCAGTTGGTCGCGATCAGCGACCAGGCGGGTGTGGGCAACATTGACGGCACCCGGCACATGAGCTTCGGCAAACTCACCGGCCGAACGGACATCCAACACTCGATCATCGGTGGTGATGTCTGTAATCTGAATGGTTTTGGTACTGGTCAGGCGGTCGCTGCAATTTTCATCGCCACAGATTTCCTCGATCAACGCGAAGCCGCGGATCTTGTCAAAACCGATGCGGATGAGTTGCAGAACGTAATTCTCGACCTGATCGGTATCCTCCACAAGCAGGACGATTTCACCGTCATCATCGATATAACTGCCGACCGATTCGGAAAATTTGGCACCGGGCGGTGCATACACCGATCCGGACAAGTGCCGCTCCATAAATGCCCGGCGATCGCTGCGGGCATCGACGAAGAAAAGATCGGTCGCTGCCTCTGCGTGCAGCCGGGCGATTTCTTCGGAGGCCAAGTGCGGTGGCTCAGGGATGCCATCGAGAAGCTCGGCTCCGGCCCGGTTGGTCTTCTTCATCCGCGCGAAATACATCGGTGGTTCCGGCTGACCATCGAGAATTTCTCCGACGAAAGCATCTTCACCCTGCTTGAGAGCGGTCTGAACCGCTGAGTTGAATCGCAGTTCGTAGCCGACCGTCGAAAACGGGATCGCGCCGAGCGCCTTGCCGCAGGAACTGCCGGCTCCGTGAGCGGGAAGCACCGCAACAAACTCCGGCAGTTCGGTAAATTTCTGAATCGAATGAAACAACTCACGGGCACCCGGCTCGCGCGACCCGACCTGACCGGCGGCACTCTCGAGCAGATCGGGACGGCCGACATCGCCTACGAACATGAAGTCGCCGGATATGATGGCCATCGGTTGGTCCGCACCTCCGCCGTGGTCTTCCACCAGAAAGCAGAGATGTTCCGGAGTGTGACCCGGAAGATGCAGCGCGGTGATCTGAATATTGCCGACCGAAAAACGATCACCGTCACCGATCAGCGTGACCTTTTCGTGGTTTTGCGCCCACTCATACTGCCAGTCGTCACCGCCTTCGTCAGAAAGGTATGCCTGCACACCGCCGGTGCCTTCCACCAATTGACGCGTTCCGCTGAGGAAATCGGCGTGAATGTGAGTCTCCGCCGCAGCGGTGATTTTCAAGTCCTGCTGTCCGGCAATCGCCAGGTAACGTTCGACGTCGCGTTCGGCATCGATGATCAGGGCCTCACCGGTTTTTTGACAGCCGATCAGGTAAGCATACTGGGCAAGGTGCGAGTCGTAGATTTGTTTGAGAAACATGGGCTATAAGAGGGTCGGGGGTTTAGAGATCGTTATCAGCGGCCAGCGATCACTCGACCATTTGCCGGAGCGAAATCGTCACGGGTAGACTGGCAGATCATCAGATTATTTGCTTATATCGTTATATGGTTATATATTCCCTCAAGCGTTTCCCGTCAAACTGACATTTTCCCGACCATGAAGAAAACTCCCAAGCCAGCGGTTCCCTGCACTCCATCGACCGTGGCCAAAAACCGCAAGTCGTTTGAGGAGATTGCAGAACTGTTTCGCGTCTTCGGCGATGCCACCCGGCTGCAGATTCTTCAAGCGTTGACCCAGGGTGAAAAAAATGTCGGCGAGTTGGTCGATGCCCTTGAAATGACTCAGGCCAACGTCTCGAAGCATCTGCGAACGCTGCACGATGCCAAAATCCTGCGCCGCGAAAAGCGCGGCACGGCGACTTATTACCAGATTGATGACGACTTCATCCATCCCCTTTGCGATCTGATCTGTGACAAGCTCAACCGCAACTACGAACAGCCGGTGGGCAGCTTCTCGTTTTCGATCTGAATCTTCACCACCCCGCGCCCGGCGCGTCACGTCCCCGAATAAAACACACCAGGCACTGCAAGCGCTTCTGCTGACAGCCCTGACATTCCACCCGCAACATGAACTTTATCGAACCCCTGATCGGCGGAGTCTTAATCGGACTCGGTAGCATTCTGGCGTTGGCCGCCTCCGGAAAAATACCGGGCATCTCCGGTATTGTCGCCCGCATCATCCGCCCCAGCCCGGGCGACGTCAGCTGGCGAATCACTTTTCTGATCGGATTGATCGCCGGAGCCGGACTGACCGCCTTACTGAAAATCGGTTGGCAGGGTTACGCCGTTCCTGACGGTCGCGGCCTGGCGGTGTTTGCCGTCGCCGGCCTGCTGGTGGGTTTCGGCACGCGCATGGGCGGTGGGTGCACTTCCGGCCACGGTGTCTGCGGTATGGGCTCCGGCGCCAAAGATGCCCTGGTCTACACCCTCGTTTTTATGATCGCCGGCATCGCCACGGTGTTGGTCTGGAACTTGAATTACCAGGGAGGACACGCAGCATGAGAACTTTTCGAATTTTACTGTCGGGCCTTCTGTTTGGCGCCGGACTGGTGGTATCGGGCATGACCGATCCCGCCCGCGTGATCGGTTTCCTCGACCTGTTCGGCGACTGGGATCCGGCGCTCGCCTTCGTCATGGGCGGCGCGGTCATCGTATTTGCACTGGGCCTGTTGCTGCTGCGCAAAACCGGAACCCGGGTCTGCTCGACCCCGCTTCCGGACACGTCGCCCGACCCGATTTCCGGACGGATGGTGATCGGTTCGGCGATCTTCGGCATCGGTTGGGGCCTCGGCGGTTTCTGTCCGGGACCGGCGCTGGCCAACTTGTCCACCCTGCGCACCGAAGCGCTGATATTTGTGCCGCTGATGCTGCTCGGCATGTTTATCGCGCAGCGCACATTTAATCTGGACCGTTAAAAATACTGCAATCCCCTGTTTCGTCCGATGAAGTTCACCATCTTCCCCCTGCTGCCACTGTTCATCATCGGTGTCAGCATGCCGGTGTTCGCTAATCCGAAATTCGAGGCCATGCTCGACGACCTTCTCGATGGCAGCGTGCCGCAGATCAGCACCGACGACCTTGCTGCGGAACTCAAAACCGGTAAACAGCCACCTGTCCTGCTCGACACCCGACCGGAAGAAGAATACGCGGTCAGCCATATCAGCGGAGCGCGGCGAGTCGGCTTCAGCGATTTCTCTCTCGACCGGCTGGCCGGCTTCGACAAAAGCGCGCCATTGATCGTCTACTGCTCAGTCGGCAAACGCAGCGAACTGATCGGCGGGAAATTGCTGGCCGCCGGATTCACCAACGTCCGCAACCTGCGCGGCGGGCTCTTTCAGTGGGCCAATGATGGCCGGCCACTGGTCAACTCCGGGGGCGCAACCCAAACTGTGCATTCTTACAATCGCAAGTGGAGCCAGTGGCTGGACACCAGGGTGCCCTCGGTGCGCTAGCAGCGTTCGACGACCAGATGTTGACCTCCAAACATTGCCCT
>CBDULB010000037.1:0-43052 GCA_965367965.1 uncultured bacterium | reverse complement strand
GCCTGCCATTCCTGAAACGACATGCCGGCGAAATCGAAGGGTTGGCCCGCGGCGTTCCAGTAAAGGTTGTGGGCAATGGCCACGTTTTCGTCGTCCCACAGACCGTGCAGCAGTTCGCCCTGCTCCCAGTAAACGATGTTTCGCTCAAACGTAAACGAGAGGTGCTCCTCGACCCGGGAACGCTTCACCTGATATTCGCGGGCCAGCGCCAGGATGTTATTGCGGATCAGGTTGTCCTTGCCGTAGTGCTGATGATAGCCGCCCGATTTGGTTCGGTAGACGAGGTTGTTTTCCATGACAATGTCGGTAGTGCCTTCATCGTTGTAGAGCCCCCAGCCGCCGTAGCTCCAGGCGAGAATATCGTGCATGACGTTGTGGCTGACGGTGGTACCCGCCGATGGTCCGAGCGTGTAAACGCCACCCATATCCGAGAGCCAGCCCATGCCCAGGTGGTGAATGTGATTAAACTCGATCCGGTTGCGTTCGGCCGCGCCGCTGTCGTAGCCCCAGCGCCAGCCGACCGAGATGCCGGTGTAGAAAAAATCGGCGATCTCATTGTGGGTGATCGCGTTGTCGCTGCTCTGACCGATCCAGGCACCAACCGCACATGGGAAGATCCGTCCGCCGTGGCGCAGGATGTTGTTGTCGACGGTGATATGGCTGGTGCGCCCGGCCGGGTCGGCAGGCGTTGAGGTCTCGCCGATGCGAATGCCGCCGGCACCCAGGTCGCTCACCTCCGTCCGGGTCACGCTGCAGTCGCGACACGCGTGCCGGAACCACAGCCCGTAGCTGCCGACGTGACTGATCCGGCAATTCTCGAAATGCACGGCGCGGGCGTCGTCGATCTGAACGGCGGCTTCGATAGGCGATGCCGCCTGCGATGGTTCGAATCCGTTCGGCGGCGTTTTCCACTCGGCGTGCTGAAATGACAAACCGCGAAAGGTCAGATTCTGAACCGGTTTAGCGTTGGCCGAATCGCCGGAAATGATCAGCAGTTTCTCCGCTACCGGAGCGATGGCTTCGACCTCATCGATCGATTCTCCCGGCAGCGGTTGATAATAGAGAGTTCCGTCCGGTGCCAGGTACCACTCGCCGGCTTCGTCGAGGGCGGCGCGGTAGTTTTCGAGCACGAACGCGGTGTTTCTGGTCAGCGGGTTCCACAATTTCATGTCGCGCCCCGAGATGCCGATCTGGCCCTTTCCGGCGTCGGCCCAATCAAGAAATTTGCGGGTGTTGTCCCATTTGTGGAACAGCAGAATCTGCGCCTTCGATCGCTGTGCTTCGGGGATGTCGCGCAGCGAGGCGAGGTCTTCGGGGCGGGCGAAAAGTGTCTGTCGTGCGGTCGGTTGCGAGCCCTTGGGACCTTTGACCTCGTGAGAGTTCTGCAGATAGAAAAAGAACGCATCGGGTTCGCGGGCGCGCACCGCCCGGCGGCCGTTGACCCAGAGTTGCTCAAACTGCCAGTCCGGCGAAACCGTGGCGGTCCAGATGCCGTCCGACTGGGCGGTGAATTGGCCGACAGACCTGCCGCCGGATATCACCGGTCGGGTACCGGGCCGGGCTTCGTAGACCACCGATGCCTCGCCACTGCCGCCATCTTCAGGCCCGAACGTCAGCGCTGCGCCGATCGGGTAGGTGCCGGCACCGATCACCACCCGGATTGATGCGGACGGATCGGCGGCGCGCAATCTGCGCACCTCTTTTCCGGCCGCATCGAGGCTTGTCAGTTTACCGTCGGGGGAAACCTCGAGCACGGTCTCGGCGCGGCTGGTCGCCGCAAGGGCAGCCAGGCAAAAAGCGATCAACAGGACGGTAAATTGGCGTGGGGTCGTCATGGATCTGGAGGAAGAAGGTTCGGGAACAAAGCACACTCATCAGCCGCCTTGCTCGACGGCCATGAATTCGAGAATCGCTGCGCGTGCCGGGTCGCCGACTCTGGCGATTTCATTGGCGATCGAGCCGTGATCGCGATCGGGCACCCGCAAGCTGTGCACGCCCCGGTTGCCGGCGGCACGGATCATTTCGACAAACAATTCGTTCTCGTCAGCGCGTCCGGCCATGTCTTTGTCGGCGAAGATGACCAGCATCGGCGGGCTGTTTTTGCCGATGTGGTAGAGTGGTGCCGCTTCGTCGGCGATGATCGTGTGGCGCCCCAGTCCCTGTTCAGCACGCACCGTCGAGTGGGTCACCGTCTGGCCGCTGACCGGGATCAGTCCGGCGATGTCGCCGCGCTCGATGCCGTGCTTTTCAAGATACTGGCCATCGAGCCCGAGCATAAAGGCGATCCACCCGCCTGCGGAATGTCCGCCGACGAACAGTCGATCGACGTTCGCGCCGTGTTCGGCGAGATGGCTTTTCGCCCAGGCGGTGGCAGCGGCGGCATCGTCCAGATAGGCGGGGAACTCGACCTTCGGACTGAAGCGGTAGTTGGGACAGACCACGGCGATACCCGCCCGGGCGAGGCTGGTGGCCATGTGTTCGGGCTTCACTCCATCGGTGGGGGTGCCGCGCTTGTCGCCGCCTTTCAGTCCGCCGCCGTGAAACCAGATCAGCACCGGCCAGTTTTTGCCACTGTCCGGCAGATAGACATCGAGTTTGCTGCGTTCCGCTTCGTAGGGGCTCAGCGCCGAACCGGTTTTATAAGCGACATCGGAGAGGATGCGGTTAGCGGGTTCCTGTGCAGACAGCAGCGTTGGCAGGAGCAGTAGAACGCAGGCGCAAGCAGCGGCGCGCCGTCGTGTTGCAGTCGTGAGCTTGTTTTTCATCGCGGTATTCTGACTTCAAAATGTTTGTCGAGACCTGAGTCGGGCAGGCCACGTTGCCACCACATTGAATCGCCCCCGAAACGCGAATGCGCCAGCGGCGAATATGGTCGCCCGGATTTCATTGGCTGTAACGCGCCCTCAGATCCGATTGACTTGAAGGAGCGGCAAAGGAAAGTGCCGCTGCATACGTAGTGCTTACCATTTTTCCTGTCATGTCGTTTCGATCTTACATCCTGCCGGCCCTGGGGGCGGTTGTTCTGCTGCCGCAGATGGCGGTCGGCAACGAGCCGGTCGCGCCGGATTGGAAAGCCATCGAGCCGCTGCTCCGTGAAAACTGCTATCGTTGCCACGGCGGTGAGAAAACCAAGGGCAAGGTCGATCTCAAGGCACTGGCGGGCGATCCGAAGTTTGCGGAGCATTTTGAACTGTGGGACCGCGTCTTCGAGACGGTGGAAAACGGCGACATGCCACCGGACGAGGACGATGCGCTCGGTGTCGAACAGCAGCAGTCGATCACCGCATGGATCACCGCGGAACTGCACGTGCTCGCCGCGGAATTTTCCGGGGATCCCGGACCGGTTACGATGCGCCGTCTGACCAACGCGGAATACGATCGCACCATCCGCGATCTTACCGGCGGCGACTACGAACTCGCCAAAGAGTTTCAGTCCGAGGCCGGCGGCGGTGAAGGCTTTTCCAATATCGGCGACGTGATGTTCCTCAGTCCGGCGTCGATCGATAAATATTTGAGCGCGGCCCGTCAGCTGGCAGAGCACGCGACGATCATGCCGGGTACCGGCTTGGAATTTCACCCGAACCGCATCGGCCTGCGCGGTCCCGAACAGTTAAAAGCGCACGCGCAGCAGGGCCTGTATGTCTGGTATCAGCAAAAGGCCGCGCCGCATCTGCCGGGTGACAGCGATGACATGCGCGAGGGCGATTACATGCTCGCCTGCTGGAAGCATCTCCATTTTAAAACGCCGCTCGAAGAGCTGTCGAAACAGGCCGGGCTGAAGCTGCCGTTTCTGCAGAACTGGTGGCACCTGGTCAACAGCACGGAGCCGAAGTCCCGCTTCCTCGATCTGACGCGGGTTCGCTGGCGTGAACTGCCGGGCCCGGACGCAGCCGCGCCGAACCAGGTGCCGGTGGCAGTCACTCAGCAAATTGCAGTGATCCGCGCCGATCACCTTTCCTGGAATAATCCCGACAAACCCGGCAGCGGCATTCAGCGCCGCCAGCAGGACGCCGACGGACTGCGCAATTACTCGATGACCTGTGAGGTCAAAGGCAAGCCCGTCGTGCATGTCTGCATCGGAGATATCGGCGACGGCAACGCCGGTGACATCGCGTTGCTGCACAAGATCACGGTGCAGTTGCAGAAAGGCTCGGTGAACTATTTCAGCTGGCTGGAAAAACAACTCGCCGAGTCGCGCAAACTCCTCGCCGCAACACCGCCGCCGGCCAACGCTGCGCAGCTGAAAAAGCGCGTCGCGGAACTGCAGACGGTTCACGCATTGTTCGGCAAGCACCCGCAGCCGGGGCGCAAAATCGAACCGCAGGTTCTCGCTCTGGCGGCACCGCAGGTGTTGACGCTGCCGCTGCCCGAATCGGCGCTCCGCGTCAAAGCCGACACCCGGCTCGACATGCAGAATCCGGAGGCGGAAAAAGCCACTGTCCAGTGGACGATGACTACCGGCGCGCCGCGCGATGTGACATCGATCATGCCCGGCGTGCTGACGATCTGGAAAGTCCGCACCGATGCCGCCCGCCGGACGATGGCGGACTTCTCGGTGATGAAGCGGGCTTTCCCCGATATGTTCGAGCGCCGGCTCGAGGCAGTGGCGGGAAATATCTATCGCAGTAAGGCGGACGTAACCGTCTACTACTTCAGCGACGATCAGCTCGGCGATATCCTCGGCGACAGAGATAAAGCCGAGTTGCAGGCGATGAAGATCGACTGGCGTCTGGCCGGGGCTTCCAAGCTCAACGAGGCCGCGCAGAAAGAATACGACCAGCAGATGGTCGCGCATCTGCATCAGTTCGCCGGTCGCGCCTGGCGGCGTCCGCTGACCGCTGCCGACAAGCAGGCGCTGGGCGGTTTCTATCAGACGGGACTGAAATCCGGACTCGACCGGGAATCCGCCGCCCGCGAAGTGTTGGTGCGCATTCTGGTGTCGCCGCATTTTCTGTTTAAAGCCGAAACCCTGCCGGCCGGCGGCGAGGCGGATAAACTGACCCTCACCGACGATGGCGATCTGCCGCTTAGCTCCTGGGAAGTGGCCTCGCGCCTGAGCTACTTTTTGTGGTCGTCGCTGCCCGACTGGCAACTGCGCAAGGTGGCTGGCGACGGAACCTTGCTCAAACCGGAAGTGCTCGCGGAGCAGACCCGGCGTATGCTCAAAGATCCGCGCGCGACGGCGCTGGCCCACGAGTTTGCGGGGCAGTGGCTGAAGTTCAGTGGTTTTGATACCGAGGATGGCGTCGATGTAAACGAGTTCCCGGAGATGACTGCCGAAATCCGCTCCGACATGCATCGCGAGGCGCTGGAGTTTTTCAGCCGACTGTTCCGCGAGGACCGTCGCGTGTCGGAGGTGGTGGTCGGTGAGACGACCTTTCTTAATGAACGGCTGGCGAAATTTTACGGTGTGCCCGGCGTGACCGGCAGCCAGTTTCGCGAAGTCAATGTCTCGAAATATCAGCGCGGCGGGTTGCTCGGCATGGGTGCCGTGCTGACCGCGACGTCGCGCCCGAACCGGACCAGCCCGGTACTGCGCGGTGAATACCTGTACGCGGTCGTGCTCGGCAACCATTCGCCACCGCCGCCGCCCAACGTTCCGCAGCTGGACGAAAGCGCGCTCAAGCCGGCATCGCTGCGCGAAGCTTTGCTGTTGCACCGTCAGGACAAGGCCTGCTCGGTTTGCCACGACCGGATCGATCCGCTTGGCTTTGCGCTCGAATCCTACGACCCGATCGGGCGCATCCGCAGCGCCGAAGGCGGTGGCGAGATCGATGATACCGGTTCACTGAAAGACGGCACCCAGCTCGACGGAATGGCCGGCTTGAGAGAGTACTTCGCTGCCAACCGGGAGTCGTTCAGTCGTAACTTCAGCCGCAAGCTGCTCGGTTATGCGCTGGGCCGCGAAGTGCTGCCGAGTGACACCCAATTGATCGATCAAATGCAGGCCTCATTGCGCGACGACGATGGTGTGGTTTCTGCTCTCATCGTCGATATTGTGCGCAGCCGTCAGTTTTTGAATCGTCGTCACGAACTGCCCGCGGTCACCGCAAATCCCTGAAGCCCTTTCTTTATTTTTGATATGAATTCCTCCACTTCCCGTCGTCGATTTCTGCGCGGTACCGGCATCGCTCTCGGGCTGCCCTGGTTCGAATCGATGTCCGCATTTGGCGATGAAGTGGCGAAAGCCGGCATCGCCAAAGCCAATCCGGCGCCGCGTCGTCTCGCGGTCTGTTTTACCGGCAACGGCGTCAATCCGCATCACTGGGGAGCGACCATGGACGCCAACGGCATGCAGCTCGCTGATTCGTTGCGACCTCTGGAACCGCTCAAGAAAAGTGTTTCGGTGTTTAAGGGGCTGTGGAATCCGACCACCGTTGAAGGCGAGGGCGGCCACTACCCGAAGATGAATGTTCTGTCAGGGTTGAGGGTCAAGAAAACCACCACCGATGTCGAGGTCGGCGTGACCATGGATCAGATCGTCGCCGCACATTGCGGCCGGCACACGACGGTGCCGAGCATCGTACTCGGCACCGAGCGTCCGCGCTATGCCACCGACTCCGGGTTTACCTCGATCTACTCGGCCTACATTTCCTGGAGCACACCGACCACGCCGGCGCCGAAAGAGATTTTTCCCCAGCAGGCATTTGATCAGTTGTTCAGCGACGGCGGCAATCGTGAACGCGACAAGAGCATCCTCGACGTCGTGCTCGACGATGCCAAAGGCCTTCGCTCCCGGCTCAGTCAGCGCGACACTCAGAAGCTGGACGAGTACCTTGCCTCGGTCCGTGAAATCGAACTGCGTGTCGAGCAGGCGGAGAAAATCAGTCAGGCGGAGACCGGCGGTCAGGGCTGGCATCCGACGGTGAAGGAGCCGACTTTTGCCCGTCCCGAGTCGGGTATTCCAACCAGTTCCGAAGAACATTTGCGGCTGATGTTCGACATTCTGCTGCTGGCATTTCAGATGGATCGCACCCGCGTCGCGACCTTCATGCTCAACAACGACCTGTCGAACATGCGCTTTCCCAGTCTCGACGGAGTCACTTCAGGCATTCATGAACTGTCGCATCACGCCAATGACGAGACGCGGCTGGCACACTACCAGAAGGTCAATGAATTCCAGGTCAAACTCTGGGCCGAATTCCTCACCAAGATGGCGGCGACCAACGAAGGCGAGCGCTCGCTGCTCGACAACAGCATGATCCTGCTGACCAGCAGTCTCATGGATGGCAATGCTCACGATTCACGGCAACTGCCGGTGGTGCTCGCCGGCGGAGGTGGTGGCACTATCAAGGGTGGGCAGGCTTATGATTTGAGTAAAGATCCCAACCGCAAACTTTGCCGCCTGCACCTCGCTCTGATGGACCGGATGGGGGTGCGCGTGAATCAGTTTGGCGACGCCGAAAATGCGCTGGCGATCTGAAGTTTGTCAGCTTTCCGGCATCGCCGGTAAACTCCGGCAATCTATTCCGCTGCGGACGACGATGGCTGCGTGACCGCCGCTCCGGCCTGTTCTGGCTGGCGGAGGACGGTACACGATCGATGGCAATGATGTCGGTGCACTTGATCGACGGCCTCTACTTTTACTGGCCCGGATCGGTCATGCGAAACACCACCACTCGTCGATCCATCGAGCGCAATCGCTCGGCACCATCGGCGGGGTACTGCGCTTCGGCTTCGCCATAGCCAACCGGCAACAGGCGATCGGGATCGACGCCCATATCCACCAGGTCGCGGGCGATGCGTTCGGAGCGTTCCTGAGACAGGCGCAGATTGCTTGAGTAGTCGCCTTCGGCGGACGCATGACCTTCGATTACGAACTTTTCGTTTTGCAGTGCCGGTGCCTTCATTGCTTCGGCGAGGTCAACCACCAGATCGTAGGAGTAGCTGTCGGCAAGCGCCGTTGATCCCTGTTGAAAGATGATGTCCTCCCGGCTCACCGCGGAATTGGGATCGACCGGATAAGAGACGGCGTAGGCTTCCTCAGATCGATAGTTCTCTGGAATGTTCTGATAGAAGTCAGGATTGCCGCCGACAGCACCCGGGCGATAGGCGCTCTGCTGCAGAGGCTGAGCTTGAATGCGGTTGAGAAATACCGAGGCGAGCAGAACCGGCGGGATGTCACTGCGTGAGGGATAGCAAACGACCCGGCGGTTTTGGTCAGGGCCGTGGAAATGTTGATGATCGGGTCCATGGTCGATGTGTCCATCGCGGCCGACCGGGCCACCTGAACGGGGCCGGCGATCATCGAAGTCCCCGGTATGTCTGCGCGAATGGAATTCAGGGGGCGCGTCATTGAGGCTGGCATTGCCCGCAAAGCGGCGGATCAGGAAGTCCACGGTCTGCTCGCGTTCGCTGGTAGTGCGACCCACCTGCTCGACCGGCAATCGTCCATGCTCGCCGTGGCGATTGTTGTGTCGGTCGTCAGCGTGCGGGCGGCCCTGGCTGGCGGGGCTGTTCCCGGCTTGACCCAGAATCGATTCAATAAGGTTGGCGGCGTCGCTCTGGTTGTCGATCCGGTTTGCCCGGACGGCGTCCAGTTTGCGGTCGCGTTGGCGCTCGTCCTTGAGCATCCGTTCGACCTCTTTTGAGGGCGGCTGGACGTTCGGCCGGAGTTGTTTCGGCTGGTCAGCGGCAATTTCGGTCGCAGGTTTCTGCGGCGTCATCCGACCCCGGCCAGGGGTCGTTGGTTCGGTGGATTGCGCTTTATCATCGCGCGTGTCGGCCTGCTTCATCGGTGACCGCTCTCCGCTGCGCGGAGTCGTTTTTTCAGTGACGGTAGCCGGCACAGTTTTGGGTTTTGGAACGTTGGATTTTTCATCGCGACCTTTACTGCTCTTGCCCTTGTCCTTGTTTTCGTCCCGGTCCTTCATGGAGGCAGCGGCCCCGGCAGGTGTCGGCTGCGGTTTTACGTCGGGATCCGGCGTGGGCTTCGAGGCAGGCGTCGGCGCGGTGGTCGGGGGTGTTGGTGCCGGCGCCGGCTCGGACTTCGGCTGCGGTGCCGGCCCGGTCTTCGGCGTTGGTTTTGGGTGATCGCCGGTCCTGGCATTTTTGTTTCCCTTATCGTTGCTCTTTTCCTTGTCGTTACCGCGTGGCTTCGAATCGTTGGCTTTCTCGTCCCGTCCATCGGTGGGGACGCCTTGTGGCGTCGATGGAGGATTTGGACTTTTGTCCCTGGCGTTGCCTTTGCCCCGGTCGCTACGATCGGGCGCTGCTTTCTCCGGCCCCCGCTTGCTGCTTTCGTCTGCTTTGCTCCGTTCCTTGTCCTTGTCCTTGTCTTTGTCTTTGTCTTTGTCTTTGTCTTTGTCTTTGGCGAGCACCACAAACAGGTCGGAAATCCCGGCAGTCAGGTCGTGGCGATAACTGGTGGCTGGCCCGGATCGTTCAGTTCGTGCGTCAGCCGCATTCACGACCGAGGCGGGGGCTGTCAGAAGTGTAACTGTGAGCAGTGCAGATAAAGTTTTTTTCATGGCGAAGGCGGGTTTGCTGCAGATGACTGCAGACTTAGTTATCTCAGATTAGCGCATTAACTGAGCCAAGTGACGCGGTGTAGATGTAAGGAGCTGTCCGTAAGCATTTTAGGTAGATTTATTTCCGCTGTCATGCAGGTCCATTAGGTGAAAGCTCGTGCCTTTTGCCTGTCACCAACGTGCAGTTTGCCTGTCCAGGTTTCGGCACGCATAGACCGAAAGATTGATCAGGGGGTAGGCGCTTTGGACCACGCGTGCCAGCCCGGTTGGAGCTGGATCGCCAGGTCGTGACGGCAGGGCGGGCGCCGCTGAAAAAAATGTCTCCCGCCGCACGATTCCGTCGATGCTGACAGGGAGAAACATCTTGAGTCAGTTAACCGATTTGCTAATATCGAAGCGTTGTTATTTTTTACGCTGTCAGACTGGGGGTAACGCTGCTCCCGATGCTGTTTTTGGTTGGATGCAGCGAGCCGATCGATCCGGCAAAGAAGGCGGAAGCGGACCGTTTACGGGCAGAGGTTGACGAACTTTCCTCGACTTATTCCAGCCTGTTAGAAGAGAAACAGCGATTGATGACGCAAAACCGCGAGGATGAGGTTCTGATTCGAAATCTCGATCACAACTTCAGAAATGAGCTGGAGACGCGCGCCGAAGCTCAGAAAATTCGTGATTACGTCAAGGCACTCGAGGGCGCGGACTCACAGGTGAGACAAAGCCTGGATGCATGGCGAACGGCGACGCGCGAGTCTTTTGTCGGTAGAAAGATCGCCGACCTCACTTTGCTTTCCGGCACCCACTACGCTGACGTAGTCATCGTCGAAGTGACTGATGATTTCCTGATGGTTGAAGCACAGGATTCCACGCGCATCGAGATTCCGTTTACCGACATCAGCGAGCAGGTTCGGAATGCTCTGGTCTATGAGCCATCGATCCTGGCCAGAGACTCAGCGAGCTTAATCGCGCAATGAAAAAGGTTCTAACTATAGGAATCGCCGTCGTTGCGATGTGTTTCGGCTTACATGAAGGGCGGGCGCAGGACGGCGAGATCAATGCGCTCAAGGCTCAGATCGACGCGTTGAAAGTTTCCATTTCACGGGAACGCAGCATTGTCGCCGGGGAGCAGGCCAAAGCTTCGAAAATGGAAAGTGATGCCCGACTCGCGCGGTCTTTTCAGAAGGCTTCGGACTCGCTGCTGACCGATAGTCGCGAAGGCCGGCTCACGTCGAGCGACCTGGAGAGCTCGTTGATTAGAAATCATCTTCTCCTCGAGGCGTATCGGCAAAGCTTTGAGATCAAATCGGATCTCGAAAAAGGCGAGGGACTGAGCGATTTTTCGCTGCGCAACGGAGTCGCTTTTACAGGCGTGGTTTTTAACGGTAGCGACGCCGGTGGAGTTCACATTATTCACTCCAACGGTGTCGCTAAACTGCGGGTTGAAGATCTGCCGCCCGGGATCGCAGAACATTTTCGTGGACCTCCATCGGACCGTTCGACGGTGGATGTCGCGGCTCTGCTTGCGCAAAAGCCGGATGCCCTGAAACCGAGATCTCAGGTCTACGCCGACGCCGCCGCTGAGAGGCAGGAGCAACAGGAAAAACATCATGCTGAACGTGTCAGTCAGCAGAAAAAGAACCAGAAAATCGAAGCGCAGATCGCTGCGCTGCGCGTAAAAGTCAGGGAGTTGGAAAGTAATGCACGTTCCCAGGCAGCTTCGAAAAGGAGTCTTGTGAACGAACAAACCAGCAACAGGATATCCGGGCGCACCACTAAGTCGCAGGCTGACATGAATCAGCTGCTGAAGGAGTATGACCAGAAGCTCGCGGCCATTAAAGCCGCGCAGGCAAAGTTGGAATCAGAGATCAGTCTGCTCCAGTCGCAAAGGCCCTACTGAGCGCTGCCGGAAAGATTGAGGATCAGCGCGCCGGATGGGGCTGAAAATCGCTGCGCCAGGTGAGCCCTTTTTGAAGGCGCTGCGGCGGCTGTGGACTACGAGCCAGACCGATTTCTCAACTCACGTTCGACCGCATTGAATCGTTCGAACTGAGCTTCTTTGCGAGCTAAGCTCAACGGGTATGTCAAGACCAAGGGGTTGCTTTCCGGCGCCGTGCTCTGTTATCGACTGCGCCCCTCGGAAGCCGGGGTTGGAGGGTTGATTTCCAGATCCGCGACATAGATAGCCGTGATTGCCTTTCCGTCTGGATCGCTTTCGTGGCTGGAATACCAACAAACGAGTGCGTGCTGATCATCGATCGCGATAAAGCCCGGATAGGAATTGTCTCCGCCACTGGGGAGAATGGCCATCGACTGTAACTCATCGCCAACCAGCCACCAGAGCCCGGTCTTTTTTCCGTCCCTGGAATTTCGTCGACCGCCGACCATGTGATAGTCGCCCCACTTTTTGATGAGCGGTCCACCGATGAAAAACGGGAAGTCCTTGTGAATCCATTCCTGGTAAGGCGGCTTCGACCGAAGCAGTCGGGCCGGATAGGGCCCGCCTCTCCGGGTCGCCGCCACCAGTTCTCCATTCGGTTCAAAAAGAAACGACGTCTCGTCGCCGCGGTCCTGATGATAGACCGAGGTAATTTTCCAATCCAGGCCGTCGCGACTTTCGAAGAGGGCGGTCTCGCCGACGAGTTCAAATTTGCCATCGTCTGCCGCCGAGGCAACGCGCCGGCTTCGGCGGCCACTGAGATATGCTTTGTCCTTATAACTCGCAGCGCCCCACACAAAATATTCGTCCGTTCCCGTTAACCGGGTCGGTTCACTCCAGGTTTTGCCATCTTCGGTAAAGGCGGTGCAGCCGAAGTTTTTCCGGTTCATCCCTGAAGGCGAGGTGTCCGCTTCTGCGCTGGCATAGATGGCTCCGATAAAGACAAACAACTTGTCGTCGAAGGCGAGAAAATGAGGGCCACGCGCATCCCGGCCGGGCACCTTGAGGCGGCAAGCCTGTGTCCAAACCTTCGCGTCCGGCGATGACAGAACGATGACGGCACCTTTGGAACTGATCGGATGACCCTCTGCGCAGGAACGAAACGCGAGCCAGTACTTGCCCTGCCAGCGGATCATGTCGGTAAAGGCGTTGTGCTCGCCGTTATCGAAGGCGCGCCTGACATTGTTAACAGTCACCCGCGGCGCTTTCTCAGCCTCAGCGGCATTCGAGATGGGCGCTGCGACAGCGGGAAGGCAGCACAGCACAGACAAGAGGGCTTTAAAAGTCATTGGTCGGTGGATAGATATTGAAGGTGATGCCTGTCGCCTTCGGCAAAGCCTAGGGTAACTCAAAATAGCCATCCTCCTGCCACTTGCCGGCACCGAGTGGAATCAGCGCGACAGGTGCAATCTTCTTGTCGGTTTCGGACTTGTTACCCTCTGCGTCGACATCTTTCTCGATGACGCGACCCGTGATCAAATTCTCGTCCTTTTCATGGTGCTCGGGTGACAGTGTGTCGTGATTGATCGTGGTTCGTCCGATCAGGAACCAGCCGCCATCCTGCCAGCGGTAGCGATGTTTGTAGCCCCAGCGGTCCCGTGATCCGGCGTAGTGAGAAACGACGAACGTGCCGCGCTCAATCTTCAGCTCCTCGAACGGGTCTCCCCAAATGCCGCCCGATAAACGCGGACGCACCGTTTGATAGCTGACTGCGCTGACCTTTAACGCGGACCCGTCCGCCACCAGCACAATGAGCAAACGCGGCGAGGCGCTATGGTTTGCTGAGTCGGTAGCATGTTCGACGATGACCACCGAATCCGGCAAATCGTCACGGTTTAAATCGCCGCTGGCCTGAGCGAGAATGCGCCACCCGTTCGGCACGATCGACTCAAGCTTTGCCACCTGCCGTGGGAGCGCCGGGATTTCGGGTTTCGACTGCTTTTCTCCGGCCTGTGCGAACGGGCAATTTTCCGCAAATAGAAACGCAAACAGAAACGCAAACAGAGGGATCAGGCGAAAGCTTTGCATAACACCATTCGCTACACCACCCGATGGGGGAATTCAACGCTACCCGTTAACGGCCGGATGTCAGACTCTCTGCTCTGATCGCCTGCAAATGAAAAAGTGGTCGCTGAAAGCAGCTTGCCGATCGCTTTGTTTGCAACTGCGCGGCAATGTTCGCCGACCGGTGTTGCGTGTTACGGAGTCAGGCCTTAAGCGGCGGAACTGATTGCTGAAGTGCACTGCAATGCAAACATTCGCGTGGCGGCTATTCGGCGCGACCAGCGGCGACACCTTTGATGCGGCGCAACTGCGAGGTGCCGGCGAGGTAGAGGTCGTCGCCGAGAAACAGCATCCGGCCGGGCGTTGCGGAGCAGAGGGTTTCGGTCTCAAAGGTTTCCGGGTCGGCGCGCAGCAGCGAGTCGTTGCAGAAAAAGTACACCTGGCGGTCAGGGCCGAGGGCAATCTGGCGAATCGCTTTGGCGGGCAGGGCAACGCGTTTTTCGACGCTACCGCTGTCGAGGTCGACGCGATACATGACCGGCAGCTTGTCGTGTAAACCCAGTCCGAACAGCTTTCCGGGGGCCGCTTCGACAATGACGCCCGCGGAGCCGTCGGACAGTGGCGAAAACTGGCGGACGACCTTTCCCGACTGGGTGTCGTAGATGATCAGCCGACCGTCGCGCGCAGTGATTTCGGGATGGGCGGGGTCGGCGGAAAAGTCCGAGGCGTAGACGATGTAGCGACCGCCGTCGGCCGCGGTGAGGTATTCGCAGTCGTCGTTGGGGAAGTGGATTCCGCCGAAGGATTGCGTGGCGGGATCGAACCAGCCTAAGGCGCCGCCGGTGGACTCGCGCTCGTTGTGATTGCCGGAGTAAATTCTGCCGTCGGCCCCACGCAGCAGGAACAGGGCGTGTTTGGAATTGAGGCTCTCGTGCCAGTCACCGATCAACCGGGCGTCGCCGCCTTCGAACACCCCCAATACGCTGTTTGGATAACCGCAGAAGTAAACCGTGCCATCGAACTCCTGCAGGTCGTAGACATTCTTCGACGCGGGATTGCCGATCGGGGCGTATTCGCCGCTACGCGGATCGAAGGTGTGAACATTGCCGTAAGGGCCGGTGAAAATGAGCAGGCGGCCGTCGGCGAGGGCGGAGATGCGTTCGATGCTCATGTCCTGACCGGTCACGGGAATGCTTGCGCGGCGCCACGTTCCGGGGACTGTATCGTCCGCCGGTCGGTAGCGCAGTGCCGCGCCGTCGGCATCGACGGCGAGGGTGCGGCCGATCTCCTGAATTTCCGGCTGGGGCAGGTCGACGCCGGGCACGTGGGAGTCGTCGTATCGGGGAATGGTATCGACCGCTTCGGCAGTGCCGTGGTGCAGGCGGAAAAACTGTTCGGCCGGTTGGCCGTTGTCAGGTGTCGCCAACTTCACTTCGAGAAACACCTCGTCGCCGCGCTGATGGATCTCGGGATAATCGGTGGTGGGGTATTCGAAAAGCGTGGTCTGCGTTGCCGACTGAAGTTCGCAGGCGACCACCTGCCACGGCATTTTACCGGCAGCCGTATAAACGAATCGACCATCACAGCCGACCGAGTAGCCATAGATATTTTTTGTCTGAAAGGGTCCGCCCTGTGGACCGAGATTGGTCATTTTGCCGGTCGACGGATCGAAGCGGGCGGCGGAACCGCTGGGGTAATCGGAGACAAAAACCATGCCTTCGGGCCCGATTGCCAGGCCGCGCAGCCAGCGGGCGGCGGGAATGGGGCGATGATATTCGATCGAATCGGTTACGGGGTCATAGACGGACAGGCCACCGGCGCCGCACGACGAGAACAGTTTGCCGTCGGCGCCGATCATCGTGGGCCACTGCAGGTAGTCGTTTTCGAAGCCGGCAGCATCGGCTTTTCTCGAAGTGCCGTCCTCAAGATTGACGATCCAGGTGCCGTCACCGTCGACAAAACCGATCAACAGCCGCGGCGGATAGTTTTTCGTGCCCGGCGAAACGGCGTGACCGCGAATGCGCGCCTGCCGTTCCACGGGGCCGAGATTTTCGACCATCAGCTCTTCGCCGCGTGCCTCCGACAGCCTGCCGATCAGGACCAGCAGCAGCGCCGCGATCCGGTGGAGTGCCGGGCCGGAGGCAACGGGGGCGCGTCGTGAACTGGCCATGACTTATCGATTATCAGGAAGCGGATTTTTTTTCAATATCGGCCGTCACCATCGGCGACAATTTTTCGAGATGGTTTTCAGTAGATTGCGGAAATCCTGACAGCTGCACCGCCGTCCGACCGACGGCTCGCAGCGGTTTCAGTCGGGTTTGGTGATTTCTGCAAGCAGCTCGCGCAGCTGATTGGGTTCGACGGGCTTGACCAAATGATACTGGAATCCGGACTCGGAAGTTTTGCGGCGATCCTCGTCGCGCCCCCATCCGGTCAGCGCGATGAGGATTTTCTCCCCGCCACCGGGCAACTTGCGAATCTCCCTCGCCGCTTGATTGCCGTCCATCATCGGCATGCCGATATCGAGCAGGACGATGTCTGGATCAAAGGTCGCCGCCTTGTCGACTGCCGCGGCTCCGTCACTGGCGGTGATGACATCGTAGCCTTCGAGTTCGAAAAACAGCGCGAGCACGTCGGCGGCGTTGCGGTTGTCATCGGCGATCAGCACTTTCGGCTTGGTAGCAGCCGGTGAGTTGGGTTCTACCTTCTGCGAGGATTCGACTACTGTGTTCGATGGCTCCGGGGAGCCGGGCAGCGGCAGCGTCACATGAAAAGTGCTGCCGTATCCTTTGCCCCTGCTTTCGACGGTGATCTCACCGCCGTGCATGTCGAGCAGCGAGCGGACCAGGGTCAGTCCGATGCCGAGGCCCTGGCTGGTCCGGTCTTGCGCGGGTTCGACCTGAGTGAACATATCAAAAATGTGTGACTGCATGTCCGCGGAGATGCCTTCGCCATTGTCGGATATCGAAACGCGCAGCAACTGGTTGTCGGGATCGATCGCGGAGTGCAATTCGATGGTTCCGCCTTCGCGGGTATACTTGGCGGCGTTGTTGAGCAGATTGGAAAAGATTTGCGCCAGACGTTCCGGGTCGCCTTCGATGACACAATCTTCGGGTGGCAGCGAGGCGCTGAAGCGGTGTTTGGCTTCGTCGAGAAACGGCTGAGAAGCTTCGATGGCATTGCTGAGGACCTCAGCCGGACTGACCAACTGCTTGCGAAGCTGGAGTTTTCCCCGGGTGATGCGCGACACGTCGAGCAGGTCGTCGACCAACCTCACCAACTGCTTCAACTGACGCTCCATCATGTCGCGAACTTTTGCGGAAACTTCGGCATCGTCGTGTTGCATCTTCAACACTTCCAGACCGGTACGGATCGGGGCGAGCGGGTTTCTCAACTCATGGGCAAGCGTGGCCAGAAATTCGTCTTTGCGGCGATCGGCAGTTTTCAGCGATTCGGCGATCTTCAGCCGTTCGCCCCGTTCGCGTTCGCGTTCGATGACTACCGAGGCCGTGTTGGCGAGCAGTTCGACCATGGTCATGTCGGTCGGCGAGGGATCGGAGACTGCGCGCTGATAGAGCGCGAAGGTCCCCAGCACTTTACCCTGAGTGGAAAGAATCGGCGTCGACCAGCACGAGCGCAGGTTGAACTTCAGTGCGAGGTGTTTGTAATCCGCCCACAGAGGATCGTTTTCGATGTCGCTGACTATCACCGTTTCCGCGAGAAAGGCGGCCGTGCCGCAGGAACCGGCACAGGGTCCGATTTCAAGACCGTCGACGGCGTCGTTGTATTCGTCCGGCAGTCCGGGGGCTGAACCGACGCGCAAGCGGCTGCCGTCTTCGTCCAGCAGCAGGATCGATGACACCACCTCGGTGTCGGTCATCGACTCGGCGATGTTCACCAGGATATCGAGCACCGACGACAGAGGAGCCATTTGCATGGTCCGCTCGAGGGCCCTTTTCTGGCCGTCGAGAATGGCCTCAGCCTTAGCCCGTTTGGTGATGTCCCGGAAGTAAACATCGAGGCCGCCGTTTTTGGCCGGATACGCGCCGACGTCGAACCAGCGATTCCACGGTTCGTAGTAAATATCGAAATAGACGGGGACCTTTTCGTTGAGGGCTTTGTGATACTGTTTGTCGGCAATCGATCCTCTCAGATCGGGAAAAAGCTCCCACTGATTTTGACCGATCAACTGCGAACGCGACATGCCGAGTATGCTCGCCGCACGGTCGTTCACCGCCCGGAAAGTGAATTCGGAGTCGAAGGCGATATAGCCTTCCATCATGCTCTGCAGAACATTAGCGGTTTCCTCTTCGAGTTCCCTCTCACGCGCCCTGGCCTCTTTCCGGACTCGCGCCAGATTGAGAGCACCGTCAACCCGGGCGACCAGCTCGCGAGCGCTGAAAGGTTTTGCCAGGTATTCGTCCGCGCCGGCCTTAATGCCGGCAATGCGGTCGCCTTCCCCGGCTCGCGCCGAGAGAAAGAAGACCGGAATCTGAGCCGTAACCGGATCGTCGCGCAGGCGTTCCAACAGCCCGATGCCGTCGAGCTCCGGCATCATGATGTCGGAGATGATCAAATCGGGGTTTTCCGCCCGGGCCACCTCCAGTGCCTGCATTCCATTGGTGACGGGCAGGACATTGTAGCTCCTCGAAAGAAGCCGTTGCAGATACTGGAGCATGTCGGCGTTGTCATCCGCCAGCAGGATGCGCGGCAGCCCCTCGACGTGGACGTTGGGTTTTCTGACGCGATGATTTGGGGCTGAAGTGGTTTTGGAATCGTCGTTGGCGGTCGCTCCGGGAATCCAGCGTATGGCTTCTTCGACATAGGCTGAGTCGCCGCTTGCGGTCGGCGCAGGCGGCTCATCTACGACCACCTGATCCTCGGGAAGGTGATCCCGGCCGAGTGGCAGCGCCACGCTGAAGCAACTGCCTTTGCCCTCCTGACTGGTCACCGAAATTTCCCCGCCATGCAGATGAGTCAACTCTTTGACCAGCGCCAGGCCGATGCCTGAACCTTCCCGGCTTCGGCCCCGGGCGCCTTCAAGACGGTAGAAACGATCAAACAGATGAGTTTGCTGGTCGGCAGCGATGCCGGTGCCGGTATCGGATACCTGCAGGACCGCCCGGTCGTTGTCGTGGTCGATGTCCAGACTGACTTCGATCCTGCCCTCGAAAGTATATTTAAATGCGTTGGATATTAAATTGAGGACGATCTTCTCCCACATGTCCCGATCGATCCAGGTCGCGTCGGTGTCAGTCTGGCAGCGCACGCAGTATTCAAGTCCGGCCCGTTGCATGGCGCTTTCGAAGCTGCTGGCAAGGTCGGCAGTAAAAGTGCCCAGATCGACTTTCTCGAAATTAGCCTCGGTGCGGCCTGCTTCGATCCTCGAGAAATCGAGAAGCGCATTGACCAGTTTGAGCAGCCTTTTGCCGTTGCGGTGGGCCGCATCAAGCAGCGAAAGGGCGTCATCCGGAAGATTCACGGATTCGGCCCGGGCGATCAATTCCTCGATCGGACCCAGGATGAGCGTTAACGGGGTGCGGAATTCGTGGCTGACATTGGAGAAAAATGCGGTCTTTGCCTGATCGAGTTCAGCCAGCGATTCGGCGCGTTCACGCTCCGTTTCGAAAGCTTCCACCCGGGCGATGACTGCCGCGATCTGGTCGGTCATCAGCTGCACAAAACCGGCATCATCGTCGTTGAACGGTCGGTAGGGATTGAGGCCGGCCACCAGAACGCCGGCGGGGCGACCGGTTCCCGGGCTGGTGATGGCAACGATCGCCGCCCGGTCAGGAGAAATTTCCCAGGCACCGCCGGGCAGATCGGCGCAGCGCTGGCTGAGGTCGATGACCCGCACCGGCTCGTTCGATTCCAGCACGGAAGCCAGCGACCAGTCGGGATCCGCGGCAGCTACGTCGACGACCTGCGGAAGCGGCGACCCGTTGCCGGCCAACCGGACGTTGCTTTTCAGCGTCAGGGTGTTGTCATCCGGGGCGAAGGAATAGAACGCCGCAAACGGAAAGTCGTGCGGATCGGACAGCAGGGCCCGGGCTGAACCTGACCAAACTTCATCGCGTGACTTTGCGTTTTCGGTCTGCAAGGCCAATTCCCGCAGCAATGTCAGCCTGCGTTCCCCGATCACCCGGCGCGTCTCCTCGGTGCAGGCACAGATCATTCCGCCCGTGCCGCCGTCATCGTTGGGTACCGGACTGTAGGAAAAAGAAAAGTAGGTCTCCTCGGGGTAGCCGTGGCGATCCATGACCAGGAGCAGGTCCTCATCGAAAGTACCCTCGTCGCCGAGTAGTGCCGATTCGGCGCGCGGGCCGATTTCGTGCCAGATTTCACTCCATACTTCGGACGCCGGCCTGGCGAAACTGTGGGGATGTTTGGCCCCCAGAATCGGTATGTAGGCATCGTTGTAGAGATTGTAGAACTCCTCTCCCCACCAGACGAACATCGGTTGCCGGCAGGTCAGAGTAATCCGCACTGCCGTTTTCAGGGATTGCGGCCACTGCTCAGCGGGTCCGAGGGGAGTGCCCGCCCAGTCGGTCTGGCGCATTCTGCGTCCCATTTCGCCGCCGCCTCTGAGAAAAACGGCCGGGGTGTCTACATTTGAATCCGTCCCTTGGTTGGCGATGTTGGTGCTCATGGGGAAACAGGAAATGATCGGCGACTAAAGCTGCCTGAATGAATGATTGGTTGATTGATTGAGGGAAGCGGCGGGAGATCTGTTCGACGCGGCTGGTCATAGACTTCGAATATCAAAAAACGCTGCAGGTCATCGTCTGGCGGTGATGGCACGTCGCGCGCCGGAATTTGCAGTGATAAAATACTACTGGTTGATCGAATTTGAAAGAGCAGGTCATTGGTTGTGAACGACTTCGGTGACCGCCTTGCTGTCGCCAGCGAGCGCGGTGTTCTGACGCAATCCGCCGAGATATGGCAACGGGTAAAGCAGGGCCGCGGCAAGGGAAGGGCCGCGGCACGGCTGGCTCAGTGAGCCTCGCTTGTCGTTGAAACAGGAGCACAGGCCGACCCTTTGGGAGTCGACCTGTCTCACTGGCTTTATGGCGGAGCTGCAGTTCCGCATTGCGTTTCTCAGTTGGTGCGGGTGGTGGTTTCAGTAGTGGTTTCGACGCTGATGACATCGATCACTTTGTAGGACTCAGGATTCACGGAGTACACCGTGCCGTCCAGGTAGCGATAAACCACGCCCTCGGGCGCCGCCGGAATACGGGTGATGATCGTCTCCGGCACCGGCTTCAAATAAGTGTAGCGTTTCTCCGGGATGACATAGCCCGGGACCAGCTCCTTTTTGAAGGTGGTGACGTCGAAGTCGCCGTCACCGTCGACATCGGTCGATGTGGTCGTCGTCGAACGATTGACCAGATCCCGGTCGACCGTGATGACGTCTACAACTTCGTAGCCTTGTGGATTGATGACATACACCGTGCCGTCGAAGTAGCGGTACTCTCTGCCTTCGGGAATTTCCGGAAGTGTGGTGATGACTTTTTGCGGCACCGGCCGGAGGTAGGTGTAGCGGGCCCTGGGTATTTTATAACCCCTGGTGAGTGCCTGCTTGAACTCCTTGACTTCGGTGGTGCTCATCTCAGTCGTTACACTGCCGTCAGCATTGGCGGTAGTCGTGGTCTCGGTGGTCACTGTCGTATCGACGTCCTGAGCATTCAGGGTGGGAAGAGGCAGTGCCAGCAGGGTGACTGCGGCGGCTGCACTTCCGAAGAATCGATAGTCGAGGATGGCGAGTTGGGCTTTTCTTTTGGATTTTTTATTCATGGCAGGATCCTCTTATGCCGAAACAGTGCCAATTTTTATTCGCGCATCACAACTGACTGAAAGTGAAGTGATTGCGGTCTAAGGATGCGTTTTCCGGGCATCTGCTGGCGGCATGCGTCGACTCGAAAATTTGCAGGATGCATTTGCCGGCGCTGCAAAATGCGTCGCGCGGCGTGTTACTCCGCTGCTGCGCCGCTCAGGGTATCCGGCCCGGTCCTGAGTGACGGCAGGCTGCTGTCGGGACGGGGCAGCAGCGTGCGCCGCAGGGCTTCAAGTTGAGCATTGCATTGTGCGTCTCCGCGGTTTGTAAAATGCCCTCCTGCGGGCGCCGTTCCCGCGTGCACGGGCGCGGTGGTTATCAGTTGTTGTTTTGCAGGTAGTTGATGGTGAGTTAGTTGTGGCAGATGTCGGTGATTCTGGCAAGCTTCCTGCAAAGCGGGCATCGCTATGAAATATTTTCCTGCTGCGTTTGCCTTGCCTTTTGAAATAATGATCCTGCGCCTGCTTACCTGCGGCTTGCTGGTTATGCTGTGCACGGGAATTTTAATCCATCTGCCGCAGAGATTGTCCGTCGCTGAACCCTCGCCATTGATCGCGGTTGAACCGGAAACGACTTCGGTCGGGAACTCGCAACACGACCTGAACCAGTTTCGACCGATCACCGAATTGTTCCCCGGGGCTGACAAGCGGCAAGCCGTCGCTACCGGAAATAACCGGAACTACGTCGCCACGGATCATGCATCCGACAGCAACGGCAACGATACGCTTTAAAGGTATCGATTACCGACCGGACAGCGTCCGCCTCCTGCCGCGATCACGAGGCGGTAGCGACGTCGGTCAGCATGGTGCGCAACTCTGCGGGCGATACCGGCTTGGGCAGGCCGCGAGTGAAGCCCGCGGCGCGCAGTTCGGCCCGCTCGTCATCCAGGTCCCATCCACTCAGCGCCACAAGAATCGGCTGCGAACTCAGTTCGAGAGCACCGATCTCGCGGGCCGCCGCGTAGCCATCCAGAACCGGCATTCTCAGGTCCATCAAGATGAGATCGGGCTGAAACTCGCGGGTGATCTCGACGGCCTGTCTGCCATTGGCCGCAGTGCGCACTTCAAAGCCCTCAAATTCAAAGAAGATCGCCAGCGATTCGAGAGAGGCCGGTGAATCGTCGACGACAAGGATACGTGAAAGACTCATTAAAAAAGGGGGGGAAGTGTCAGTAAGCCGACTTTCCGGGCTGTTGTCGAGCCTGTAAGCGATGTTACCATCATGCGACTGGCACAGCCAGAGCGGGTTGGGAAGGGGGCGATGAACGATCGAGCTTGAATATTTGGACGACGCCTGAGATAACTTTAATCTGTCATGTCCGAATCCCCCGCGAAAGGCACTTCTGTGGAAGAAGCCTCCATCCCCCTTGAGCGCGATCTATTTCTGCGCAATCTGCTGCGGCACCTGTCGGGGACCTTGCAGGATATCGTCGGTCTCGACGAGGCCTCGGGCTTCATCAGTCTGGTCGGGCAGGAAATGGGCGACGAGATCAACCGGAGTTATCAAAAAGCGCTGGGAGTCAGTGGCTTGAACCGGCAGCAGGTCAGCGAAGTCCTGGTCGACCTGAAGCGTCGTATCAAGGGCGACTTTTACATTATCGAGCAGGACGACGAGAAAATCGTTCTCGGCAATCGTGCCTGTCCTTTTGGCGACAAGGTCGAAGGCCGGCCGGCGCTGTGCATGATGACGTCGAATGTATTCGGCAGCATCAGCGCAGATAATCTCGGTTACTCCAAAGTGGTCATCGAACAAGCCATTGCTACCGGTGCGCCGACTTGCCGGGTGGTTGTTTATCTCCAGGCGACGCCCGAAGCTGCTGAGGCGGACGGGCGCGAATACTTCAAAGACTGACCCCTTGCAGTGAACGCCGAGCAATTTCGAGAGTTTGCCGACCACCTGCCCGAACCCGTTCTGCTGCTCGAAGGAAGCGGTCGGATTCTGGCTGCCAATCGTTCGTTCACCGGTCGCTATCCGGTATCGCCCGGAAAAATGTTTGCCGACGTGGTGGCGAGTCCGGCGCACTATGTCGAGGGTTACCTGAAGAATTGTCGACGCAGCGGCAGTCTGGTGCTCGGGGCCGTTGACTTGCTCGACTCCGACGGCGCGCTCGTTGCGCACCGTTGCGAGGGCGCGCTGCTCGCCCGGGCCAGCGACACTGCTCCGGCACAAGTATTCGTCAGACTGCTGCCGAAGGAGGCGACGGTGAAGCAGTTCGATGCGCTGAATCGCCGCATCAAGGATCTGGGAGCTGAGATTCAACGTCGCGGTCACGCCGAGCGAACGCTGAGCGAGCGGGAGGAGTGGCTGCGCGTCACCCTGAGCAGCATCGCCGAAGGCGTGATCGTCACCGATACCAGGAGTATCATCCGTTCGATGAATCCGGCCGCGGAGACACTGACCGGATGGGGCGAAGCCGATGCTATCGGCCGGCCGCTGGAGGAAATTTTCCAGGTCGTCGATGTGGCGACGCGAGCTGAGGTGGAGAGTCCAATTGCTCAGGCGCTGCGTCGCGAGCAGGCTCACTGGTCGTTTGATGAATTGTTGCTGATCGGTCGCGGCGACAAAGTCAACGAGCGTCCCATCAATCACAGTTCTTCCCCGATCCGGAATCACCGCGGCGAGATCATCGGCGCCACACTGATCTTCCGGGACGTCAGCGAGCGGCGTAAGGCACAGCGACGTATCGCCGATCTCGACGAGCATCTGAGATTTGTGCTCGATGCCACCGGTGTCGGGCGTTCGCAAACCGGGCTTCCCTCCGGTAAGCTCAACTGGGACAAGCGCACGCGGGAGCTCTTTTTTTTCGATTCGGAAACCGATCTGACGATGGAGCTGTTTTATTCGCGGCTGCATCCCGACGATCGCGAAGACGCGCGAGCCGCGCTCGCCGATTCGATCGAGACGCGGACGGTCTACGACATTGAGCATCGGGTCGTTGATCCGGGCTCGGGGACGGTGCGCTGGCTGAGGTCGACCGGGATGCCCAGTTTTGACCCGGCCGGCCGGGTGGCGCGCTTCGACGGGATCGTTTTCGACATCACGTCGCAAAAGGAAACTGAAATGGAACTGCGCACCATCGCCGCGGAATTGTCCGAGGCGAATCGCAGGAAAAACGAGTTCCTGGCGATGCTGGCTCACGAACTGCGCAATCCACTGGCACCGCTGCGCACCGGTCTGGAGATCTTGAAGATGGCCGAGGGCAAAGATGCCGCCGTGGTTGAGAGGACCCGCAACATGATGGAGCGGCAGCTGCTGCAGCTGATTGTTCTGATCGACGATCTCATGGATGTTTCGCGAATTTCGAGGGGCAAGATGGAGTTAAAAACCAGGCCGGTCGATCTGCGCGAAGTCCTGGAAAGCGCCTGTGAGGAATCCCTGCCGGTGATCGAAGCGGCAGGGCATGTCTTTGACTTCAACCTGCCCGACCGGGCCATTGTTCTCGACGCCGATCCGAATCGTCTGGCGCAGATTTTTTCCAATCTTCTGAACAATGCCGCAAAGTACACTCCGGGCCCGGGCCACATCCGGCTCAGTGCCAGTATCGACGAGGATGAGAATGTGGTTCTGGTTTCGGTTGAGGACGATGGCGTGGGAATCGATCCGGAACAGCAGCAGCAAATCTTTCAAATGTTCGCTCAGGTCGACCGTAAAACGCAGAGTGGCTATGCCGGGCTCGGCATCGGTCTGACGCTGGTCAAGTCGCTGACCGAAATGCACGGCGGAAGTATCCGCGTCGCCAGCGATGGCGAAGGCAAAGGCAGCCGGTTTACGGTTCGCCTGCCTCTTGAAAAAGGCGCTGTCGCCGTGTCTAACGGGAACGACCGGAGCGGTGGCGACGGGAAGGCCGTTTGCGTCAGGCGTGTGCTGGTGGTGGATGACAATCCGGTCGCCGCCGAATCGCTGCAGACAATGATCACCATGATCGGCCATGAGGTTCGCTGTGCTGCTGATGGACAGCAAGCCGTCGAAGTCACCCGGCAGTGGGCGCCGGAGGTGATTCTCATGGATTTAGGCATGCCGGTCATGAGCGGCTTCGACGCGGCACGTATCATCCGCTCGGAATGCGGCAATCACGTTCCTCTACTGGTTGCGGTATCGGGCTGGGGCTCGGACAAGGATCGCGCCCGGTCAGCAGAATCCGGCTTTGATCACCACCTGGTGAAGCCGGCCAGTCCGTCGGTGTTGCGCAAGCTGCTAAACGTATGACTTTGATGCTAATCAGGTTAGCAGGATAAGGAAAACTGGAGGGAATGCGCGCTTGCCCGGAGTTCACCGGTCTGAGATTTGCCTTGTGTCAGCCATAATTGGTTTGTATCAGCAATTATCAGGTGGGCGGATGTGCTCATTTTTTTCGGCGGATTCAATGGCTTCTTCAATTTTTCAACTCTTGTATTTCAGTCGGGCGACGGCGCACGTAGAGGCGTCCACGCTGGCGGAGATTTTGCAAACTTCGCAGCGCAACAATCAGCGCTCGGGAGTCTCGGGTCTGCTGATCTACGAAGATTATCATTTCATGCAGGTTCTCGAGGGAACAAAGCAGGCGGTGGAAGAAATCTTCGCAAAAATCTGCGTCGATGAACGCCACACGGACGTTTTCACCATCTACTCCGCCGACGTTGAGAAGCGTCAGTTCGGGGGATGGGCCATGGCCCACTATCAGTTTCAGCCGGACGACGAAGAGTTGCGCAACAGCTTCGTCGAAATTGAAAAGGGTTCCCGCGAGGGTGTCAGTTTAATAACCGGGAAAGCACGCAAGTTTATTACCACGTTTGAGACCCTGCTGAGTATCCGTTAGCGCTGCGGTCCGCCAGGGCGGGCCGGGCCGATGTTGCCGGCGTGTGGATCACTGCCCGTCGGCGGCAGAGTCCCGGGAAATTTTTAACTGCGCCTGGATCCACTCGATGCCGGCGGGAATGCCCTGCTCGATCATTGAATTGTAGTGACCGCCCGTTTCGACCTGCAGGTGGTTGAGTGGTTTGCCGGCAGCTTTCAGTGTTTTCAAATAGACAGCGACGCTTTGCGGGGGCACCCGGGAATCGTCGAGCGCGTTAAAGAAGAAAACCGGGCAGTTGATCTGCGCGGCATTGCGCACCGGCGAGTTCTCGATCACGAACTTGCGGAACCCGGGAATGTATTTCTGCAGGGCTTCAGCCAGATCGGGGTCGACCTCGTTCTCGAGATTGGTGGGTGCCGCATAGGCGATGCAGCCGGCAAAATTCCGTGATCGTCGGGCGAGGTTCAAAGCGATCAGCCCGGCGGAGCTGTGACCGGCGACGAACACCGGGCCGGCACCGACTGCCGGGTGTTTTTCTGTGGCGAGTTTCAGGGCATCGACGGCATCGAGAAGTCCTCCTTCGCGTTCGACGTAACTCTCGATGCTCTCGACGTAACTGGCGTCGCTGGCATCGTCTTCGACAGGGCCGGTGAGCCCGTAAGCGACCACCGCGAATCCGGCTTGCGCGTAGGGGATGTGTTCGACCGAGTCACCGTCGGCCAGTTCGAGGCCGTGGATCATGGGCGTGCCGGCAACGGCGATCAACACAGTGGTCAGGGGCTGGTCGGCGGGGGCATCGGTCGGCAGGTAAACCCAGACCTGGTTACCGGTTGCTTCGACTTGGTATTTGCTCAGGCTGACCTGGTCCGCGACTTCTTCAGCCGCAGCGGTGGTAACGGTGCCGGGTAAGAGAACTGCACAGAGCAGGGCAAGGGCGGGTGTTTTCATTTCGTTCAGTTGCATCGGTAGTTTCCGTCGATTGAAGGATTCCGGGTCGCAGACCCGGGGTTCTCTGTCGGGATTAACGGGTAGCCCATTCGGGTGGTGGGAGCCGTTGCCGGTTTTAGTTAGGCTGGTCGGTTTTGTCGAGTCGCGACTTGCAGAGATATGCCAATCTTGCCGGGAGACTCGAAGGAGTCAGTGGCGGGAACAACGGGTAAACCTGAGTCGCTGGTGATGGATTGAAGTGCGTTCTTTCATCAACTGTGGTTCTATCTGGCATGGCAAAGCGTTGCATCTCACGACTTACCTTTTTCATGATTGCTTGGGGGATGCTGGTGCAAGGGCAGCTTCGCTGCTGCGCAGCTGACGACTCGCCTCCAGCTTCGCTGACGCCCGGCACGACCCATGAACTCAAATTTCCCGACATCGGTCCGACGCTTTTTACTCTGGCGACCGGTGAAGCGCGGGACTGCACGCTGATCTACCGACTGCCGGATAATTTCGCTCCGGAGAAGTCGTTTCCGGTGTTTGTGTTTCTCACCGGCGGTGACGGCAGGGGGATGGTAAGCAGCGGCCTTGGCCGCGCGCAGCGGATCACGCAGGGCAAGGATTACATCGCAGTGTCGCTGCCGCTGTTTCGGCGCGGCCCGGTGCTGGATGAGGACGAACTGTTCGGCGGTGTGCTCATCGGCATGGATGATTTCGAGACGATCTCGGACGCCTACGCGAAGATGCTGACGCGCTTTTTTGAGGTCGTCCCCAATGCCCGCAAAACCGGGAACGTGATGGGCGGGTTCTCCAATGGAGCGCATACCACGGCAGTGTTGGTTTCAGGACAGGACGAAACTGTCTTGAAACATTTCCAGCATTTCATTCTCGCCGATGGCGGAATCTGGCTGAGTAATCTCCAGCGCAAGGCCTTGCGCTCCCGCCGCTTTCTGGGACTCTACGGCGACACAGACAGTTACTGGACTCGACCGGTCATTATGCAGCAGTTCAAAACCATGAAAGCGACTGCTGATGCCGTGCAGGTCGATTTCGAACTGGTGGTGATGAAGGGCATCGGCCACCAGTTTCCGGCAGACTACGATGCGGTAGTCCGGGAATGGATCGGCCGGTCAGATCTGGATGCCGGGACGGTTCAACCTCAACCGTGAACGCACTTCGCTGCCTTTCGGGCGGACCACGGTGCGACAAGGTGGTCAAGTTCAGCCTGAAAGACTGGATTGCATGCCGGCCGAATCGCCGTCACTGTCAGTCACCCCTATGCAGCCACAGACCTTTGACCTGCCCGCCGGAACCCTGACCGTGAGAAATCCGGTGGCGGATGATATCCCGCACATCATCGCTCTCAATGAGCTGTGTTTTCCGCAGATGGTCGAAGGCGATGACGCCTGGCGTGAAGATCAGTTGCTCAGCCATCTGGAAGTGTTTGGTGAAGGCCAGATCGTCGCCGAGTTCGAAGGCCGCATCGTTGGCGTCGCGTCCAGCCTGATCGTGCATCTCGGTACCGATCCGCTGCGCCATCATACCTACTACGGCATCACCGATGACGGCTATTTCTTTAATCACGATCCTCAGGGCGATACGCTCTACGGTGCCGAAGTTTACGTTGACCCCGCCTGTCGCGGTCAGGGCATCGGGCGCATCCTTTACGGCCTGCGGCGCGAACTGTGCCGGCGGATGAACCTGCGTCGTATCCTCGGCGGCGGACGTTTGTATCGCTACGCCGAGCACGCGGAGAATCTGACTCCCGAGGAATATGTCTGGCAGGTTCAGGATGGAAAAATCGCTGACCCGGTGCTCGGCTTTCAGTTGCGCGAGGGCTTCGTGGTGCGCGGCATCATGCAGAATTATATCCGCGATCCGCGCAGCAAAAACTGCGCCTCGCTGATAGAATGGCTCAACCCCGATTATCAGGTCGATGACGATGAGGATCGCAAGGTGCGGGTCGCCTGCGTGCAATACAAAATGCGTAAGGTTGCCGATTTCGCGGAGTTTGCCGCTCAGGTGCGCTACTTCGTCGAGACTGCCGGCGAAGATTACGGCGCAGAGTTTGTGTTGTTTCCCGAACTGCTCAGCGTGCAGTTGCTGTCCGCGCACGAGGCGATGGGCTCGCGGGAAGGCATTCGCCGTCTGGCCGAGTACACGCCGCAGTTCATTGCACTGATGAGTGCTCTGGCGCGCGAGCAGGGGCTGTATGTGATCGCCGGAACTCATCCGGTCGAGCAGGAGGACGGCAGTCTGCACAATGTGGCGATGATTTTTCGTCCGGACGGCAGCCATCTTTCTCAGCCGAAACTGCACATCACGCCGAGTGAAAAAACCTGGTGGGGCATTGACGGTGGCAACTCCCTGGTGGTCGTGCAGACACCGAAGGTGCGCATCGGCGTGCTGATCTGTTACGACGTCGAATTCCCCGAGGCCGCCCGCTACCTGGTTGATCAGGGGGTCGAATTACTGCTGGTGCCGTACTGCACCGACAACCGCCAGGGTTACCTGCGCGTTACCACCTGCGCCGCCGCGCGTGCCATTGAAAATCAAATTTACGTCGCCACCGCCGGAGTGGTCGGCAATCTGCCCGACGTGCCGGCCATGGATATCCACTACGGCCGCGCCGCGGTGTTTACGCCGTCGGATTTCGAATTCGCCCGCGACGGCATTCAGGCCGAAGCCGACCCTAACATTGAGACACTACTGGTGACCGATCTCGACATTTCCGACCTTTACCGCTCCCGTGCCAGCGGCTCGGTCACCCCGATCGAAGACCGGCGCCGGGACCTGTTCGAGTTCGTCTCCCATTTGAGCAGCGAGTATCAATCGCCCGGCGTGCAGCAGGCGACGGGTGGCGAGGGCTGAGCCAGTCACCTGGCGGAGCGTGATTAGACTGTTTGCCTAAAAGTCTTTACGCCTACCGACAGCATTTTTACAGGAAGCCGGGGTCGCTATCCGGCGTCGGGGTAGAACGTCTCGATGATGTGGTCCAATGCCGCGAGCGCGGCTTCACCGTGAGAGTCGTTGTAAATGTCCAACCACTCATGGTACCAGCCGTGGCCAAATAACGGATTTCGTTCCATCAACGTCCGGCCGGGCTGTTCACAGCGGGGATACATCGTCAGCGCGTGTTTTTTGAAATCGCTGTTACTTTTCGGAATCAGTGTCCGATAGTATTTCAATCGCTCATAAACCTCGGGAGAGGGTTCCAGGTCGTGCTTTTTGATGTCCCTCGCCAAAGCCGATTCGTCCTCCGGATAAATTCCCCAGAACTGGAACAGCGGCCTTAGATCAGCGCCTGCTGCAATCGAGAAACGAAGTATCCTGTTGTCAGCTGGATCTTCATTTGGATTCGATGGATAGCCCTCGCCGCGTCGATAATTTTCGTGATCTTCGGCGGCGAACTGCAACAGTGGATCCCAGCCAAAGAGCTTTGCGATGTCGGCGTAGTGCCCATAGCCACGCTGCTGATACTTGACTTCGTCTCCGGGGCGGTTGGTGGTGTTGCGCGGCTGCCCGTTGCGAAAGGTTTCAGTGATCATTCGATCGACCGCCGCGACTTCAATCGTTGTGGCATCGCCGCCACCTCGCGATCGGCTGAAGGCCGTTTCCAACTCAACGTCGAACCCGCGATTGTGAACATAGACATAAAGGAAGTTAACCAGCGCTTCCGTCTCGCCTTTGAATTTGGTGATTCTTTCCATATGGCCCATTTCATGAAAAAGCTCGTACTTCGCGAACTGAGGGCCTTTTAAAAACCAGTGATCCTTATTTCCATCTTCCTCTTTTAACGGGTCCCAGTTGTAGTTCGACTGCGGGTAGCCCGGGAAGAAGGCCCCGCCGCGCATGATCACGTCGATCTGATGATACAGTACCACTTTGGATCTGACTTTCGGTCGACCGGTGATTTCGGAAATCAAATCCATGCACTTGTCGTAGTCTGCGGTGAGTGTGTCGGGAGTTTTGAAATTGGAGATCCAGGAGCTCGGCACCTGCATCATGAACTTTTCGGATTCGAAGTCCGCCCAGGGGGCAGGTTTTTTCCGTTCCGTCTTTAACCATTCATCCAGCGTTGTCTGGTGAAACGGGCGCGCGGAAAAGAAAGGCGCTTCGACAATGTTTCGCGCGTAGATTTCGCAGACCCCGCTGTCGGCATTCGGGGGGACTTCGAGATAGATGCCTCCTCCCAGAGGGCTGGTGATCAGGATTCGCTCTTCGTCGACCGGGTAAACGATGGAAACCCGGTCCAGTCTTTTGATCACCGGTTTTTTGGCGAGGTCCCAGGTGTGGGCGCCGACACGAATGGTGTAGCCTTTGTTGACGATGTCTGCCGGCACCTTCAGCTCGGCCACCGTTCCCGGAGGCACATACCAACCGGTGCAGCGGCGGGCCGGTGAATCATCGGTGGTGAGCGGGGCACCGTCAGGGGGAAGCTGCGAGGCATCGACTTTGACGTTGTAGACTTTTCGCGAATCGTCTGGCGGAGCGACTTCGCCCGGAAAGTAGCTGGCACTGGCGAACGCCCTGGAATCGAGCTCCTCGTGGTGATCTTTGATATGTTCGGGACTATAGCCATGATCCAGTATCGCCTGCTGAAGTTGGAATATGACATGCTCCAGTTCCAGGCCGCTCTTATCCGTCCTCGAAAAGCCCCCTCTGGTTTTTTCATTCAGAAACAGGGGCTCATGTTCTTCATCGTATTTTGCCACCAGATCCAATGATCGGGTCAAAAGCCGGAAGTCCTTTGCAACCGCAGGGGCTTCTTCGATGATTGCCGTTTCTAAAACGGTGAGCTCCTCCGGGCTCAGCTCTGTGTTTTCTTCGAGATGATCCGACAATTGCTCGAGCAAATCGTCAAATTCTGCCGCCCGGGATGTGCCGAACGAAAACAGCAGGATGATTAAAATATATTTCATAAATGGGTAGGGTAGTAGTAGCCCGCAAGGCACGGCTGACAGTTCATCAGCACCCGCGACTGGATGCGCAGATAACTTTGCTGCCGTGAATCTGAACGGGTTCAGCAAGCAGTGATGAAGGGGGCGCAGCAAGCGCCGGCAGGGGGGGAATGGTGTTATGACCGTAATGTCGAATCGATGCTAGCGAAATCCGCAATTTGCTTCAAGCCTCAGTGCTTGACGGTGAACGCCTTCTCTTTATCGCCGGTTGGTGTCGCCGGGGCAGCGCGTTCCCGTCCGGTCAGCTCGGCGGAACCGGGGATGTCGCGGCAGGCGGCAGGAGGTTGGAGGTTGGAGGTTGGAGGTCCTGCAAGCCGGACGGGGACGGCGCTTAGGAAGGGGCTTCAGGTCTTGATTATCCGGCAGAGCCTTCCGCCGCGAGCGCGTGATTGCCGATTGCCGGCGCGGGCTGCTATCGTGATCCGATGAAATTGCGAGCTGCGCTGAGTCTTCACCTGATTGTGCTTACCGGAGTCATTCCGGTCGCGGCTGAGGACTGGCCTGCTTACCGGGCGGATTCTGCGCGCAGTGGCTACACTGCAGAGTCGATCCCCAATCAACTGGCACTGCGCTGGGTGCATCGTTCGACACAGGCGCCGCGGCCAGCTTGGCCAACCTCGGAGCGGATCGATTTTGACCGGGTATTTCAGCCGATCATCATGGGTGACACCGTGCTGTTCGGCAGTTCCGTCGATGATCAGGTGTATGCCATCGATGGCAAATCCGGCACGACCAAGTGGACGTTTTTCACCGGGGCACCGGTTCGCTTTGCGCCCTTTGGATGGCAGGATCGTGTGTTTGTGGTCAGTGACGACGGCTGGTTGTATGCCTTGGCGCTGATCGATGGATCGGTGCTGTGGAAACATCGCGGCGGGCCGGATGGCGCGTTGGTGCTTGGCAACGAGCGGATGATTTCCAAGTGGCCGGCTCGCGGTGGACCCGTGGTAATGGATGGCGTGGTGTATTTTTCGGCGGGAGTCTGGCCCAGTGATGGCGTGCACCTGCACGCACTCGACGCCAAAACCGGCAAGCCGGTATGGTCGAATGGCGAGACCGGAAAAATTTTCATGGCGCAGCCGCACGGCGGGGCCGAAGCGGAAAGTGGCGTGTCGGCTCAGGGCTATCTGGTGGTGAGCGGTGATCAGTTACTGGTGCCGACGGGGCGTGCGGTGCCGGCATTTTTCGATCGCGGCAACGGCAGGTTGCGACACTATCATTTGCAGAAAAATCAGCAGCGTGGCGGTTCGCGGGCGATGGTGGCCGATCAGTATTTGGTCAATGCGGGCTGCCTGTTCGATCTCGAAAGCGGTGAGCTCAGTTCGCAGATCGGCCACGGTCCGGTGGTGGCGGTCGGCGATGGAGTGGTGCAGGCGACCGGTCGATCGTTGAAGGCCTCGCGGTGGCAGGATGCTCAAGTTATCGATCGCAAGGGGCAGCCGCAGAAAGTCCGGCGCCTTGAGGAGAGTCGCTTGATCACCATGGAGGCGGAAATCCTCGACTTCATCGTCGCCGGTCGGGATGCCGTGTGTGGCGAGGATGGTCGCGTCAGTGCGGTTGACTATGCCGGTCAACGCACGGTGTGGTGGTCGCACAAAGTCGAGGGCCAGGCACTCGGTCTGGCGGCGGCGAACGGTCGCCTGGTGGTGAGCACGGATCAGGGTCTGATCTACTGTTTCGATGGCGATCCGACAGCCCGCGACGGCGTGGTCGGGGCCGGGCCGGAAGCAGGAGTTTCGGATTCGACGATTGCGGCTGTGGCTGCGGCGGAACAAATTTTGCAGGGCTCAAACGTCAGCGCCGGCTTCTGTGTCGACCTCGGCGCCGGCAGGGGTGACTTGGCGATCGAGCTGGCGAAGCAGTCGGACCTGCAGATCTATGCGGTGGAGAGCGATGAGCGTAAAGTGGCAACGGCCCGTCGCCGGCTCAGTGAGCTCGGGCTTTACGGCAGCAGGGTGACCGTCGTGCACGCCGACCCTGCGACGCTGGCATTTCCCAAATACTTCGCCAACCTGGTGGTGTCGTCACAGTCGCTGGAGGGGGCACTGTCGGACGAAATACAGAAAGCGATGCAGCGCATTCAGCGCCCGTCCGGCGGTATCGTTTGCACCGGGCGGGTCGGGGCGATGCAGTTCGACGAGCGCGGTCCGCTGCAGGGATCGGGGTCGTGGACCCATCAGAATTCCAATCCGGCGAACACGCTGTGTTCCGACGATGCGGCGATCAAAGGGCCGCTGTCGATGTTCTGGTTCCGGGACGTCGAGTTTGAAATTCCCAACCGTCACGGCCAGGGGCCCGCGCCGCTGGTGCATCGCGGTTGCATGGTGGTCGGTGGTATCAACGCCATCGCCTGCCTCGACGCCTACAACGGCAGGATGCTGTGGACCTTTGACATGGAAGGCAATCTCGCCGACTACGACGGCATTCATCACGATGTCGGGGTCGGTGAAACGGGCAGCAATTTCTGCCTCAGCGACGATGCCGTGTTTTTGAAAAATGGCGGCCGCTGTTTTCGCATCGATCTGTTCAGTGGCGAGCTGCTCGGCGAGTTTGCGGCTCCCGCGCCGCAAGGTGGTGATAATCAGAACTGGGGCTTTCTGGCCTACAGCGATGGCTTGCTCTACGGGTCGGTGCTCGATGATTCACATCGCGTCAGTCCGCGCTACAGCCTGAGCAAACTGCGCACCGAGTCGCTGCGATTCTTTGCGCTCGATGCGAAAACCGGTGAACTGAAGTGGCAGTTCGATCCCCGTCATTCGATTCGCAATAACGCCATCGCCGTGACCGCAGAGCGGGTGTTTATCGTCGACCGTCCGCTGGTCGAAACTGACCACGTCGCCAATCCGAAACGCGGTGGCAAGCATGATAAGAAACTGCCGGCGGGAGAAGTGCCGCCGGGTGTGTTGATCGCGTTCGATTCAAAAACGGGCGAGGAATTGTGGCGCAATGACGAGGACATTTTCGCGACCCAGCTGGCGGTCAGCGAAGCGCACTCGACCCTGATGATGAACTACCAGGCGGTGCGCCACAATTTTTTCGGCCTGCCCTCGGAGACCGGCGGACGACTGGCCGGTATCGATATCGAAACCGGCAAACGCCGCTGGGATCACGCGGCCACTTACCAGACGCGACCGCTCATCAACGACTACACAATCTTTGCCCAGGGCGGTGCCTGGAACCTGATCACCGGCGAGGAAGTGCCGTTCGAATTGGAGCGCTCCTATGGCTGCGGTCAGATTTCGGCGTCGACCCATCTGATGCTGTTCCGTTCCGCCACGCTTGGCTACAAAGACCTGTCGCGTGACGCCGGCACGGAAAACTACGGGGGCATACGACCCAGTTGCTGGATCAATGCGATTCCGGCGAACGGTCTGGTGCTGGTTCCCGATGGCTCGTCGAAATGCCAGTGCAGCTACCAGATGAGGGCCTGGTTTGCGCTGCAACCGGCGGACGGGTGATGGCGGCAGCCGGGGCTTGCGACGCGGCTCCGGTCGCCGGCGCCAGTCCGGTATGACAAGCCACGAGATTTACAGCTCCCGTTCCTGCGCCTCGCGCAGGAGTTCGGCGACGTCGAGATCGAGTAGAAACCGTTCATCGCGGAGTTGCTGCAGTGCCGTTGTATACGCTTCGAGGTAATCGGCCCGGGTGGGATACCGTTCCTCGATCGACAGCCGCGAATCGTTGCCCCGTTCCGCCCTGGTTTTCGGATACTCCAGGTATGAACCGTGTAGTCCGGCCAATGCACCCGCAGCGCCGATTTCCGCGCTGCGCAGGTTCCAGCCTGCATAGCTGGCCAGCGGTGCGGCGACTTCGGGCAGGCGGATTCCGGCCAGTTCGTTGCCGTCCGGTCCAACCGCCGGGACCAGGGTGACGAAAGCGGTCCCGATTTTCGGCGGAACCTGATCGGCAATACCTTCGCTGTGCCAGCGGGGCCCGGAATCGAGGCGCAGTGGCTGATTTAAAACGCGAGGCGGTTCCGCGCCGGGGATTTTCGGGAACTGCGCGCGGAAGGTCGGTAAATCGACCAGTGTGCCATCGTCGATTCGCGGATAGCGGCTCGCGGGCGGCTCAGTTTCGTTCGTCAGCCACTCATCGAGCGCAACAAGCAGAGCCCGCAGCACCGGTCCACGGTGCCGAAGCGGATTGCGGGGATTCTGTGAACTGCCGCGTTGTGCGGGAACGGCTCCGAGGTGAGCGGCGCCGGCGATGTGGTAAAGCCGTACGTCGGGATCGAGTTGGAGGTCGCGTTGGCCTTCGACATCCGTGTGGAGCAGTGATGCGGCGCGCTCCCAGTACTCGGTCGAAGTCTGCACGAAGAAGATTTTCGGAACGTGCCCGGACTGGCGAAGCCGCGCCAGCGAATCGCCGCTCCGGCCGGTCACCGGATCGGTTTGCGGCATTGGTGTGAACGGAAAAAAGTCAGACGGCGACAGGTTGCCGCGATGTTGAGTTCCGTAAACTGTGGCCATCCCGAAGCGATAGTTGAACATGCCTTTGCCTGCGCCGGCGACGTGAATGATCGCGCCGTCGAACACCTGGCGGCCTTCGCTGTCCGTGTTCAGGCCTTCGTAGAGAAAGTGATGAATCAGTCGACCGGACTGCGAGATACCAAAAACACAGGCGCGGTTGATCGCGCTGCCAAGCGGGTTGTTTTCGCGCGCATGCCGGAAAAACGAAACTGCATCGCGCAGCCCCGCCAGACCGAGGCCGGAGACGCGGGGATCTTTCGCCGTGTAAACCAAATCGTAGAGCCAGCCCGGCTTGAGCCCGTCGTTAACGTACAGGCTGGTCGCGTCCGGGATCAGTTTCTCCGCTTCCCAACGGGCGAAGCTCCAGTCGCTTCGAGGAATCTTGATCGCCGGATCCGATCGTCGTTCACGCATCGTCAGGGTTGCCCCGGCCTCGTCGAGCGAGGCAGCTGGGTAGGCGTTCGAAGTTCCCCAGGGACTCCAGAAAAAAGGCCGGCTCATGGCTGCTTCGTCGACCGAGATTTCGACGTAGTTTGGCCCGGTGATCGGTTGTCCTGCTGCGCCGGTGGCGATCGGTAGTTCGGCAGTCAGTCGGTGTTCTCCATCCTCGACCACATCTCCGTCCCAGCCGGTCCACAGTACTGAATAGCCTTTCTCAAGCAGGAACCCGTTTCCGGCGTGTTCGGTGGTCAGCGGCTGGTTGCTCAGTACGCTGTCGTTGAAAGTCCAAAGCGCCAGCTTGGTGCCACGATTGTGAACGTCGTAGAGCAGGCAGCCGTTGCCACGGGCGGTGTCGAGCGGTTTGAGCAGAAAAAAATCGGTCCGGAACTCGACCTTGCTGCGTTCGTTCGCAGGCGCGAGACTGAGGTCGGTGATCCGCCCGTTGGCCGCGGCTTTCGGATCAACTTCGAAGAACAGCCTGCCTTCGATGATTTCGTAAGCGCCCGAGTCGCCAAAATCCCGGCCTTCGGCGAAAGGCTCACGGCGGTCAATTTCTACTCGGGTCACCTCAGCATGCGCACAATCGGGGGGCGGCGAGAAACCGAGCGCGACAACGATAACGAGGCACGCTTTTACGCTGGCGGCGTACATTCCAACGCTGCGATCAAGCACTCCAGGTCCTTGACGGGTGAAGTTGCATCGACGTTCGCTTCGGCATTTTCGCTCCCTGCGATTTGCGCGGATTGGAGGTCGGCGCAGATCACATCGAGCGGACTGATTGTCAGGAAATCCCGGTTTCAATCGCGGTGCTGCGTCACCGCTTGCGTTGTTAACCATCACATCGGGAACTGCGAAGCGGGTGAGTCCGTGCATGCAAGGACCGTGAAGGGCGGGGCAGGCGAAGTCAATTTGCTTGTTCCGGCAGGCGCATCGATTGGTTGGCAGAATGGCTGAGTCGATTTTCCTCAAAGGCAGGGCGGGGGAAGTGCTGTGTGAGCACGGCGAAAGATGAACTGCGCCGGCTTTGCGGGATCGTGGTCAGTTGTGGAATATACTGCACAAGGTGCCAAATTCCGGCGCTCTCATGCCAATCATTTTGCCGGAACTCCTCTCTGGATCAGGCCGGGAGCGCGGCTCGAACTTTCCGGGCCGGCGCTTTGAATCGAGCTTGGTTTTCATTGGCATCGGCCCGCGGAGTTGTTAAACAGTTCGTTACCTGAACATGGCTGACTTCGACATACCGGTGGATGATTTCGAGGCCTTGCGGTCGATGGTCGAGGCGGGGGATCTCCCGGCTGCCGCGAAACGGTTTCAGGAACTGACCAGGGTGTCACTCAAAGACGCGCAGTTCTTTGTCGAGGAAATGGCTGCCGGGAACAGCTCCGCAAAGTCGATCAGCGAACCGCAAGATACGTCAGCTGCCGGGCAAGGTCCGGCGGATCCGGAGCCGGCCTACACGAGTATTCCTCTGCCGGTTTCCAGGTCACGATCAACTGCGTCCACATCACGGCCGGCGGTGCCCAAACCCGTGTCGGCTGACTTAAAGGTATCGACGCCTGACCCGGAGCCTGCTAAGCCGACGCCGACGCCGAAGGTTTCCTCTGCGTCTGCACCGGTCAAGCCTCCTGCCACGAAACCCGCGATGACCATGCCCGGGCCCGGCCCGGCGGGCGGTGTCGACATCGACGGCAAAGCGGTGGTATCCGGTCGTGGCAGGTTGCGCTGGTACGAATGGGGTCTACCGCTTTTTGCGATCCCTCTGCTTTTCGGCGGACCGGTGGGTGGTCTGTTTTGCGTGTTGGCGTTCGCTGCGGTGCTGATGATTCTCAAGTCCTCTACGCGGCACCGGGCACGGCGTTGTGTGGGCGCGATTATGGCTTTGGCAGGAAGTTATGCCGGCTACCTGGCGGTCGTCGGCGAGGTTCCACGGCAGTTGAGTCTGCCCGGCGTGAACTGGCAATGGCAGTTTGCCGGGCCGGCACCGATCGAGCCGTCGAGTACGCATGATTGGCACAGTCCGGCTGATTTCGCGGCGGCGGGGGCGGTCACCGAACTGCAGGCGATCCTCGACCATTCCTATCGACCCCCGCCGGCGTTTCCGCCGGCATCGAGCGTGATTAAAAACTCAACTCTGACGGTGCAGTCGGAGGATAGGCCGGTCGGTGGTGCTCTGGTCGGGGTTCCGCTGCTCGAAAAGAAGCGGGATCTGGTGGCGGATTTCGGCCGGGGAACCGACGTGACGCTGGTGAGCTGCGTCTTGCGTTTTCCGCGGGACAAACCGGGTGCCTCGCCGACAAACATCGATGGCGAAGAATCGGCGTCGCAAGCCGCGGCATCGGTGGCTGACCTTCCGGTTTCCAACGATCGCAAGCGTCCGCTGCTGCGTTGCACGGTTCGCTTTAACAGGACATCCAGCGAAGAGTTGGAGTTCCATCTGTTCGACGCCCGTAGCGGACGAAAAGTATCTTCGGCAAAGTCGAGCCGGGCGGGGCAGGTGGATTTCGATCTGGCAATCTGGCATCAGACGCCCTTGCTCATGATCGTGGAAGCCAACGCCTATGCATCGTCGCCGGGGTGGCGACGACCGCTTCCGGTGGGTGAAGATTTTGCTCTCGGTCTCGGCCGCGCGCAGGTGGCTTATGTGGGGGCGGGGCGTCTCGACGGTGTCGCCAACGGCGCGACCATCGAGTGTGGTAAACCCTATCGCTTGGTGGATGCCGAAAAACCTCGAAGCGGCGGTATGGTGATCGTTCGCTATGCGCCTCCGTACCTGGCCGGATCGACATCGCTGCTGATGGAGGCGACCAGCGACCATCTGGTCAGCGTCATTCCGGCGTTCGACGACTTCGAATATGTGCCGGTCGGGGCGGACGGTGACAGGTTGGGATTTCGGGTTTTCCATATCCCGCCAACCATCGACGATCGTCTGCAGGGGCAGGGATTGCAGCTTGGCAGTACCCGGGAATCCAGGGCCAGGGCGGACGATCCCAAAATCGAACGCGCGGTCAACTTTGCCTCCGACCGGCTCAGCGTCATGTTTGACAGCCAGAGGGGAAGAGGTCTGATCGCTGTCGATGAAGTGGAGGCAATGCTGCCGACGCCCGAAAGTGGTAACCTTTTTGACCTGAAGATTCCGCTGGTTGCCTTCGAGAAAGATGATACGCATCGACAACTGCTCGAGTTTGCTGTCGATGCGGTTCAGTTTGACCTGCAGCAGGCCGACCGTGAACCAAAGTGGCGGGATTTTCCGGAATCGATAGAGTACCGGGACCTGACTCCGCGGCAGGCGCTGTTGGACTTCGAGCAGCTGACCGGAGTGCGGGTGATTGTTGACAGCGAACAACGGTTCATCCGCTTGCAGCGCTAGTGGACCGGACTATTGCTCCGCGTTGCATGCACTGCATTCTTAACCTTATACCTGACGAAGTTTATCCAATGAGTTCTGAGAAAATTGTCATCATCGGTGGAGTGGCCGGCGGAGCCTCGGCGGCTGCGCGCGCCCGTCGGCACAGCGAAACTGCGTCGATCACTGTCATCGAACGGGGCCCTGACGTGTCGTTTGCCAACTGCGGCCTGCCCTATCACATCGGCGGTGAGATAGAGGATCGTGATGAACTTGCTCTACAAACACCCGGGAGCCTGCGCAGCCTTCTGAATCTCGAAGTGCTGACCTTGACCGAAGCGACTGCCATCGATGTGGATTTGAAACAGGTCAGCATCCGCGCTCTGGCGGACGGTGCGGTTTCGACCCTGGATTACGATCACTTGATTCTTTCCCCGGGTGCCTATCCGCTGCGCCCACCACTGCCGGGCATCGATGATCCCCGCATCCTCACGCTTCGAAATCTGGAAGACATGGACCGCATCATGACCGCCGCTGCCGCGGTCGAATCCGTGGTTGTCATCGGCGCAGGATTCATCGGTTTGGAAATGGCCGAACAACTGGTTCGCATCGGCAAGACGGTCTCTGTCGTCGAGTTGCAGGCGCAGGTATTGCCCCAGCTCGACGCTGCGATGGTGAAACCTCTGCAGCGCGCGCTTAGCGATCATGGTGTCGACTTGATCCTCGGTGACGGCATCAAAGGGTTCACGCCGGCTGAGGAGCACATCACGGCCTCTTTAAACAGTGGGCGCGAGCTCGAAGCGGGTCTGGTCATCTTTTCTATCGGTGTTTGTCCCGAAAGCTCGCTGGCTGTCGAGGCGGGCCTCGCCGTCGGTCCCCGGGGGCACGTGACCGTCGATGCTTTCCAGCAGACCAGCGTTGCCGGAATTTACGCGGTCGGTGATGTCTGTGAAACTCCCGATCCTCTGTTCGGTGGCCACGCCGGCGTGCCGCTGGGAGGGCCTGCCAATCGTCAGGGGCGCACCGCGGCTGATCACATTTTCCGTGGTGAAAAAGCCCTGCCGTATCCCGGATCGATCGGTACCGCCATCGTCCGCGTATTCGATGCCTGTGCCGGAATCACCGGTGCGTCCGAGCGGCGTTTGCAGCAGGCCGAGCTTGCCTATGACACGGTTACTGTAAACGGTCCATCGCACGCTTCCTACTTTCCGGGAGCTGAGACGATTACTTTGAAACTGCTCTGGTCGCCCGAAGACGGCAGAGTTCTCGGTGCTCAAGCAGTTGGCGGTGACGGCGTCGACAAGCGCCTCGATATTATCGCCACCGCGATCCGCGGACGGCTTACTATCGATGACCTGGTGCATCTCGAACTTTCTTATGCGCCGCCGTTTGGCAGTGCCAAGGACGTCGTCAATATCGCCGGCTTCGCGGCCACCAATATTCGCGATGGCTTCCTCATTCCCGCTGAAAATGTTGAGGCGGCAGGCGATGCGCAGATTATTGATGTGCGCCCACCGGCCGCGGTCGCAGCACTGCCGGTTCCCGGGGCCACCAACATTCCTCTGCCCACCCTTCGCTCACGCCTCGCCGAGATCGATAAGGATCGGCCGGTCTTTACGATCTGCCAGATGGGGAAAACCAGCTACTTTGCCGCCCGCATTCTGGCCAACAACGGCTTTGAAGCGCGCAGCATTCTGGGTGGTGCTCATCATCAGGTCCGTTGACTGGAAGCGCCTCCCGGTGGCCATTCAAATTGCGACCGATAGCGGTGAAACCTTTTGGTAAACGGTCTGTCCGGTACGCATCAATCATCCGCCCGGGATCACTCCAGAACCTTTTCGGTCGCCACGATTCTGCCTTCGGGACCCGCCGGCCAGTCGGCGCCCGCGGCGATCCATTGGCGTATCTTCTCAACGCCTTGCTTTGAAACGCGGTGGCTGACGGGCGGCATCGCCAGATCGTAAAAATCGGGCAACATCACCGCGGTGTAGAGGCGGCTCTCTTCCGGCTTGCCGGGAACGATGTACGGGCGGCCCTGCTTGTCGTTGACGAAGGCACCCTTGGCGCTTTCGAAATTGAGTCGCCCGGGAAGCGTTTCCGAGTTGTGACACATGACGCAGCGTTCTTGCAGGATGGGTTTGATGTCGTCAACGAAGGTGACTTGCGTGCCGGCGTCGGCACCGGTCTGACTGACGCGGTTGGCGCAATGGCAAAGGCAGCCTGCAGTGGCAAGCAGAACAAACAAACGGGGAATACGAAGCATGCTTTAATGTCCGGTCAGTCGAAATTGTTGGCTGAGCATATTTTGCGAATCATTCGTCATGGAATGTCGAGCCGACTTGCGGCATCGGGCTGTACTCCCCGGCATGGCGAAACGGGCCGCCATCGTCGGGGCCGGCTGATCGATCGCGTTGTCACTACCCCTTGTTCATGAGCTTCTGTAACGACGTTTCCACGCCGGTGGGAACCGGTGGGATATCCATCGCTTTGATGTTCATGAACACGCGCTTCACCTGGTTCCAGTTATAGGCCCTCGGCTTGACATTGATTACCGGATTGGTGGCGTCGCCGATCACCTCAACGTCGGTCATCCTGATATGCGCGTTACCCATGAGGGCGATCGCGGATTCGATACTGCCGTCGAGCATTCCGGAGACAGCATCCCGGGTGATTTTGGAAATCGCGGACGATTCGTACTGGCTCAGGGTCATGTGACAGTTTCTGCCCGGAGGTCCGACACTCCATTGCTTCGTATAGTTGACGTATAGATCATCGAGTGGGTTTTTGAAGGTTGTCAGGATGGCTTTCTGAATGCCTGTCTGCCCGGCTCCAGGAAAGAGCCTGCAGACCTGTGCATCCGTTACATACTTGCCGAAGTAGTCCATCGGGTAATCCAGGC
>CBDULB010000036.1:0-43650 GCA_965367965.1 uncultured bacterium | reverse complement strand
GAGACTTGGATTGTTGCCTTGGTAGCCCTCACTTGCCCTTGTGGCAGGTGGGGGTTTTCTCTTTTCAGCTCAGCCATCGATTGACACTTTTCTTTCCCGGCTTGGCACGATTCGTGCAATTGACTGGCCATTGCCCACCTACGCCGGATGCCTCCACAAGCTAACTTGAGGGCGGACCACGACCCAACATCAATCGATCAATCATGAAGGTATCCGTCGCTCCTCAGCTTATCATCCCGGCGCTCATCATTGCATGCTGGGTAAGTTTCACAGCGACGACAAAAGCCGATGAGCAAAGCACTCGCGCACTGCTTGTCGAAATCGTACACGCCGATGGTGATGACGCCCGTCAGGAAGCGGCTATGGCGGCTCTCGCCCTCGAAGGTGAACCTATCATCGGCACCTTCTATGAAGCCTACCGCGCCGGTAATATCTATATCAAAAAACAGGCCACCAGCGACAGCCCACTGGTGCTGTTGAAGGACAACAAAGACTACACCAATTTACTAACCGGCGATTCCGTCTCGCCCTCTGACGAGCTGACCCCGAGTCGCGCCAGCCGCGGTCTGCGTAAGGATCTGAAACGGATCGTCGATCTGCTCGATCTGAGTTCTCCCGATTCCCGCAAACGCATCGAAGCCGCAGACCTGCTCGGCAAAAGCCAGAATCCGGAGTATTTGCCCGAGCTCAAAATCAGACTGGAAAAACAAGTCGACGATAAAGTCATCAGAGCTTTCCGCGAAGCGATCTACATCTCCGAACTGAAGAACGGTAGCGAAAAAGAGAAGCTCACCGCAGTGAAATCGCTGGGCGAAATGAAATCGCTGGCCGCTAAAGGCTTCATCGAAACGGTAAAGAGCGACTATGCCGACTCCTCCGAACCTCTCGCACTGCCTATCCGCAAGGCGTGCAATGCCGCTATACTTAAAATCGACGATCATCAGAAAATCGTTGAGCGAATCGGCACCTTGTTTCGCGGACTCAGTCTCGGTTCCGTCCTCCTGCTGGTCGCCTACGGCCTGGCGATCACTTTTGGCCAGATGGGCGTCATCAACATGGCTCATGGTGAATTCATCGCCATCGGTGGCTACACCGTTTACCTGATTCAAAACATCTTCGTAAATACCTTCGGCGTCGGTTCGACCGCCTACGAATGGTATTTCGTTCTGTCACTTCCCTGCGCCTTTCTCGCTGCGGCCCTCGCCGGAGCCCTGCTGGAAAGAGGCATGATCCGCTTTCTCTACTCGCGACCGCTCGAGTCGCTGCTCGCCACCTGGGGGGTATCGATGATTCTTCAGCAGATTTTCCGCCTGCAATTCGGTGCCGCCAACGTCGCCGTGTCGTCGCCGGAGTGGCTGTCCGGCAGCTTTGGCATGGGCGGTGTTTCGATGTCCAACAACCGCATGTTCCTGATCGGCTTCGCCTTTGTCGTCATTCTCGTGACCTGGCTACTGATGAACCGCACCAGCTGGGGCCTGCACGTGCGCGCCACCATGCAGAACCGGCAGATGGCTTCCAGCCTGGGCGTTCCCTCCGGCCGGGTTAACATGCTCACCTTCGCCTTCGGTTCCGGCCTCGCCGGACTGGCCGGTGCTTTCATTTCGCAGATCGGCAACGTCGGCCCCTCGATGGGACAGACCTACATCGTCGACAGTTTCATGGTCGTTGTTGTCGGCGGCGTCGGCAATCTCTTCGGTGCCGCACTCTCCTCGCTCGGCATCGGTATGGTCGACCAATGGCTGCAACCCATTCTCGGACCGGTGATGGGCAAAATCAGCGTGTTGTTTTCCATCATTCTGTTCCTGCAGTTCAAACCCGGCGGATTGTTCCCGTCGCGCTCACGCAGTCTCGACGACTGAGGACTTGCCTCTGCGCTTTCACCCAATTTCCCTTTTCTCTTTTACGCCGGAAAAATGAACCGTCTGCTCCCCGTCGAAAACAAAGCCGAAGGCGCCGTGCTTGGCATTCTGGTCACCATGATCGTGGCCATGCCGATGCTCAACGCATTGGCACCGGAAGGCAGCGCGCTGCACATTTCCTCGTTCACCCTCAGCGTCTGGGGCAAGTATTTGTGTTACGCCGTGCTGGCCATCAGCCTCAACGTGCTGTGGGGCTATACCGGACTCCTTTGTCTCGGCCAGTGTCTGTTCTTCGCTCTCGGGGGGTACGCCTTCGGCATGTATCTCATGCTCATGATCGGCGAACTCGGGGCGTATAAAAGCACGCTGCCCGATTTCATGGTATTTCTGGGCTACACCGAGTTACCCGCCCACTGGAAGCCGTTTTACAACCCGGTGTTCGCCGTCGTCGCCGCCCTGCTCGTGCCCGGCCTGGTTGCGTTCATCTTTGGTGTGCTGGCATTCCGCTCGCGCATCAAGGGCGTCTATTTCTCCATTCTCACTCAGGCTCTCACTTACGCCGCTGCCCTGTTGTTCTTTCGAAATGACTTCACCTTCGGCGGCAACAACGGTTTCACCGACTTTAAATTTATCTTCGGTGCCGACATCCGTTCCGACGGCACCGCCCGCGGCCTGTTCATCGCCTCCGGCATTCTGCTGATCGGTGTCTACTGGCTGGTCGCATGGATGTTGCAGACCAAGTTCGGCAAAGTCCAGAAAGCCATCCGCGACTCGGAAAACCGGGTGCGTTTTTCCGGCTACTCGACCACCCACTACAAGGTTTTTATTTTCGTGGTCAGCGCCATGATCGCAGGACTGGCAGGCGCCCTGTATGTGCCTCAGGCTGGTATCATCAATCCCAGTGAAATGTGGCCGACCAAAGGCCTCGACATCGTCGTCTGGGTTGCGGTCGGCGGACGCGGCACTAAAATCGGGCCGATTATCGGAGCCGTGCTCGTCAATCTCCTCAAGAGCTGGAGCACCAAAGCCTACCCCGACACCTGGCTGATTATCCTCGGCTGCCTGTTTGTCTTTGTGGTGCTGTTCATGCCCAACGGCATCGTCGGCCTGTGGGCTCAGGGAAAAGCTTTTCTCTCGAAACGAAAATCGAAACCTTCAGCCGATGAACCCGGCGCACCCGACGATAGCAAAGACGATATCGAAACCGCCATCGCCTGACCCATGGAAAGCCACTCACCCCTGTATCGCGATACCGACCTGGTCCTTTCGGTCGAGTCGGTCACCAAATCCTTCGATGGATTTCGCGCCATCAACGACCTCAACTTTTACCTAGGCGAAGGTGAACTGCGCACCATCATCGGCCCCAACGGGGCCGGCAAGAGCACCTTCATGGACCTGATCACCGGTCGCACACGGCCCGACGAAGGCACCCTCACTTACCATCAAGCCGACGGCCACGACCTCGACCTGACCAAGCTGCGCGAATACGAAGTCAACCGTCTCGGCATTGCCCGGAAATTTCAAACACCCAGCGTCTACACCCAGCACAGCGTTTACGAAAACTTTGTGCTGTCACTGAATCGCAACCGGGGTGTGCTCAAGAACCTGTTCTACCGTGAGTCAAAAGCCGACCGCGAAGAAATCGAAGAAGTTCTCGAGCTGACCCGACTCGCCGATCGTCGCGACGAACTCGCCGGCAGCCTCTCACACGGTCAGAAGCAATGGCTGGAAATCGGTATGCTGCTGGCGCAGAAACCCCGCATCCTGCTGGTCGACGAACCCGCCGCCGGCATGAGCGACGAGGAAACCGAACGCACCGCTGAGCTGCTCATCGGTCTGCGCGGTAAACACAGCATCATGGTAGTCGAACACGACATGGTTTTCATTCGTCAGATCGCCAAAAAAGTCACCGTCCTGCACCAGGGGCACGTGCTCAAAGAGGGCACCTTTTCCGAAGTCGCCAACGACCCTGTTGTCAAAGAAGTCTACCTCGGCCGATCGAAACACGAAGACGCAGCCTGAGCCTTTGCCCCGCATCATCATGACCGCCACCGCCACCCCGAAAAAGCCTGCGATCGATCCAGCGGTCGACGAGCCAAAACCTGCATCAGATCCTGCCACCGCCAAGCTTCAGCTCAAAGGCGTCGACGCCGGTTACGACGAATCCCTGATCCTGCGCGGCGTCGATATCGAAGTGCCGCAAAGCCAGGTGGTCTCCCTGCTCGGACGCAACGGCGTCGGCAAGACCACCACGCTGCGCACCATCATGGGCATCGTCAAAACCTCCACTGGCGTGGTCAGTTTTGACTCCGTATCTATCAACGACGTCAGCACCGAACGACGTGCGCGTGGCGGCATCGCCTACGTTCCCCAGGGCCGCGACATCTTCTCCAACCTCAGCGTATGGGAAAACCTCAAGGTCAGCCTGAGCATTCACAAGAAAGCCGGCCTCGCTCACCTCGACGAAGTTTTCGAACTGTTTCCCGTGCTCAAAGACATGCGCAACCGCAAAGGCGGTGTGCTCTCCGGCGGCCAACAGCAGCAGCTCGCCATCGGCCGCGCCCTGCTCACCAATCCTTCCCTGCTACTGCTCGATGAGCCTACTGAAGGCATCCAACCGTCGATCATCGATCAGATCGAAGACGCGATTCTTTACCTCAAGGAAAAGCACAAGATGAGCATTCTGCTGGTCGAACAGTACCTCGACTTTGCCAAGGCCGTCTCGGACCGCTTTTACATCATGGAGCGCGGCAGCGTCGTCGAAAAAGGCAGCATTAAAGAGTTATCCGACGAGATCATTGCCAAATATCTCTCAGTCTGATTCGCTACCGTAAATCGTCTGGTTGGAAATGGTTTACCGAATCGTCAGTCGCTCACCACGTCTGTCCCTGCGAAGTGGAATTTGTGAAAATTTCGCCAATGCATCGGCCGGGCGGCGCTTGACCGATTTCTCCCGACTTCTGCTTCATCCATCCGCCTGATTCTGCCGATCCACTTTTGTCATGCACCTCTCACCGCGCGAACAGGAAAAACTCATGGTCGTCATCGCCGCCGACCTGGCGAGGCGTCGCCAGTCCAGAGGCCTGAAACTCAACTATCCCGAAGCCATCGCCATCATCACCTACGAGATCTTTGAAGGTGCCCGCGACGGCAAATCGGTCGCCCAACTGATGGATGAGGGCACCCGCATCCTGACCCGTGACGATGTCATGGAAGGCGTCGCCGAGATGATTCACGAAGTGCAGGCCGAAGCGACCTTTCCCGACGGCACCAAGCTGGTCACCGTTCATCAACCGATCCAATGATACCCGGAGAAATCATTACCCCGGCCGACGCCGCGCCGATCGCCGCCAACGACGGCCTGGAGTGTCGCGTTACCGTCGTCGCCAACACCGGCGACCGGCCGATCCAGGTCGGCAGCCATTTTCATTTTTTCGAAGTCAACAGTTCGCTCACCTTCGACCGCGACGCCGCCCGCGGTTTTCGCCTCAACATTCCCGCCGGCACCGCCATCCGCTTCGAACCCGGCGATGAACGCGAGGTCGAGTTGGTTGCCCTCGCCGGCAGCCGCGAAGTGTGGGGACTGAACGGCAAAATTAACGGCGCGCTCGACTGAACCGACCGACACCATCATGCCTTTAGAAATCCCACGCCAACAATACGCCGAAACCTATGGCCCGACCGTCGGTGATCAGATCCGGCTCGGCGATACCAATCTGCTGATCGAAGTCGAACGCGACCTGATCGCTGAGTCCGGTGGCTACGGCAACGAGGTAAAATTCGGCGGCGGCAAAGTCATTCGCGACGGCATGGGCCAGTCGTCGACCGCACTCGACGCCGAATCGCTGGACGTGGTCATCACCAATGCGCTGATCTTCGATGCCGAGATCGGCATTGTCCGCGCCGACATCGGCATCCGCGCCGGCCGTATCGTCGGCATCGGTCATGCCGGCAACCCCGGCATTCAGGATGGCATTGGTTCGCAAATCGCCGATCCGCAAAGCGGTGAACTCGACCCGATGATCATCGGTGCCGGCACGGAGGCCATCGCCGGCGAGGGAATGATCGTCACCGCCGGCGGCATCGACTCGCACATTCATTTCATCTGTCCGCAACAGATCGACGAGGCCATCGCCAGCGGCACGACCACCATGCTCGGTGGCGGCACCGGCCCGGCGACCGGCACCAACGCCACCACCTGCACTCCGGGCAAGTGGAACATTCACCGCATGCTCGAGGCCGCCGACGAATACCCGGTCAACCTCGGCTTTCTCGGCAAAGGCAACTGCGCCACCCCTGAACCCCTGCGCGAACAGGTACGCGCCGGCGCCATCGGCCTGAAACTGCACGAGGACTGGGGCACCACGCCGGCCGCCATCGATGCCTGTCTCAGCGTCGCCGACGAGATGGACATCCAGGTGGCCATTCACACCGATACCCTCAACGAATCCGGCTACGTCGAGGACACTCTCGCTGCCATCGCCGGACGCACCATTCACACCTATCACTCGGAGGGAGCCGGCGGCGGTCACGCGCCCGACATTCTCAAGGTCTGCTCGCACCCCAACGTGCTGCCCTCGTCAACCAACCCGACGCGACCGTTCACGGTCAACACCATCGACGAGCATCTCGACATGCTCATGGTCTGCCATCACCTCGATTCAAAAATTCCCGAGGACGTCGCCTTCGCCGAATCGCGCATCCGTCCGCAGACTATCGCCGCCGAGGATATTCTCCACGATCGGGGAGCGATCTCGATGATCGCCTCCGACAGCCAGGCCATGGGCCGCGTCGGCGAAGTCATCAGCCGCACCTGGCAGACCGCGCACAAGATGAAGCTGCAGTTCGGCCCGCTCGCCTGTGACGGCGATCACGCCGCCGCTGACAATTTCCGTGCCCTGCGCTACCTCTCCAAGTACACCATCAACCCCGCCATCACTCACGGTATGGCCACCGAAATCGGCTCGCTGATGGTCGGCAAGCTCGCCGACATCGTGCTTTGGAAACCGATGTTTTTCGGCGTCAAACCCGAGCAGGTGCTCAAGGGTGGCATGATCGCTCTCGCCAACATGGGTGATCCCAACGCGTCCATCCCGACCCCGCAGCCGACTTTTTACCGCAAGCAGTTCGCTGCCCACGGCAAAGCCCGCGCCCGCACCTGCCTCACCTTTGTCAGCCAGGCCTCGCTCGATGCCGGTCTCGCCGACGAAGTGAAAGTCGACAAACGCCTGGTGCCGATCAGCGCCACGCGCAAAATCGGAAAGGCCGACATGATGTTCAACGACAGCACCCCGCAGATCGACATCGATCCCGAGACCTACACCGTCAAGGCCGATGGCGAAGTGCTCAGCTGCGAGCCGCTCGCGGAAGTGCCTTTGGCGCAGCGCTACTTCCTGTTTTAAAAATGGCGCTGTTGATCCGCAACACCATCGCGCAAGCCCTGGACCCGATCGCCGTGCAGGTGGATCGCCACACCCTCTACAAACGTCGCTGGCGAGCCCGCGCCGTCGATGGCAGCGAACTTGCCGTTGATCTGGAGGCACCGGTGACCGACGGCACCCTGCTCGACGGCGGCGCAGCGAAAAAAGTTTTCCAGATCGAGCAGACCCCCGAAGACGTGCTGGTCATCCCCCTGCCGGACACCACCGAGATGGCCGCCAAGATCGGCTGGTATCTCGGCAACCAGCACCTGCCGGTGGAAATTCGCGACAACGAGATCATCCTCGAACGCCTCGACACCCTCGCCGCTTCGCTGGAGCGGATCGGCATCGCCTACGAATTCCGCAACGACATCTTCCGCTGCAAGATGCACAGCCATCAACACTGACTATGGCGACGGCGACTCCCAACCTTGACGGCGACAGCCTCGACGATCTGGCCTGGATCGCGCCGCTGTTGCATTTTTCCGACAGCGCCCTGCCGGTCGGTGCTTACGCGCATTCCTCCGGACTCGAAGGCATGGTGCAGATGGGCATCGTCAGCGACGCCGACAGCCTCGGTCACTTCCTGCAGCGCGATGTCGCCCACAGCCTGCGCCACATCGATCTGCCGCTGGTCGCCAAAGCCCACGCCGCCGCGCTCGACTCCCGCGATGACGAACTGGCGCGCCTCGACTGCCTGTCCCGGGCACTGCGCCCCAGTCGCCAGATTCGGGAAGCCACTTCGACCATTGGACGTCAGCAACTGCGCGTCTATCGCGAAACCTGGGCGGCGGAAAATTTGCCACCGCTACCGCACAGCCAGAGCCCGGTAGTAATCGGCATGATCGCCGCCTTTTCCGAAATCCCCGCGCGCGCCGCCCTGCTCTCGCTCGCCTACCAGACCTACAGCGGCCTGGTGCAGGCCTCGCTCAAACTTCTCCCCGTCGGACCGCAGGCCACGCAACAACTTCTCCACCGGGCCCTCGCCAGCATCATCCCCGCGCTGACCGATTGCCTCGACTTCGCCGACGACGAGCTCGGCAGCTTCAACCCCGTCTGGGACATCGCCGCCTCGCGTCACGAACGCGCCCCGGCGCGCATGTTTCTTTCCTGACAAACCCACCATACAACTCATGGCCGCCACTACCACCCCCTCGACTTCCCGCAAAGCCATTCGCGTCGGCATCGGCGGTCCGGTCGGCTCCGGAAAGTCGACCCTCTGTCTCAAACTCTGTGAGCGCTACGGCAAAACCCGCAACATGGCGGTCATCACCAACGACATTTACACCCAGGAAGATGCCAAAATGCTCATCCGCCACAACGCGCTGCCCGAGTCACGCATTCTCGGCGTCGAGACCGGCGGCTGCCCGCACACTGCGATCCGCGATGACATTTCAATGAATCTCGACGCGGTCGACGTCATGCAGTCACGCTTCGACGGCCTCGAACTGATTCTCATCGAGAGCGGCGGCGACAACCTCACCGCGGTGTTTTCTCCCGAGCTGGCCGACGTGTTCATTTACGTTATCGATGTCACCGAAGGCGACGACATTCCGCGCAAAGGCGGCCCCGCTATCGCCACCTCCGACCTGCTCATCGTCAACAAAGTCGAACTTGCCCCCTACGTCGGCGCCGATGTCGAACAGATGAAAAAGGATTGCGCCGACAAACGCGGCGAGCGCACGTTTTTGATGACCGACCTCAAGGCCGATATTGCCGTCGACGAATTGTTTGCCTGGTTCGACCGCGAAGTGCTGTTCACCGATGTCGAAGCCGTCGCCACCCCGACATGACATGAGTCCCGCCGCCCCCATAGCGTCCGGCAGTTTGCGCAGCGAAGTCGGCATCGAATTCCGCCACGACGACGAGCGCCGGCGCACCGTGCTGACCCACCGCAAGGCCGGTGGTCTGTGCCACCTCGGCAAGCCCTACTGGAACGATCCGGTGCTCAGTCTGCAACTGGTCAACCCCACTGCCGGCCTGTTTGCCAACGACCAACTCAGCCTGTCGGTCAACGTCGGTGACCGCGCCCGGGTCGCCCTGACCTCGCCCAGCGCCAGCCGCTTTCACACCATGCCCGGAGGCCGCGCCGAACTGATTCAGCGCTTCACTCTTGGCACCGACTCATGGCTTGATTACTGGCCGGAGATGACGATTCCGCAACGTGACAGCGACGTCCGCCAGCAAACCCACATTCGCCTCGCCACCGGTTCCAGCATGGTGTTTCTCGACACTTTGGCACCCGGTCGCATCGCCCATGGCGAGAATCAGCAGTTCCGGCGTCTGGAAACTTTTCTGGAAATTTTCCGCGACGATGAACTGCTGGTCCGCGAGCGCTGCGTTCTCGAACCCGGCTGCGCGCACGGCAAATGGCCGCTCGCCGTCCCCGGCTGGGAGGCATGTTATTACGCCGCCATCTGGATCGCCGGCAGCGAGGCCGACACTTCCGCCGCGGTCACCAGCGCCGCCAAAGTCGCCGAAGCGGATGGCGACGGATACTTCGGCGGCACCTCGCAACTGCACTCCGGTCTCGCCGTAGTGCGCGTCGTTGCCAACTCGAGCATCATTCTCCGCCGCCTGACCACCGAACTGCGCAAACAACTCAGCAGGGACCTGCCGCTGTTACAAACCGACTTTCGCAAACTCTGATACTATCCCTCCCACTACCCCTAGCGGAACTTGTCAAAGTTTCGCCAGTGCGTTGGCCACTGGACGCCCGACGAAATTCTCACCAATTCCGCTACTCCCACTAATCTCCTCACTAACGGCAAGGAAAAAACAACCACTCTCTATCCCAACCCACCCCAGCCATGATCAAAGCCCTGACTACCACCTGCTTCACTCTCGTAGCCCTCTTGCTCACGACCATCACAGCGTCCGCTCACCCCGGACACCCCGGACACGAATACTGGCCGTTTGAAGACCTGAAGATGGCCTCCATTATCGGCATCCCGCTGATCGCCCTCGCCGCAGTGATGCTGTTTCGCAAATTTCACCGCGAGTAGTCAACCGCACCGGCCCGCGGTCGGACGGCGCCGGCTGACCTCACTCAATCGCCCGCCAGGCATCGCGCCACATCTCCGGATACCAGCGCTCCTCGTCGACTTCGATCAGGTCGAAATCGGTGACCACCCGACCGTCGTTCTCGAGACCATATTCGCGAATCACTTCGGGAATGTATTCATCCGTCTCATCGTCGCGCCAGCCGCGTTTGCTCATGAAGCTGTTGTAGATGAGAATTTCTTCAGCGCTGAGTCGGCGGCCGTTGGCAAAACACCACTCAAGCGCCTCTCGGTCCGTTTCGCCGTCGAGGATCCGGGCTCTCAGCTGGTCGTATTGAACCGACAAGTAGCGACAAGTGCGTCCGTCAAAGCCATCACCGAGCATGGCGTGATAGTCCTCCGGCAATTTGCCTTCCGCGTGCAGCCGAATCTTCGAACACATCCGGGCAAAATAGAACATGCCTCCGGTCGGCTCGTAACAGCCTTTGATCCCTTCGATTTTCATGAGTTAAAACTAAAACCGATCACGCACCGTTTCACTCTTTTTCGACCCGCCGACGGTGACCCACCGTTTTCCTTTTTCAGCCAGCCCCCCAATTTTCGCCGGCGGGATCATTTCCGTCAGCATCATTGCAGGCGCGTTCCCCCACCCACCCCGGCCGCTCCTCACCGCCCACAAAAAAACCCGGAGGATTGCTCCTCCGGGTCTTTGTAATTGGCTAGTTGAGCTCCCGGACTCTCCGATCAGGAGAAGAACTGCATGACCGGCTGACCTTCGGTGGAAATCTCCTTGGTCTTGGGATCCTGCTTGTGACCGGCAACCAGGAAGGGGCGACCCGACGGTGCGTAAACCACTTCGTTGAGGTCGAGACCCATGGCGTAAGCGATGGTCGCGTTGAAGTCTTTGGCTTCACAGGGATTTTCCTTAACGGCGATCCCTTTGTCATCCGACTCACCGTAGACCTGGCCACCGACGATGCCGCCGCCGGCAAGCATGGTGGTGAACACCCGCGGGTGATGGTCACGACCACCATTGGAGTTGATGTTCGGCGTACGACCAAACTCAGAGGCAAGGCAGATGATGGTTTCTTCGAACAGGCCTTCAGCTTTGAGATCTTCGATCAGAGCCGCAACAGCCATGTCGAGACTGCCGGCACGATCGGGGATCGCAGTCCACAAGTCGTTGTGCATGTCCCAACCGCCGAGAGTCACCTCAACGTGGCGCACGCCGTTGGCGACGAGGCGCTTGGCAAGCAGCACGCCCTGGCCGAAACGGTTGTTGCCGTAACGCTGGATCTTTTGCTCGTAGTTGGGCTCTTTGGCGAGCTCGAAGACTTCGAGGTCTTCACTCTTCATCAGCTTGAGCGTTTCGTCGTAGAAATCGGAGTAGGCTTTGACTTCGTCGGTCTTGAACTTCTGGGTGAAGGTCTCGTTAAAGGTCGACATCAGCTTGAGGCGTTTGTCGAAATCCTTTTCTTCGATGCCTTCCGCAAAACGCGAGTTTTGCACGCCCTGCATCGGATCACCGATCGGCAGAGGACTCATCGACGGACCGAAGAAACCGGCACCGGGATGTTCACCACCGGCACCGATGGTGACGCTGTCCGGCAACTGCATGCCTTCGTTTTTACCCAGCAGGCGCTGCGCCCACGGACCCATCGACGGGTGCCGGATGGTCGAGCGCGGATTGTAGCTGGTGTGCATGACGTAGCTGCCACCGCGGTGATCGCCGGTTTTCTGGGTCATCGAACGAATCAGCGCGATATCGTTGAAGCCTTTGGCCAGCTTGGGCATGAACTCACTCAAGTTGATACCGGCGACCGGCGTCTTGGCGATACCTGTTTTGCCCTGGGTCTCGGCACCCGGCTTGGGATCGAAGGTATCCATGTGGGTCATACCACCACTCATGTAGAGGAAGATACAGTGCTTGGCTTTGCCGGGTTGAGCGGCGACAGCCTTGCCGGCAAACAGCGGCAGGACACTGACACCGAGGGCGGTCTTTGCCGCATTGGCCACAAACTGGCGGCGGCTGAGCGGGTCGAGTTGTGACAATTGAGCTTTGGTAATCATGGCTGGAATCGGGTTGGGATGTTTTTCGTAGATTGGTTTGGGTAATCGAGGTCACGCGGCCTCATCAAGAGACCGCGTCGACTTGCTTACTGGATGAACATGAATTCGCGGGTATTAACGAGCGCCCAGATGAGGTCACCGTAGCCCGGAGGCTCACCTTCGCGGCCAGCGCGAGCGGCGGATTTCGCTTTGCCGGATTCGTCGGAAGTCGGCATGCGCCCGAGGATGCTGACAAAGATTTTTTCGACCCGGTCGCCACGACCTTCACCGGCGGCGACTTTCATCAGGTAGGAATTTTCATCGGTCAGCGTCTTGTTGGTGATGCTGCCGTTAAGCAGTGCCATGACCTGTGGCGCCGAGCCGGTGTCGTACTGGTTCTCGATGAGAAGCTTGTCAGACTGGCCGAACTCACGCAGAAAGTGACCGGCACGCTGAGGAAGCGACATTTCCGAGGCGCGAATCATTTCGGCACCGCCGATGCGGGTACTGCCCATCATTTCCCCCGTGTCGGTGCCACCGACGGCGTAGTAGCGCTTTTTAAAAGCCAGCACGTCGTCGGCCGTTTTGATGCTGTCAAAGTCGGTATCCATGACCGCCTTGTAGTCTTCCCAGCCACGACGACGAACGCCATCGGCATCCGGAATCGTCAGCGTGACCAGCGAATCCCACAGCTGTTCAGCCGTCATGCGGCGCAGGATCGGTCCCGGGAAGTGGTAAGTGCCGTTGTCGATCTGCACCAGCGAAGGGGTCAGTCGAGTGGCCTCGCGCTGGTAGGCATTCGAGTTGTAAACGGCGCGCATAAAGCCTTTAACGTCGTAGTCGAGCTCCTTCATCGTATCCTCGAGGAACTTGAGCAGCTCGTAGTTCTGAGCCTGGCCGTCAAGGTGACCGGGGATGTTAAACACCGGCTCGATCTGCGCCAGACCGAAAGCGCGTTTCCACAGGCGGTTGACCAAATTGACCGTGAAACGGGGGTTGTTTTTCGAGGTCAGCCAGTCGGCGAAAGCTTCGCGCGGCGTATCGTATTTTTCCAGATCAACGATGTCACCGAAGTAGGCGGCGGGATCGACCGACTGATTGGGGTCAGCGTCATCGTACTTGTAATCGTGCGGCAGCTTGACCGCGTTGGTGCCGGTATCGTGCACATCGTAACGGTAGGTGCCGATGATATTGCCGAGGGCGTTGTCGCGATTCTGGCCTTCGCGGAGCTTACCACCCTCAACCAGCAGTTGGTTCATCCGGTCAAGCGCTTCCCCACCCTGCGACTTTTCACGCGAACGACCGTCGGTCTCGCCCATGAAGGCGGCCATTTTGAAAAAGTCCATCTGATAGACCTCTTCGAACGGATGATCGTGACACTGAGCACAGGTGATTTCGGTGCCGAGGAAAACCGTGAACGTGTTCGACAGGTTGCACAGCGGCATGCCCAGATCGGTGATCAGATAGCCGGTCGCCGGATTGTCCCAGATCTTGCCGGTGGCAGTGAGCATCTCGCGCACCATCGCGTCGTAGGGTTTGTTCTCGCGGATCTGATCTTTGACCCAGTCGATGTAGCTGATGCCGCGCAGCTGATTGGCATTCATGCTGACGCTTGAACGGATGCGCAACAGGTCACTGTAAAAGTTGAACAGGTGCATGACGTAGGCTTCCGAGTCGAGCAATTCGTCGATCAACTCGGCGCGCTTGTTGCGGCTCGAGGAATCGATGAATTTCATGTATTCTTCGTAGGTCGGAATACGACCGGCGACGTCGAGGTAAATGCGGCGCACGAACTGCTCATCGGTAGTGCGCGGATTCGGTTCGGTCATCGCGATCTGTCGCTGCAGTTCTTCGACATCCTTCTCTTTCTGTTTGGCATCGAGGTCGGTGCGGGCAAACAGTTCGGAGCCCTGCTGGCGGATTTCCGCAGCCGCCTCGACCAGCTTGGCGTCGACCAGACGATCGATCTCAGCGGCGATCGACGAGGCGTCTTTAGGAACGTTGCTGCGCACGAAAACCTGATCAGCTTCGCTCAGCTGAGAAAAGGGAAATTTAAACTCCTGACCGTCAGCGCGCTTGAGCTTGACCATGATGTTACCGCCTCCGCCTTCGTAGCCGAGGTATTCGGCTTCAACCTTGCGACCATCGGCGGCCGTCCAGGTTCGCGATTCACCCGCGAACAGGCTGGTGGAGAGAAACGCGACCGCAACCGCCAGAGCGGTAAACGCTGTGCGCAGCGTGCACACGATGTGCCTCGCCGGTTGAGGGTCAAGAATGACAGCACGCGGCTGCCGGGAATCTTCATGGGATGGCTGAACAGATTTCATGTCGTTGATATACAGTGGGCTGGGAAGATTAGAGAGGTCGGCAATCAAGCCAAAACCGAATCGGCTGAATTATGGTAATTATAATGCGATTTCACCCGTATTCAATGCCGTTCATGAGCTTATAACGACTCGCAGGTATTCTGTTACAAAAAATCGGCTTATTTTTAAGGTTTACGTCGCTAGAAGTTTGCCGGCCGTCGTTCAGGCTGACGAGCCAATTGATAGATCACCATTGGACTCAAAGCCCCCCGACTGACCATGACCTCATCGATCGAACCCTCGAACAGGCCATCGCTGCCCAGACCGAGAAAAACCGGTCCGTCGTCACTGACTTGAGCGTCGCCCTGAGCAACGATCGACTGACGCCGGAAAGCACCGGTGGCCTCCAACTCACCATCGACAAACAAACGCACGTGAGTCGCAACATCCGCTGCACTGCCGGCATCGCCGGCGCCCGATCCCGCCGACGCCTCAGCTCCGGCAAAACGACTCGCGATGTGGTGCCAGCGACCGTCGCGCAGATCCGTTGTGCCGATCACAAAGCCATCGCCAAAATCAACGCGCAAGGCCCCCAGCGAACCATCGCCCGCGTTGGCATTGCAACTGATCTTCCAGCCCGCGCCGGTCAATTCACCAGCGCCTGCACCCGCCGGCGGGAGTGCCGCATTGCTGGATTGCGGAGCCAGACTGAGAATCGTCGCCGCCCCCCCGTCAGCGCCTTTACTACGGCTCGGCGAAAGTTTGACCCAGCACGCCAGAGTGTGTCCCGAGTAGGTATTCACACTCGCCGGCATCGCCGTCGACAAACTCTCGCCGCGGCGGAACACCAGGCCGCTGCCGACACGCCCGGTCGAGCGTCGCGGCGTCTCATGCTCGCCTCCCGCCACCGGTGATTGATCCTGCGGCTCCAGACTCAACTCAAACGGCCCCCCGGCAAAGCCCGAACCGGAATCTTCGAGAATCGCACCGGCCGCCTCGTCGAATCGGTACGCCACCGTCGACGGCAGCGCCGGGGGCTTGCTGTTCACCCGCAGCGCAAAGACATCCCCACTGTATTCAATCGGCATCAGTCGGCTGCGCGTGCGCTGGTCGGCACGAACTGCCAGGCCCTCGCGCAGCTGCAGCGGCACCGTCCGGCCTTCGCTGCGCGCCGCCTCTACCAGACCTTCCATGACATGTACCTCCGAAGTGCCATCGCGATCAACGATCATCCCGAAGCGCGTGCCCAGATCGACCACATTCATCGACGGCGTGTTGACCACAAAGCCGACCGCCGGCGGCGGCACCTCGACCGTCATCCGCCCGCGCCGCAAAAATGCCCGCTGCGGCGTCTGAATATCGAGAAAACACGGCCCTTCGAGGATCACCCGCGCGCCGTTGTCGAACGTCACCTCAGCCAGCCCTTTCTGGAGATGCAGCAAACCCGAACTCAACCAGTCGCCGTCGCGCTTGACCGTGCTGGTCCGTCCCCAGACCGCGTTGCGTTCCTGGGTGATCCGCGCCAGAACCCGCGCCTCCTCGACCGCCTCGCGCTTGGCTTCGGCGACCTCGTCCCGAACTTCGATCGAATTCAGTGCCAGCACTGTCGCGACGACGGCCACCGCCGCCACTGCCGCCGCCTTGGCGAGATCCCACCACGGCGTCGGCCGTCGTTTGCGGCTTTGCTCCTCAAGCAATTCAGTCAACACCGAACGCGCCAGAGTGCGCTCATCGCCGGTGCTGACCGAAGCCATCACGCCGGCAACAAAATCGTCAAGCCGGGCACTGACTACCGCCGGCTCACCAGTCACAGACGCAGCCGATTCATCTTCAGCGATATACATCCAGCGCAGCGCCTGATCCATCTGCGCCTGCAGGAAAATTTCATCCTGAAGTTGCTCGTCGCGACGGATCGAGCTTTCGATAAATTTCGCCGATTCATCGCGCAGTTCGCCACTGATGTAAGCGTCGACGTGTTCCGGATTCATGCTCATGACGAAGTCGAACGCGCCTCCTCCGCCGAATCGAGTTTACCCTCAACGCAGGCCCGCAACACGCTGCGAATCCGGCATAAATTGGTCCGCACCCAGGCCTCGCTGCGACCGGTTTTCTGCGCCAGTTCCCGGGTCGACCGCGACCAGCGATAACGCTCGCCGAGCAGATCGCGCTGCGCCTCGGGCAGCGAGTGCACACATTCCTCAAGAAACGCCACCACCGGCGACTCCGGTCGCCAGGCATCGCCCGCCGCCGAACTGCGCTCGACCAGACAGTGCTCGAGATATTTCTCCTGATTCTTTTCCGAACGGCTGTAGCGCAGCACCTCCTTGCGCACCAGATTGTGGGCGATGGCGCGCAGCCATTTGCCGAAATCTGTGCCGATCTCGAAGTCCTGCAAATGCCGATAGGCAAACACGAATGACTCGTGAGCAATTTCATCGACCAGATGCGGCACCGGCAGGCGCATGGAGATAAAAGCCTTCAAGCGCGCGGCATGACGATGGATCAAGGCTTCGTAAGCCTCAAGCTGCCCATCCCGCACCTCGCGGATGAGCCGGTCTTCGTCGTCATTGGCGTCCATTGATAAAAACGTTCACCCAACTATAACGCCACGGCGCACTTTTGTTACGCACAATCGCGAAACTCCTCAGTCAGCTCCCCCATCGTTGCGTTGGCCAGAATGGACTTCGAGTAAGCGAACCGTGAACTCCCCCGGACACTGGCGTCGAGCGGCGGGCGGAGCGCCCGCCCTGTAATTGGATCAATTGCCACTTGCCGTTCACGCGGCTCAGCAAGACGCGCCGAACATTTCGCCGCCCGCCGCCGAATTAACCACATTTTCCGCATCCAGGCCCGCCTGCACCGCGCGCTCCATGTCGAGACTGAGATCGGTCACGGCGACCCTCGACCGCTTCGAGAAAGCCTCCAGCCGCTCGCCGCTCAGATCGATCGGCTCGCCGACATGCGCCACTACCCGGCGCTCACCCAACGGCGGCAGTGCTTTGGAAAAGTGATCCTCCATCATCCGCTCACTGGATTCCGCAAACCGGTCGATGGTCGGCTTCTCCGATACATAAGGCGTACCGTAGTTGATAATGCGAAACGCGGTGATCGCCTCATCCGCCCACGATTCCTTATGCGCCTCGGCAAACGCCGCGCCCTGCTCCGGATCGGTGCGCAACTGATGCAGCTTCGCCCGCGCCTTGCGCACCCGGTCGACCGGTGTGTCATTCGGCTTGGCACGCAGCTCCAGCCTTTTTTCCAGGCCACACAAAATCTCATCCGCCGACGATGCGAGCTGCTCGCTCAGAGACAACTGCGGATCCGCCAGCAGACCGCGCCGGCGCAAATTTCGCGCCAGCAGCAGCTGACCGATGCGCAACATCTCCTGCACCGGATCCGCCGTTCGATCGAAGCTCGAGTCCGCCTCCTCCGCCAGGGATTGCAGGCGCTCACAGATCCCCTCGCGGACATCGCTGAGATGAGTAAACTTCAACGCCACCGGCACCACGTGGATCGGCCGCTCAGCCCCCGCCTGCTTCTGCGCCTTGAGCGCAATGAACGACGCCCCGTCGAGAAACGGCGTCACCCGGTCGTTGGTCAGATAAACATTCCCTTCCGGAAAAATCGTCAGCCCGCAGCCGTGCGGCGCCTCGCCGAGCACCCGCACCGCGGTCTTCATCGACTTCGAATCGCTGCCCTCGCGATCCACCGAAAACGCCCCGTTGCGCTGCATCGTCCACGCCGTCATCGGACTGCGCAAAAATACATCGTAGGCCGCCATGAAATGCGTCCGCGCGCCCAACTGGCGCAGCACCTCGGTCATCGCCTGGGGATCGCTGTGAGTTGAGTGATTGGCGACAAACAACAGCCGCGCACCCCGTCCCGATGCCGATGCCGCGACCAACTCGCGCACCCCTTGCGCCTGTCCCGACAGCTCCAGCTCGGCAATGCGGTGATTCGGATTACCCAGACTGTAGAACCGATTCACCGTCCGCGAGATCGCCATCACCAGCCGGCTCGGCTTCGCCTCGAAGAAGCAGTAAGGTTGGTCACAGAAATCCAGCATCCGTCAGCGGGAAGGTTAGCAGAGGCTGACCGGAGGGAAAATCGATATTTTCTGCGCCCCAATCCTGGACACTCTTTTCCCTTTGCCCATGCCAGCTTTGCTCAAGCGGGGAAAACTCTTTACCATGGAGCCACGGGACGTGAGGCAACCGAAGCACTTAATTCCGTCCTATTGGCAGGCAAAGACAAATCCGGAACAGGAGCAGGCTGTAGCTTTGTCTTAAAGCGTATCGATTGGCCAACCGGCCGTGGCTATGAATTGCAGTTCATCATAACGAAATCGATAGAACAATAGCTCACTCGCCCACCGGCCGCGGAAACATCATGCGGTGCTTCTCATACACCCGTCGCAATTCGGCGATCGGTGTGTCGTGCTCGTCGACACGCAAATCGCGAAAGCGATCGTTGCCGCCGCCGTAGCCCCAGCCTTCTCGCACCACCAGCAGGCCGGCTGACTGGCGACCGCGCTTGTCGCCGCCGGCCAACTGTCCCGCCTCGAGCGCACGCAGCAGCCGCTCGGCGAGCACTTCGCCGGCACTTTCCTCGAACGCCCCGGCCATCGCAGTAATGACGGCTTCGCCGGTCAAAATGTTGCCCTGCACCGCGAAGCCGTCGCCGGCGATGTGCCCGGCCCACTCGTTGCAAGCCTCGCCGGTTCGCGCTGCCGCCCGGCCGTCCGCCGCCACGATGCCGATCTGGCGGTGCGCCGCGCCCGGATCCTGGCCGGCCATCAGATCGATCACTTGCTGCGGCCCCAACTGGTGATCACGCATCAGCGCCAGCCCGAGCGGTCCGTAGCGTGGATTGGCCGCCGCCTGAGTCGCCACCGCCCCGACGCCCGCCTCGGCATAAGGCACCACCGCCCCGACCGCGACAATCTTCGACTGCACCGCCACTCCGATTTCACCGGTTTCCCGGTCGACCGCCACGATCGAAAACGTGCCCACCGTCGCCTCATCGATCTCGACCGGCGCGCTCAATTGTTCACTCAGCGCCTCAGCTCCCCGCGGCGAGCAGCCGGCCCCTGACATCAGAGCCGCCAGCACGGTCCCGAGTAAGCATGCACAAAAGGTCCGGCGAATCGTGGTCATGTCACAAGTCAGAAAATAACGAACCAACTAATTGATTAATTCCAGCACTTTAAAAACCCGTCCCATCATGCCCGGATGAGTCAGTGTCTGAAATTGCCGCACCCGCGCCTGATCGCTTGCCGACATCGGCGTGCCATCCACTGTGCCGCGCTCCAATTCCTTCAACCAATCGACCGCAATCCGCGTCAAAAAATCGTGCTGATCGACGGTGCCCTGCTCAACCATCGTTCGCAGACCACACTCACCCGCCCAATCCGCCAACCGTGAAAAATCGACATGCGCGGTGATATCCGTTTCGCCGGGCCCGGCGAACGGATCGTCGGTCGCGCGATGCTCCCGGTCACAACGCAACGTTCCCTCGCGCCGGTGAGGCGCAAAAAACTCCTCACCCGCATGGCCGTAGTCGATAATCCACCACCTGCCCTGTCCCGTTGCAAATACCCCGCTGACACCGGCCAGCCACGACTGCGCCGCCAGATTGATCTCGGTCGTGTAGCCATCGGCAAAATCGCTGACATCGATTCTCGCCACCTCCGCAGCGAGCGGCACAGCCTTTTCGATCGGCGCCTCCAACCACTCAAATTCGCCGTCATCTCCCGCCGTGACCCGCATTTCACACCACTCCCCGCCGGTCCATCGCACCCGATGCACCGGCAAAGCATCGACCAGCTCGTTGCAGACAAAAATTCCTGCCGCGCGAGTCTTTCCCGCCTCGGCAATGATCTCCACCTCACGACCCGCCTCCGCAAAACGCCGCGCTAAAAACTCCCGCTGCGCCTGCCGCGGTTCGATTACCGTGTAAGTAAGCGCTTCGGCAAAGTCGTGATCGAGGCCATCGGCACCGCCGAGAATATCCAGCGCCAACTGTCCGTCGTGCGCCCCCTGTTCGATCAGCGCAAACTTGCCGGGCCGAGCCAAGTCCCGCCAACACTGCTGTGCAGCCGTCGCCAACAGGCGCCCGAAGGTATCGCCGACGCTGACGCTGGTGTAGAAATCGCCGCCCTTCCGACCAACCTTACGCGCCGGATCTGAGTAGTAGCCCAGCTCGGGTTCGTAGAGCGCCAGTTCCATGAAACGCGCAAACGATATCGATCCCGCCGGATCAGCCGCGATCTGCTGAAAGATCCGATCGCCGAGCGACGTAGTAGGGGCGGAACTCATGCTGCTCACCATGCCCCGCAAAACTTGCCCCGCCACTTGAAAGAGTCCATATTCCTTAGCAAAACGGAAAAATCAGTCCAACTTTCCCGTCCGCTCCGATTTCGTCCCCTCGACGCGGTTCCCCGTCCCGCTCACGTCCCCCCATTTTCTTTTCCTGATGCGCCGCTCCACCAAACGCCGACTGCTGAATTTTGCCCTCGTCCTGCTCATCATCGGCCTCGTTCTGGCCCTGGTCGGCGGCACGGTGGCATTTTTCTACGCTAAGCCGCGCTACGATTACGCTCACTCGTTTAATCTCGAGGAAATCGACGACCTCGAAGTTGCCAGCATCATCTTCGACCGCGACGGCGGCGAACTGGGCCGTATCTATGTTCAAAACCGCCAGCCGATCAGCATCGATGAAATCCCGGCGCACATGGTCGACGCCCTGGTCGCTACCGAAGACGCCCGCTTTTTCAAGCACCAGGGCGTCGACTACGTCGGCGTCACGCGTGCTATGATTCTCAACCTCCAGGCCGGTCGCGTCACCCAGGGGGCCAGCACCGTCACCCAGCAGCTGGCCCGAAACGCTTTCGAGCTCAATGTGCGCGGCGTCGAGCGCAAGATCGTCGAAGCTTTCCTCGCCCAGCGAATCGAAGAACGCTTCACCAAGCGCGAAATTCTTGAGCTCTACCTGAATCGCATTTACTTCGGCAGCGGCTTTTACGGCATCTCCGCTGCGGCCAACGGTTACTTCGGCAAAGATCCGCGCGAACTCAACGTCGCAGAGTGCGCCACGCTCGCCGGCCTGATCAAGAGCCCCAACCGCCTGTCGCCGTTCAACAGCCCCACGGAATCGAAGAAAACCCGCAACTACATCTTCGTGCGCATGGAGGACGAAGGCTTCATCACCAAGGCCGAAATGGAGCGCCTTCAGAAAATGCCTCTGGTCACCGTCGTCAAAGGCGCCGCCGCCAAACATTCCAAATACGTCTACGAGCAAGTCCGCCAGCAGGTCATCGAGCTGGTCGGCTACGAACGCGCCTCCGAGGGGGGCTTCAATATCTACACCACCATCGACAGCAGCGTTCAAAAAGTCGCCGAAGAATCGATGAAACGCCGGCTCGACGAAATCGAGCAACATCCCGGCTACGCGCACCAGACCCGCGAACAATACAAAGCGATCAAAAAGGAGTTTAACGAAACCGCCCCCGAAGCCACCGAGGACGGCAAAGCCCCACGGCCACCCAATCCCCAGTATCTGCAGGGTGCCCTGCTGATGATCGACAACGACACCGGCGGTATCATCGCCCTGGTCGGTGGCCGCGATTTCTCCGACAGCATGTATGACCGCGCCCTGCAGGGCCGTCGCCAGACCGGCTCCGCGTTTACTCCGTTCGTCTACGCCGCAGCCTTTGAAAGCGGCCTGTTCCCCGGCACCCCGGTCGATGACCTGCCGATCGACGCCAAGTTCGTCCAGATCGGCGGCACCGCCGGTATCCTCGGCGAATGGGCGACCGAAAATCCCGCCAACGTCCACGAAGCCCAGATCACCGCCCGCCGCGCCCTGGTCCAGTCTAAAGTCGCCGCCACCATCCGGCTCGGCATGCAGACCGGACTCCAGAATGTCATCTCGCTGGCCGAAAACTCCGGCATCTCGTTCCGCGGCGAGATCAAAAACTTCAACGCCGCCATGCTCGGTCGCGCCGATACCTCGATGAAGGAGCTTTGCCTGGCCTACACGATTTTCCCGAACGGTGGCACCCGCCCGCAGGAAGCCCACATCATCTCGAAAATTGTCGATGTCACCGGCAACTTGATCCACCAGGGAACGACCGCTCGAACTAAGGATCCGGTCATCGATCCCTACAGCGCCTACCAGGTCACCAGTTGCCTTCAGGAAGCCCTCAGCCAGGGCACCGGCGCCAAAGCCGCCGAGAGCTACGGACTCGGCGACTACCCCGCCGCCGGCAAGACCGGCACTGAATACGGCTACACCGACAACTGGTTCGTCGGCTACACCAGCAAAGTCACCTGTGCCGTCTGGGCCGGACTCGACCAACCGGCCACCATTTACAAACACGCCTTTTCCAGCGACACCGTTCTGCCGATCTGGACCGAGGTCATGAACGCCGCCGCCCAGCTCTATCCGCCGGGCGAGTTCGCGCCGCCGAAAGGCGCTGATCAGGTGGAAATCTGCGTCGTCTCCGGCGAGCGCGCCACCGACTCCTGCTATGTTGCCGTCGAAGGTGAAGGCAAAGCCGGCACCACCCGCCAGGTGCGTTCGACCTATGTTGAATACCTCCGCCCCGGCACCGTGCTGCGCGATTTCTGTCACGTTCACGGCGATGGCGATTTAACCGGTACCGGCAAAGCCGGCATCTTCGACCCCAGCAATTCTCTGGTCAGCAACACCGCCATCCGTGCCCAGGTTGCCCACGCCGAACCGATCCTGCCCGTCGCCACCAACATCATCGGCATCGATCCCTACAACTCCGTGCGCCCCACTCTGCGCGCCCGCATCATTCCCGCGCTGCGTCAGAAACAGAACGAGAATGACGACCCCGAAGCCATCGATCGTCCCGACAGTGAAGGCGACGACGACGAGTCCCGGCCGAAACCTATCAAAGCCGTGCCCGTTGCGGTCCCGATCAACGGCGTCATTCCCGACAACAACGAAACCGAAGCCACCCTGTCCGTCCCGGTTCCAATCGCAACGCCCGTCGAAGTCGGCGCCGACGGCGAACCCATGACTCCGGCGCCCGCAGAGGAACCGCCCGCCCGCATCGTCATCCCCGAACGCAGGGTGACCCTCGATCCGCCGGCCCCCATCGTGATCGAGTAGCCCACCCGGGCCGCCCGGCAGAGAGCAGAGCTGTGTAGCGCGGGCGTCCCCGCCCGCGTGGATTAGACTGGACTGGATTGGACTGGGCTCCGCCGGTGAGATTCGCGCAGGCCGGGAGGCCCACGCTACTTTGGGATTGGCGCATCACCCCAGAAGCAACGGCGTCAACAACGCCACATCCGCCAACACCCGCCGTAGCCGTGCGCCCATCCACGGGGCTGCGCGCAACAGATGCAGCGCCGTCAGCACCAGGCTGGACACAAAAATCGCCTGAAAAATCGCGCCGCCATCGGCTTCGTTAAAGGCGATGTAACTGAGCAACATCAACGCCACCCCCAACCACGGCAGATCCGTATCAAGCCGCCGCCACCATCGGCTGGCCGCTGCCGAATCGTTGACCCGGTCCGCCTCCTTCTCCCAGGCCGAGATCGCCAGGCAATTCAGCGCACACAGCCCACCCAGCAACAGCACCGCCGGCAGCGCCACCAGCCAGTCGTGGCGCACCGCGTCGACACCGAGCGCGCAACCCACCGAAAAAACCAAACCGCACACGACCTCTTTCGCCGGCAGCGGCCGCCAGCCGCCAAACAGCCTGACAAAGCCACCAAAATAAAGACCGACAGCAGCCACCAGCACCATGCCACTGCGCAACAGTCCGGTCTCCAGGCGGGTCACCGCCAACCAGCCACCGAGCCCCATCGATACCCCCAGAGCCGTGAATAAAACTACCTGATGCCGCCGCGCAAAAACGTGCCGCGCCGTCGCCACCGACTCGTCCTGCAAACGCCGCGCATCGATCAGTCGATCGGTCAGATACACACACCACACTGCCGCGAACAAGGCTATCATCACCGGCCACTCAACCGCCGACTCGAAAGCGTGGGCAAACGCCGACAACCAAACCACCGCCACCAGCGGCGCATCCAGCGCCAGCAAATTCGGCACCAACCACCACGGCGTTGATCGATCACCCGCCGGAACAGCGGACGCATCCGCCGCCCTTTCACTGACCACATAAGCGCGCATTGCCCTGCCTCTGGAATGATCCATCCGAACTGAAAAATTCTAAATGATCGGAGTCCCGGTTTTGACAAACGGCGGGATCGGACTGCCGATAGCATCAGCGATCGCCCGGATCAGCTCCGCCTCATCGCTGGTCAGCTTCTTGTCCGCCATCACCGTTTTGCCGGCGGCAAACAACAAGCGCTTTTTCACCAGCGGCGTCGCCTGCTCAAATTTTTTCAGCGCTGCATCGATGTGTTGCAGACCACACTCACCCGCCGACTTGGTCGTCAATGGCCGCCCCTCCGCCTCCTCGATCAAGCTCGAACCGGCACGGAATGCCGCTGAAACCTCGTCCGGATTTCGACTGCCCAGCTGCGCCAGTGTCGTAATCAACACCGACGCCTCGCTGTGCAACTGATCGATCTTGCGGTAGCGGATTCGATTCGCAGTCTGTGGCGACAAATGCCGGTCGATCACCTTCATCAGCGTGAACTCGAACAGATCGACCTGCTCATCACTGGCGATCAACTCCTGCTTCACTTTGTAGAAGCGCTCATACTCCGCCGTGCTCAGCCGCCGCAAAGTCGGAATCGCCAGGTCGACCAGCGCCAACTTGGTGCTCGAATGCAAATCTCCTAAACTGCCGTGCAACTCCACGGTCTCGCGAAATGTTTCCGGATCAGTCGCATCCGACAGACGCTGCAGCTCAGTCTCGCGCAAGGCATCGTCCTGTGCCAGCAACAGCGCAAATACCATCGCCTGCGCCCCGGCTTCACTGTGTACCGCATCGAGCCACGACTCCGGTAAGCCGGCGTGCAAACCTTCGCCGAAGGCCACCTGCTCGCCATTCAAATTCGACATACTCTGAAACGCCTCGGCCTCGGTCAGGTTCAGAATTCCGCCTTGCTGCGGATGCGGAAATCCGGGCAGGGCATGCCCCCCGCCATGCTGCCCCTGTCGACCGCCACTTTTTGGTCCCGCCGGCTGACGACCGGCGGAGATAGCCGGCAACTGCACCTTGGGAAACTTACCGTCCCAACTGGCATCGATGCGTTTGATACGATCCGCCAACGGTGGATGCGTCGCCATCGCCGTCGAAATCGATGAGCGCAACCGGCAGTCGCCGAAAAACATGTGACTGGCCTCTTCCGCCATCGGCGTCTGCAGCGACGAACGCTGCGACAACCCACCGATCTTGCGCAGGGCGTTGGCGATGCCATCCGGGTTGCGGGTGAACTGCACCGCCGAAGCGTCGGCCAGATACTCGCGCTGACGGGACACCGCCGCCTTGATCAACTTGCCAAAAAACAATCCGATGTAGCCGATGGCCATTACCGCCAGACCGATCACCAGAAACATCACCGCGCCGCCACCCGACTCACGGCTGCGTGAGAAGCGCGCTGAGTTGGCGGCACCGCGCAACATCATCTGACCGATCATGGCGATGAACAAGATGCCGAACAGCAATCCAATCAGGCGCATGTTCAGCCGCATGTCGCCGTTGAGAATATGCGAAAACTCATGGGCAATCACGCCCTGCAATTCGTCCCGGCTGAGAAACTTGATGGTGCCCCGCGTCACGCCGATCACGGCATCGTTCGGTGTCCGTCCGGCGGCGAAGGCATTGATGCCCTCTTCGTTGTCCATGACATATACTTCCGGCACCGGCATGCCCGCCGAGATCGCCATTTCTTCGACCACATTGAGCAACTTGCGCTCGTCATAATCACGCGTCTTGGGATCGACGCGCCGACCGCCCAGATCCTTGGCAACCACGGCTCCGCCACCGCTCAACTGCATGATTTTGTAACCACTGCCGAGCAGAATCACCGCCAACGTTCCGATCGCCGTAGTCGACAGAATCTCCGGATCCCACAGGCTGCGCAGCATATAGCGATTGCCATCGTAACCGCTGACTAACAAGACCACAAAATAGATCGACGCGACGATGCCGATGATCGCCAGCACGAAGTAAAAAACCAGCAGCCCGCTTTTCTTGCGCGCCTGTTCCTGATGTTCGAAAAAGTCCACGGCGTAACCGGCAAGACAGAGTTCAGATAGCAGAGGGCGGCTGCCCTCAATGCGCCGCCTGATTCAGCTCAGTCGAACGACACCTTCACCGGCTCGCGCTCGGCATCGTCACTGACTTCAAACAGGGTCGCTTTGACGAAATTAAACATGCCGGCGATGATGCTCGACGGGAACATTTCGGTCTTGTTGTTGTAGTGCATGACCGCGTCGTTGTAGGCCTGACGCGCGAACGAAATTTTGTTTTCAGTCGAAGTCAGTTCCTCGGTCAATTGCATCATATTTTGGTTCGCCTTCAACTCCGGGTAGCCCTCCGAAAGCGCGAACATGCGACCGAGCACTCCGCCGAGACCGGATTCCGCCTGCGACAGTTTTTGCATCGCCGCAGGATCGCCGACATTCGCCGCCGCCTCCTGGTTGGCCGCCTGCGCCTGATTGCGAGCTTCAATGACGGCGGTCAGCGTATCCTTTTCGTGGGCCATGTAGGTCTTCGCTGTCTCGACCAGATTCGGGATCAGGTCGTAGCGACGCTTGAGTTGCACATCGATCTGCGCAAAGGCATTTTTATAGCGGTTGCGAAGTTTGACCAGGCCGTTGTATATGCCGATCACAAAAAATACCGCCAGCAATACGATGCCGACGACGACAACAAGGGTGAGAACAAATCCTGTCATGGTGCTTGTGGGTTTTAGGGGTAGAATTGGCGAACTGCGCTGAACCTCGCCGGACACTTACCCGACTCAGACAACGCTACGAATTACCGGTGAACAGTAAAGGCACAATGGCAAATCTTTCGATTACAATCGCTGCCTTCCTTTGTAACCGACACCTGCTGTTATTCAGCCTGCTAACGCTGCTGAGCGGCATGGCTGCCGGCTCCGGCGCTGCGCAGACCTGGAAGCAGTCCACCGACCTGCGCGCCCCCGAACCGGCCAGGGAATTTCGCGGCGTGTGGATCGCCACCGTCTACAACATCGACTGGCCGACGAGTTCGAGTGCTTCACCCGCTACTCAGAAAGCCGAGCTGATCGCCCTGCTCGACCTGGCTGAATCGTGCAATCTCAATGCCGTCGTCCTGCAGGTCCGGCCGATGGCTGATGCCATCTACGCCTCGCCGATCGAGCCGTGGTCAAAGTTTGTCACCGGCAAAAACGGTCAACCGCCCTCGCCGTTCTGGGATCCGCTGACGTTTGCGGTCGAAGCAGCCCACGCCCGCGGCCTTGAGTTGCACGCCTGGTTCAACCCGTTCCGCGCCAGCGTCTCCGGAGTCGGTGAGCTGGCAGCCAATCACATCACTAACACCAACCCCGAAGTGGTTCGCCAGGCCGGGTCGACCCGGTGGCTCGACCCGACTTCGCCTCTGGTCCGCCAGCGCGCACTCGACGTCATCGCCGATGTGGTCACGCGCTACGACGTCGACGGCGTACACATCGATGATTATTTTTACCCCTACCCGCAAAATGGCGGCGGCGACAAGTTCGACGACAAGGCCAACCGCGAACGCTACCTCGCCGGCGGCGGCAAACTCGAACTGGCCGACTGGCGGCGCGAGCAGGTCGACACCTTCATTCGCGACTTCTACGCACGCATCAAAGATACCCGCCGCTGGGTCAAGGTCGGCGTCAGTCCATTCGGCATCTGGCGCCCCGGCATCCCCGAAGGAACCGAGGGCCGCCTCGATGCCTACGATCACATTTACGCCGATTCGAGAAAGTGGCTGCGCGCGGGTTGGCTCGATTATTTTGCCCCGCAACTCTACTGGACCATTGACGGCCCGCAGGCTTTTAATCTGCTGTTCGACTGGTGGCAAAGCCAAAACGTGCACCAACGCCATCTCTGGCCCGGCATTTCGCCCGCGCGCATCGGTCGCAAAGGCGTCAACGAAAGCGACGGTCGCGACGCCACCGAAATCGCCCGGCAAATCGACATCACTCGCGGTTCACCCGCCAGGCCGTCGGTGCCTGAGGCCGGCCACATTCACTGGAGCATTTCCGCGCTCAAGAAAAATGCCGGCGGCATCGCCGACCGGTTGCGCACAGAGATCAATCCCAACAAAGCCCTGCTCCCCGCCAGCCCCTGGCTCGCCGATCCGGAGACCCGACTGCCGCGCGCCGAACTCGCCGTCCGCGAGGACGACGATGAGCTGGCCCTCGCCTGGTATCTCGCCGACGGCCCCGCACCGGAAGCTGATCCCGCCTTGTGCTGGTGGTGCGTGCAGGTCCGCACCGGCGTCGCCTGGCGCAGCGTGCACATCCTGCCGTCGAGCTCCCGCGCCGCCAGCGTGCCGACGTCCGTCAACGGCGAACTGGTCAATGCCGTCGCCGTGCGCGCCGTGGATCGCGTGGGCGGACTCGGGCCGGTGACCACCTTTACCAGTTATTGATTTTCCATGAAAGCTCCCTCCGCCGACCTGCCTCCGATCGATCGCCTGCGCGCCATCATGCACTGCCTGCGCGCGCCCGGCGGTTGTCCGTGGGACGCCGAGCAGACCCACCAATCACTGATCCCGAGCCTGATCGAGGAAGCCTACGAAGTCGCCGAAGCGATTCGTGAGGGCGATCGTGACGCCCTGGTCGACGAACTCGGCGACCTGCTGCTGCAGCCTATTTTTCACGCTGAAATGGGATCGGAAAATGTCGGCGACTCACGCTTCGACCTCGACGACATCGCCCGCGCGATTTGCGAAAAACTGGTGCGCCGCCATCCCCATGTGTTCGATCACAGCGACGCCGAATCGACCCTCGACGACAGTGGTGAAGTGCTGCGCCAGTGGGACGAAATCAAGCGGGCCGAACGTGGCCAAACCGACGCACCCGAGTATTTCCTCGATCCCCGTCATCGTGGTCTACCCGCCCTGCTCGGCGCTCAGAAGCTCCAGCAGAAAGTCGCCAAGGTCGGCTTCGACTGGCCCGACACCGCTCCGGTGATCGAAAAAATCCGCGAAGAGCTCAGCGAAGTCGAAGACGCCATCGCCTCCGGCGACGAGACCCACGTCGACGAAGAAATCGGTGACCTTTTGTTTGCCGTCGTTAATCTCGCCCGCAAACGGGGCAGCGATGCCGAGTCGCTGCTCGCCGCCGCCAACAGCAAGTTTGTGCGACGCTTTCACAAAATGGAAAGCCAACTGCGCACCGACGACATCGACCTGCACGCCGCCGATCTCGAGACCATGGACGCCGCGTGGAACACGGTGAAAGCACAGGGTTGACTTCATCCGCTTGCGCAAGGAAGCACGACACTCCTGTCGTGCCTCTGCGGTCGGAATCGTCACGAACCACCCTCTCCATCCACCGCCATCGCCCGCCATCCCTGGCACCTCACCGCCGGCAGGGAACTCCAGGAGTGTCGTTCATCCCCGGCCCCGCATAGCATCGGCATATGCAGGCGCGGACAAACCTGAATCACTGATCGACTTACGCGTAACAACTTGCCGCTGTCCGGTCACCGCGGATCTGAAAGAACCGCCACCGCACCAACGTATTCTGCGCACGATGAATCGCACTATTTCTATCACCATTTTCTGCCTTCTCCATTTTGCCGTTGCCCGGCTTGCATTCGCGCAACAGAACGCCACTCAGTCGTTCGCCGAACGTCTGTCCGACGCCGCCATCGAACGCAGCACCAAAAGCGTTCGTTACGATCCGGCTTATGTTGTGCTCGACTACCCCGGCGGTGACGTGCCCGCCGACACCGGCGTGTGCACTGACGTCGTCATTCGCAGCTACCGTGCGCTCGGCTTCGACCTGCAGAAACTTGTCCACGAGGACATGCAGACGAACTTTTCCGCCTACCCGAAAAACTGGGGACTGAGCCGTGCCGACAAAAATATCGATCACCGCCGTGTGCCCAACCTGCAACGTTATTTCAAACGCCAGAACGCCGAGCTGCCGATATCGAAAAAAGCCACCGACTACCGTCCCGGCGACCTGATCGCCTGGGACCTGAACGGCAAAAGCCTCTGGCATATCGGCATCGTCGTCGACGCACCGCCGGGGCGCGCTTCCGACGCCGCGAAAGTCTGGTTCGTGCACAACATCGGCTCCGGCCCGGTGCTCGACAGCGATCCCTTGCAGTGGAAAATCGTCGGCCACTACCGCTGGCATCCAAAGTAGTATGGGTAGCTGCGAGCGTCAGCGAGTCGCCCTCCGGACGAGCCGACCTCTCTGTCATCCACGCTCACCCCCACCACTCGCTGACGCTCGCGGCTACGTCGCCTCGCGCGCCGCCTCCAGCGCCAGCGCGGCACTACCGATGATTCCCGCTTCGTTACCCAACTGCGCATGTACGATGCGCAGGCGCTCGAAAAACTCAGCGCTCAACACGCCGCGGAGTTTTTCCTTCAGCGGATCGAACAGCACTTCGCCCGCTGCCGCGACGCCACCACCGACGACAATGGTGTCAGGGTTGAGCAGATAAATCACCGCGCCCAATGCCGTGCCGAGGTAGTCCGCGACCCGGTACCACACCTGATGGGCGATCTCATCCCCCTCGCCGGCGCGCTCCGCAAGAGTGCGCGGATCGCAATCCTCTTCACTGAATTCACGACCCGCCGCCTCGAACAGATCAGCGGCGATGGCACTGATCTGGCGATGACCGATGTAACGCTCCAGAGCTCCGGTATTTCCATAAGGCCCTTCGACGCCCGCGTAGTCGACGCTCATCTGACCGATCTCACCGGCGGCGAAATCACTGCCTCGATACATCTTCCCATCGAGAACCAATCCACCGCCGACGCCCGTTCCCAGGGTCACCGCCACGGCGTTCTTCGCTCCCTGCGCCGCACCGTGCTTGAACTCGGCGAAGCACATGCAGTTGGCGTCATTGTCCAGCATAACCGGCAATCCACAGACCTCACCGAGCCGCTCGCGCAACGGATAGTTTCTCCAGCCCGGCACATTGGTCAGGTTGTAAACAACGCCATCATCGACATCGACCGCTCCCGGAACACCGACACCGACCGCTTTCAGATCGGGGAACTTCTTCCGCCACGCCGCAATCGAAACTCCGAAGGCGGCAACCATTTCATCCGCCGAGTTGCAGTCGGAGGTGATGATTCGCTCGACATCACCGAGCAGTTCCGCGCCGCGAACCGCCGCCACCTTGACGCTGGTTCCGCCAAAATCGATACCCAACGCGATATCCTGTGTGTCACTCATAGTAAGTCTATTGCTCCTGAAAATGTCGGTTAGCAATGATCCGCATCCCTTCCAGCGTCAACCATTCGTTTACCTCCGAAAGTTCCGGAAGACCCGCTGCGATCAGTTCGGCGTAGCCTCCAGTGGCGACGATCTTCGGTGCCGCGTCGAGTTCGGCGATAACTTCACTGAGTATACCGCGCACCAATCCGCGGTAGCCGTGAATCGCGCCCGACAGCATCGCATCGATGGTCGACTTGCCGATCGCTGAAGGTGGTTCGCGCAGGTCATCGATCTTCGGCAGCAGCGCAGTGCGGTCGTGCAGGTAGTCGGTCATCGCGTCGAGCCCCGGAGCGATCACGCCGCCGATGTAAGCCCGCTGCGCGGAAATGATATCGAAGGTCACCGCCGTGCCGAAATCGACCACGATCGCCGGCGCGGCATCGTAGATCTCGACCACCGCCGCCGCATTGGCGAGCCGGTCGGCCCCGATGCTGGCCGGATTGGGGAAATCGACGTCGATCCCCAACGGCGCCCGATGGTCGATCTCGAGCGTCGGTATCGGCGGCAGCGCGACGCGAAGAAAATCCGCCGACTCCGGCACTACCGACGCAATCACCAATTTTTCAAAACTCCAGCCGGCGATTGCCTGCTGCAAACTGTCGTCATCCATGCCGCGAGTCGGCACTGCCCGGAATCCGGATATTTTATCGCGGTCGGCCAGCGCAAATTTGGTGCGCGAGTTGTTGTTGTTCACCAACAGGTAATCGCCACTCGCATTCACGCTCGCGCTCACTCCGACACCCCTCCCGCGTCGACCGCCGCCAGCACCTTGCGGCCACCGTCATCGATGCTGTCCAGGTCGAAACCATCCGCCGCCTTTACCGCCAGCCGCTCGCCCCCGATTTCTAAAAATAAGGCACCCGCCAGCGCCTGCCGGTCCGCCCAGAACAACAAACTGCGCCGATCCTCGCCCTCGAGCGAAGTCACCGCTACGGCAGTGCCGGCGCGAAACGGCACAAAAAATTCTTCCACCTCACTGCCGTCCGCGCGCAACAGTCGCGCTTTCCCGGCAAGCTCAGCCGACTCGACTTTTACCAGAACTTCGAGCACGGCAAAATCGCCGTCGCGCTCCAGACGCAACGACTCGATCCGATTGCGTGTCGCCAGCGACTGCGTCTGATCACCACCCGCCCCCGGAGCAACTTCGCTGCCCGAGCCTGCCCGTGTAGCATCGTCCGCCTGCTCCATGCGCATCACCGCGACGACCACCGCCACCGCCAGCACCAGCAGCACCCAGACTTCGATACGTTTAAAAAAGGCCATTAAATCCGGGAGCCGTTAAATGTCGCGTAATTCGTGAGAATTCCGCCGTTGCGTTAACCTCTGCCAGGCACTCGTCCACTGGCGAAATTTTGACAAATTCTGCTACCCCCCGTTTGAAAAATTTTCCGTAGTCCCGGGCATTCCCGATGTTAATCCCGACAGTCCTCTACCGACCAAGCACCGGCTTCGACACCGGCACGCTGACTCGAGTCTCCGGTGTGCGCAGACTTTTCCAGAAAAACAGCGGCGTCGCCAGCAGGCACCAGATGGCATCGCCGATCAGCGCATTGCGCAAAAACATCCACGACGGAGGAAACCCCGGCACGCCGATGGTCTGACTCTGCCACCAACCGGCCAGCGTCTGCGGATATATGCCCGCCATGCTGATCCACGAGAAGGTATTCGCGGCCAGGTAAAACAACAGACTGCACAGCAAAGTACCGCCAAACATGACCCGCCACTTTGACCGGCGACCGAACTGCGCCGCGGCAAAAGCGATCACCGTAAAAAAGATCACCGTGAAAATCGTGTAGCTGCCCAAACCACTTCCGCCTGCCAGTCCGAGCGCGACGTCGCTGCCGATCATCATCAGCGCCGGCACCCACCAGTAGCGCCGCCCGAGCAGCAAGCCACCACCGAAACACATCGCCATCACCGGCGCCGTATTACTGAGCAGCAGCGGATAATCCGCCGAAAACAAACGGTAAGCGACCACCAGCAAAAACAGACTGACGATGTACAGCCAGCGCGAAGCCGGGCGGATGAATTGATGGCGTTCCATGTTGGGGCAGGTGAAAATGAAAATTACCGGCGATGGCAGAAAGCAAGTTCGTCGGACAATGAACGAGTATATACGGTATTTGCCGGAAAATTGAAGAACAAACCTCAAGCGGGGCGGCAGCTGCCTTTGCTAAAAAGTGGACCTTGCGTTGATGCGGTAGCGTTCCTCGGTCTAACCAGCTAAAGCAGTGTGGCTACCCCACCCCTTCGACTGCCGCCAACACCATATCGACCTCGATCAAGTTCATCGGATTCTTACTGATACGCATCTCAAAATCTTCAGCTTTGACCAATGGCGCGTCGCGGCCTGCCAGAACCACGCTCGCCGCCGCGTGACGCGGTCGCCAGTGGTAGGGGTTGGTCGGACCGTAAAGCAAGACCTGCGGAATCTCGAATGCCCCGGCCAGATGCATCGCCGCCGTATCGACGCCAAGCGCCAGACTCGCCAGCGAAATTACCGCCGCACTGCCGAGCAGACTCAACTGCCCTGACAGATCGACGATCGGTGTTTGAGCGGCACTTTTCAGCGCCTCGATGTGCGCCTTTTCGCCGCCATCAGCGCCACCGGTGACGACGATCTTCAGACCGCGCTGTGTCGCCAGATGATCCGCCACGGCCGCCCATCGCTCCGCCAGCCAGTATTTCTCATCCCGTGCCGTGCCCGGATGGATGAGCGCAAATTTTTCACCCCCAGCAATGCCCCGCTCCGCCAACAGCGCCTTGATTTTCTCCAATTCAACCTCCGGCACCACCAGTTGCAGCGGCTCCGGATCGGGCGAGTCGATGCCCAGCGTTTCCAGCAGCGCGACCATGTGATCGACCGTGTGCAGCTCAGTCAGCGACGCATCCGAAACGCGATTGAACACCAGGCTGCGCGGGAATTTCCTGGCTCGCTTCTCATAACCCGCCCGGATCCCCGCATGACTCAGAAAAGTCATGAACGCCGCCCGATCGGTGCCGTTAAAATCCAATACCACGTCGTAACGCCCCAGCGCCAGTTGCGACCACAGCGCCAGATTCGCCCGCCCGGACCGGTAATTCAGATGCTCATCGATCCCCGGAATGCAAGGCACCAGCTGACCGGCCGCGTCCAGCGTCACCAGCGTAATGTGCGCGTCCGGTCGATCGCGGCGCAATCGCCGCAACGCGGGCGCCGTCAAAACCAGGTCGCCGATGCGCTTGATCTGAATCGCAAGAATGCGCTGCATTTTCTTTCTTTGGATTATAAAACAGTCATCATCGGCCACTTGCCACCGCCGCCGTGAACGCCTACCCGTAGTGCGCTGCCGATGACAGGTCAACGTCAAGACAAACCGATGAGCCCGATGCGCGAACGCTGGACCCGATTCTGGCGACACCCTCGCGTTCGCGCCACCGTGCGTCATCCGCTTTTTCCGCTGGTCGCGCTGACCGCGTTCTGCCTGATCGTCGAAGAGTCTTATCCGTTTTCGGACTTCCCGATGTATTCCTCGCTGTCTCCGGGCAGCCACTATTTTTATCTGACCGACGAAAACGATCAGGCGCTGCCGATCAAAGGCCTGTTCGGCATCAGTGCCTCGGAATTGAAAAAAATGTATCACTCGAAACTGACCCCAATGGCCGTCGAGAGATCCGAACAGAGCGGCGACCGCATCAAGGCCTCCGAACTCGGCGATGCTGACCAGACTCTCGCCGGAGACAAACTTCTCGACGACCTCATGCCTCGCGCTGACGACCGCAAATGGTGGCAGGAAAACACCCCCGGAGAACTGCGCCTGATCCGGGTCAACATCTACCGCAACGACGACGCGCTCAGCCAGGATAAACAACTCATCACGACCAGAAAGCTCGAAAAGGCAATATCGAATATCGAACAGGGAACTCCGAATTTCGAAGTTTCCGAATCGAGGCAGTCGCTCGCCGACAGGAACTTCAGACTTCGATATTCCTTGTTCGATATTCGAAATTCATTCCCCCCCGCAGCATGAAATTGCTCCGCGCCGACGCCTATCAGCCGCACCGCTTCGGCAACGTCGAGGCCGCGATCATGCGTGTCCTCCTGGTGGCCATTGTCTGGTGGTCGCTGCCTTCGGCCAAAGACGTCGCCGACCTCATCGCGCAGAAAAAACCGACCGGTCTTGCCGTGCTGTTCGACCTCACCTGGCTGTCCCGGCCGGGGGTGTTCACCGCCTGCCGGATCGTGCTCGGCATCGGCGCCGCACTTTACCTCGCCAAGCGCTTTATGCTGCTCGCCACCGGTGCTATGGCACTGGTCCACATCCTCATCTTTACCCTCGATAATTCGCAGGGCGCCACCAACCATGCCTACCAATTGTTGTCGCTGGTTCTTCTGGCACAGTTCCTCACCTACCTAAGCCCGTCGATTGGGCGTCTCATCGAGCGCTGGAAAAAAACCAAGCTGCCACGCCTTTTCCCGGCCGACATCCGGCTCGACGATCTGGCCATTTACTTCAGCCAGCAAGCCATCGCCGCCGCCTACCTGATCACCGGCCTGACCAAACTGATCCGCTCCAAAGGCCTGTGGGCCTGGCAGACTCCGAACATCTCGGTCGAACTGATCAAAACCAACGCCCAGAATTTTTACAACCGCCTCGAAACCGACGCCACCTACGAGCATCGCCACCTGGTTGCTCAATGGATGATCGACAACCCGATGATCACCCGCGTGCTCATGGGCGGCGGACTGGCCATCGAACTATTCGCTTTCGTCGCCCTGCGTGGGCGCCTTTGGGCACTGGGCGCCGGCCTCGCCATCATCGCGCTGCATTGGGGCATCGACATCAGCATGGGATTGTTTTTCAAATACCACATCGCACTGGTGATCATTTTTTATCTCAATCTGCCCTACTGGATTGGCCGTCTCATCCCCGCCGGGGAAAAACTCCCGCGTCAATCCGGCGCGTCCGCGTCGGAATGAAAGTCGGTCTGGTCAGACGCGGCTACTCCGCCAGTGGCGGGGCCGAGCGCTACCTGCTGCGCTTCGCTCAGGGCCTGGTCCGGGCCGGTCACGAGTGGTGCCTGTTTTCTGACGCCGACTGGCCCGCCGAGCTGATCGAGCGACACGGCGGCAGTCTGCAAAAGCTGCGCCGCAGCGATTCACCACGCGCCTTCGCCGATGCCCTGCAAAAAGCCCGGCCTCGCGAAAAATGTGACTGCCTGTTCAGCCTTGAACGCGTCCGGGACTGCGACGCCTACCGCGCCGGCGACGGCGTCCACGCCGCCTGGCTCGACCGCCGCGCCAAAACTGAAGGCAAAAGTCTCGCCAACTGGTGGCGCAATCGCCGCCGCAAACATCGCGAAATCCTCGACCTCGAAGCCAGGCTCTACGCCGCCGATTCCGGTCCCGCCATCATCACCAATTCGCAACTCGTGCGGCGCGAGATCATTGAGCGCTACCACACCCCGGAAGCCCGCCTGCACTGCATCACCAACGGCTACGACGCCCCCATTCTGACCGATACCGAACGCGCCGCCCTGCGCGAATCGAAGCGCCGCGAACTCGGTCTCCAGCCCAAGGAAATCGCCGTCCTGTTCACTGGCTCCGGCTGGGAACGCAAAGGCCTCGCCACCGCCATTGCCGCCATCAATACCATGAACGGTGGCGCCCCGAAAATTACCCTGCTCGTCGCCGGCAGCGGCAAGCTCAAAGGTGCCGGTCCGGGCCACGACAGCGCCACCGTGCGCTTCCTCGGCCCCGTCGCGGCCGGGCAAATGACCGCCGTTTACGAAGCTGCCGACCTGTTCGTGCTGCCGACTCTCTACGACCCGTTTTCCAATGCCAGCCTCGAAGCCGCCGCCCACGGCCTGCCGGTGATCACCACCCCCGCCAACGGCTTCAGCGAAATACTCCCTGCCGATCACAGCCTCGGCTCCATCGTCCCCGAAGCTGACACCACCGCTCTCGCCGCCGCCATCGCCACCTGGGCCTCCGCAAATCCCGCCGATCGCACCCGCGACCGCCAGAGGATTCGCACCTGGGCCAGCCAGTGGAGCGTGGAAAAGAACGTCACCGAGACGCTGGCGGTTCTGGAGCAGTTGGTTCCGCAGCCGAGCTGACGCCCCCAAGTGGCATCGACATCCCGCTCATGTGCCATCACAGACCCGTCAGCACCAAAGTGCCGAAGGCACGAAGCAGGTAGCCGGATGAGCAGCGCAGCGCCCCCCTGAAAGCCGCACCAGATCCTCGATCAGCCCCTCCGGGGCTGGATCAGAGACGAACCTTTCCCGGTGGTTCTGCTCGTTACCTCGCGGCACCACCGGCTACCATGGTTCGTCCCTTCGGGACTACTGGACACGTGGCAAGACAGGGATAAGATAGTCGCCCGACCAACCGCTCCCAGCTCCCAGCTCCTTGCTCCTTGCTCCTTGCTCCTTGCTCCTTGCTCCTAAAAAAACACCATGCCCCTCTCCATCAATTTTAACGACACCGAGCTGGTCTCGATGACCCTCGCCAAAGTCGGCAACCCGATTCGCGAAGAACCGCTGACCGTCTCGCAGGCGCACTGCCAGTTCAATGAAGACGACTCGGTCATGCTGACCTCGTGTTTTTTGCGTCCGTTCCGCTCGCTCGAACAGCACCATCTTGATCATCATTCGGAAATCGAGAGCAACGAGCTCTACGGCTACGCCACCAAAGTATTCGAAGACCGCGACTCGCTGGTCGAACAGGGCGGCAACATCGCCCGCCACCTCTACGACAAGTCCCGCCATCCGAACATCAAGTCCGGCGACCTGTGCGTGTCCTTGATCGATCACGTCGGCGTCAGCGGTGCCGGCGAACTCGAGCGGCGTCAGGCGCTGTGCATTATCAAATCGGAAAGCAAGGTGCCGTTTTTACAAATCTCGGAACACGACGGCGACCTCCGCCTGACCACCGAACAGGGTATTTATCCGGAAAAAATCGACAAAGGCTGCCTGATCATCGACCACGGCCGCGCCGACGGATACGCGGTTTACCTTTTCGACAAAAGCGGCGGCAGCACCCAGTTCTGGAAACACGATTTTGTCGGCGCCGCGCCGGTCAAAGACGAGGACTACCTGACCCGGCACTACTCGAAGCTGTGCGTCGATTTTGCCGACAACGGTCTTGCCGAAGAGACCCCTCAGAAGGAACGCATGGAGGTCGCCAGCCGCGCCATTTCTTATCTCGAAGACTCGGAGGAGTTCGACCTCGACGACTTCAAAAGCAAAACCCTCGAGACCCCGGAACGCATCGAACAGTTCGATTCCTTCAAGGCCGAATACGAAGAGGAAAACGACGAGCAACTTGAGGACAAGTTCACCGTCTCACAACCCGAAGCCAAGAAGGCCCGCAAGCGTCTGAAGAGCCGCCTGAAACTCGACGTCGGCGTCGAGCTGCGTTTTTCTTCCGGCTTCATCACCGCCGCCGACCAGTTCCTCGAACGCGGCCACGATGATGACAAAGGCATGGAATATGTGAAAGTGTGGTATCACAAAGAGGTTTGATAAGGAGATAGGAGTTCGGAGTTGGTAGGTAGGAGCCGTCCAGCCGCATCTCAGTCAGCCTCCTTACAAAGCACAACGATCCGATGCCTTCTCTCGATCCTCTATTCAAACTGCGCAGCGACTACTCGCCGCAGGGGGATCAGGCGCAGGCCATCGCCAAACTGTCAAAGTCGCTGCACGCCGGCAACAAGCACCAGACCTTGCTCGGCGTCACTGGTTCGGGCAAGACTTTCACCGTCGCCAATCTGATCGCCGACCTGGGCAAGCCGACACTGATCATGTCGCACAACAAAACGTTGGCGGCGCAGCTCTACTCGGAATTCAAAGCCTTCTTCCCGGAAAATGCGGTCGAGTATTTCGTTTCTTACTTCGACTACTACCAACCTGAGGCCTACATCCCGCGCACCGATACCTACATCGAAAAGGATTCAGCGATCAACGACGAGATCGAGCGACTGCGCCTGTCGGCGATGAGCTCGCTGCTGACCCGTCCGGACGTCATCGTCGTCGCCAGCGTGTCGTGCATCTACGGTTTGGGGTCGCCGGACGATTACAAAAACATGATGATCCCGGTCGCCGTCGGTGACCTGCTGGACCGCGACATTTTCCTCACCAGGCTGGTCGACATTCTCTACGAGCGCAACGACATCAATTTCACCCGCGGTAAATTTCGCGTGCGCGGCGATGTCGTCGAAGTTTATCCCGCTTACCTCGATGAGGAAGCCGTGCGCGTCGAGTTTTTCGGCGACGAAGTCGAGCGCATCACCGTGTTCGATCCGCTCACCGGTCACAAGCGCCAGGGCGAGTTGCCGCGTTACACCTTTTACCCCGCCAAGCAGTTCGTCACGCCTGCCGACAAGATGGCCAAGGCAATCAAGGCTATCCGCGCCGAACTCAAGGAGCGCGTCGCCGAGTTCGAGAGCCAGGGCAAATTGCTCGAAGCCCAGCGTATTAAAATGCGCACCCAGTACGACATCGAAATGATGCAGGAGATGGGTTTCTGCACCGGCATCGAAAACTACTCGCGGCACATGACCGGGCGGCCGCCCGGCTCGCGCCCCGGCACGTTGATCGACTTTTTTCCAGAGAAAGACTTCCTCCTGGTCATCGATGAAAGTCACGCCTCCGTGCCCCAGATCGGCGGCATGTACGAGGGCGACAAGTCGCGCAAAACAACGCTGGTCGACTTCGGCTTCCGCCTGCCCAGCGCGCTCGATAACCGCCCGCTGAAGTTTCCGGAATTCATGGGTATGACCGATCAGCGGCTCTACGTCAGTGCGACACCGGCCAAGTTTGAAATCGAAAACAGTCGCGTCGGCAACGAAGGTTTCATCCCCCACAAACGCGACCGCATCGGCGACGAAGAAGGCACTCCCGAACGTCTGCCACGCATTTCCGGAAGCGCCCAACCGGTCGAATCGTTCGACGTCACCACCAAGGGCAAAGACCTGATCGCCGAGCAGATCATTCGTCCCACCGGACTGCTCGATCCAGTGCTCACCCTGCGCCCGCTCAAGCATCAGATCGATGAAACTATCGAACTGTGCCGCCAACGCGTCGAGAAAAACGAGCGCGTTCTGATCACCACACTGACCAAACGCACCGCCGAAGATCTGACTGATTACCTGCGCGGCGTCGACCTCAAGGTGCGCTACATCCACGCCGACGTCGACACCATCGAACGGGTCGAAATCCTGCGTGCCCTGCGCGCCGCCGAGTTCGACATTCTGGTCGGCATCAACCTGCTGCGCGAGGGCCTCGATCTGCCCGAAGTCAGCCTGGTGTGCATCCTCGATGCTGACAAGGAAGGCTACCTGCGTTCGGAGACCTCACTTATCCAGACCGCCGGTCGCGCGGCTCGTCACATCAACGGCGAGTGCGTGCTGTTCGCTGACCAGGTTACCGGCAGCATGCAGTCGCTGATCAACATCACCGAATATCGCCGCGCCCGGCAGATGGAATACAACGAGAAGCACGGCATCACTCCCGAAAGCGTGAAGCGCGGCGTGCAAAAAAGCCTGCACATGATCGTCAAAGGCCGCGAGGTCGAGCGATCGATGGTCCAGGAAGGCAGTGCCAACTTTGACGCCATTGAAGTCATCCGCGAACTCGAAGCCGAAATGATCGAAGCTTCGCAAAAACTCGAATTCGAACGCGCCGCTCTGATCCGCGATCAACTCGCCGAGCTGAAAAAAGAAGCCGGCATCAAAGACAGCAAAGCCCCGGAGAAAAAGCGCCCCGGCCGCGGCAAGTTCAGCTACAAAAAGTAGCCCGGCGCTTGCAGCTCCCGCCTGTGGACGAGAGTGTCATACCGGCGTCCCGCCGGTCGCAGTGGACCAGCCCCCGACACTGGACGACCCTAACTTCTATCTACCACCCCCTAACTCCTAGCGCCGCCCACAATGCACCGCCAACTACCGATCACCCTCTCCGCTCTGACACTCGTCGCATTCGTCATCATCGGGTGCACATCACCACCCACCACCCCTGTCCCCGGCGGGCGAGGTGTCAGCCTCTCTCGCGACGAATGGGGGCACCGCCCCGGTCCGCAGGGTTTTCGCACCGTCATTATCGATGCTGGTCACGGCGGCAAAGACAGTGGCGCCATCTCGCGATCCGGCTTGAAGGAAAAAGACCTCGCCCTCGACACCGCCAACCGTCTGCGCAGAGAATTAAGCCGCGATTTCAACGTCATCATGATGCGTGACAACGATCGCTTCATTGACCTCGACGACCGCGCCGCTTTTGCCAGCCGCTACGATGCCGCCATCCTGGTCAGCCTGCACTACAACTCCAACGGCTCAAGCTCGACCGGCCCGGAAATCTACTGGTGGCGTGTCGACAGCTACAGCCTGGCGAGACGCATTTTTTCCAAACTCCAGAGCGTCGCCAGCGGCCGTAATAACCGCGGCATGGTGCGTCGACGCCTGCGCCTGACCCGCAACCCGGACATCCCCTGCGTGCTGGTCGAATTCGGCTACCTCAGCAACTACAGCGATGCCAAAAAGTGCGCCAGCTCCAGCTACCGCGCCCGCCTCGCCAAAGCGGTCGCCGACGGCATCCGCGAACAAAACGCTCAGGGCGATCGTGGCATGGGCGCTCTCCCCAAACCACTCTACCAACCGCCGAGCCGCCCGACCGACCCTCCGGGGTCGTGAGCCGAAGTTCGAGCGCATCGGCGATGCTTCGCCTGTTTCCTGCCAGCGCAGCCGGATCACGGTAACGCGGGCGTCCCCGCCCGCGAGTATCACACGTTGCGACAGAATTGATGCGGGCGAGGACACCCGCGCTACTCACCCTACCATCCTTATCTGCTCGCGCCCGCCCCGAGCCCGCCACATCCTTTCTCACTGGGCAGTTAGTCTACTTCTTCCCGCGCCTCGCCTCTTGCTGTTCCTCCCGCGCCCGCTTCAGCACCGCAAGCTTCTTGTCATCATCGGTCTTGTAACTGCTCCATCCGCCACTGGGAGTGGGGATGTCACCAAACTGAGCAAGGTCGCAAAAAATACGGTAGCTGAAATCCTCAGGCAGCGAGTCAGGTATCGTATAGTAGCGCCAGATATTGAACTGCGGAAAACTCAGAGTCTCTCCCGGTTCCAAAATTTCCTTCTTCTCAGAGTGGCGCTCTGCTTTCAGAACATTTTCGTAGTCCTCGCGGAGCGGAATCTCTATCTCGTTATCTTCCGCACTTAGCTCCCAGTCCCAGATCCAGACTTTCGAACTGATAAGATCAAGCGGATGTGAATACGTCAACACGAGCGCTTCATCAGACACATTTTCAATACTGACGTCCTGCAAACCGGTTTCAAACGAATAGTCCGTCCAAAGCCGAATAAACGGATTTGAAAAATGCCGATAGTACAGCCCCAATGCACGTTCGCGAACAGCCTTCGGTGCATCTTCATTCGCCATTAGCGCCCTGAATTTTGCCCGACGTTTTTCTTCCGGCCACAACTCGCTACGCAACCCAAGCGCCGTGTAGACTATTTGCCAAAAGTCTTTACGCCTACCGATAGCATTTTTACAGCAAGCCAGGTTCGCTGCGCTCACTTGTGTTTTCATGGCCGGCCCGAAATTTCACCTGGCCGCGTTGTTCGTCACTCGGGGAGCTCGCTCCCTTCGTTCCTCACGCC
>CBDULB010000035.1:0-44024 GCA_965367965.1 uncultured bacterium | reverse complement strand
AGAGTCGGGCAGTCCAGCCACTGCGTCACCAACTGTATCCCCGAGTCGGTGCGTTGAAAGTCGAGCACCGCAATCACATTCGGATGCTGCAGACGCTTCAGCCGGAGCGCTTCATTCCTCAGGCACTCGAACAGTTCCGGTTGATCGCTGAAGCGCTGGCTCAAGTAGCGCAAGCTAACCAGATCTCCGGTGACAAAATCGCGCGCCTTAAACAAACGCCCCTCCGGCGTCTCACCCATCTCCTTGAGAATTTCGTAGCCACTCTTGCCGATCAGGCTGCCTCTGGCTTCGCTCGCGCGCGAATCGTCGAAACCGGGAAGGCCGCGAACCTCGGAAAACAAACCCTTGCGCTGCAGTTCATCCAGACTCTGCCACAGCGCCGTTGCACTCAGATAGCGCTCGTCGCGGGCCTTCTCGATCATTTTTTTAAGAACCGCGAACATGCCCCCGTCAAGTTCGGGCAGGCGGTCCCAGGGCGGCGGTGCGTTGACATGGTTAAACATGATCTCCACCTGCCGACCGGTGAACACCGGTCGCCCGGTGAGCATGAACCAGAGCGTCACCCCGAGCGAATAGATGTCACTGCGGATATCCAGATCAGCCTGTTCCAGCAACTGTTCGGGACTGGCAAAGCTCGGCGTACCGACAAAGCCCCCCTGGGTGAGGTTGGGATCGAGGTCCTCTTCGCGGTGGCCCGCCCGGGCCAGCCCGAAATCGATCAGCTTTATCTGACTGTTGCCCTGAGCATCGTTAACCAGAATAATATTCGATGGCTTAATATCGCGATGAATGAGACCGGCGTTCTCAATCGCCCCGAGCGCTCCGGCCGCTTGTTTGCAGAATGCGAACGCGATCTCCGGCGTCAGGGCCTGATTGGCGTTGACGTACTCCTGCAGATTGGGACCGTCGCAGAATTCCATCGCGTAGAACACCTGGTCTTCCGCTTCCCCGAAGTGAAACACGTCGGCGACATTGCCATGCTTAATCCTCGCCATCGTCTGCGCCTCCTTGAGAAACCGGCGACGCGCCGTTTCATCGGTGACCAGGCGGGGATTGATCACCTTGATCACCACCATCGAGTGGAGATTGGTATCGAAGGCTTTGTAGGTGACTCCCATCGCCCCTTTACCCAACACATGAGGAGTGCCGTCCGCCTTCGAAAGCACTTCGAAATGTTGGAACCGGAGCTGGTCAGTCATGCGGGCAAAAGAGGTTAGCAGTCGGCGTACCGTCTCAGCGAAACAGTCCGGTTGGTAAGTCTACACCAAACCGGACCGGAAACGGGAACAGAAAAAAACGCCTTAAAGATGGATCGTATTTATATAATATATTCTATACCGGGATCGGTCTATCGCCGCCTCGCGCCAACGCCGGAGGCAATGCCGTCCGCTGCCCCTCCCCGTTGTCGTCTATCGAGCCGGAAAAGACGCCGCTGCACGACGGAAAAAGGCGGCGTCGATACCGCCAATAAAGACCGGGCGCTACTTCTCAGCATAACATTCCGGAAAACATTGGACATATCGCATGAATCTTACCAGTATCGAGTTGTCGCAAAAAATGGTTGCCATGAAAAGATAAAACCTATCTTTTACTTGCTATGATCAGCAAACGATCCACCTCTAGTGTTAGCTGCTGATCGAAGCGTTACTCTTTCTCCTGACTGAACGAACAAACCTACTGCCCAGCCTCTACCTGACCCCACTAATTGCGCCATGAAACTGACTCTTCCATTACGAACCACGGGGATGCGAATTCCAGTCGCGGCGGTCGCTCTCTGTTTTCTGACATGCGCCCATTCAGCACTGGCTGATCCCGCTGCCGAGTTGGCCTACCAGAAGTCTGCCGACTGGAATCAGTGGGATGCCTATGACTGGAACGAACGCGATCTGTCCAGCTACGGGAAAAAGAACTCCCCCTACCTTGTCGACGAAAACCCCAACTACGAAATCGGCTCAGAAGACTGGTATCTGTTTCGCTCCGGCGAAGTCTTCATCGACATGTTCTACGCCAACCTGAAAGTTAAAAAGATCGGCGACAATGTGCCCTACGGCGATGAACAGGGCGGAGGCGGCTTAGGCCTCGGTTGGTATTTTCATCGCAACGTCGGATTTCTGGTGGACGGATTCATCGCCGATGGCAATCCGGTCGTCGACGGCGGCGCTGCCACCAACATTCTGATCCGCGTTCCGGTCGATTCCTGGGCGATCGCGTTTTATGGACTGGCCGGCCCCGGATACGAGTGGGGACGGGAAGACCAGTGGTCGGTTCAGGTCGGCGGCGGCTTCGACCTGCGTCTCCTGGATCATCTCAGCACCTTTTTCGACGCACGCTACATCGAACCGAAAAACGAGATATCCTCGACGCTGTTTCGCGTCGGTGTCCGCCTGCAATTCTAGTATCAGCACCCATCGAGACCTTCTCCTCCGCACCTACCGCCAAGTACCTACCCTGCCGACTGATCACATTTCACCATCAAAAAAATGAGACAACTTCGATCCGATAATTTCCGGCTGTTCGTGGTGACGCTTTCGCTGGTTTTTACAGCCGCCCACCTATCTGTCACCGCATCCGGCCAGGATAAGCCTGCCGCCGCGCCGGCAACCACGGATGCCGCCGCAGCCACGGATGCTGCGACAGCCAAGGCTGCTGCCGCCGCCACTGACGCTGCGACCACCACGGATGCCGCTGCCGCCACTGACAACGCAGCCGATTCCGCTCTGGTCGGCGACATGAAACTCACCGATCAAACTCCGGGGAACGCCGGGGCTGAGGAAGAGGACCCACCGGCAGTCAGCGAGTCCAGCGATCGCAAATTCGAGTCGGGGGTGGCGGCCGCAGCCAACCGCAACTCGACCAGCATTTTCGGCAAGACGATCTCGCTGGACGAAGCCCTGCGCATCACTCTGCTCAAGCAACCCACCGTGCTGCTCGCCGGAGAGGATATCAAGCTGGCCGAAGCCGCACTTCAAGCTGCCGTTGCCCCGTTCGACTGGGTCGTGACCTTCGACGTCGAGCACGGTCGGCAGTACAATCCGCTTCCGGACACTCAGATTAATCTGCAACGTGAAGCCAAGCGGAATCTGGAGAAAATCTCACGCGAAGTGAAGGCACTGGGTGAGGGCCGGGGCGACGGCCTGGTCGAGATTACTGAAACCAATCCGGCCACCGGCGACCAGCGGCTGAAAACCATCGACATCTCCAACCTCGCCAACGCCGGCTTCAATATTGACGGCATTCCCTCCGGCATTCCCAGCACCGGCAGTCTCGCGCAGGCGCAGAACAACCAACAGTTTGCCAATCAATTCGCCGATCAGGCAGCCTTTCTCAACCAGACCCTCGGCTCGATTGAACAGAACTTTGCCAGGACCAATCAGCAGTTCAGCCTCGACGCTGCGCGCGCCACGCTCAGCCAGCAGGAAACGGCCGCGCGTTCCTTCGCCGGCGCTGAAGGTGAGCGTCTGCAAGACCTCGAAGGCGTACGCCAACGCACAATCCGTCTGCTCGACCGCAATCTCGATCGCGCACTGCGGGATTTCAACATCACCACGACGGCCCAGTCATCGACCACCAGTTATTCGCTGGGAGCCTCCAAGCTGCTCGAGAACGGCGTGATAATGACTCCGCATGTCGACTGGCAGCGGCAGGGCATCAACAACACCGCGTCGATCAACCTCGACTTTAACATTCCCCTGCTGGCGGACCGGGGAGGTGTCATGGAGCGCGCCTCACTCGACGCCGCCAAGATTGACCTCGACGCCAGCCGCTGGCAGTTGCGCCACGAACTGTCGCTGGCGCTGCTCAACACGGCGATGGCGTATTGGAATCTTCAGGCCGCACAACAGGATCACGCCCTGCTGGCGCAGTCGGAGTCGGTGTCGCAAAGTTTTGCCGACCTGACAGATCTTCGCGTCGAAGAGGAAGACATCAGCATCGGCGAAGCCGCACAGGCGCAGGCCCGGCTGGCGGACATTGTCGGTCAGCGCTATGCCGCCGAGTTCGCAATTCTGAATGCCCGTCAGCAGCTCGGTCTGGCGATGGGACTGGAAGCCGGCGAATTGATCGATCCGCCGTACGCCAAAGGACTGCTGCCGCCTCCGGTAAACATCAATGATTTGAGCAGCACTCCGCCGAGCGTCATTCTGCAGCGCGCCTTCACGCTGCGCGATGACCGACGCTCCGCCATTCAACTGGCCCGCTCCGGCAAGCTGCTCTCCGATGCCGCGAAGTTCAACATCAAGCCGATCGTCGATCTGTTTTTTAACTTTTCCTACGTCGGGGTCGATGAAGGCACGCAGTCGGAACGCCTGGTCTCGGCGTTCGCCGACAACAAAGTCGGTCTCGGCGCCACCGGCGGCATCAGTTTGGTCTGGCCGCTGCAGCTCAATGCAGCCCGCGCTGAACACCGCCGCAGTGCCGCCCTCTACCGCCAGCGCCGCATTTCCGCAGAAGACGCGCACCGTGCAGTCGGCTCGGGAGTCGCCCTCGCCGTCGGCAGCGCAGTTTCCACCGGCAAACAACTGCAGGCTGCCGACCGCTCGATCGGTTATTCGCGTCAGGCCCTCGAAACGGCCCGCGCACTTTACAACGAGGGCGAAAACAGTCTGCTTGACTCGATCCAGCTCGAACAACAGTTCACCGGGTCACTGCGCAACCGCATCGCCGTGCAACTGAACCACGTCATCGCCGTCACCCGGCTGCGTTTTGAAACCGGAACGCTGCTGACTCCGTCGACCAATTTCACCTCCAATTCGGTTACCTTTCAAGCCACTGAACTGTCGCGTATCCCCGATTGGAACTCGTTACCCGATGCACCGCTGCGACCGATCCGCACCAGCTTCGATGAGCGTCCGCAGCCCTTGCTGTCCAAGATCGGTTTCGGCGGCGACGACGATAGCGACCGCGGCGGCGTCATCGTGGAGGAACGGATCCCCGCAGCACCCGGCGTGGTACCCCCCGCTCCCGTAACGGCCAGCGATGTCGATGCGCCCACCCCGCCACCGGTGCCGGTGGTGACCACAGAATCAGGTGGCGGCACCGTAGCGGACGCTGAAGCGACGGCCGAGGTGAACCCACCGGCTGCGCCGCGCGAGAAATCAAAGCCTTTGTTGAAGCGGCTGTTCGGTCGATGAGCATCAGTCTCACTGCCGTAGCTTCAGCATCCAATCCGCTGCCTTACCGCCGGCGACTCGCGCTCACCGCCTGTCAGCCGCCCCCGCAACCGATGATATGATTGTTTTTCAGAAAAACACGATACCTCCAAAGCTGACATAACCGGCGACTTCAGCCTCCTGACACCTAACCAGCGGAACTATGTTCAAAAAGAAAGAAACCTTCCGCAAATCGGCTCTGGAAAAGCTCGCCTCTCCCGAGCGCCTGGACGAGATGATGCGGATCACCTCGCCGAAGGGCTGGATCGCGCTGGGCACCTGCGGAATCCTGCTGACTCTGGCGATTGTGTGGAGCATTTTCGGCCGCATCCCGGAACGGGTCGCCGCCCAGGGAATGCTCATCCCGGGTGGCGCCAACCTGCCGGTGGAGGCCTCCCAGGCAGGCACGATCACAAAGTATCACGTCGCAGTCGGCGACATCATCGAAGACAAGCAGATCATCGCCGACATCAATGTCGGCACCGCTAAATTCACCGTCGAACAGTTAAAACAGCGGTTCGACGAGTTAAGCAAAGCTCACGCCGAGTTGGAGGCCGACGAGACCCGGCGTCTCGCCGACGAGGCGGACCGCAAGGACCGGGTCATTCAAGCGGCGGCGAGCGATCAGAACGCCAAGATTTTCGCTCTGTCCAAGGCGCGGGAAGATCTCGCCAAGTACCGCCGGCTGGCCGCCAAAGGAGCCGTGCCGCGGGCCCGCGTAGCCGAAGCTGAAGTCGCGGAAAAAACCGCCATGGCCGATCTCGAGGCCGCCCGCAACGTGAAGAGTCAGCAGGATTCTGAATTCGCCGCATTCAAAGCGAATATCGACCGCGACCGGCGCACCAGACAGCAGGAGATCAACGACCTTCAACGCGAGATCGAGAAGGAATCGGGATTGATGGAAGCCAACAGTCGGCTGGAGAGTCCCTATCGCGGCCGCGTCATCGAGCTGAGCGCCCAGGTCGGCACATCGGTCACCGAGCAGGACGTGGTCATCCGTCTCGAACAGGTCGACGAATCTCTGGTGGCCCTACTCTATGCTCCGCCGCGGGAAGGCAAAAAAGTGGAGGTCGGCCACACCGTGCAGATTTCTCCTTCAACCATCAAAAAGGAAGAGTTCGGATCGATCAAAGGCCTGGTCGACGAAAAGCGCAATCAACCGTCGACCCCGGAGGCGATGACCAGCGAACTCGGAAACTCAGCGCTGGTCGAAGTGTTTTCAAAATCCGGCCCGCCGCTGCGGATCGCGGCAACGCTGACGCCCAATCCCGACACGGAAAGCGGCTACGAATGGACATCGGGGAACGGGCCACCGCGACAGATTTTTTCCGGCACGCAGATCGACGCCTCGATCATCGTCGGCGAAAAACGGCCGATCGACTATGTGATCCCGATTTTTAAAAACCTGGTCGGCGGAGGCTGACCGGTTGCAACGATTGCGATTGGTTCGGCCACCGTGCCGCCAACCTGTCCCGCTCCGATCTTTGTCAGAACCTGCCAACATAAACCGTGTCCGACGACCCCAGCGAAACAAAGGCTAAGCGCAAGCTTCCCTCCCACCTGCCCAGGCGGAAGAAGACACCGACGCTGATTCAGATGGAGGCGGTGGAGTGTGGCGCCGCTGCGCTGGGAATCATCCAGCGCAGCTACAATCTGTGGATGCCGCTCGAGCAGTTGCGGGTCGATTGCGGGGTATCCCGCGACGGCAGCAAGGCTTCCAATGTCATCAAGGCTGCGCGGCGCTACAACATGGAGGCCAAAGGCACCCGCAAAGAATTGGAGGGCCTCTACGAACTGGAACACATGCCGGTGATCCTGTTCTGGAATTTTAACCACTTTCTGGTTCTCGAAGGCTTCAAAGGCGAAAAGGTCTTTATCAATGACCCGGCCACCGGCCCGCGAGTCATCACCCACGAGGAACTCGACGATGGCTTCACCGGCGTCGTTCTGGAAATCAAACCGGCCGAGGGCTTCGAACAGGGCGGCGACAAACCGGACATCGTCGGCGCTCTCAAGCGCCGGGTCGAAAAGCACAAGCTCGCGGTCTTCTTCGTAATCTTCTGCGGCTTGTTTCTGGTCGTGCCGGGACTGGTGGTGCCGACGTTTACGCGTTTTTTCATCGATGAAATTCTGATCGGCGAAAACACCGACTGGGTTCGCCCGCTGCTGCTCGGCATGGGACTCACGGCGGCGATCATGATGGCCCTCACCTATCTCCAGCAATACTTTCTGCTGCGCTTCGAGACCAAAGTGGCACTGACTACCTCGAGCAATTTTTTCACCCACGTACTGCGCCTGCCGATCGATTTCTTCGCCCAACGCTTCGCCGGCGAAATCGGTTCGCGAGTGCAGATTAACGACAAGGTGGCCAACGTGATCGCCGAAAAGCTGGCGACCACGCTGCTGGACATTGTTCTGGTGGTATTCTTCCTGCTGCTGATGATGCAGTACAGCGTCGTGCTGACAGTCTGTTGCGTCGTGCTCGCCGGGATCAACTTTCTCGTCGTCAAAGGACTGGGGCGCAAACGCACCGACGCGACCCGTAAACTGCTCCAGGAAGAGGGCAAACTGACCGGCACGGCGATGGGTGGTCTGCAGATGATCGAAACTCTGAAGGCTACCGGAGGCGAGAATGAGTTTTTCTCGCGCTGGTCCGGTTATCAGGCCAAGACCGTAAAAGCGAAGCAGCAGCTCTCGTTCTATTCGCAGATCGGCAGCGTGGTGCCGACATTTGTCGATGCGGTGAGTATGGCGGCGATCCTCGGAATCGGCGGTCTGCTGGTAATGAATGGTGCCATGACCATGGGTATGCTGGTCGCCTATCAGGCCCTGTTCAGGAGTTTTTCGCGGCCGATCAAAACTTTCGTCACCTTCACCAACACCCTGCTCGAACTGCAGGGCGACATGAACCGCCTCGACGACGTGCTGCGCTACGAGAAGGCACCGCAGTATCTGCGCGCCTTCGACCGCCAGGAAGAACTCAAAGACGCCATCAAGCTGACCGGCAGCATCGAGTTCCGCAACGTCACCTTCGGTTACAGTTTGCTCGACAAGCCTTTAATTAAAGATTTCAATCTGACTATCGAACCGGGCAAACGGGTCGCGCTGGTCGGGGGCAGCGGCAGCGGCAAGTCAACTTTCGCCAAATTGCTGGGTGGCCTCTACGAGCCTACCTCCGGAGAAATTCTTTTCGACTCGGTACCTCGCCAGGAAATCGAACCACAATTGATTCACAACTCGGTTGGCATGATCGATCAGGATATCTTCATTTTCGAGGGCAGCATCCGCGACAACCTGACCATGTGGGACACGACGATTCCGGACTCCTATGTCATCCAGGCCTGCCGGGACGCGGCGATCGAAGAAATCATTGTTTCGCGTCCGGGTGGTTACATGAGCGATGTCAGCGAAGGCGGAGTGAATTTCAGCGGCGGCCAGCGGCAGCGCCTGGAGATCGCACGGGCTCTGGTCACCAATCCGACCATTCTACTGATGGACGAAGCGACCAGCGCGCTCGACCCGATCGCCGAAAAACACATCGACGCGTCCGTCCGGCGGCGGGGTTGCACCTGCATTATCGTCGCCCATCGACTCAGCACGGTGCGCGATGCGGACGAGATCATCGTCCTCGAACAGGGGGCCATCGTCGAGCGCGGCCGGCACCGGGATCTCGTCGAAAGCGGCGGATACTACGCTCGCCTGATCGACGAATAGAACGATTACTTTTACAGTGGACACTGTCATTTCCATTCCAGAGGCCAAGCTTGCCTCGATCGCTGACTCCATCGCCTGGATGGTGGAGAATATTCCCGGCAGCACGCTCTCCGCGGAAGGCCACGAGCCGTTTTTCATCGAAAACGAGAACCATGCCTGGCTGGTGCTTTCCGGCCACATCGATTTGTTCGCCGTGGCGGTTGAAGACGGTGCGCCGACCGGTCAACGCGAACACTTCCTGTCCACCGAGGAGAATTCGCTGCTTGTCGGAATGGACTTCGAGAGTATCGGAACCGGCCACGCATTTCTCGCTGTAGGCTCGCCGGGCACGCGGGTCTTCCGGTTCAACTTTCCCGAATTGGTCGAACCCGGCGTACTTGAGGAAGACCATAGCGAAGCCCTGGCTTCGCTCATCGATGTCTGGTTGACCAATCTCGCCGGTGCCAGTGTGCGCAGCATCGTGAATCGCGCCAAGCCCGACGTGATGGCGCTGGCCAACGAAACTCTGAAGATCCCGCAGCGCGGTATCGCCAGTTCGAAACGGCGCCCGCTCTGGGTAAAAGCGGAGTCGGCCGCATTGGCATTTCTGTCTACCGAAGAAATGTTTTTTGAAACCGAATGGTCCCTGTTCCCGATCACCCCCTACAGCTGGGTGGAAAGTTTTGATGCCCATTCCTACGAGACGCAAACCACTGACGAAGTACTGCATTCGGGGCATCTGGTGGCCGGAATCCGCAACTTTCACTCGGCGATCTGCAGCAACGAATTCATCAACAAGCAACTGCTCGCTGTCGATGAATACAATCGCCTCAAAACCAAAGCTGAGTATCAGCAGGCGGCGCGCGAAGAGGCCCTGGCGGAGATTGCCTCGGTACTGTCACCCGAGTTCGCGGATGCGGTCGACGTTCGCGTCTCCGGTGGGGCGGACGCACTGCTGGCCGCCGTTAAATTGATCGGCAAAGATCTGGCGATTGTGGTCAAGCCCCACCCGGACACCCGCTCCGGACTGGACATGGCCAGCCGTCTGGAACTGATTTCAAAAGCTTCGCGCTTCCGCATTCGTGAGATCGCCCTGCGCGACGACTGGTGGAATGGCGACCACGGCCCTTTTCTTGCCTTCGGCGAAGACGACGAGGAACCTTTCGCTATTCTCCCCGTGAACGCGCGCAAGTATCGCGCCGTATCCGGAAAAACCGGCCAGCAGACTCCGGTCAACGCAGCCTTCGCCGAGACTTTAAAACCCTTCGGACAGGCGATCTACCGTCCGATGCCGGAAGTCGAACTGACGCCGAAGAACCTGTTCCGCTTCGCCACCCACAAGCTCAAGCCGGAGTTTCTGACCATTGTCATGATGGGCATCGGCCTGGGCCTGCTCGGTCTGGTGACACCGTTTTTCACCCGGCAGATTTTCGATGAGATCATCCCCGGCGCGGCGCGGTCGCAACTGTTGCAACTGGTGGGAGGCATGCTGGCCGCCTCGGCCGGCATTCTGGCGTTCGAAATTACGCGCGCCATCGCGGTGCTGCGCATCGAAGGTAAAATGGACTACAGCGTGCAGAGCGGTCTCTGGGACAGACTGCTCTCACTGCCGTTGAATTTCTTCCGCCGCTTTTCCGCGGGCGACCTGGCGAACCGGGCGTACGGCATTGATAAGATCCGCGAACTGGTTTCCGGTGTCGGCGTAACTTCGATTCTGGGTGCCACCACCTCGTTGTTCTATCTGTTTCTACTCTTCAAATACAGCCTGCCGCTAACCCTCGCCGGTCTCGGGCTGGTGGCCTTTGCAATGCTGTTTACCGTCGGACTGAACATCTGGCAGCTGAGCTACCAGCGTCACCTTTACGGCATCATCGGCAAGATCACCTCGACCGTGCTGCAGTTCATCTCCGGAGTCGCTAAAATCCGTGTCGCCGGCGCAGAGGATCACGCCTTCAAAGTCTGGGCTCAGGAATTCTCCAAGCAACGGCGGCTCTCGTTTGTTGTCGGCCGGATCACCAATGCCGTCCAGGTGTTCACCGCCAGCTACCCGGTGATCTGCTCGCTGGTGCTGTTCGCGATGCTGGCGTTCGTGCAGGGCAAAGCGAACGCGGAGGGCCTTCCGCCTGCCATTTCGACCGGCGAGTTCATCGCGTTCAACTCGGCGTTCGGGATATTTCTCAGCTCGATGCTCAGCCTGAGTTCGGCTTCGCTGCAGATTCTTCAGGCGGTGCCGGTCTACGAACGGTTCAAGCCGATTCTTCAGGAGGAACCCGAAATCGACGAGGCGAAGAGCTACCCGGGAGACCTCACCGGCGACATCGAAGTCTATCGGGTGGACTTTCGCTACACCGAGGACGGCCCACTGATTCTCAAGAATGTCTCGATACGGATCAAGCCCGGAGAGTTCGTCGCCTTCGTCGGTCCTTCGGGCTCGGGAAAGTCCACTCTGCTGCGTCTGCTGCTCGGCTTCGAACAACCGGAGAGCGGCAAAATCTACTACGACGGCCAGGACCTCGGTTCGCTGGACATCCGTGAAGTGCGACAGAAAATCGGCGTGGTTCTGCAGACCAGCCGGCTGATGCCCACCGACATCTTCCGCAATATCGTCGGCAACAGTCCGTTGACCAAAGCCGATGCCTGGGATGCCGCCGAACGCGCCGGCCTCGCCGACGACGTGCGGGCCATGCCGATGGAAATGCACACCGTGGTCAGCGAAGGCGGCGGTGGATTCTCGGGCGGTCAAAAGCAACGCCTGATGATCGCCCGGGCGATTGTTAATAAGCCCCGTATTCTGTTTCTGGACGAGGCTACCAGTGCTCTCGACAACCGCACGCAGGCGATCGTCACCCAGAGTCTCGACCAGTTGCAGGCGACGCGAATCGTCGTTGCCCACCGGCTCAGCACGATCATCAATGCAGACCGTATTTTCGTCCTCGTCAACGGCCGTGTCGAAGAACAGGGAACCCATGAGGAACTGATGAAACTCGGTGGCCACTTCGCCGAGCTTGCCAAGCGTCAGATCGCCTGACCCGGGAAATCGACTGCCGACAGAATTCAAAGCTATCCGTCTCTCCAACCACCATGTCCTCCTCTACGTCACGACGTTCAAGCGGTAAGCAGTCTTATGCTCCGCGATACGGCATGACCAAGATTGCCAGGGAGATCTTCGAGACGTCCAAGAAAATCGGCAACGGCATCCACAAGGTCAAGATCACCGGACGCAGCCGGGCGATCGAGGACATGCTGCAAAAAGTCCAACGCTTCTCCCGCTTCCGGGAACCCATCCTGATCACCGGCGAGAGCGGATCCGGCAAAGAATTCGTCGCCCGCTCCTGCCACCTGCTCAGTCCGCGCGGTAGCTTCCCCTTCGAAATCCTCAACTGCCCCCAGTACCGCGAAGGCAACCTGACGGTCAGCGAACTCTTCGGCCATCGCAAAGGCTCGTTCACAGGCGCGATTCGCGACCGCAAAGGACATTTCGAGACGGCCGATGGCGGGTCGATATTCTTCGACGAAGTGGCCGACCTGCACAACTCCGCGCAGACCACGCTGCTCAGAGCCCTGCAGGAAAACGAGTTCAAACCGGTTGGCTCCGAAAAGACCCTGAAGACCGATGTCCGGCTGATCGCGGCGACCAACCGTCCGCTGCGCGACATGATCCACAGTGGTGACTTTCGTGAGGATCTCTATTTCCGGCTGCGTTACTTCCCGATCGAAGTTCCCGCTCTGCGGGATCGCGACGATGACTGGCGTTACATCGCGGAGTTTTTCCTCGACTGCCTGGCCAAAGAATACGGAGTGAAGAAGAGCTTTTCCGAAGCCGCGATCAAGGAACTTGGCAGCTACCACTGGCCGGGCAACATCCGCGAGCTGAAAAGCATTGTCACCATCGGCTACAGCATGGCCGAAACCGACACCATCGACGTCGACCACTTCTCCGGCGAACTCCGGCGCGGAGATCCCGACGACACCCAGATCATTCCCACTTATTCGAAGATTTACCGCAGGATCGTCAAAGAAAACGAATGCTTCTGGGAGGCCCTTTACACAAAATACATGAATCGCGACATCAATCGCCAGCAGGCAACCGCAGTAGTACGCAAAGGCCTGATTCAGACCCGCGGCTCGTATCACGGCCTGTTGAAACTTTTTAATCTGCCCGAAACGGACTATCAGAAATTTATGGATTTTCTCCGCCATCACGATCTCAAGCCGAAGGAACCGAAGAAATTCAACCAGTAGTCCGCAACCCGTCTCACCGCTACCGGGTGTAGTTACAGTAACAATAAGAGGTTCACCGTTCATCGCTGCCGCTGCCCGTTCCGCCACGGGATTCACCGGGCTGCCGCGCATCGCCCCAGCCCTTCGTAGACATGCCCAGCGCCGACCAGTCGATTGCCGATCCCCGCAGGATCCGCCCGAAAACCGAATGGTTTGTGCGGGACTGGCTGGATATCGTCGAGCGCTGCGCGGCGGCGGACAGTGCCGGCATCCTGACCCAATTTCTACCTCAGTTCGCGTTCGAAGCCGTCGCCGGCATGAGCCGAAGTCCGGCCTATCTGGACGCCATCCGCCCGAGCAGCAGCCTCGGAATTTTCCGCAATCCAAAGTCGACGGTATCGGCTGAGCCTCTGTTCCGGCAACCCGCTGCGCTCACCATTTCACTCTACCAGACGGCTGCCGGCCTGGTTCCAGTGTTGAACATCGGTGACCGTGCCGACTTCGAATTTTCTGTTCGAGTCCTCGTCTACCGCAACGAACCGGCCGATATCCCGTCATCGATGGGATCAATGCTGGTCGACGGAGTGCCCAATCCCACCCGGCATCGTCACCTCGGCAACCTGCGCGCAAGTGGAGTGCTACCGGGGACCTGTGATATCGCGCAACTTTCCCTGGATACGCTGATCCTGATTACCGACGGCCCCTACAGTGGCATCGAGGATCCTTCACAGCTTAGTATCGGGGAGCACAGCGATGCCGATTGGAGACGTATTTCGGCGGCGATCCGCCTGGAACATGAGGCCTGTCACTATTGCGCCAGACGCCTCTATCCGGGACATCGTTTTTCTCTGCGCGACGAACTGGTCGCCGATTTCATTGCCCTGTTCGCCGTCTGCGGACCATTTCACAGCGCTGACTTCGCCTACTTCATGGGCCTCGAAAAGTTCCCGGAATACCGGAATGACGGGCGCTTCGCCATTTATCTGAACGATACTCCGCCGGGCAGCGGGGAGTTTCAGGCACTGGCGGAACAACTGCTCGCGGCCGCCGATCAACTGCAACGCTCATTTCAATCCTGGTCCGCGGCGCAAATGCAACACCGCAAACTCGACGTGATATCCGTGCTCACCCACCTGAGCCTGAAGCAGCTCGCCTCGCCGCAGGGCGGCCCAACTCTCGATCGCCTGCTCGATGAGCTCGACTCCTAGACCACTGCCGGCAGGCAGAGCGGCACAGCTTCAATACCTCTACTCGCGTTCGCTGAGCCTGGCAGAGATCCTCGAACAGAGGCGGTGGCCCTCGTGGCTGGCTGACGATCTGCCCCGCTGGCTGCAACACTGGAAACAGCGTGTCAGCAAAGGCAACGACGACCATTTCGCCCGCCGCCTGCGCTGGGCCGGTATCGACGACCCGGCGCAGCTCCTGCAATGGCCGCGCCAAGACGGCATCGACGTGACCGACAGCGAGGTGCCACTGCCCCGCTGGCTGGCATTGACGGAGCGGTTTCTCGACGCAAGCTCAGGCCAGCCAGCAGACTCCGGCCAAGCACGCCGGCCACTGCCGCCGGCGACCGCGGAGACCGCCTTTGCTCCGGCCTTGAGCCCACTCACCGCTCTGGGCATCGAGATGCTGCAACAAAAAGTCGCCAACGACCGGACCGGTCTCCGGATCGACGGACAACTGCGCTCCGACCTTGAGTTGTTTTTCACCGAACAGTTGTCGCGCATGGCCAGCGGCACCCTTTTTGCCCGCTTCGAGAGCCATCGACAACGATACCGCTCCAGCGAGCCGCCGGCCGCGGACAGTCGCGCTGAGCGACAGGGCCCCGCTGCCAATCCCGTTTTTTCCAGTTTCGTCGACGCCTGCCTGTCCGGTGGCTGGGCTGAAATACTCACGGCACATCCACTACTCGCCCGCGCCCTGACCAGCCTCGTCATCAACGCGGTCGACGCTCTGGCAGAAATGGCCCGCCGGCTGAACCGCGACCGGCAGTTGATCAAATCGCAATGGGGCGATGACTTTGCACCGGCTCGTCTGCGCGGCATCCGGGCCGGCTTGTCGGATCGTCACAACCGGGGTCGGCAAGTCGCCCGATTGGAATTCGAATCGGGGCCTGCTGTCTACTACAAACCGAAACCCGTCGGCTTCGATGTCGCTTACCAGCAATTGAGTGCCATCGCTTTCGGCCCCGATCCTGCGCAAGACCGGACTGCGCAACAGGCGGCTCACCCACCGACAATCGATTGCGGCAGCTACGGCTGGTGCGCGGAAGTCGCTTCGCAGGAAGCTTCCTCCGCCGCAGCGGTCGACCGCTACTACCGCCGCAGCGGTCGCCTGCTGGCCCTGGCTTACAGCCTCGAGGGGCGCGACCTGATAATGGACAACATTATCGCCGGCCCCGACGGCCCTCTCGCCATCGATTGCGAAGCACTGGTGCAGCCCTTGTGCCTCCCGGCAATCGGCACCATCGAAGACCGCAGCGATTACCTCGACCGCCTCTGGCCGCACCGCGACTGGTCGGTCCTCGAAACCGGATTGCTGCCGCGCTGGCAAACATCCGGCGACCGGTCCTTCTACGATATCAGCGGACTGGGCGGCGTGTCGTCGTATACCGGTTCGACCGCAGTGGCAACCATCGAGGCGGCCAATACCGACGACATGCGCAGGCATCCGCGGCTGCCCCGGGTCGGTACCGAGAAAAACGCGCTGTTGTCACCGCCGGACGGTGCCCCGGCATTGATCGGCGACCACCTCGACGCGCTGATCGACGGCTTTTCCGAAGCCTGGCAGCAAGTCATCGACCGGCGCGCGATTCTCGACGATTTTCTGGCCGGCGAACAGGTGCAGAACGCTTCGATCCGCCTGCTCTACCGATCGACCGGCATCTATGGCAGACTGCTGCTCAACGCGCGTTCCAAGATCGAAGAGCCCGACCTCACCGGTCTGGACAAAAGCCTGGTGTTCGAGCAACTCTACGCACCATTGCTGGCGAGCGACGAGCTTCCCGGTGGATGGCACTTCGCATGCGCTGAAGTAGCGGCACTGGAACGCTGGGACATCCCGCACTTCAGCCTCGCTGCAGGTGAAATGGACGAACCGCGGATGCTGGCCGACGCGATCACCGTGGCGCGTCGACGCCTGCGCGGCCTCGACGAAAACGAACGGCAACGCCAGCTTGCCCTGATCAAAAACAGTGTCGAAATGCATCCTGCGCGAGTGCCCCGCGAAGGAGGGTTTTCCGACATTGCGATGGCCATCTGCGGCAATCTTGCCCGGCGCCTGCAGGCGGGCGGCGATCCAGTACCGGCTTCGGACTGCCGGATCATTTCCCACCCCGGCCGCGGAGATACGTCTGCCCCTCCGCTCGAGTGGCTGGCCCGCTGCAACCTCTATTCCGGCTCGATGGGCAGTGCCGTGTTTCTCGCCGCACTCGCGACATCCGACGGCAACGAACAGGCGGCGCAATCCGCCCGCGAGTTGCTCGCGCACGCCCGCGAAACGGTTCCGCGCAGCTTGTCGAAGATCCACGACAACGACCGGCAATCGTTGCCGGGTGCCACCTCGGGCATCGCAGGAGTGATCTACTCGGCCATGTTCTGCAGCGGCGCTCTTGAAGATACCGGCTGGAGCGAGTGGGCCGGTGAAGTCTGCCGCGAACTGCTGCCCGGCGAACTTTTTTCGGACGTCGACAGTTTCGATGTCAGCGGTGGTCTGGCAGGTACGATCCTGTGCCTGTGCGCCGCTCACCGTGCGAACCACGCATCTGAACACAGCGTTTTCCTGGATTCTGCGATTGCCGCAGGTCATCGACTGCTGCGCTGCAACCCGTTTCCGCCGGGCCATGCATCGGATCCCGCGTGTGCCCGCAACCGGATTCGCTATCTCGGCTTCGCTCACGGACTGGCCGGCGTGGCAGCCGCATTCGCACGGCTCGGTTCAACCTCAGGTCACAACGAATTCGATCAGGCAGCCAACGATTGCCTGCGCGTTCTCGCCGGGCTGGCCCCCACCTCGGCAGAGTCGAGCTGGCCGATCGCCATCGATGGCGACAGTAAGCCGATATTTCAAACCATGGATTCGTGGTGTCATGGCAGTCCGGGCATCGGCCTCGCACTCTGCGAAATGCTCGACTCGCATACCCTGCCGACCGACGCACAACAACTTGGCCACCGCCTGCTGGCACGGGAAATCGATCGCATAGCAGGCCTCCCCGCCAAGCCTAACGAAGATCTTTGCTGTGGAAACGCCAGCCGGATCGAGGCCTTGTTGCGAGCCGGTGAAGTCGTTCCGGACAGCGCCGCGCACGACCAGGCCCAGCGTTTGGCAAACGACCAACTGCAGCGCAGAGACGTGCTTGGTCTGTTCCCGCTTGGTCAAAAACCCAGCGATACCATGTTGCTACTACCCGGCTTCTTCCGGGGCGTCACAGGGATCGGCTATACCTTGCTGCGCTGCACCGCCACGCGCACGATTCCATCGATCGCCGCCCTGAAGCTGTAGACAATCTGTCGATTGGCATCAGGCCGGGGGCCCGATGTCGAAAGCCGACCGAGTGACGCGATATCCCGTCGCAGCCAATCACGGCCCGTCTGGAGCCCATCGGTCAGCGGCGAAAGCGGCCGGTCCAGTAGCCCAGTCCCGCCTTTACCTGCTTGCCCCAGTAGGCGATGCCGGCAAAGATCTGCCCGAACAGTCCGCTTCGACCGCCACCTTCGCTCGTCGATCCACCGGCGCCTTCCGGTTCAGACTTCGCTTGCGCAGCCGCAGCCACGTCCGCCGTTGACCGTTCCGTCGGCACCCGGCTTGCCGGAGACGGAGCCTTCGCGGACTCCACCGCGGCAGCGGAGCTTTCACCGGGCAGCGGCTTGCTGTTCGCCTTAGGCTTGTCGGAACTTCCGCCGAGCAAGGGGTTGCTGTTCGCCTTGGGCTTGTCGGAACTTCCGCCGAGCAAGGGATTGCTGTTCGCCCTGGGCTTGTCGGAACTTCCGCCGAGCAGTGGATTGCTGTTCGCCGGGGCCTCGTCGGCCGCCTCACTGCGTTTGGCTTCGACCCCGTGAGCGGATTCCTGTTTCGTAGCCGACTTGTCCGCTTCATCATTCTTCTTCGATGACGAATCGGCACCCGCAGACTCGTCGGTGCGGGGACTTGCACCACCCAACAGAGGATTGGACGACGCTGCGGCCGACTGCCCACTCGACTTCACTGCTCCAGCAGACGCCCCGAGCAAAGGATTCGTCGTTTGTCGCGCCTCGTTAGTTTTCCCGGCGTCCTCGGCTGGATTCTCCTCTGCGACATCAACATCCGCTTCCACCGCAACTTTCGCCGCTTCTCTGGGACCTACCGCTTTCCCCGAAGCCGTGGCGACGGCTTCCATCTCATCGATGGCGCCGTTGAGAGTCTCGCAAACCGTCAGCATGTTGGACTTCAGGAAGCCACTGATGTGAAGACAGTTCAGAGCGATTTCGCTGCTGTTCGCCACCATCAGCGCCCCCTTGGCTTTTCGAACCCTCTTGGCTGAAGCCAGAATAGTGCGCAACGAAGGACTGCTCAGGGCCGTCACCATCGAAAAGTCGAAAATCAGAAACCGGGTATTATTCGAAGCGAACAACTCCCGAACTTTATCGTCGAATCCGGTCGATTGAGAGAAATCAAGTTTCCCCTCAACTTTAACGATGTCGATTTCTCCGCGACGCTCACATACCATTTCCATGGGGTAAATCCTTTCCGTGATCGTTTTTGATATCAAACTCTAAGGCTGAAACCCGAGCCGCAATTCTACCACATTCCTTCCATCCTCGCGCAAGTAGACAAACTCGTCCACCGAGTTCTTGACCATGAAAATCCCGCGACCGCCTATCTCCATCGCATCGACGTCGGTCGTCTCATCAGGTTGCGGCACCGCCAGCGGGTCGAAAGCCGGAGCGTTGTCGCGGAGAACGATGTGAAGACTGTCACTGCAGGAATCAAGCGTGAACTCCAATTCAACCGGATCGGAACCCCCATACTTGATGACATTTGAAACCAACTCATCGAGTGCAAGCGTTACCGCATACTTTGCCGAATCCGGAAGCCCGGCATATGCCCCGCTTTCCTCCATCTGCTCGAAGCAAGCCACCAGGCTTTCGGTCGAGTTAGTCATTTTGCAGGTGAATCGGCTGGCCATAACAGTCTGGAAGCGAGTGACCTAACTAGACTTATACGACGCTCAGCGGCTGTGAAAGAGAAAACGGACCATACAGAAATCGTCGGGAAGCTGACTGGTCTTGCACATCACTTGAACTCTCTGCAGAAGATAATCCGTTTCGCCGCTTTCCATGTCATGAGTCGATCGCACCGCAGCGGTGAATTCCTCGAAAGTCCACATCCGGTCGTTACTCATCGGCACTTCGAACGCCCCGTCCGTGAACACATACAACTTGGCATCCCCGGAACCGATCGATATCTCCTTACTCTCATACTCAGCATCATCGATACCGCCAACCATGAGCCCCCCGGTCTCAAGTTCGTAGTACTGAGGTAAGCCGTCCGCCGAGTTTTCCATCAGCAACAGGGCAGGCGGGTGACCGGCGCTGCAATAGCGGATCGTCCGCCCGGTCTTGTTGTATACACCGAACCACATGGAAAACGTCAGCATGTTCTGGTCCTCCATTTGAAAGGCGCGATTGATAATGCCAACCACTTTCTCGGGGCGCACAAAATCCTCCTGCGGAAGCAGGTTGGAACGCAGAGTATTCATCGCAGACACCGACAGCAATGCCGCTCCCGTGCCGTGCCCGACGACGTCGATAATGTAGATCGCAAGATTGTCGTCATCGATCCAGTGAAAGCCGAACGAGTCGCCACCCAGTTCCTCCGACGGAACGAATTGCCACTCGGTGGACACGTCGGGGGTATCCAGATTTTCCGGCAAAACCCGATAGATATAGTTCTGAGCCTCCTTGAGTTCTCCCGCCAGCAATTCGCCGGTTTTCTTGAGCTTTGCCATCGCCAGCTTCTGCCGATAAGCCTGCAACGCCAACAGGGCATAGCTCGCCGCACAAAGGGCATAGTGGCGCTCCGGTTGAGTCCACTTCAAATCGCCGTCGATCCGCTCAAAAGAAATCAATCCGCAATACTCCCCGCCGATCTTCATACCGGTGGTCAGCACCGACCGGCAATCCGGACGGACATAACCGATTTGCTTGAGAATATCCAGCGTAGGATCATCCTCCCGCGCAGAGGCGATATACGGAGTGTTCGAAATTTTATCGAAATAGTCCTGGCAGTAATTCAGATTCAAACGCTGCTCGATACCGTCATTGGATGAACTTCCGTCATGCAGGGCCTTGCAGGTGACGACGCGATCGGAATCCGCTTCGAACATCCAGACACGTACCCGGGCACAGTCCAGACACTGTTGGGAATTTACCGTCAGCAGCGAGAGCGAAAGTGCCAGGTCGCCGGTCTGAAAGGCATTCGACAGAGAAAAGAACGCCAGGGTTTTGATCTGCATGGTAACCGCCGCCAGCGCGGCATCGGCATCGCCCGCGCCATCGTCCGGCGAAGCTGCCATCGACAGAGAGCTTTCCTCGCGAAGACTCAACAGCAACAAATCCCGATTCGGTGAAACTTCCGCTTCGAGCGATACAAAACTGCGGCCGCGCCGCGCCCGCAGTTTGAGCGTCTCGATGCGCGACGACAACCTGACGTCGTCCAGCTGAACGCGCACGCCGTCGATGTCGTCGCTATGAATAGAATCCACAAAGCGGGTTGATGGAAACTGCTGCGCGGCGATTTCAAAAAATTCCCGGGCTTCGTCGCTGGCCCACAACACCATCAATGAGGAGTCCACGACGAGCCGCAGGCCGCGAAAAGCGCCCATCTGCTGCAGACCGATCATCAGTCGATTCGCCGTGCTGCCCAGTTCCTGAGTACTGCCGTCATTGCCGGAACCGGCCGTCTGCAAAGTACTTCCCGCCATTGGAGGCGGATTGGACAGCAGTCCATTCGCGGGCCCATCGTCGGCGGTGTCAGCGCCGGGCAGCGGCATCGGCTTGTCAGCCGTTTCCAGCGGTTCCCCCGTCGGCAGCCCACCGGCGATCGTTCCGGCGAAATACAGGTCTTCGTTGCGACTCATGTACGAAGCTGCCGACTCGACCCAGAAGTGTTCGCCTCCGATCTGGATACAGTGACGACCGACAATCCTGTGGGCGATGCCCGGGCGCATCGGTTCGGCGTCAAATACCGTCTTGTTGCGAGCTTCCGGCAGCAGCGTGATGAACCAGGTCGCCTCCCGCTTGATACAGGATAGATGCTGACGGGAGATGGCGCGGATACCCGAAAACATCTCGGCACCCATAGTGCCCCTGCGCCCGATGGTGCCGCCCTCGGCAAAGCTCCCGACGGTGCCGTCGCTCAGCTCGACATAAACTTCGTTTTTCCCGGTTGGCATCGCATCCTGATTCTTGAACTCAATCGACACCCTCCGCTACGCTGGATGGATCGAATCAAACACTAACCTGATCGTCTTCGCGCGAGCGGATAGTAAGCCAGCAGCAGCCCCACTATCGACCAGCCGGCGAGAACGGTCAATCCGGCTACCGCCGGCCGGTGATCGATGAATTCGGTCCCCAATTGATAACTGGGAAAGTCATCGGCCGACCACTGCCTGACCAACTTTTCCTGAACCTCTCCATCGGCACTGTCGGCCGGCAGTCGCCCCATCTTCGGTAAATCGAGGACATAGGAAACTTCCGCATCAGTGTTGAGCCACGCTGCCAGCGGAACCAGTGAGGTGTTGAGATTTTCCAGAGGCAGATCGAGGCGCTCATCCTCCATTTCAAAAATGTTCAGTATCTCTTTCTCCCACAACAAACTGACGTCCATCACTCGTTGCGAAGCGAAGCTTGGAAAAAAACGGCTGACGATGCGGGGCACGCTGTGGTCGTTCCAATCCGACGCCGGAAACACCATGCCCGAAAAAAGAATCTGCGGAATAATGATCACCGGGACCATCAGTACCGCTTGAATGCTGGTCTTCGCCCAGGACGACACCGCCAGCCCGAGACAGGTAGATGTCAGCGCGCACAGAATCAGACAGGCGATCTGCCAATAGTGCTGCCCGTCCACCGGACTTCCCACGAGACGGACGATCAGGTACAAGCCCAGAGCCTGTGCGGCTGTGAGACTGCTCATCACTGCGAACTTCGCGGTTAGATACTGCACCGGCGAGAGCCCGACAAAACGCTCACGCAGAAATATTGACCGCTCGCGGACCAACTCGGTGGCAGAGTTGCTGCAGCCCAGCCACAAGGTCGCGATGTAGCAGAGAAATAACTGGGTTCCGGAGCTATGCTCGTCAACGGCCACGATACCAATCAACAACCCTATAAAAAGAGGCTGCAATACCAGCAGCAGCACATTCTTTACATCCGAAGCCAACAAGGCTAAATGGCGGCGAACCAGAATCGGCAGAGCAAAGCGTTTGCGCAATCTGCGCCGCCGGTGCCCATCCGCAGCCGATTCCTGTTCGGGCGGAGCGACCGGATCCGCCTGCTGATAGAACATCCGCCGCCACTCGTCCCGACTGCGGTCAGCCAACTTTCCATACAGCTTGCTCAGGCTTCTGACCTGAAAAAACTCTTTCGCTTCTCTCGGGCGACCGCGGAAAATAGTGGTCCCCGGTTGCGCCTCCTGAGTGTTTTCGTCGACACCCGCCATCACCACCTCGATGCGATTCATCAGGTAGACATTTTCCATCAGGTGCGTCGTCGCGACCACCGTGCAACCGGTGTGCGGCAGTTCCTGAAGGTGACGCATCAACTCCGTCTCCGACTCCGGATCGAGACCGGAGGTCGGCTCATCGAGAAACAGCAGCGCCGGACGATTGAGCAGCTCGACGCAAACACTGAGACGCTTCAGCTGACCGCCGGAGAGATTTGCGGCGCGTTTATCGAGATGCTCGGAGAGACCGAGCCGCTCGGCGAGATGAGCCGTCAGACGACGGATCTCGCTCACCGGAGTTCGTCGCGGCAGCCGCAATTTTGCGCTGAACATCAGAGCCTGACGGGCGGTCAGGTCCAGGTGGACGATCTCCTGCTGAGGGACAAAGCCCAGGTATCGCGACAGGTCGTCGATCTGGCCGATCGGTTGATTATCGATCCAAACTTCGCCCTGCGTGGTCGAGTAAAGGCCACTGAGCGCTTTCAACAGCGTCGTCTTACCGGCGCCACTGGGACCGAGAATCCCGACAAACTGACCGGGCCGGGCATCGAACGAAGCGTCTTTTAAAATGCAGTGCCCACGAAACTCGATCGCCAAACCAACCGCCCGGATACCGCACCCCGCCGTACCCGCGACCCGCAGCAGTGAGTGCCCATCGTATCTGAAGCAGTACCCCCCCAGGCTCACAAAATCGCCGATCGTTAAAACCTGGGAGTCGAAAAATCGGCCATTCAGCAAACTCCCGGCCTGCCCCTTGTCGGTCAAAAGCCACCCGTCCTCCGTGGCGGAGATCTCGAGGTGAACGGAGGAAATCTCCGGCCCCTCCAGCCGGACTTCAGCCTCACTGCCCGAGCCGATACGCAACTGCGACCTCAATGGCACCTCCTCCACGGGCCGGTTCCCGTAGATCACCTGCAAGCCGCTGTCGGCCACCAGCGGATCGATGGTCTGCGCACTGAGGCCATGCGAACCGGGCGTGCTGGAGTCCGAAGCGCTGCGCGTAGATTCATCGCCAGCGTCCGCCGGCAGGGCGTCCTGCTTCCAGTCGAGCCGGATAAAAAACAGGCCGACCGAAAAGCGATCGCCGTCGCGCAGAGTGGCATCACCCACCACGACCCTGCCATTGACGATCTGCGGATACTCGGGATCACGGCTGCGCAGCAGGATCAAATCGCCTTCCCATATCACATCGCAGTGAACGGGGGCCACGGACGGATGTGGCAGTTTAAAGCCCACGCCGGAGGCCTGCCCGATCGACAAAGCCCTTCCCTGAACTAAGACTCGTTCAAGTTTCGTGCCTCCTTCCAGAACCAGCTTGGGGGATGAGTTGTCCAACATAGCGGCAAGATTCCCCCGTTATCGCGTTGGCCTGCGCGATGCAACCACAAAAACCCAAGTCACCTGCAGTCCCTCCGTCAGTATCGCCATGTGCACCTTTCGCAATTGCGCTTCAGACTTCAAACCCGGATGATCAGCAACCGGAGTGGCGCGCCTTCAATGCATTTCCCGCCATTTTCCCGGCTCTCACAAATCAGGGGAACACCCCCCAGACTTCGGCGGCCCGGTTCTTTTCCTGGTTGGATTTACTGATCAACTCGCTCGGTCCGATCGCCACCGGGTGGATCTTATTTTTAACGTTGAGATCGCCCTTCAAGCGATCGACGACGGCCTGCGCCCGGCTCATCGACAGCTTCTTGTTATAGCCGGGATCGCCGGAGGGGTCGGCGAAGCCAAGCACAAAAAACACCGCCTTCGGATCACCCGAGAGTTCTTTCATTTCGTCGCCGGCGAGCGCCTGGCGAAGTCGCCCCACCTCGTCCTCCGTCAATTCGTCTTTGGAAATCGTGAAGTAGACCGTGCAGATGCGCACCGTCTTACCGGCATTCTCAAGCCCTTTCTTCACCAGGTACTTGTCGCGTGCACTGTACAGATCATCCGGTGCCTCCTCAATTCTGCGCATCGCGTCGGCCCGCAAATCTTCGGCTTCCACATCACCCTTCTCGAATTTTGCGAATTCCTTGTCCGCAGGGGGCCGCGGCGGCAGCGGCTGCGCTGTCGCCTGACCGGAACCATCCGCAGGCCCGGCTTGCTTTTCCGCCTTCATCGTCGCAGCCGACGAATCAGGCTTATCACCTTTGGCGTCAACGGCGGCAACCGCGCTTACGGCCGCTTTGACGGACGCGCCTGCCGCTGCGCTGTCGTTTGCAACGCTGGCCGACTTCTTATCACCACTATCAGGTTCTGCACCGGCGCTCGCCGCCATCTTGTCGTCCTTGCCCTTCGGCTTTCCGTCACTGCCGGATGCCGCCAGCTTGCTGTCCGCCACCTTGTCGTCGCCGGCACCTGCACCCGCCTTGTTGTCATCACCGCTGCCGGACGCCTGCGCCTGCGACTTGCTTTGCGCAGCCTCACTTTTACCGGTTTCGGCAGAGCCGGCACCAGCCGCTTTCCGGTCGGCAACAACGCCGACATCAACCTGCTGCTTATCGGCCACAGTTTCAGATATCCTGCCAACCTCGAACTTCTGCTTTGCCTCTTCGAGCTTCTTTTGCTGAGCCCTTTCGGCATCATCCTGATCGGCCTCCGTCTGCGCCGGGTCGGTCGCTGCCGATTCGACTACCGCCACGTTGACATCCTCATCACTGCCGAAAAACTTTTTGTAAGCCCAGGTGCCGGCCCATCCCAGCCCCCCGAGAAACAGCACGACGATGAGTAGAAGAGTAAGATTGACCAGTACTGACGGCTTTTCCTCATTCATTGCGTAGAATTACCATGCAAGCCAAGCCGTGCCAAGCCGAATCCCTCAAGCTTGCCCCGGTTGGTAACTTAAAACAGGGGACGCGGGCGGACGCCACGCGGCAAGTTTCCGGTCACGAACCTTTGCCGACGTATTCCGCCGAAACATTGCCGAACTTCGTGACGTTGCCGACCTTCGGCTTACGGTCGATTACGTACACGGTCGACGAGTTCAACGTGTGCTGCTGAGTATCCCATAACATGATGGAATCGGCTGCGTCTTTCTCCACCGAAACGATGTTCGCTTTCGGAACCGAGACCGCAAGGGTCGGTGCAATGTAATCATTCGCCGAAGCCAACAACTGCGCTCTCTCACTGCGCACTGAAGCCACTGCAACCGGAACCGTAGTGGTGGCAATGCGAATATCGGATGCATCGTAGGCGCCCGCCGACGAAGACACTGCCAACTGCTGCCACGACTTGTCGACAGCACTCACTTGAGTCTCCGCCGACTGCACAGCTTTCGCGACCTCCTGCGCTTCCTCGGTTTCGACTTTCGCCAGAGCCACGGGATCAGCCTCGCGTTTGGCGATCTGCTTTTTCTTAACGTACGATTTTTTGACCGCCTCCACCTTCGCCGCCCCGCTCGACTCAACACTCTTGCGGCGCTTCTGGTAAGCGGGTCGCAAAGCGGTTTCAACGTAGGTCTTGCCGGCCGACCGGTTTGCCACCACCTGTTGGTTCGGCGTGGAACGATAGGTGGCCAGAACCTTGACAAAACCGCTGAACTGCAAACCGGTGCCCTCCGCTCCCGCTGAACTGTCGAGATTTTTCAATCCCTCACAACCCGACAGCCCGAAGCCACCCGCAGCCAGCGCGGCTCCGCGCAACACCGCGCGACGACCCACTGATTTTCCGGAATTTATGTCATCCTCGATGTGCATGAATTTTCGAAAGCCCTCCGTGACAATATTTCAAAGTTAAAACTACAAGGCAAAAATACCGTTCGACGCGCTCAATGCACCCGCCGGCAGCGAGGTGGAAATCGCATTCAGAAAACTGCCACCGGGGCCTTCCGGGGCGATCAGTCTGCGACCTCCCTCACAACCCGGCACCTCTCCCGCCTTGTGGACAGGTACCTCGTCAGCTGAAAACGCTGAGCAGACGGTAAGTGCCATCCCCACTGCAACGCCAAAAAAACGGAGGATTGAATGGTTGTTCACGATACTCAGAAAGCACTTATGCCTTCTGTATGTCAAGCCAATTCACCGGTAAACGACAGTCTGACCTTACCCGTCCAGCCAAGCCGACAGTCCTGACTTACTCCAGAGAGTAAACGGGTGAACGGCTTTATAAATGCCGCGGTGAACCTCCGCTGTGTTGCCCTTCGGCCCCGGGCCGGTAAATGCGACCGCCGAAGCTCAGAGTCTGCGCAGACAGGTATCGCAAGCGCCGGCAGATTGGCTTGGCCGCTTCTTCCAGGGCCGCGATACCCGATCGCTGTGACCGCAACCAAACCGGCAGCGTCCGCCCGCGCCAACACCACCGGATCCGCCTCCCGTCACGCCGGACTCGGTGAGAATCCGGCAATCATGGTAATTGTTCGCCATTCATGCTATTGTTTTTATAATATTTATGGTTTTATCGTTGATTTTTAGGATTTGCATACTAAATTAGCAGCGCACGATTCCCTGTAACTACCGCCATGAATCCCGCTATCCATATCGAATCTGAACTGACTATCGGCTATCGCAGCAAACGTTGGCGTAGCGCCGAAAAAAGCGTCCGACTTGCCGAAGCCGGCGACACCATCGAATTGAACAGTGGCCGCCACCTTTTGCTGGCCCGCAACGGCCGCGGCAAAACGACCCTGCTCAAAACCCTCGCCGGCTTGATCCCTGCCTACCATGGCAAGTTTGCTATCACCGGTCAGATCCAATTCATCGACGAAGAACTCCGTTTCGACCCTGAGATCACGCCTAGGCAGATCTTCAAATCTTTCTTCACCAACGGCCTCCTCGCAAAAGCTCTCGAATACAGCGAGCGCCTCGAACTCGATATTAAGAAACCTTACGGAAAACTCTCCAAGGGCAATCGCCAGAAAGTCGCCCTCATTCTCGCCGAAACCCGCGCCAAAGACGGCACCGGCAACGGTCAGGTGCTGCTGCTCGACGAACCCTTTTCCGGCCTCGACTTTCACGTTCGCGACGAGATTGACACGATCTGGAAAGAGAACAGCGACGACACCGTGCGTCTCGTCTGCGTTCACCCTGACGAACCCACCTTAAAGGCCGAAAGTGCCATCGTCATCAGCGATGGCGAAATCCGCCAACTCGACGTCGACGGCGCGCTCGACTGGTTTGAAACCCGCGAATCGCTCAACTGACCGGCCACGCTCCGAAACCCGCTAACCTATTTTTGCAATGAGCCTCTACAAACTCACGCTGACTACCATCCTCACCCGCAAGACTTTCATCGTCTTCGCCGTGCTGTTTCTTGTCCTGCCCGCCCTGCTGCCACTGATCACCCCCTGGGAACAGAAGCCGCAACTGATCGAACCCGCCCGCGCCCAGGCCGCCTGGGGCCTGCTTTGGTTAGTCGCTCTTGGCTGGCTGTTCTATCAGGCCGCCGCCTTCGGCCACCACTGGGCCTCGCAGGGTGTGCTTGAGTATTTCAAAACACTCGGTATGAGCCGCCTCAAACAGATCGGTCAGATCTGGCTCAGCGTCATCACCCTGTTCGCCGGCTTTGTCGCCATGGTCGTCGCCATCTGTCTGCTGTTTGCCATGCCCGGTGATTCCGACGAGGCAAAAATGTGGGTCGCTACCAACTTTCAGTATGCCTGGCTGTTCCTGCTCGTCGTGTCACCGCTTGCCCTGCTCGCCATCGCCCTCGGCACCCGTCTCAACGCCACCGCCGCGTACGTGATCACTGCCGGCGTCGCCGTCTACGGCATGTTCGGCATCGGCTATCTCGATTTTTTCCTGACCCAGACCGGTCATCCTTTCTTCGACCTGCTGTATATCATCTCGCCTCACTATCACCTGTCCGATCTGACCAGCCGACTGGTCTACAAACTCGGAGAGATCGGCACCGCCAGTTTCATCAATATCTCCCTCTACCTGATCGGCCTGGGGCTGGTCACGACCGCCATCGCCTGCGGCCTTTACCGCGAAAAGAAATGAAAACTTTCATCGCCATCACCGCCATTGCCGGACTGGCGCTCGCCGCCGTCGGCACGTCGAACCTCAAGCGTAGCGAAGCCGGTATTCGCTATCACCACAACCCTTTTGCCCTGCACGAAAGTGCCTACGGCAAATTGCTTGCCGAACTCTCTCAGGACACCGTCGACCAGGTCTGGCATATCGGTATCGAACAGGTAAATCCTGCAAGCCACCGTCACTCCGGCGATCACGATAATCACAAAGGCCACGACCACGGTCCCGGCGAAGAATGTGAAACCTGCAAAAAAGCGGGGCAGGCCAACGACCTGCTCGACAGCGTGGCCACTACTACTACCGCCACCCCCGAACCCGATCACGGGGACCACCACGATCACGACCATTCCGGACCTACGCACGACCACTCCGGACACGATCACGACCATTCTGAACATGCCCACGACCACTCCGGCCATGCGCACGTTGATCCCGGTCACGGTCACAGCGGTCACGTACACGACGAACACTGCAGCCACGGCCACGCTGACCACCATTACACCGGCAGCCTGGTCGATGCGATTGCGTCAGCCAAAGGTTTTCTCGTCGATCTGAAAAACGCCCGTTACGAACGCACCAATCCCAACTCGATTTCCGAAGCTCACAAGCTTCAGGTCGCAGGCGAAATCGAACAGATGTTGATGCGCAGCTACCAGATGGACCCGACCAACTACGGCGTCTACAACGCCTACTACCTGTTCCTGACGATCCACGAACTCGGTGCCACACCCGCCGCTATCGAACAGGCGCGAAAAATCTCCCATCACACCATCGCCCGTGCCCAGAAGGAGAAGGTCGCACCCGCCCCCTGGCTGACTGCGGATATGGCACTTCTCAACCTTTTCCTCCTCGACCAGCAGGATTGGAATAAAAAGGGTATCGAACCACCCATCGAAAAACTGCGCGAATACCGCAATTTCTCCGCCTACTGCAAACAGAACTTCGCCGTTCTCAAACAGCGGGCTATCGCCGACGGCAGATGGCAAACCATCTCTCAGGACAAACGCGATGAAATGGACGAGCACCAGCAGTTCGCCAGCAAAACCTTCGAACAGTTCGACGTCATGATCGCCCGCCAGAGCGAGAAAAAGTCTATCATTCCCGCTCTGCCCAATTTGCTCGACCTGCCGGTTGCGGCTTCAAAATCCGAAGACACCGACGCAGCGACGGAGAAATAAAACTCGCCCCGCCCCGGCCATCAGCGACCGGTGCAGTAACGATTCAACCTCCCGCTGCCCGGCCCTCCAGCCGGTGCAGCGAATCGCGTATCTCACGCAACAGAGCGATGCCCTCCGCCGTCGAGGTCGCCGCGCCTGCACCGGCGGTGGCCGCCGCGTTCGATTCAGCGTCCGATTTGCCCTCGGCCAACAGCTCTTTCTGACGCATTACCGCGTCGCGAAACTCGCGGGCATTGACGACACCCACCACGGAAGCCAGGGCACCCGGCGCAGAGCTGCCGGCGGTTTCCACCGTCAGACGTTCGAGATCCATCGCCCGCATGATCGGTCCCTGGATCAGCCCCATGTCGGTGATCTTATCGAGCGGAATAGTCTTCTCCATGCGATTCAAAACACCCGACTTGAGTTTGACCGACTTGTTGGTCAAGACACACTCGAGGCTGGCCAGATAGCGACCGCAGACCAGTAAGCCAATCGGCACCCAGATCAGTAAAAACGGAATGCCGACAATGGTCAGAATCAACGGAATCACCGGTGCCAACACCCAATAGGCTTTCACCTTCGGGTTGAACTGCGCTTTCAGAATGACCTTTTCCTCTTTCATAGTGATAGAATTTACGCCCCCGTTCTGAGACCGGCGATTACAATCGCCGACGCTGATTCTAACTGGTATTATCGAAAATCTGAAGCCGACACCTCCAGACAATCTCCGCGATCAACTCGCCTGCGCTGCCGCCGAACTCGCCGCTCAAGAAGTTTACCTCGGCACCAGTTCCTGGAAATATCCCGGTTGGCTGGGCATGCTCTACGACGAACAGCACTACCTGTACCGCGGCAAGGTCGCCAAAACGCGCTTCGAAAAAGGCTGCCTCACCGAGTACGCCTCGGTATTCAAATCGGTATGCGTCGACGCCGGCTACTACCGCTTTCCCAACGAGAAATACCTCGAAGGCCTGGTCTCCCAGGTACCCGATGATTTTAAGTTCGCCTTTAAAGTCACCGACGAAATCACTATCAGGAAATTTACCAATCTACCCCGCTTCGGTGACCGCGCCGGCAAACCCAACGAACACTTTCTCAATCCCGAGGTTTTCCAACGCGCCTTCCTCGCCCCCTGTGAACCTTTCAAGAAAAACCTCGGCGTGCTGATGTTTGAGTTCTCCCGATTCTACCCCGGCGACTTCGAACGCGGCCGCGACTTCGTCGAAAAACTCGACACTTTTCTCGCCGCCCTGCCGAAAGACGGCTGGCAGTATGGCGTCGAAATCCGCAACCGCTCCTTCCTTGAGCCAGACTACTTCGAAATGCTCAGCCGCCATGGCGTCGCCCACGTCTACAACAACTGGACGCGTATGCCGCCGGTCGACGAACAAATGGCCATCGACGGCTCGATGACCACCGACTTCGCCGCCGCCCGGTTTCTGCTCAAAGCCGGTCGGAACTACCAGCAGGCGGTCGACAATTTCCAGCCCTACGACAGCACCAAAGAAGTCAACCAACCCGCCCGCAAAGCCGGCGGCAGTCTCATCCGTCAACTGCTCGACGCCCATGCCCCCCGCAAGAGTTCCAGGCGTCCCTCCTTCCTGTTCGTCAACAACCGCCTCGAAGGCAACGCTCTGCTGACCCTTGCCGCCATGGTCCAATACGCGACCGGCAAGCAGACCTAGCTGTGCGTGTCAGAGACGGTGTGAAAAAGCCGACTGCCAGACCTCTGGCTTGATAAAATCCGTGCTCATCCGTTTAACCCTTACCAATCCGTGCCGGAAAATACGGAGCATAGGTTTTTGCCACGGATACCACACGGATGCTACGGATTTTCACGGATTCAGTGAATTTTCACACAGTCTGGTCAGCGAGTGGCCCCGTGGACGATCAAACTTAAACCGCCACCTCATCGACAAGGTCCCCTAACACAAAACCGTCGTCGTCCGCCGACTTGACCTTCCTCACCCGCAACTCCCCGCTCTCAAGGTCGACCACCTGCGCCCCGCCGATCGAGACAAAGCCGCCCGTGTTGATCGCCTTCTTTCCGCCCCGCCGCCAGCATCCTGCCCAATGCGTGTGGCCGAAAATCACCGCCTTCGCCCGCGGAAAAAAGCGCTCGCAAAACTGCGTCGCCAGACGCGGCGCCACCCACCACGTGCGTAGCATCACCGGCACGCGCCACAGCGGCCACATCAGCCGCAACGGAGCCGTCAGCGGACCGGCGTTCTGCATTTCGTCGACCTCATCGCGCTTGCCCGGTTTGAGCACCCGACAGGCCTGCACCGCGTCGAACCATCCGTCCCGGCTGCCCGTGTCTGCGTCGACCCAGACCGCGTCCATTTCAGCGCTCAACTTCATCACTTTCGGACTCCACGGCGACAGATGCCGAAATAAGGCATCGCCGTGGGTCACCACCACCGCCCCGTCCGCCAACTCCAGCCAATCCAGCTGCGACACCCACGGATCGTGATTGCCACGCAAGCAGATCAACTCAACCCCCTCCGCTTGCGCCATTTTCCGGAACGCTTCCAATATGGCCTCCCCCTCTTCCCGCCACGCCCGGAAACGCTGCTCACAGGCATCACCGTTAATCACCAATGTTGCCACCCCATCGAGCAAAAATCGCAAATCCTGCGCCGACTGAATCCGCGTCGCCGGGTGCCCAAGATGCACATCCGAAACGATGCGCACCGGCTCCCTCAACGGCCCGGTTGACCGCACTGCATCATCGTCCACCGCCACGCAGAAAATCAGTAGCCGAGCTTGATAGAAAAACGACTCGCCGCGCTCACCGCGCGAAAAGACAGAGGCGCCAGCCGGCAAGTCGCGGTCCCGTAAAAATGACGACCGAAGCAATGCGGCGCGTAGACCGGACCAGCCACAATCGGTACCGCAACATACCGCTGTTGATAGCGCCGCGGGCTGCTCACCCGCGGTCCGAGCCGTGACTTACGCGACGTCGAACGCGAACGTCCCGACTGATACACATAGCCCGTCACCGCCTCACCATCAGCGGTCGTGCCCAGGTCCCGCGACACGATATCGGCAAGTCCGGACGAAGGCAGTGCGATGGCGAACCCGATCGCCATCAACTGAAGGTATTTCGCCGTCGCATGCATCCCTTCAGAGTAGTCGAAACGATAAAAAGGTGCAAACCCAAGTGAACGGATCGACCGTCGACCGCGCTGGCTATCATCACAAATGTCCCTTACACTGCCCGCCCCATCATCCGCATGCCCTCCCGTTCTGCCAGCCCTCCGCCCGCCACCGCCGATGCCACCTCCATGCATCGCGTCTGTCCCCTGTGCCAGCGTGACAACGCTGACGCCGCTGCCTCGCGCTGGTCGCGCGACCAATGGATCGTCAAAATCTGCACCGGCTGCGGCTTTCCCTACCTCGAAAACGCACCCGTCTACGAACGTCTGAAGGACGAATTCGCGTGGGAAAAAACCTCCGTCAAAGTCACCGAGGCCCGGCAAACCGCCGCGCCCGTGCGCACCGCCGTCAGTCGCGAGGTCAAAAAGATCAAGAGTCAGGTTTTTAAGCGCCGCAAGATTCGCGACCTCGTCGTCGAGTCACTGGCCGATTCAAAACTCAATGGCCACCTGGTCGATGTCGGCTGCGGCACCGGCAGCGCCCTGCAGAAGATCGCCATCGAACTGCGCGAAGCCGGTTATGAAGTCACCCCGATCGGCATCGAAATTTCCGCCGAACTCGCCGCCAGCGCGCACAAAAAGTGCAAAAAACTCAAGGGCCGCTGCCTGCATGCCGATTCGCTTTCCGGCTTCGAAACGCTACCGGAAAACTCGATCGCCTGCATCATCATGTCGAGTTACCTCGAGCACGAGGTGCAGCCCCGCGAAGTCCTCGCCGCCGCCCTGCGCGCGATGAAACCCGGCGCCTCGTGTATCGTCAAAGTGCCGAACTACAACTGCATCAACCGCAGCGTGGTCGGCGCCAACTGGTGCGGCTTCCGCTACCCCGACCACGTCAACTACTTCACCCCCGCCAGCCTGCGCAAAATGGCCGAAGACGAGGGCTTCGAGATCGCCCGCCAGAACATCCTCGACCGCTTCCCCCTCAGCGACAACATGTACGCCGTGCTGAGGAAGCCCGCGTAGCCCAAGTCCCGTAGCCCCGGTCCGGCAGGCTGTGGTCCTCGAGCCGGTCAGGCGATGCCCTTCACCGCTCTACCAACGCAAGGCCACTCGCTGACGCTCGCAGCTACCCCACTCCCGGTTCAGGGAATCCGCCGCAGCTGCGTCGCGTAGCGACTGCTCTCTGAACCGGGCGTTAAAACGCCCGGCTACCCAGCATCGTCGCTACGCGACGCCGGCCAACGGTTTTGGCAAGCGCATCACTCCGCCGCCGGAGCCATCGCCTTCATCAAATCACCGGCCTTTGCGGTCGGCGTTGCGTCGGCTTCGAGATCACCGAGCGCATACTGAATACCGTCGAGGTAATGCTGCAGCACGGCGGGATTCCAGTAGGTGTCTTCGCGGTGTCCGAGGTTGGTGAAGAACACGCGACCGCCACCGAATTCCTGCAACCACGATACCGGCACCTGACGCGGGCCTTTGCCGTATTGCTCTTCGTACTTGGCGAACTTCTCACCTTTCAGCACGTCGCTCACGGCAGGCTTGCTCATGTCGAGGCTGACCAGAATGCGCAGCTTTTCCGGGCCGGCGTAGGTGTCGGGCTTGTACTGGTAGATCTCATCCGTATGCCAAAACCCTTTGCCACCGAACGCCGCGTTCAGAGGATGCCTGGCGTCGTCGAGCTGGAACGCCCACTTGCCACCCGCCGTCCACGGATGACCGTTAAACTGACCACCGATCATCGCCGCACCTTCCGGCCACTTGTAAAAATTGTCGCCCGCCGCGTGGATCCCCACCACGCCCTTACCGGCCGCGAGAAAGTCCATCAGCGCTTTGCGTTGCGCGTCGTTCTCGAACACCAGACTGGTGGTGTTGTTAAAAATGATCGCGTCGTATTTCTCCAGGTTTTCAGCATTGAATACGTCGTAGGTGTCGGCCAGATCGATGCTGAACGCATCGGTGACACCTCCCAGTTTTTCCAAAGCAAGATTGCCGATCGGAATTGAGGTGTGAATGAATGTCTCGCAGCGATAGAACACCAGCACGCTGCGCGAAGTCTTCGGTTTCGCGGTCGCCTGTTTCGGAATCGCAGCGGCGATATCGGCGCGTTGCTCATCGGTGATCGGCTTAAAGCGCTCAACTTTCCTCTCCTCCCAGGTGGTCGGCTTTTTCTTGGCATCCTGAGCGGACAGGCTGATGGCAGCGACGCAGATCGCGCCGGTGAGCAGGGAAACAATGGCAGGCTTCATATATTCTCGAAAATGGTTAGCTGGATATGACTCCCCATAGTTGTTTTTTTCCCGACACCGCGCAAGCCCGCATTCGAGCGACCTCGACTCGACAACGAACCAAAAACCCGTTTGGCATCCCCCCCTCTCCAACGCTATTCTGCCAATGATGTCTCTGAGAACCACTTCACTCATCTCCGATCCCGCCGCCCTCCGCCCCGACACACCGTGGACGGATACCATCTGGGCGCATACCGCTGAGGAATCGCTCGCCAATCACCGGACCCGTGCGCGTCTGTGCGTTGCCACGCTGTTGCCGTTCGCGAACGGCCAGCCGGACTGGGAAGGATTTGAAAAAAGTATCCGCTGGATGCAGGCCTGCGCCGATCACTACCGCACCGACATCGCCTACGTGCTCAACGCCGACACCGGCTACATTTTTCAGCTCGACGAAAAACTCTACGCCGAAGTCATTCAGCGCTTCCGCGGCATCCTGCCCAACGCCCGCATCATCTGCGGCACCACCGCACTCGGCGCCGATCCGACCAGCGATCACTTCAGCGCCTCCTACTATCAGCCGCAGATCGACATCGCCCAGTCGGATAAGAATGTCGAAGTCATGATCATGACGTCACGCGGGCTCAACGCGCTCGCCCCCGAGAAACGTCGCGATGCCTATTACGAGATCATCGATCACATCCGCGAGGGCGTACCCGCCATCGTTCACGCGCTCGAACCGTCATTCGTTCCCTGGGCCACCCCTTACGAGCCCTGGCTGCTGTATCATCTCGCGCAACACCCGCGCGTCATCGGTGGTAAAATCTCGACCCTCGACGAACCGCACTTTCTCTACTGGGCAGCCATGTGTCGCGACCTCAAACTGGAGTTCGCACCGCACTCCGGTGACGACTACGGCATCGCCACCGCCATCCGGCTCGGCTTGCCGCTTCTCATCGGCGCCGGGGTTTCCGCCTGTCCGCTGATCTGTGCCGCCCGCGACATGTGGCTCGCCGACAGCGTCGTCGGTAAGGCTTTCCCTACCGGCAAAGGCGGCGACGCCTTCGACACCCGCGTTTACAAACTGTTTGAAGCCTTTCAATCCCTCGAAGACCAGGTGTTTCGTCTCAACGAAAACTCCAGCGCCGCCGCCTACAAGCACTCCACCGCCGCCTGCCTGAAACTGCTCGGCCTGATCGCCAGCGACGACATTCACCCCGACTGCCCCGACCAACGCAACGGCGACGAGATCGCCCGCATGCGCTCCGCGCTGCGCCGCCCCCTGCGTGTCGCCGAACGTCTCGGCATTCCCAATTTCGAGCTGGCTGAATCGTAGAACTTCAAATCTGAAGTAACAGGTCTTCCCGCTGCAACAGTGCCGCGACGAGTGGTCATTTTTTAGGCGCACAGTATTACTGACTTGCGGCTTTCGGCACGCGAAGCCGTGATGCTTTCGAAAGCAGCTCCGTGGTAGCATTTGGTGAATGCCTGCCGCCACCAAGTTCATCCAAGCCATCGCAGTGTGCCTCGCGGTGGCACCGGCTGCCGTCCGCGGCGCCGACAGCGCGCCCGCGCCGAACTTCGCTGAAGACATCGCACCGCTGCTGGAGGCCAGATGCCTCGAGTGCCACAGCGACGGTATCCGCAAAGGCGAACTGTCGCTGGCGACGCGCGCCGACTGGCTGAGCGGCGGCGATGACGGGCCTGCGATTGTCGAAGGTGATTCCGCTAAAAGTCACCTGATCGAAAAAATCACCGGTCCCGACCCGGACATGCCGAAAAACGGCGAACCTCTGAGTGCCAGCCAAATTGAGCTGATCAGACAATGGATCGACGCAGGTGCCGTCTGGCCGGATCAACTGGTGCTGCGCGAACCCTCCGCTGCCGACAAAACCTGGTGGGCCTATCAGCCGATCAGCATCCCGGAGCCACCGCGACCGGACGACATCCCCGGCTCCTGGGCAGAGTCTCCCATCGATCGCTACATTTACGCAAAGCTCGCCGCTACCGAACTGTCACCCAATCCTCCGGCCGCGCCGCGCGACCTCATCCGCAGACTCCACTACGACGTCACCGGTCTGCCGCCGACGCCGGAACAGGCTGACGCCTTCGTCAAAGCCTGGATGAAAAATGCCGACGCCGCTTACGCTGCCGAAGTCGACCGCCTGCTCGCCTCACCCCACTACGGCGAACGCTGGGGCCGCCACTGGCTGGACGTTGTGCGCTTCGGCGAAAGCCGCGGCATGGAACGCAACCTGATCACCGACAATATCTGGCCGTTCCGCGACTACGTGATCCGTTCATTTAACGAAGACAAGCCCTTCGATCGATTCATCACCGAGCACCTCGCCGGTGACGTCATCGCTAAGGACCAACCCGAGGTCGAAGTCGCCACCGCCTTTCTCGTGGCCGGCATCTTCGATGACGTCGGTAATCAGGATCCACAGGCTGCCGCTCAAATCCGGGCCAACACCCTCGATGACATCATCACCGCTACCGGATCCGCCTTTCTCGGGATGACCATCAACTGCGCCCGCTGTCACGATCACAAGTTCGACCCGATCCTGCAGGCCGACTACTATCGACTGCGGGCCGCATTCGAGAGCGTTCAGATGACCGCCCGCGTGGTCGCGCCCGCCGCCGATAAAAAACTGCACGCAGCCCGGTCGAAGGCAGCCAAAGCCAAAGTCGCCGCCCTCGAAACCAAGCAGAAAGTGCTCGAGCAAACCATCATCGATCGCACCGGTAAAAACGCCGACCAGTGGTTACCGAAGGTCACCCACCCGAAGGTCGACCGGACGATGACTGAAGATGAGTTCGAACCGGTCACCGCCACAGCGATCCGCCTCGTGCCGCTGACCAACGATCGTAACCCTGACGGTCCCGGCGGCGTCACCATCGACGAGTTTGAGGTTTTTACCGATGACCCCGATCCACGCAACGTCGCGCTGGCTGCCAACGGCGGGACCGCAAGCGGCAGTTCACGGGCGGTCGAAGACTCCGCGGACAACGCCGCCAACGCCTACGGTCCGGCACTGGCCATCGATGGTAAATTCGGCCGTCGCTGGATCTCGGCCGGAAATCACATTTTGACCATCACCTTTGCCGGACCGGAAAAAATTTCCCGCGTCGCCTTTTCCTCCGACCGCCCGAAGGATCTGCCCACCCACAGCAAAATGGTCTTTCCCGGCGAGTATCGCCTTGAAGTCAGCAGCGATGGAACCACCTGGACCGAAGTCGCCAACTCCTGGCGCCGTGAACCTCTCAACAAAGCCTACCGCGAACAGCGCCTGCTGCGTTTCGGTACGACCGAAGCTGAAAAACAGACGCTCGCCGGTATCGGCGGCGAACTCGGTAAAGCCCGCGCCGAACTTTCAGCGATCAAACCACTGCCCACCGTCTGGGCCGGCACCTTCAAGCAGCCTGACAAACCCACCCATCTCGCCCGCGGCGGCGATCCCAACAAGCCCGCCGAGGCCATCGCGCCGGCTTCCCTGTCGACCTTCAGCGAAGTCGCCAAGGGACACCAACTTGCCCTCGACGCAGCCGAGTCCGAGCGGCGACTGCAGCTCGCTCACTCCATCGTCGCCGCCGACAACCCGCTGCCGCCCCGGGTTCTCGCCAATCGCGCCTGGCACTACCTGTTCGGCACCGGCATTGTCAGCACTCCGAGCGATTTCGGCTACATGGGCGGCAAACCCAGCCACCCCGAACTGCTTGACTATCTCGCCCATCGTCTGCAGCGGGTCCACGGTTGGCGCCTCAAGCCCCTGATCCGCGAAATACTGCTTTCCCAATCCTATCGCCAGTCCGCGCAATACCGTCCCGCTGCCGCCACCATCGACGGCGACTCGCGCCTGCTGTGGCGCTTTCCGCCGCGCCGACTCGATGCCGAAGAAATCCGCGACACCATGCTCAGCCTGGCGGGCAAACTCGATACCACCATGGGCGGCCCGGGGTTCCGGCTCTACCAGTTTACTCAGGACAACGTCTGCACCTACCATCCGCTCGACGTGCACGGCCCCGAGACCTATCGCCGCGCCGTTTACCACCAGAATCCGCGGGCGGCGAAAATGGATTTGCTGACCGAGTTCGACTGCCCCGATGCCGCCGCCGTCGCGCCGCGCCGGACCGCAACCACCACGCCACTGCAGGCGCTGACTTTGATGAACCACCAGTTCACCGTCGATATGGCCAACTTTTTCGCCGAACGTATCAGCGCCGAAACTGATTCAGAAGATCCTGCCGCGCAGGTCAAGCGAGCCTTTGTGCTCGCCTTCGGCCGGTCACCCGGCAAGGACGAACTCGCCGCCGGCCTCGCCCTGATCGAACAACACGGCCGCTCCGCCTTCTGTCGCGCGCTGCTCAACGCCAACGAACTCATCCATGTCAACTGAGCCCAAAGCCCTGTTTCCTGCCGCGCCGCGTCGTCAGTTCTTCGGCCACATGCTCTCGGGGCTCGCCGGAGTTGGCCTGAGCCACTTGCTGGGACGGGAATCGTCCGCCAACATGGCCAGTGCCCTGCCGGTCAACGGCATGCCGCATTCGCCCCCGAAAGCCAGGCGCGTACTGCAGATTTTCTGTCCCGGTGCCGCCTCACACATGGACCTGTGGGAGCATAAACCGGCACTGGAAAAGTACCACGGCAAGCCACTTCCCGGCGAAGAGGATTTTGTCTCCTTTCAGGGAAAGAACGGAAATTTGATGCGTTCGCCCTGGGATTTCGCGCCCGCCGGGCGGAGCGGCAAGATGATTTCTTCACTGCTGCCACACATGGCAGAGCACGTCGACGACATCGCCTTCCTGCACGGCATGCACTCCAAGTCCAACACCCACGGACCGGGTTGCATCTTCATGAACACCAGCTTCACTGAAGAGGGTTTCCCCGCCGCCGGTGCCTGGATCAGTCACGCGCTCGGCAGCCTCAACGAAAACCTGCCGGCCTACGTCGCACTCACCGACGTGCGCGGTGAGCCACCGAATGGCAAAGCCAACTGGGGCTCCGGATTTCTTCCCGCCCAGCACCAGGGCATCCCGATGAACGCGCAGACACCGATTCGCAATCTCGCGTTGCCGCAATCGGTCGATGGCGACGAAGAAAAGGCGACCCGCAGTTTTCTCGAAAAGCTGAACCGGAACCACGCCGAACGGTTCCCGGAAAATACCGAACTGCAGGCACGTATCGCCGCTTACCAACTCGCCGCGCGCATGCAACTCAGCGCTCCGGAAGTCTCCGACCTCGACGGCGAACCCGCCCACATTCACAAACTCTACGGTACCGGCGACAACAATCACCTTAAGGCCGCCTACGCCCGCAACTGCCTGCTCGCCCGCCGATTGCTCGAACGCGGCGTCCGCTGCGTCAATCTCTACTGCGCATCGCGCGCCTCCGGCGTTGACGGCTTACTTAACTGGGATGCTCACAAGACACTGCGCGCCGACTACGAACGCCACGCCCCGATCTTCGACCAGCCGACTGCCGCCCTGCTCAGCGACATGAAACAACGCGGCCTGCTCGACGACACTCTGGTCCTCTGGGCGACCGAGTTTGGACGCATGCCCACTCATCAGGCGGGCACCGCCGGACGCGATCACAATCCCGACGGCTTCACCACCTGGATGATGGGTGCCGGCATTCGCGGCGGCACCAGCTACGGTGCCACCGACGAGTTCGGCCGCCGCGCCGAACAAAACCCGACCAGTGTCTACGACTACTACGCCACCGTTCTGCATCTGTTAGGCCTCGATCACGAACGCCTCAGTCACTACCACAACGGCATCGACCGCCGGTTGACCGACGTGCACGGCAAGGTTGTGAAGGCAGTGCTGGCGTGAGTTAGCAGTTAGCAGTTAGCAGTTAGCGGTTAGCGGTCAGCGATTGGTCACGAAGCTCGCGTCCCGGAGGGATGCCAGCAATTAGCCGGTGGTTGAGCGAACGCGATACCACCGGAATACCCAACCGATCCAGAGCGCATCCCGGAGGGATGCCAGACAGCTTATCGCGCCCCTACCCGCATTCGTCTGCGGCCCCTGCGGGAAAGCCGGGGTCCAATCTCCCGATCTCAACTCGCGTCCCCAAACGCCGCTTCCGGCTCCGCCAGTTCGATGCCGAACAGCGCTGACAAATCCTCCGCCGCGAGGACTTCATCCCCCGCCGCGTCGCTGACCTCACCGGCCAGATCGCCGGCGCGCTCACCGGCGGCACCGATCAACTCGCGGTGATCCACTTTACGCAATTTAAAAAACAGCTCCGGTGCGCTGTCGAGTTTCACCCCGACGCCATACAGCACCGCCGCCACGTGTTTGCACATATCGGCGTAGTCCGGACACGAGCAATCGAATCGAATTCGCTTTGGTTCAGGAAACAATCCCTCATGCGGATCCGTGATCGCGCGCAGCACGCCGTCGCCCATCTGCCCACCTAACAAATCCACCAAATTCGATATCTTTCCGGCCACCCGGTCTTTTAACCCCTGCCATCGCTCCGCCTCCAGCGGCTCGATGAAGATGCTCACCTCGTACAGATTGGTGCCGGCGATGTAAGCGAAAATTTCGCCCTCCATCACATCCAGATCCATCACCCGGCCGCCGCGCAGATACGACCGGCCGCGCGGCAGACGATTGCCGTAGTCGCTGTAAGCTTCGAGATTGTCGCACCACGCCCTGCCCCAGAAAGTCGAACACGGCGTGCCGCGCTCCACCTCACAGATCAACGGCACCATCGGTTCGCCGCGTGCCTTTCGTTTGGCGACCTCTTTCGCCACCCGCTCTTCCGCCTCAAAGCGTCCTTCGTTGTCGTACCAGGGCATGGTTTTCTTTCTACGTAAGAACCGGTTTCACAATATTTCCATGCACGTCGGTCAGCCGGAAGTCCCGCCCTTGAAAACGGAACACCAGCTTCCTGTGATCGATACCCAGCAAATGCAACAAGGTTGCATGCAAATCGTGAACACTGACCACATCCTCCACGGCGTGATAACCCAACTCGTCGGTCGCACCATGAGTGACCCCGCCCTTGACCCCGCCACCACACAGAAACATCGACATGGCTTTGATGTGATGATCACGCCCGGAACCCTGTGCCATCGGCGTCCGCCCGAACTCTCCTCCGAAGATGATCAGGGTGTCGTCGAGCATGCCGCGCGCCTTGAGATCACGAATCAAAGCCGCTGTGCCCTGATCGACCAGCCCCGCCGTTTTCTTCACCGCCTCCTTGATGCCACCGTGGTGATCCCAGCCGCGATGGTAGAGCTGTATGAAGCGCACATCGCGCTCCGCCAGGCGACGCGCCAGCAGACAGTTCGAAGCAAAGCTACCGTCACCGGGCGTGCAGCCGTACATTTCCAAAGTCTGTTTCGATTCGCCGCTGACGTCCATCAGGCCCGGCACCGATGCCTGCATGCGAAACGCCATCTCGTACTGCGCGATGCGGCCGGCAATTTCCGGATCGTATCGCCGGTCCGCGAGTAGCGAGTTGAGTTTTTTCACCGCGTCGACCACTTCGCCCTGCGCCTCACGAGTAACGCCCGCCGGGTTGTTGACGTAGTGAACCGCGTCACCCTTGGAGTTAAATTGCACTCCCTGATATTTGCTCGGCAGGAATCCATTATTCCATTGTCGCGAAGAGATCGGCTGTCCCTGTCCACCGCCTTCACTGGTCAGCACCACAAACCCCGGCAAATCCTGCGACTCACTGCCGATGCCGTAGTTCACCCACGAACCCATGCTCGGCCGTCCCGGGATGATCGACCCGGTGTTCATGAAAGTGTGCGCAGGATCGTGATTGATCTGCTCGGTATGCATCGATCGAACGATGGCGATGTCATCCGCCACCGAGCCGATGTGAGGGAAAATTTCGCAGATCTCCTGACCACTCTTGCCGAACTTCCGGAACGGATGAGTCGGCCCCATGCATTTCAGCTCGTTCTTCCGTTTCTGAAGCTGAGCGATTTGCTGCCCCCGGGTGAACGACTCGGGCATCGGTTGGCCATCCAACTCCTGCAACTTGGGCTTGTAATCAAACGTCTCCAGATGCGACGGCCCACCCGCCATACACAGATGGATCACCCGCTTCACCTTCGGCGCCGCATGCCGGGTCACCCCGAGAATTCCCGAATCCATGGCCGGCGGCGTCGCCGCACCCGCATCGCGCCCTAACAAAGACGCCAACGCCAAACCACCGAAACCGGACATCGAGTGACCGAGAAAGGTGCGGCGTTTGAGGGAGTTTTCTATGCTGGTAGATATCATAGCTGCGATGGGGATAAACTTTGAACAATGAACTTCGAACTATGAATTTTTAATTTCCTGGCGCGTGGCCTTACGGTTTTTGACGGTGCGAATACTGGAGTGAAAAATGCGCTCCAGTTGATCAGTTTCTTCAATGAGGGAATTGAGAGAATCCGGAGCATCAACAAGGGGCACGCGTTGAACGAGCTTCAACCAGCGCTTGGATTCTCGCAGCTCCTTGAGTGATATATGCAACTTGTGGACAAAATCGGCATCCGACTCAGCAGCATTCGCTTCACCATGATTCGCAAGTGGTGAAGTTCCCGAACGCAGCAATTGTCCAGCAATATGCCGTTGCGACTGAGACTCACGCAAACGATCCGTCAAACGAACGATATCAGCCGCATAGTTCAAAAGCCTTTCTTCCAAATCAAACTTTCCACCCATCATAAAAAATCTTATCTAAGCGCCCATATCCCACCATTCAAAATTCACTATTCGAAGTTCATAGTTCATAGTTCATAGTTCATAGTTCGTTCAATACCGCGTGATCGTTTCATGCAGATTCAAAATTACCCGCGCCACCGCCGTC
>CBDULB010000034.1:0-47358 GCA_965367965.1 uncultured bacterium | reverse complement strand
CGCCGCTTTCTCGAGACCGGGGATCTCGTTCGCACGGACGCCCCGCCGGGCCCGGCAGGTGACTCTCGTGATCAAAGCCAAGGCTTTTGAAAATCGTCGCGACAATGTCCTCGGGCCCCACCGGACGTTCCGCAGGAAAACCACCGATCGGATCGCTGGCACCGATCACGCGACCACCCTGCACGCCACCGCCGGCAAACGAACAGGTGAAACAGGCAGGCCAGTGATCGCGCCCACCGGCCGGATTGACCTTCGGCGTGCGCCCGAACTCACTCAGCCCTGTCACCAGGGTATCGTCGAGCATTCCCCGATCGTCGAGATCTTCGAGCAGCGCGGAATACGCCCGATCGTACATTGGCGCGACCTGTTCCTTCATCTGCTGCACCGAGATGAACGGCTTCGAACCGTGAATGTCCCAGCTCAGCTCATTAAAGACGGTCAAAAAGGTATTCACCGTCACGAAGCGCACCCCGTTCTCAACCAGGCGACGCGCCAGCAGCATGCACTGACCGACCCGATTCATGCCGTAGCGTTCCCGCGTCGAAGTTTTCTCCTTCGATAAATCGAAGGCTGAACGCGCCTGCGCACTGGTCATCATGCGAAACGCCGCATCAAAATTCTCATTCAGCAGACGCGCGTCCTCGCTGTCTTCAAAACTCTTCACCGTGCCGTCGACGATTTCGCGCATCGAACGACGACGCTCCAGGCGACTCGCCCCGATCTGATCCGGAGGCAGCAAATCCGGCACCCGGAAATCCGGCTTCGACGGGTCCGCCATCAGCGCGAACGGATCATGCGCCTTACCCAGAAATCCGCCTGCCTGGCCATTCGGTAAATTACCACCCCCACGGCCCATCAGCTCCGGCAGCACCACGAACGGCGGCAAGTCCGTTTTGCGCCCTTTCAGATAACTCGCCACCGCACCCGCGTGCGGCGTCGAAACACCGCCGGTAAAACGTCGCCCGGTCTGCATGATCTGCCAGCCGGCATCGTGCACCGCCGCACCGCCGTGATGACACGAGCGCACCAGCGAAAACTTGTCCGCCACCTTGGCGTGCATCGGCAGAATTTCCGAAATCTCGATCTCCGGCGAATTGGTTTTGATCGGCTTGAACGGTCCGCGGATTTCCGACGGCGCGTCCGGCTTCATATCCCAGAGGTCGATGTGACTCGGCCCGCCAAGATTAAAAATCATGATGCACGCCTTGTTGTCGTGCCCCGCCTTCACCTGGCCCGCCTGCTTGGCCGCCAGGTACTGCGGCAGCGAAAGCCCGATCGCCCCCAGCGATCCCGCCTGCAAAAATTCACGTCGCGTTTTAAATAGCGACCCATCGTTGCGGCGGGCGCCGTTGCCCGAACAGATTGGCGCAGTTCCTTCAGCGAGAAAATCAAACATGGCAGGTGCAGGTGAATAAACGCGGAGAAGACTCTTCGCGTGCCCACATCATAGCTCATTTCTACAAGGCAAGTCTAGTAGCGCCAACGTGCATTTTGGTATAATCCAATCATATCAGGGGACGTAATCGCGCAATTTTGGTCGATTTTTTCGAGACAGCAGGAATACGCCGCGGTTCGACCAAGGGTGAATTGACGCAATCAGAAATTTGAATGGGATGGCACCCCGATGCCGTTGCGTTGGAGGGAGTCGCATAGCGTGGCGCGGGCCAGCCTTGGTTCGTTCGGTTTGGGGTGATGACCACGTCACGCGTCGTTCCGGATGGCTTGAAAAGCCATCCTACGATCTCGCCATCGACGCTGAATTTTGATACGACAGTTAGATCCTGTTTGTGCACTCGCGGCGTCCGCCTACAAGGCACCCCGCCTTTGCACCACACGATAGCGATAGAAACTATCCAGCGACGGCGCATCGGGTTCGGTCGCATAATCCGGGATAGCCGAATCCGTCACATCGAGATAGCGCTCGATCCGTGTCGCGTTGCTTTCCTCAGCCACCACGCTGTCGTGTTCGGTATCCCAGGTAGCATAGTCTTCCCCATCCTGCCGTCGCCCCTGCTTGAGGACCTGTGCCTTGCAATGCACTGTGTAGGTGTTCGAGCGTGTCGTGACTCGCGAGTAGATATTCGAATACGGCGTCTCACGTGCGTTGTCGCCGACCAATGCGTGATCCGACCAGTATTTGCCGTTCGCCATTTGCTCGACGGTGGGCGTGTAGGAATCGATGGGGTGATCGCCTCCCATCGCTTCGCTGATGCTCTCCGGAATCAAATGCACCTCGCAGATCTCGCTGGCGGTCCGGAACAGGGTCGGTTCCGCCGGGTCATTGAAGCGCTCTTCGAACTGTTCCAGCGTGTCGTCAGCCACGAACAACGCGCGCAGACTCTTCCTCTGCAGCGTTCCTTCAAAAGGCCGATACAGCCAGTGGTATCCACGCCCGCGCCCGACACCGGTCTTGTAGTCCTTCGACCACTTGTTGGGAATGCACAGCTGTGTCTCCGATTGCAACACGCCACGCAGCGCGGTGTCTCGACGAACGTGACGAAACGGCAAAATTTGATAGTTCAAATTCACCTTGCCCCGCGTCGCATAAGCCTCGCTGAGAGAGTAAGGCTCGATGATTGGCATCCAGAATAGATCGAGTAGCAAATGATCTGCGGGCCGGCTGCCTTTGCCAGCCCCGGGATGGCCTTTGTAGAGACCTCCCGAAACATCCGGCCGGAAAAGCAGGGTGCGCCACGGCTGATCCGACGTAGTGCCCACCGGTAACGAGCCAAACATGCCCGGAGAATTGATAATGCGATTCGGCGTGTAATACGACGGATGAGCATGCTGCCCACCCATGTAGCTAAAACCTTGATATCCAAGAGATTGACTACCTTCTCCCCACCCCCGTCCCCAGAACCAACGTTGACTGTACCAGTTGTCTTCCAGCCATGGCTCGTAGTGTGATCGATTGACAAGCATATGCCCGTTGCCATCGTTCGGTCGGTTGATCCACGGACCATCCATCGTCAAACCCGGGCCGCTATCGAAATCGCCGTAGCGCTGAACTGCCGCAGGGTTCGCCGTCGCCATCGGATACGGTGCTTTATTGGAATAGTAGCGAAGACTTGGCACCAGGCGGTCGCTGCCGGGGTAACCCCGTTCGCCCTCGGGCCGGAGGCGCGCGCCCCGCGCACTCTGAAACGCGAAGGCCTGACGTCTTTCACCATAATTCTGTAACGGCTGAAACAAGCCATCTGCTTCAGTGACCTTTGGCTTCGTCGACAAATAGCGAACATCCGCATGGTCTACCACAACCGATTGCACGACATCCTTGCTGCGGTGAAAATACCCATGATCGCCATTGACCATCGCCAACCGCCCCACTGACGCAAACACTGGATTCGCACCATCCCAACTCAGGCTCCAGTAACTCATCGGCCCAACCCGTTCTTTAAATTCAGTCGCCGTACCCTTCTCCAGTTCAGGTCCGTCCACCGAGAATTTCGGAAACGGAATTTCCAATTCCTGGACCAGAAGCGATTTTTCCAGTTGAGCAGCCGAGCCCTCATTGCCACTGTCAGGTCCGGCCGCATAGATTCGCACACCGACTTTGCCGCCGGAAAATTCTACTTTGCCGTTTATTTTGAAAGGTCGGCTGATGAAGTAATTTTGATTCCAGGGCTCAACTTCCGCGAAGTTCCGGTCCACAGAACTGCTCCGCCCCGAGAGGCTCACCCCGCCGGGAATGTGGTCGACATCTGCCGGACTTGCCTCCGAGTGGCTGATTTTTTCAAAGCGGATGAGCCCCGGGAGCCGTTCCCCCGCACTGAGAAAGAACTCCACATTTTTGATCCCTCCAAAGACACCGTCGCGCAGCGCCCCGGTCGATCGGTTGCCCCGCCAGGCCGTCGCTCCCGGCCCGCCGTCGCCAAATTTCAGCTGCTGTTTCCAGCCAATGGATACCGCTTCGCCACCGGCAGCCTGGAAATTCATCCCGTCGACATCCAGATCGACCACCATGTCGGGGTTGATCGCCGCCCACCCCATACTCGGGCATACCATGTTCCAAATCAGCCCACCCTGTACCAAGGTTTCACCCGCCGAAAGTCGAGTCACCTCAGCGTCGTGCAAAAAACTTCGATCGAATTTCCCCTCCGGCATAGCCGCTGCGTAACCCGGGTCGAGCCAGGCCAACTGCCAGTTCCAGTTCTCGGGCGCGAAGGCGATTTCGACCAAATCGGGAGAGTCCATCTTCAGCTGCTTGAGCCATTCCGGCCAGGTCGACTCCTTATCTGCATCGACAGACAAAGGCAGAGGTGGAAAATTGCTGAAGCACTCGCGGTCAACTAGTTCGGGGTCATTCAGGCTCTGGCCCCTACCCACCATTCTGGAACCTCCTCCGCCGGTTCCATCGCCGCCTTCAGCGCAAGCGATCACCAGCACACCCATTTCCTGCATCGTGTGAAACCGTCCGATCCCCTGACTGTCGACGCCATCGTGCTTTATCCGGATTGGCGTAACCTGCCCGGCCCCTTTATGAACCTTCCCCCCGTTCGAAAACCTGTAATATTTCGTGCTTCCGAACGCCCAGGCCCACTGTGTGTAGTCGATGCGTCCATTCGTGAAGGGTAAATGTTCGCGCGTGTTTTGGTCCGCGTCGGAATACGCCGCGCGCCAGTCCTCTCCAAACAGATTATCATCGTGCAGGTTCGTGCAGCGGATGTAGTCAAATATCTCCGTCAGAATCTGCAGCCGCTCATCTTTCGAATACTTCGTGGCAAGGCTCTTACCGATTCCGGGCATGGCCTCGCTGGTCAGCCGGTATAGGTAGGCAAACAATTCCCGATTGCGGAGAATCCCATCAAAATCCTCGGTCGCGCTGTCGGCGTTACGACGTTGAAAATGGTAACCCAAAGGCTCTCCATTGCTACCCAGTCCGACCTCGGCACAGACACGCAACCACTCATCCTGAGTCGTTCGCCTCGCTTTCGCAGCGCCACCCTCACCGAAATACGTCGGCCAGATGCTGACCCGCGGAAGTCCGGAAAAAGTCGTTTCCGGGGACCCACTGTCCGAGGTCAGAAAAAAACGCGCCCGACGCAAAAAAACATCTTCACTGCCCTCCGCCACTCCATCGGGAAACTCCGCCAACTCGCGGTTCGGGCGCAAAATGATGTCATCAAGACTCGGCAACAAACGATCCCTGTCCGCCACAAGCCCATTCGGCCCTTCGCTATCAAGATTGGGCAGCCTCGTCCCCGACTGCGATCCGCCATGCGCTACGCGCGGAACCAGATCGTAGAGGCTTTTCACCCGATCTCTACCCAGCGGAAGCACCAACTCCCGATCCCCCGGAGCAAACACCGGGGCCAAACTGGTGGTCGCCGGATGTCCCGGATATCGTTGCCATTCGTTATGACTCGGCAGGTAACGCTGAAAGTGGCGATCCAGATCGCCGCCCGCAAATTGCGGAGAAGCCGCCATTCCCCCGGCATTGACATTCACATTCAGCTTGCAGGTCTCGTCATCCGCCCAGAACGCAAAACGCGCCACAATCTGATTGTCACGAGTCGGCGTCACCGCCCCGCGTGTCGCCACGAATCGCCTGCCTGAATTGAGCAGTCCCAAGGTGCCGTCCTCGAGCTGATAGATCCATTTCACCGGCATCGGCAAGGGGTTGAGTTTACTGCCTCCGCCGATCCTCTGATTGTCGAAATCGAAGCCCTCGATTTCATGAACTTCCTTCGCCGCCGGATCGAGGATCGGAAAAACCCATTCTGTGCCCTGTTGAGTCGGCGCATTCAGATCAGTGTAAATCCAGTCGCGCTGCTTCCAATTGTTCCCCATCTCCGAAAAATCCCGCTCCACCAGGGCGCGTTCATCGCGCTCCACCATGGTCTCATCGGAATACAATTTGTAGCCTTTCTCAAAACGCCCATCCTCACCCCACACCCGAATCACCCCCGGCTGCGACGCCCAACCACTGTCCGCCACCGTCGTCGCCGAACGAATCTGCGCGATCACGAGATTCACCGCCGTCTCCGCCACATCCTTTGCCTTTATTTCGCGATCGTTATCCTCCGTGGTCGACAACGCCATTCGGGCCCGATGAAAATACGCGAACACCAGAATGACTGCCAACGAAACCAAAGTCAGCGTGGTTAACAGAGCCGTTCCCGATGGGTGATTGCCATCTCCTCGCGACGCGCCATGTATCCTCATTCAAATAATTTACAATGTATATTCATGTAAATACAATGACAATCTTCCAGTTTTTCACCTTTTGCTTTCCACTTGTCACCTTGGCTCGCGCATTGTTCCCTTTTTGACCATGCCGACCGGCGTCGCCACCCGCTTCCAGGAAAGCTTTTTTCAATCCAATCCCAGCCTGCGCCCACCGCTCGAGCTGATGCGGCAAACACTGGACGCCTGCTTCTACGTTAAGGACCGCGACAGTCGCTACGTGATGTGCAACCGCTACCATCTGCGCACCTACGACCTGACCGAAGAAAGTGGTCTGGTCGGCAAGGCCGCGCGCGACTTTTTCCCCGATCTGCTCGCGCAGGCTTACGAGTCCAACGACCGGCGCGTGTTCGACAGCGGTCGCCCACTCAGCAACGAAGTCTGGCTGGTCCCCCACATCCGCGGTACGCCGCGCTGGTTCGTATCCAACAAATCTCCCCTGCTCGCGACTGACGGCGAGACGGTGATCGGCCTGGTCGGCCTCATGCACCCCATCGACACCCCCGAAGATCAGCGCACCCACTTTCAAGAACTGCAGCGCGTCATCGAATTTCTCGCCGGCAATTTTGTCAGCGACATCAGCGTCGACAGCCTCGCAGAGATCGCCGGCATATCCGTGCCCCATCTCAACCGTCGATTCCGCCACTTGCTGCGCCTGTCGCCGATGGAATACGTTCACTCACTGCGCATTCAGGAAGCCCAACGCCTGCTCGTGACCACTGATCGCCCGGTCGGCGACATCGCCGCCGGCACCGGCTTTTACGACCAGAGCCATTTCACCAAGCGTTTCCGCAAAGCCACCGGCATCACCCCGCTGCGCTACCGCAAACGTTACCGTTGAAAAGTTGGCTGGTGTTCAGTGTTCAGTTTTCAGATACCGTGTCGGTGCCGAACCGGCCAATCGTTGCCGCCTCGCCAATCTGAAAGCTGACAACAGGAAACTTAAAACTCGCTCCCATGACTCCCTGGCCCGTCCGAAAAATGATTCGCCTGCTGGTCCGCAGTACGGCCCACGGGAAAGCCACTCGCCAGATCATCGCCGAACGCGATCAAACGCTCAGCGTCGCCAGGCAACTGGGGCCTGAGCTCGTTGCCAAAAATACTACGGTGAGGCCCATGCCCGGCATTGATCACGACATGCGCGGCTGGTCCGTTGCCCAGATCCTTGAGCACAACACCATCGTCAATACGGTGTTTACCGATATCGTCGATCACCTGCTGCGCGGGGAAATCCTGGTCAGCGATTTTGACGTGAAAAACGACGTCATGCCCGCCGAAGGCGTCGGCTCCGAGCAAATCGAAATTTTCGCTAAGTCCGTCGACCGCTACCTCGCCCGCATCGACGGCGTTTCGCCTGCGGACATGGCGGCGACAAAACCTCAACACCACCCAATGTTCGGCCCTTTTACTGCCAAGCACTGGCACGCCATGTTCGGCTTTCACCTGAAACTCCATCGCCGCCAGGCCCAGGCCGTCGCGAAAATTCTAGTTTTAAAGTAACATGGGCTTGCCGCGGTGAGCAGAGCATTCGTCTTACCTTCGCCAAGCCACCAGTGGACCAGCCCTCAACCCGCATTCTGAAAACTGAACACTAACCAACCTTTCCCCACCATGCCCCGCCACCTCACCATCATCCTCGCCACCCTCTGCCTTCTCACCTCCCGGGCACATTCAAAACCCAACGTCATCGTGTTCCTCTCCGACGACCAGGGTTGGGGCGATCTGTCGTTGCACGGCAATACCAACCTCGACACCCCGAACATCGATTCGCTGGCTGCCGACGGCGCGCAGTTCGATCGCTTTTTCGTCTGCCCGGTTTGCTCGCCGACCCGCGCCGAATTTCTCACCGGCCGTTACCACCCACGGGTGGGCGTCTACTCGACCTCGGCCGGCGGCGAACGACTCAACCTCGACGAACGCACCATCGGCGACACCTTCAAGGCCGCCGGCTACGCCACCGCCGCCTTCGGCAAGTGGCACAACGGCATGCAGTATCCGTATCACCCCAACGGTCGAGGCTTTGACGAATACTACGGCTTCGCCTCCGGCCACTGGGGCGACTACTTCAGCCCGCCACTCGAACACAATGGCGAGCTCGTTCAGGGCGAAGGCTTCATCATCGACGACCTGACCGACCACGCGCTCGACTTCATCGAAGCCAAAAAGGACCAGCCCTTCTTCGTCTACCTGCCCTACAACACCCCGCATTCACCGATGCAGGTTCCCGACCGCTGGTGGAACGAATACAAAGATCGCGAGCTGAAGATGCACAATCGCGAACCCGAAAAAGAAGACGAACTGCACCTGCGCTGCGCCCTCGCCATGTGTGCCAACATCGACTGGAACGTCGGCCGCGTTTTGAAAAAGCTCGACCAACTCGATCTCGCCGACGACACCATCGTCGTCTATTTCAACGACAACGGCCCCAACGGCATCCGCTGGAACGGCGACATGAAGGGCCGCAAAGGCAATACCGACGAGGGCGGCGTGCGCTCGCCACTGGTCATTCGCTGGCCGGCAAAAATTCAGCCCGGCACCGAAGTGTCCGCGATCGGCGGAGCGATCGACCTGCTGCCGACTCTCGCTGAGTGCGCCGGCATCAAAGTCGGCAATGGCAAAGCCCTCGACGGCGTCAGCCTTCTCCCCTTGCTGACCGGCAGCGACGCGCCGTGGCCGCACGCTGACCGACTGATATTTTCCACCTGGAAAGGCAGACTCTCCGCTCGCAGCCAACAACATCGCCTCGACAAAAGTGGAGAAATTTTTGACCTCAACAGCGATCCCGGCCAACGCAAAGATATCGCTGAAGAAATCCCTGACATTCACACCAAAATGCAGACAGCGCTCAACCAATGGAGCGCCGCGGTGCTACCCGGCCTGACCGAAGAGACAGATCAGCGCCCGTTCATCATCGGTCATCCCGACGCCATCTACACGCAACTGCCGGCGCGCGATGCCGCGGTCACCGGAAAGATCAAACGCTCAAACAAATTCCCCAACTGCTCGTTCTTCCGCAACTGGATCGACCCCGCCGATACCATCAGCTTCGTCGGCGAAGTTCCCGCCGACGGCAGCTTCGAAGTCGAGCTGCACTACGCCTGTCCAAAAGCCGACATCGGCTCAACCATCGAACTCAGTTTCGGCGATGCCAAACTGACCACCAAGCTCACCGAGCCCCACGATCCCCCGCTGCGCGGCATGGAGAACGATCGCACCGAAGGCCGTGCCGAGTCGTACGTGAAAGATTTCAAAGCTGTCAGCCTCGGCACGATCGACCTGAAGAAAGGCAGCGGCCCGCTCACCCTGCGCGCGCTCGACATGCCCGGCAGCCAGGTCATGGAATTCCGCCTGCTGCTGCTGAAGCGCGTCGAGTAAAACCCCCACCCGACATTAAACCGGTAGGGACGATCCGGCCCGGTCGTCCGTCGATCGAACCCTGGCTCGCGACACACTCATACGCACTCACCGAATGCGAAACTCCCCCGACACTGGCGGACAAGCGAGGCCGCTTGTCCCTACCCGCGTCAGGGGCGAGGACGTCCCGCCGCCAGCCACTTGGCCCGCTCCGCCTTATCCAGCTTCTCGATCGAGTAGCGCAGCATCACCCGCGGCATGACGGCGGCGAAATCACTCAAAAAACCGCGCAACAGGTCGACATCGCGCTTGCCCATCTCGCGCAGCATCCAACCGACCGCTTTTTGAATGAGGTCATGCGGGTGATCGACAAAACCCTCTGCCAGCCACAAAATTTCGCCGAATTCGCCGCGACGGATCAACGGAAAACACGCGATCACCGCAACCCGTTGCCGGAACCAGTCGCCGGATGCTGCTAATTCCCCGAGCACCGCACTGCGCTCCGATTTTCTCCCGACCAGCCACTCACCGAGAATTTTGTGTGCTGAGGAATCGACCAAATCCCAGTAATTCACACCGTCCAGATTGGCGAGATAGAAATCCTTCAGAACCGTTCGTTCAGCCTCGTCGCGCTGTTTCTCAAACCGGTTCACGAGGATGAACAAGGCCGTCAGTCGACATTCGTGAACCGGGTCAGCGAGCAGTTTTTCCAACTGATCGAGGGGCAGTTCGCGAAACTGTTTCGCCAGCGCACGCTGTTTGGGAACGATCACGCCGAGAAACAGATCGCCCTCGTCGAGGTTGTCGGGATCCTTTTTGAAAAAGCGCGGAAAAAACTCCGCCTTGTCTCGATTCGCAAGGCCCCGCAAAGCTTCGTGCAAGCCTTCAGCTGTCGGTGCCCCGCTCATCGTCATCGTCGCTGTCGCCGAGTAATTTCATCGCCAGCCCAGTGCCTGCCACCGTACCCAACGTTGGTGCCAGCATCCATCCCACTACCGGCACCAGCATAGTAAGAAAATAGCCCAGGCCGAGCCCGGTGGCTTCGCCTCGATGCGCTTTACAAAAGGCAACACTTTGCGTCGTCGTGCGGCCGCGATACTCCAGCGGGAAGTCGAGCAATCCGTTGCCGAGAAAGCAGTTCTGGATCAACAGCAGCGCCACCGATGATACCAGCGAACCGACGACCGGCACCAACAGGCCAATCACAAAAAATAGCGCACCTGCCAACAGCTCGAGTACGATTGAGCGGGTATTCACCCTGGCGCTGCGCACGATCGAATCGATAGCGCCCAGGCGCTGACGAAATTTTTCCCCTTCGATTCCACGCACCGTCATTTCCGCCAGGCGCCCGAGAAAAGGTGCCAGCAAAACCAGCACCAGGTGCTTGTGCAAAAACACAAACACCACGCCCAACGCAGCGATCGCCAGAATCGACGCCGACCAACTGAGCACGGCGTCCAACCACCTGGTTTGCAGAGCAATCTTCGCGTCGATCCAGCTGTGGAAATTATCGAAGCCAACCACCAGACCGGCAACGATGGCGACACTCAACACCAGGCTCAGCAAAGCCGGCACCAGAAGGTAACGCCACAGTCCGTAACGCCTGATCAAGCCCAGCCCGCGCAAATAAGCCGAAAAACCGCGAGCAAGTCCCTTAATCATTCGAATGCAGAACCTTAAAACTTAACCCTGAACACCTAAAACTCCTGCGCTTCGCGCAGGCCGCCTACTCATCACCGAAACACGTGCCCACCAAGCGCGCTGATTTCACCAGCGGGTCATCCGGCGAAACCAGCTTCTTGACTCCCGCCACTTTCTCCAGGGGCACGGGCACGATTTCCTTGCCCTGCACCGATATCATATCGCCGCTGCCACCGTCAGCGATGTATTGGGCACAACTGGTTCCCAACAAAGTGGCCAACACCCGGTCGTCCGCTGATGGAGTGCCGCCGCGCTGCACGTGGCCGAGAATCGTCATACGCGACTCGTTGCCGGTCATTTCCTCCAGTTGCTCGGTAAAGCGAACCGTGTGATCAACATGCCGCTTGTGAAAATCCTCCAGCTGTTTGGAGTATTTCTCCTTCTCCGCCTTGTTCTTCGCGCCCGCTTTGCCCTCGAGCAGTTCCTCGATCTTCACGGCATCATCCCGGGAAATCGCCCCTTCCGCAACCGCGACGATGCTGAAATGTTTACCCGCCCGGCCGCGCTCGCGAATCGCCTCGGCGACACGCTCGGGATCGTAGGGAATCTCCGGAATCAAGACGACGTCGGCACCACCGGCGACGCCCGCTCCCAGCGCCAACCAGCCTGCTCGATGACCCATGATTTCAACAACGATGACGCGGTTGTGACTGGTGGCCGTTGAGTGCAGCCGGTCGATCGCCTCGGTCGCAATGCCGAGCGCCGTGTGATATCCGAAGGTCACGTCGGTATGCGAAACATCGTTGTCGATGGTCTTGGGCAGGGTCACGACATTCAGACCGGCCTGCTTGAGGTGCAGCGCATTTTTCTGCGTGCCACCTCCGCCCAGACAGACCAGTGCGTCGAGGTGATGACGCTCGTACGTGTCGATGACCGCGTCGGTCATATCCTTGGTCTTGTTGCCGATCGGCATCTTGTGCGGTTTATCGCGACTGGTGCCGAGAATCGTGCCGCCATCGGTGAGAATCCCCGAAAGCAAGGCGCGATCCACAGTCAGTGTGCGGTCGTGTGCCAGGCCGTTAAAGCCATTTTGAAAGCCGAGAACGCGCATGTCAAAATGATCGATCGCCGCCTTGCCGACTCCGCGAATTGCTGCATTCAGTCCCGGACAATCGCCGCCACTGGTTAAAATGCCGATGTGCTTGCTCATATGCTCAGCTTGTATGCGAATTTCGTGCCAATCAAGATTACTGAAAGATTCAGTTGGCAGCCGTTCAGCGGGCAATCGCGGACTTGCCGGCAAACCCACAACCTGCAAAACTCAAATCACCCGTTCTATTATGAAGAGTTTTTTATCGATCTGCCTAGCCATTTTTGCCACCGCGGCCTTTGCCGGTGCCGCTGATACGCCCAACATCATTGTCATTCTCGCCGACGATCAGGGCTTCGGCGATGTCAGCGTGCTCAATCCGGAGAGCAAAATCGCCACGCCGAATATCGATCGCATCGCCAGCGAGGGCATGATTTTCGGCGATGCGCACACCTCATCATCGGTGTGCACCCCGACGCGCTACAGTCTGCTCACCGGCCGCTACCACTGGCGCACGCATCTGCAGAAGGGCGTTCTCGGCGGATTCTCGCCGCCACTCATCGATGCCGACCGTCTGACCGTTGCCGGCGTGCTTCAGCAGAAAGGCTATCACACCGCCTGCATCGGCAAATGGCATCTCGGCATGAACTGGCCACTCAAGGAAGGTGGCACGGCCAATGATCGAGGTGATTTTTCAGGCGGCTTCAAGGGCGGCTGGGACGTCGACTACAAGGCACCGATCCAGAACGGACCGGTCAGCGTCGGCTTCGATTATTTTTACGGCATCAGTGCCTCGCTCGACATGCCGCCCTACGTTTACATCCTCAACGACACGCCGACTCAACCGGCGACGGTCGAAAAAGCCTTCCATCGCAAAGGCCCTGCTGCCGCCGATTTCGAAGCCGTCGACGTGCTGCCCGAAATCGCCGAAAAAAGCGTCGCCTACATCGCCGACCGCGCCGGCAATCACGCTGAGCAGCCGTTTTTCATGTACATCCCGCTCAACGCGCCGCATACGCCGATCGTGCCGACCGATGAGTTCAAAGGCAAAAGCGGTATCAACATCTACGCCGATTTCACTCTGCAGGTCGATCACCACGTCGGCCAGATCCTGCAGGCGCTCGACGACAATGGAGTCGCCGACGACACGCTGATCATTTTCACCACCGACAACGGCTGCTCGCCGCAGGCTAAGTTCGACGAACTCGCCGCTGCCGGACACAACCCGGGTTATATCTATCGCGGTCACAAAGCCGACATTTTCGAAGGCGGTCACCGCGTGCCCTTCGTCGTCCGCTGGCCCGGAAAAGTGACGCCCGGTTCGCGCTACGACCACCTCATCGGCCAGGTCGATATTCTCGCCACTGCCGCACAGATCGCCGGCGCCGAAGTTCCCGACAGCGCAGGCGAGGACAGCGTTTCATTTTTGCCGGTCCTGCTCGGTGAAACTCAAGCCCCGGTCCGCAGCACGCTCATCCAGCAATCGATCGGCGGTTACTTCGCCATTCGCGACGGCAACTGGAAACTCAATGTCTGCCCTGGATCCGGCGGCTGGAGCGCCCCCCGTCCCGGCAGCAAAGAGGCCCGCGAGCTGCCCGCGATGCAACTCTACGATCTCGCCGCAGATCCCGGCGAAACCAACAATCTCGCCGAATCCAACAGCGAACGCGTCGAAGCGATGAAAGCCCTGCTCGCCAACGACATCCAGCGCGGTCGCACCACCCCCGGACCCGATCTGCAGAATGATGTTGAGGTGGTGATGGTCAAACCGCAGCCCGAGCCGCGGAAGAAGCAGCCCGCGAAGAAAAAGTAAGCTTTACCGGGAAGCACCATGCTCCCGGGGTGCTCCAGTGGCCGAGAGTGTGACACCGCCGTCCCATCCCGGCGGTTGCATTGGACGAGTCGATCCGGAGTAAGGCAATAGCAACGACAACGACAGGGGTGTCGTTGTTGCTTGCGCTGAACTACCCGTCCACCTCGACACTCGCCTTCAAAAACTCGGCGCGCAGCTCGTCGTAGTTGCGCGTCACCGGGAACTGCGGGAACTCGGCGATGACGTTGTCAGGCGGGCAGAACAGGATCCCCTGGTCGGCCTCGCCCAGCATGGTGGTGTCGTTGTAGGAATCGCCGGCAGCGATGACCCGGAAATTCAGCCCGTGAAAGGCCTTCACCGCCTCGCGTTTTTGATCCTCCATGCGCAGGTGAAAGTCCTTCACTTTGCCGTCTCCATCGATCTCCAGGCGATGACAGAACAGCGTCGGAAAGCCCAGCTGTTTCATCAGTGGCTGACCGAACTCGTAAAAGGTGTCCGACAGGATCATCACCTGAAAGCGTTCGCGCAACCAGTTGACGAAATCGAGCGCACCCGGCATCGGTCCCATTTCTGAGATCACCGCCTGAATGTCATCGATGCCCAAACCGTGTTCGTCGAGAATGCGCAGCCGCTGATTCATCAGATCGCGATACACCGGAATGTCGCGCGTGGTCGCCTTGAGTTCATCGATGCCGGTACGTTCGGCAAAATTGATCCAGATTTCCGGGACCAAAACTCCTTCGAGATCGAGACAGGCGATTTCCATAATGCCCCCCAGATACGCGCTGCCCCTGCCTGCGTCAACCAGACTCACCAGGTAGCGCCGGCCTCCCGGCCCGCGGGAGCCCCGCCACAGGGGCAGCGGCCTCCAACACCCAAATCCAAACTCGCGGGCGGGGACGCCCGTGCTACGTATCGCCGTCTGCCAACTCCGGCAGATGTCGGTTTCAGCGCAGCACAGCGAGACCAGCCCAATCGGACCAACACCGTCGCGGCAGAAGTAGCGCGGGCCTCCCGGCCCGCGGGAGCCCCGCCACAGGATCAACGCCAAACACCCGAAACCAAACCCGCGGGCGGGGACACCCGCGCTACGCCTACTCGTCGGTATGCTCCGGCAGATGCCAGTTCCAGCGCAGCGAGGCCAGGCGGAACAGCACGGTCACGGCGATGCTGACCGTCACCGCCACGATCTCGGGAACGGGTGCATACTGATCGAGCAACAAAAAGGTCCACGCGCCGGTGAATGAGCAAGTCGCATACAGCGGCGCGGCTTTAAACAGTCGCGGCACTTCGTTGCAGATCACATCGCTGATCACGCCACCAAAAACTCCGGTGATCACCCCGAACAACGCCGAGATGAAAAACGTGCACCCGGCTTGCAGCGCGTAACCGGCACCGACCACCGTGAAAAAACCCAGACCGAGCGCATCGGGTAGATGCAGCCATTTCGCCATCGATCGCGGCACGCGCGGCAATACGGACAGGATCAGCGCCAGCACAAACAGAATCACCGGGTAATGCGGATTCTCGATCCAGAACAGCGGATGCCGACTCAGCAACAGATCGCGCAAGGTGCCACCGCCGAGCGCAGTGATGAAACACACCGAAAACACGCCGATGAAATCCATGCGCATGCGCCGCGCCAGCAACACACCGAAGGTTCCCGCCGACAGCACACCGGCCAGTTCCAGTACCACAAACATGACCTTGCGCTAGGCAGCGAAGCTCTCGCCGCACGAACAGGTGACCACGGCATTCGGGTTGGTCACTTTAAAACCGCCCTGCTGAAGGTCGTCACTGTAATCCAGCTCCGAGCCGGTGACGAACAACGCACTCTTCGGATCGATGACCACACGCACCTCATTCGACTCGACCATGATGTCGCGATTGGCCGGACCGTCGACCAGATCCATTTTATACTGCAAGCCCGAGCAACCGCCACCGACCACCGCCACCCGCAGTGCGCCGTTTTCCGCACGCCCCTGCTTTTTCAACAGCGAGCGCAAACGCGCTGAGGCACCGTCGAGTACTTTGACGAGGCTCTCGTTACCGAGTTTGAATTTGATTTCCTGGGTGGCACTCACAGCTCAAACCATCGCGGAAATCGCCCGTCCCGCAAGCGCAAGAGTGTCGGACAGATTTTTTAACTCGCCGCAGTGGCCAGGCCAAGGCCCCGGGGCAGATTGAAAATCTACCCCACCATCGCCACCCCGCACCGACTTGAACGACAACGTGACACTGACCCGCTATCCATGAATGTCGCGGCAAGAAATCGATGATCGGGCTGAAAGCCCGATAGCACAAAGCCCAGCCGTTCACGGCTGGGTTGAGGCAAATAGAAAAACAGCGACCTGTAAGGTCGCCAGCAATCGGCTCAACAGAATACGCTCGCGCCCCCCCTTTCAGGGCGGATTTCGGTGCTATCAATTTCCCGGGCCTGAAGGCGCGGGCTTTGTGCTGGTGGGCCTTCAGCCCACTCTCCGCGCAGCCTGCCCTTTCACTTACGAGCGCCCTGCTCTGAAGCCAAAACAATGAACCGGGAACCCGGCGAAGCCGCCCCTACTCGCTCAACATCTCTTTCATGCGCGCGAAGTAATCCTTGGCCACATCCTCCGCCGCCGGTTGCGCGGCGAGATCGTCGAAGGTCAGGTGCTGACAATAATCGGGATCGAACTCCTTGAAAAATGAACTCTGCTGACACGGCAGCTTCTGCCCCCAGCGCTTACGGCTGTGGCACCAACTGATGGTCAAATCCTCCATCGCCCGCGTAATTCCCACGTAGAGCAAACGCCGTTCCTCATCGCGGCTGCCCTCGGCGATCGAACGCTGGTGCGGCAAAATGCCTTCCTCGACGCCGACAATGTAGACCACCGGAAACTCGAGCCCCTTGGCGGCGTGCATGGTGATCAGCGACACGCCGAAACCTTCGTCGTCGTCCTTTTTATCCTCGCGATCCTGCATCAGGGCAACCGTGTCGAGATAGGAACGCAGGCCGCGTTTTTTGCCGCCCTTTTCGATGCGGTCGTGCATGCCCTGGATCAATTCCTGAATGTTCTGCTCACGATTGAGCGCTTCCTGACCATCTTTGCACTGCCGCTTGATGCACTTGATGAACTCGATCTCGCCGACCAATCGCTCGGTCATCTTCGCGTAATCGGCCTCGGTATCTTCGGCGATCTCGGTGTATTCGAGAACAAACGCAATGAAGCGCTCGATGGCATTTTTCTGCCGGGTCGACAGCTGCGATAGAAAATCGGTGTGGCGCAGCACCGAGAAAATCGAACACTCGCGCTCCATGCTGAAATCCATGGCCAGCGCAATCACTCCGTTGCCGATGCCGCGCGACGGATTGTTGATCACACGCAGCAGGCTGATGTCGTCCTCGTGATTGAGCAACAGCGACAGGTACGCGAGCAGATCCTTGACCTCGCGGCGCTCGAAAAAGCTCTGCCCACCGATCAGCTTATACGGCACATCCTTTTTGCGCAGCGTTTCCTCAAAGATGCGCGACTGGGTGTTGGTGCGGAACAAAATCGCGAAGTCGTCGTAGCGCCGCCCCTCCATGCGGTGGCAGTCGAGAATCTCGGTGACCACCGTGTCAGCCTCGGCGTCGGCGTCGGGCATGGAGATCACGCGGGCGATACCGCCTTCGTCTTTGGAACTCCACAGTGTCTTTTCGCGGCGATCGAGATTGTGGCGGATCAGGCTGTTGGCGAGATTCAGCACGCTGTTCACCGAGCGGTAATTTTCCTCCAGCTTGACCACCTTCGGGCCGGAGAAAAAACGCTCGAAGTCGAGAATGTTGGAGATCAGCGCCCCGCGCCAACCGTAAATACTCTGGTCGTCATCGCCGACCACGCAGACATTCTTCTCCGGCCCGACCAGGGTGCGCAGCAAACGCATCTGCAGCGCATTGGTATCCTGAAACTCATCGACCATGATGAAGCGAAAACTGCGCCGCCAGCTCTCGCGCACCTCCTGGTAATCCTCGAGCACGCGCACCGCGAGCAGCATCAAGTCGTCAAAATCGACCGCATTGAGCTGCTTCAACTCCTGCTGGTAAGCGCGGTAGACGTCGGCGATCAGCGAGTCGTCGTCCTCGGCGATCGGCTCGCCTTTATTCTTCGCCGAGCTGATCCGCATCTGCGCGTCCCTGGCGTCGAGATCCTCGTCGCGCCCCGCCTTGCGCACGATGATGCGCTTGAGCAGGCCCATCTGATCGGACTGCGTGTAAATCGTGAAGTTGCGCTTGTAGCCGAGCTTCTGAATCGAGTTACGCAACACGCGCACACACAGCGAGTGAAAAGTCGACACCGTCACCTCTTTGGCCTGCTCCTTGGTGATCATCCCCGAAACGCGCTCGCGCATCTCGGTCGCCGCCTTGTTGGTGAAAGTCACTGCCAACACGTCGCTGGCCGGAATCCCCTGCTCCAGCAGATAGGCGATCCGCGTCGTGACCACGCGCGTTTTGCCGGTGCCGGCTCCGGCCAGGATCAGCAGCGGGCCCTCAATGTGCGTCGCCGCCTCGCGCTGTGCGGGATTGAGGGAGGTAATGTTGACGCGCTTAGCCATGGGAAACGTTCGCGCCGGGTTCACCAGCGGGCACGCTTCCGGTCGGACGAAAAACGCCGAGCGTCAACGGCGAAGGTCGCAAAATGGAGGCAAATTTTCGAACTTGCCGCTCGCCCCAGACCTTACAAGATTCGCAAAGCAAACGGGTAACGATAAGCAACCCCGTCGCCCGCCTTGAGCCCGGCCATAATACTCATGATGGCGTTGGCCACCCATATGACCGGAAACAGAAAGATCGTAAAACAAGCCACGAACGGGATCTGAGAGAGGATACCAACCACCACCAGACTGATCACGACCAGAAACTGAAAGCTGACCGCCTCCTTGCCCTGATCGTCGACGAACGGCGAATCGTTGCGCTTTAGAATCCAGATCACCAGCGGTCCGAGCAACGGGATCAGTCCGAGGATGTGCGCCAACATGGCAAACGTCTTTTCGTCCTTCTCCGACATCGTGCCCTGACCCAGCGCCATATCTACCGCGCCACCTTTCAGTCCGTGGGGAAGGTTTTGCTCCATCGAATCCGCGGCGCCCCCCCCTTCATCGCCAGTCAGTGGCGGCGGCGGCGCAGCCTCGCCCTCGTCAGGATTACTGTCTCCGCCCACAGGCGGTTGAATGTCGTCGTCGTGTTCCCCCATGATGCTGATAACATATTTTCAAACGTCCCGCCCGGCAAGCACCTTTGCCCCGTAGTCGCGGATCATTCGCGGATAGAGCTGATGCTCCTGTTCCTGAATACGTGCGTGCAGCTTATCCGCATCGTCACCGTCCAGTACCGGCACGCTCGCCTGGCCCAGCACCGGTCCGCTGTCGACACCGGCGTCGACCACGTGAACCGTGCAGCCAGCCTCCGACTCGCCGGCATCGAGGGCCTGCTGCCACGCGCGCAGACCGGGAAACTTCGGCAGCAGCGACGGGTGAATATTCAAAATCCGCCGCGGCCAGGCGTCGAGCATCGTGGCGCGAATGATGCGCATAAAGCCCGCCAGGATCACCAGATCGGCGCCGCAACCGGCCAGCCGATTGACCACCTCCGCCTCTGAGTACTTTTCTCCGGACACAAAGGTTGCCACCCCTGCGTCGCCGGCGATGTCGAGAATTCGCGCCCCGGCTCGATCCGCGATCACCAGCACCACCTCTGCGTCGAGCCGTCCGTCACTGATCGCGTCGAGGATCGCCTGCAAATTTGACCCGCGCCCCGAGCCCAACACTGCCAGTCGCAGCGTTCGCGTCTTGCCCGCATCGTCAGCAGCGTCAGAATCCATCCGCTCACGTTAATTCATTCGAACCGCGAAGCAGCAACAAATCTCGAAGCATCGATCGCCACTCGCTCACGCTGGCAGCTACCCGTCAATTCTCCAAACTGTGTCAGCATATTTGACCTTTCCGTCGCCAGCACCGATTACTTACCATCACTATGCACGACCCACGCATCGACCAACTCGCCCGCCAACTTGTCCGCTACTCCACCTCGGTGAAACGCGGCGACAAGGTGCTCATCGATCTTTACGACGTTCCCGAAGCGATCGGCATCGCGCTGATCCGCGAGATTCGCGCCGCCAAAGCCACGCCGTTCGTCAATCTCAACCAGTCGCGCATTACCCGCGAAATGGCCCGCGGCGCGACCGAAGAACAGTACGGTATCATCTCCAAACACGCGCTCGCGCAGATGAAGTCGATGGATGCCTACATCGCCGTGCGCGGGTCCCACAACGTCACCGAACTTTCCGACGTGCCCGGTGATCGCATGAAAGTGCTCGCCTCGAAAATGCGTCCGGTGATCAACTACCGCGTCGGCAAGACCCGCTGGTGCGTGTTGCGCTGGCCGACCCCTTCGATGGCTCAGCAGGCGAGCATGTCGACCGAAGCGTTCGAAGACTTCTACTTCAAGGTCTGCCTGGTCGACTACAAAGCCATGCTGCCGTCAATGAACGCGCTCAAGCGGCTCATGGACAAGGCCGAAAACGTGCACATCAAAGGCAACGGCACCAACCTGCGTTTCAGCCTCAAGGGCCTCGAAGCGATCTCCTGCGGCGGCACTCACAACATCCCCGACGGCGAGGTTTTTTCCGCTCCGGTAAAAGACTCGGTCGAAGGTGTGATTCGCTACAACGCCACCAGCGTTTACCAGGGCAAGTCTTTTGAAAACGTCGAGCTGACCTTCGAAAAAGGCAAAATCGTCAAAGCTACCAGCAACGACACCAAGGCCATCAACAAGATTTTCGATTCCGATCCGGGCGCCCGTTACGTCGGCGAATTCGCGATCGGTTTTAACAACGCCATCAAACACCCGATGGGTGACATCCTGTTCGACGAAAAGATCGGCGGCAGTTTTCACTTCACTCCCGGCCAGGCCTATGAAGGCGTCGCCGATAACGGCAACCGCAGTTCGGTGCACTGGGACCTGGTCTGCATCCAACGCCCCGACTACGGCGGTGGCGAGATCTGGTTCGATGACAAACTGATCCGCAAGAACGGCAAGTTCATTCCCAAGAGTCTGGCCAGGCTCAATCCCTGAGCCCGCGCGTTTACTTTGTTACCATCGAGATAATCAAAGTAGCGGAATTCGTCAGAATTTCGTCGACCGCCGCCCGGCCAACGCACTGGCGAAATTTTTACAAATTCCGCTACGGCATTTTTGCCCGACACCGACTTAATTCATGAAAGCTCTGCTGCTGGTCGGTCTCGGTGGATTTCTCGGCGCCGTCACCCGCTGGCAGCTCGGCAGTTGGCTCGACCGACTGAGCAACGGCAGTAAATTTCCGGTCGGCATTTTTGTCGTCAATGGAGTTGGCTGCCTGCTCATGGGTTTGCTGTTCGGGTGGTTCTCGACCCGCGACGGATTCTCCGACAGCTGGCGCCTGTTCGCCGCGGTCGGATTCCTCGGCGCATTCACGACCTTTTCGACCTTCAGCCACAACACGCTGACCTTGTTTCACGAGGGCCACGCCAACCTCGCCTTCGCCAACATCCTGGCCAGCGTCATTGTCGGCATGCTCGCCGTCTGGCTCGGCTATTCGCTGGCGAAGTGATTTTCCAGGAGCAGGCAGCTCGAATCTCGTCCACGGTTTGTCGGCGCATACTCGCCAGCGGCGATGCTTGATTGAAATTCCGTCAAGGTGTTCGATCAAACCATGCGCATCCCTGCCCGATTCAAACGCCTGCTCGCCGGCTCCACCTTGCTCGCTCTGACAGCCTCTCTGTCGCTGGCGGTTGCCGCAGACGACAAACCGCAGCACCCCGAGTCGCCGCCGCTTTCGCCCGAAGACGGCCTCGCCTCCATCCACGTTCCCGAAGGTTACCAGGTCGAACTGGTCGTCGCCGAACCTCTGGTCCTGGATCCGACTGCGATCACCTGGGGCAGCGACGGTCGCCTGTGGGTCGCCGAAATGACCGACTACCCGGTCGGCGTCAACAACGACGGCAAGCCCGCCGGCCGGGTGCGCTGGCTGAAGGACACCACCGGCGACGGTAAATACGACCAGTCCGTGGTCTTCGCCGACAAGCTCGCCTACCCCAACTCGGTTCTGCCCTGGCGCGACGGCGTGCTGGTCACCTGCGCTCCGGAAATTCTCTACCTTGAGGACAACGACGGCGACGGCATCGCCGAAAAGCGCACCCCGTTGTTCACCGGCTTCGAACCCACCAACCAGCAGTTGCGCATCAACGGTCTGCGCTGGGGACTCGACAACTGGATTCACTGCGCCAGCGGCAGCCCCTCGGTCGGGCGCAACAAGAAGAGCAACATCACCTCCGTCAAAACCGGCGAAGTCATCGATCTCGGCAGCCGCGATTTCCGCTTCCGCCCCGACACCGGTGCCATGGAAGCCACCAGCGGCCCTACCCAGTTCGGCAAAAATCGCGACGACTGGGACAACTGGTTCGGCTGCATGAACAGCTACCCACTGTGGCACTACGTGCTCGAAGATCGCTATCTGCAACGCAATCCGCACCTCACTGCGCCCGATCCGCGCGAAATACTGGTGCTGCCGAGAAATCCGAAAGTCTACCCCGCCAAGGCACCCCAGAAACGTTTTCACAGCTTTCAGCACAGCGGCCACTATACCTCCGGTTGCGCAGCGATGATCTATCGCGACGACCTGCTGTTTCCCGCCGCCAACTATAACGAGCACGCCGTGCACAGTTTCACCTGCGAACCGTTCCACAATCTCGTTCAGCACAACATTATCGACAACCAGCCCGAAGGCTTCAGCTTCAGTCAGTTTTACCGCGACCCCAACGAACCCGATACCGACTTCTTTGCCTCCGAAGACCGCTGGTGCCGCCCGGTTATGGCCCGCACCGGTCCGGACGGTTCGCTGTGGGTGGTCGACATGTATCGCTACATCATCGAACACCCCCAGTTCCTCACGCCTGAAGCCAAGGTCGAGTTTGAGGAAAATTACCGACGCGGCTCCGACCGCGGACGCATCTACCGCGTCTTTCCCACCGGCACGGCCCCGACCCTGCCCACCCCGGTCGCCGATTCCAGTCAGAACGAACTCGTCACCTCCCTCGCCGACAGCAATGGCTGGCTGCGCGACACCGCACAGCGCCAACTGTTAAGCAACGGCATCGACGACGCCACCCGCAGCGCCCTGCTCGAGACTCTCAAAAAGAATCCCGCACCCCTGGCCCGCATTCATGCTTTGTCGACCCTCGCCGCCAGTGGCGCTCTTGATTCCGGTTCCGGTTCCGACAGCGAAATGCTGACCGTGGCACTGCAGGACCAACATCCGGGTATTCGCCGCCTGGCCTTGCGATTCGCCGAAGCCGATCCGGCTCCGACCAGCCCTGTGCGCGACGCCGCACTTGCCTTGCAAACCGACCCCGACGCCAAAGTCCGCCTCCAGTTCGCCAGCACCATAGGCGAATTTCCCGCCGACGTAGCCGGTCCGGCAATCGGAAAAATGGCTGCCACCGATCCACTCGCGGACAGCGAGTTTCTCCAGTCGGCTTTACTCAGCTCCGTCACCGAAGAAAACATCGGCGCCACCATGACCGCCTTGCTCGCCGAACCCGATCAGGAACAGAGCGGCACCTTTACCGGAAAACTGCTCGCCGTCGCCATCGCCTTCGGCAACGACCAGGCCACCGTCGATGGACTGACGAAGATTTTAGAGGGCGACCAGTACCGCCGCCAATTCGAAACCCTGGCCGGTCTGATCGATGCCCTGGAGAGGAAGAAAACCGACATCAAAAGCATCACTGAAACAACCGGCAAATCGGGAGCCGACCTGCTGGTAAAACTCGACGCCTTCGAGAAACTCGCCCGCGAAAAAGCCGCCGATACCAGGACGGCAGCCGCCACTCGAATCGCCGCCATCCGCCTGCTGGGACGCACCACCGACAAGGCAAAACTCGCCGGAGAAACCGACCTGCTGTTCGCCCAACTCAATCCCGAGACCCCGGCGCAAGTCCAGGCGGCCGCCGTCACCCAACTCGGCCGTCAACGTGACCCCGCCGTCGCCGAGCGCCTGCTCGCCGGGTGGCGCAACTACCCGCCCGCCGTCTACGCCGAGACCTACAATATCCTGCTCGCGCGCAAAGAATGGATGCCCGCCTTTTTCGCAGCGCTGGAAGCCGGCACGGTGGTTCCCGCCGACGTCGACCTCAACAGCCGCCAACGCCTGTTCGTTTATCCCAACTCCGCGATCCGCAAACAGCTCACCGAAGCGCTTGCCGATACCACCAGCCCGGACCGGCGCAAAGTCATCGAAGATCACCAACCCGCGCTCAAGCTCGAAGGCAGGGCCGATGCCGGCAAAGTCGCCTTCGCCAAGGCTTGCATCGCCTGTCACCGGCTCGGCGGTCAAGGCATCGATATCGGTCCCAATCTGATCTCGATCACCGACAAGAATCCCGCCTCGCTGCTCACCTCAATCCTCGATCCGAGCGGCTCCATCGATGCCCGCTACTCGACCTACGTCGCCGAACTCAAAGACGGCCGCGCCATCCTCGGCATTCTGGTCGGCGAAACCGCCACCAACATCACTCTCCACGATCAGGCCAATCAAAAGCACAACCTGCTGCGCAGCGACATCAAGTCCCTGACCAGCACCGGCCGTTCGCTCATGCCCGACGGCCTCGAAGCTGCCCTCAGCCACCAGGAACTCGCCGACATCATCGCCTACGTCCGCGCCGCGAAGTAGGCCACCCATGGCGGAGCGGGCGCCCCGCTCTCTACCGCAACCTTGGCCAATGCAATGCCGGCAAGCGAAGCGCCTGCCTCCGACCGTCCTGCTAATGAAACTGCTCCCGATCCTCATCGCTGCACTGCTGGTCACCATCAGCATTACTTACGCAGCCGACGGCCCTTACCGGATCGTCATCGCTGAATCCGCCTCCGAGCGCACCCGACAGGCAGCCGCCGACCTCGCCGAAAAGCTCAACCAAATTGCCGGAACTGACTACGAGCTTACCACCAAAACACCCCTCGAAGCCACACCCGTCATTCGCCTGGTGAACGAAAACGACGCCGCCAACGCTCTCGGCCGCGAACGCTACCGGATCCTCAGCACCCCAAGCGGCGACCTTGTCATTTCCGGCTCCAGTGATCTCGCGGTCCAGCACGGAGTTTGGGATTTCCTTCATCAACTCGGTTACCGCCATTACTTTCCCGGCGATCACTGGGAGATCATTCCTCAATCCGAAGACCTTTCCAAAGCCATCCGGGCGCATCGCTTCGTCCTGACACAGGCAATCGAAACCTCCCCCGACTACGCCTCCCGCCGCATCTGGCCGGGCTTCGGATTCTGGAAAGACGACGACTCGCGTGAGGCCCACGCCGAGTGGCAAAAGCACAACCGCATGGGCGGCGGCTTCGCCCTCAATACCGGCCATGCCTACGGCCAACTCATCCGCTCGCAGCAAGCCACCTTCGATGCCCACCCTGAATACTACGCGCTCGTCAACGGTGAGCGCCACATCGTCCCGCACGCCAAGCTGTGCATTTCCAACCCCGGCACCCGCGACGCCGCCGTCGCTTACGCGCTTGAATATTTCAAAAAAAATCCCGACGCCGACAGCGTGTCCATCGACCCCTCCGACGGCGGACATTGGTGTGAATGTCAGGATTGTGCAAGAATCGGCACCCCCACCGACAACGCAATCACTCTGGCCAACACCATCGCCGCAGCGCTCGAAAAATCTCACCCCGACAAAGACCTTCGCGTTGGACTGTACGCCTACAACTACCACTCCGAACCTCCCAACATCGACGTCCATCCCAAGGTCATCGCCAGCATCGCCACTGCCTTCATCAAAGGCGGTCGCAGCATCGATGACCTGATCGCCGGCTGGTCGGCAAAAGACATCGATCTCGGCATTCGCGAATACTACAGCGTCAACACCTGGGACCGCGACCTGCCCGGCTCCTCGCGCGGCAGCAACCTCGACTACCTGTGCGAAACCATCCCGCATTTTTACCACAGCGGTGCCCGTTTCCTGACTGCCGAGTCCAGCAGCAACTGGGGATGCAACGGCCTCGGCCACTACCTCGCCACGCGCCTCATGTGGGACACCGGCGAAGTCGAAAATCGCGAGGCGATCATCGATGACTTTCTCGACAACTGCTTCGGCCCCGCCCGCCAACCGATGGCCGGCTTTTACCGTCTCATCGACGGATCAAAATCCAACGCCAGTGCCCGGCTCGTGTTCGGCGACCTGCTGGCGCGCATGTTTCGCCAACTCGACGCCGCCCACAAACTTGCCGCCGACCATCCACAGATTCTCACCCGCATCGACGACCTGATTCTCTACACCCGCCACGCCGAACTCTACGACGCCTATCGCACCTCCAGCGGCAGCGAACGCCAGTCGAACTTCGAAGCCATGATCCGTCACGCCTATCGCAGCCGCGATCGATTCATGATGCACAGTCTGGCGCTCTACCGCGACGTTGGACGCCGCGATACATCCGTCACCACTCCCGAAAACGCCGAATGGCCCGTCCCCGAAAAAGACAACCCCTGGAAATCCAGCGAGCCGTGGACGGCGAGCGAGATCGACGCCCTGCTGCACAACGGCATCACCAGTCACCAGCCGCTGGAACTCGATTTCGAACCGCGCGAATACCCCGACTACCCGCTGACCCTCGCCAGTCAGCTTCACGATCTCAACCAGGCGACCGATGGCAAAGCCGCCAGCGCGCGCGGCCTGCGATCGTTTTTTACCGTCGTCGAAAATGCCGGCGACAAAATCCATCTCGACATTACCGGCGGTCTGATCGCCCACTATCGCGACCGCGGCAACGTGCGCGTCGAACTGTGGAAACTCGGCGGCCCCAGCGCCACCGGCGAAGATCGCACTCTGGTCGCTGAAGATGCCAGCGTTCCGCCCGATGGCGAAACCCGCCGTGTCACCCTCACCGCCACCGAACCCGGCACTTACCGGATCGACATCAACGACGGTGCGGATTTGACCCAGGTCACCTGGCCCGAAGGTCAGCCGATGAGTTGGAAGATGTCGCTCGACGATCACCCGCGCTCGATGAGTGGTCGCTGGTATCTGTATTTTTATGTCCCCGAAGGCACGCAACGCATCGGCCTCTACGCCACTGCCACCGGCGGTGAAGTTCGCAACCCGGCAGGCGAAACTGCGCTCGACTTCACCGAAGCGGGCGACAAAAGCGGCACCTTCGTCAGTGTCAAAGTCCCCGCAGGCATGGACGGCCAACTCTGGAAATTTCACCACATCGCCGGCAAAGCCTGCCTGCTCAACGTCCCACCATTCCTCGCCCGCTCCGCCAGCGAACTGCTCCTCCCCGCCGAGTAAGTCATTGGACGAAAGTGTGATACTGGCGTCCCGCCAGTCCCGGTGGACGGACCAGCCGCAGCAAATTCATCACCCAACGATCCTCCTTCCCCCATGATCCGACGCACCTTCCTGACCACGACGCTCGCACTGGCAATCACCCTGCCTGCGCTCGCTAAAACGCCCGCGTCCGCGCCCGCCCTCACCGAACGCCTCAACGTCGACATCCCGATGCGCGACGGCGTCATTCTGCGCGCCGACATTTTCCGCCCCGCCGACGACAGTGCCGGCCCCTACCCGGTGCTGATGGCGCGCACGCCGTACAACAAAAATGGCCTGCACGGTAACGCCAAAGCCTTTGCCGCCGCCGGCTACATCGTCGTCTGCCAGGACTCGCGCGGTCGCTTCGCCTCCGATGGCCAGTGGGAGTCCTTTCTGCGCTTCGATACCAACAACGCCCGCGACGGCTACGACACCGTCGAGTGGTGCGCAGAACTGCCCGGCTCCACCGGCAAAGTCGGAACCTTCGGCGCTTCCTACAACGCCTTTCTGCAGTGGCGCACCGCATCACTGGCACCGCCCTCGCTGGTGTGCATGTCCGCGCAAAGTATCCCCGCCCGCTACACCGACCTCGAAGGTCCCGGAGCGATCCGTCCCGGCCGCCGACTGCAGTGGTGGTATGGATCGATGTCCCCCGACCTGCGCAAACGCTCCGGCTCACCCGGTCCTGCCGAAAAAAGCGAAGCCCGAAAACTGTGGCAGGCCAACACCGACAAATGGCTGAACTTTTTGCCGTTTCAGAAACTGCCGCGTCAATTCTGGGAAGACGAAGCCGAACCGGTGCTCGCCTGGATGAAAAACCCGCACACCGATCCCTGGGCGCTGCACCAGGACGTACCGCTGACCACGGTGCCCAACCTCGACGCCATCGGCTGGTTCGATCACTGCAATGGCGACCTTATGCTCAACACCCTGATCAAGTCTGAGGCAAAAACGGAGGTCGCGCGCAGCGGCAGCCGCACCCTGGTCGGACCGTGGAGCCACTCGGGCCGCGGCAGGCGCAAGGTCGGCGAGATCGACTTCGGCCCCAACGCCAATGTCAACCTGGTCACTGAGCAACTGCGTTGGTTCGATCACTGGCTGAAGGGCAGAGACACCGGCATTCTCGACGAAGCCCCGTACCGGATCTTCGTCATGGGCGACAACCAGTGGCGCGACGAACCGACCTGGCCGCTCGAGCGCGCCAAAATGCAGACGCTGTATTTCGGCGGTGGGGGCAAGGCGAACACGCCCGGCGGCGACGGCAAACTGCTCAGCGAAAAACCCGCCGACGAGGTAGTCGACGAGTTCAGCTACGATCCCGCCGACCCCGTGCCAACCCTATTCTCCGCCGCCGCCTTCACCGTTCCCTCCAACCAGAAACCGCTCGCTGACCGCAAAGACATCCTCGTTTATCAGGGCGAACCGCTCAGCGAACGCCTTGAGGTCACCGGTAACGCCGAGGTCGAGCTCTACGCCGCGACCTCAGCTGCAGACACCGATTTTTTTGTTCGACTGATCGACGTACATCCCGATGGTCAAGCCATCGACGTCGCACTCGGCCTGGTGCGCGCCCGTTACCGCAACGGCCTCGATCAAGATCAACCGATCACCCCGGGCGAAGTTACCAAATACCAAATCAAACTGACTCCGACCTCGGTCGCGTTTCTTCCCGGCCATCGCATCCGCGTCGACATCACCAGCAGCGACTACCCGAACTACGACCGCAACCACAACACGCTCGCCAATCCCAGCGCTGACGCCGAACTGGTGATCGCTAAGCAAAGCATTTTCCACGGCGGCGCCCACGCCACCGCCATTCACTTACCCCTTATCAAAAAAACTCCGTAGCGCGGGCGTCCCCGCCCGCGGGTCAGCGATTGCCCGCTCTACGACACTCCACACGATCCACTGCATGAACCCACTCCGCTCCATTTTCGCCCTGTTGATATTCGCTACTGTGCCCGTCGCCGCCGATGACAATCCGGCGTGGCCCGCCCACCTGTCAGTGAAAGCCGGTGACCTGTCGGTCAATTTCGAAGGCCCGACCCGGCGCTGGACGATCGAGAACATCAAGTTCCGCGACGTGCTGGTCGCTCCGGGTCGCGGCGCATCGGGTACCGTTTTCAATTTCCCCGACATCGGCTTCATCGGCACCGCCCACCACGAAAACGAAACCGAGCCGATCGATGACTTGCAGTTCTTTCTGGACGGCAAAAAGCTCGACGAAGTTCCCGCCGAGCTCAGCGGCGACAGCTTCCGGCTCGAGCGAAAATCCCACATCAAAACTTTCAGCCTCGAAGGCGCTGTAGAGATTCGTGACAACCGCCTCTGGGAAACCGCCACCTTCCGCCTTGCTGCGGATGCCGACCCGGTGCCGTTGAAACTGGTCTACCACTTCATGCATCCCTGGCACGTCGACTCCACCCACTACCTGGCCGGCCGCGACGGCGAGATCATCGCCGGTGGTGAACTCGAGCGCAGCGAAGCAGCCGATCACAAATTCTACGTCAATCAGGCAGCCGACTGGATCGCCGTCTACAACCGGAACAGCCAAACGTTTATCGTTTCCTACCTGCAGCAAAAACCCGACGTCAGCACCGCCATTGCCGCGATCTGGAACGTGCACGGCGCCTACCGGAAATTCTATCTGCGCTGTTTCACCGACGACATCGTCCCCGCCGGCTTCGACGGCACTTACCGGATGGTGACCGGGTTTGGTGTGGCGGACACTGACGGATGGGAGAAAGCGGCCGAAGCACTCGCCAATGATCTCAGCTCTGCCAGGTAGGCCAGGTCGACAGAAATGTGATACTGGCGTCCCGCCAGTCCGCGTGGACGAGCCCGCCGCCTGATCGTCCAGCTGCAACCGGCGGGAGCAGGTATCACACTCACGGCTACTGGCTCACACCGCCTTAAATCAACTCGGCGATCGGCTTACCATCCTGCACAGCGAAAATCGGCCGACCGGTGAAGTCGTTGTAGGTGGTGTCCTGGGCAACGCCGAAGTGGTGATAAATCGTCGCGGCGAGATCACCGGGTGTCACAGGTCGAGATTTTACATCGCCGCCGTCGGACTCGGTCGAACCGATGACCTGGCCATGACGAAATCCGCCGCCGGCCATGGTCATCGACATCACCACCGGCCAGTGATTGCGTCCGTCGGTGCTGCCCTGAGTGCCCATGGTCGGGGTGCGACCGAATTCTCCCATCGCCAGTACCAAGGTGTCCTCAAGCATGCCGCGATCGTCGAGATCGCCCACCAGCGTAGTGAGCAATCGATCGAACACCGGCAGCAACGGCTGCAGACCTTTGCTGATGCCGCCGTAAACACCACCGGGGATCCCGTGGTTGTCCCAGGTTCCCGATGACCTGTGATTACTCAGATCGATGGTCACAAAACTCGAACCGGCCTCGACCAGTCGGCGCGCGATCAGCGCCTGACGGCACCAGTCGTGATCCCCGTATGCTTCGAGCGTTTTCGCCGATTCCTTCGACAGATCGAACGCTTCCTGCGCTTTTCCGCCGGCGACAATGTTGTAAGCCTGTTGGGTAAATTGATCAACGCCGTCCATCGATCCATCGAGGTCGAGCCCGCCGCGCAGCTTGTCCATCTGCGACAGCAGCGAGTGCCGACCTTCCAAACGTCCCATGGTCAAGCCAGTCGGAAGTTTCAGCGCCTTTTCAGCCTGCTTGCCATAGGCCACGAAAGGATCGTATTCCTTGCCGAGGTAGCCACCCCAGGCTGCGTGGGTTTTGTCGATCAGATTGAGCGCGACGTAGGGTGGCATTTCTTCGGCATTGGCACCGTAATGCTTGGCGACCAACGAACCGATCGCCGGACAGAGATGCCCCTTCGGATTGAGACGAGGCTTGGCGTTGAGGTCGCCGGTTTGCATGACGTGGTTCGGCTGGTGACTGCTGCCTTTGCAGACCACCGAACGGATCAAAGTCATCTTGTCGAGCATCGCCGCCTGTCGGGGCAGGTGTTCACAGATGCGCACGCCGGGAAGTTTTGTGGCGATAGTATCGAATGGGCCACGAATGCCTCGCGGAGCGTCCGGCTTCGGGTCCCAGGTATCGATATGGCTCGGCCCGCCAGTCATCCACAGCAGAATTACACTCTTGTTGGACGGCATCGCCACGCCGGCATCGACGGCAGCCTTCTGCGCCTGTAGCAGCGACGGCAATGAAAGACCGGCCATACCGGCCATGCCGGTTTTCAGCATACTGCGCCGACTGTGGACGGTCAGCCCCTCGCGCATGCGCGGGTTCAGCCCGGTAAAGGCGTGACGCCAAACCTGTTTACGACCTTCCATCGCGCTAAAGGTAAGGCAGCATCTCCGATTCGGTCAATTTACTGCGCACACGCAATCGAGTGCAATCACAACCTGTGGACGATCACGTGAGACCGTCCGTCCCGGCGGTCCCGATGGACGAGCAGGAATATCGAATTTCGAAGGCTTGCCCGCCGCCTGCTATCCCCGGTCTGAAACCTTCTGATTTCGGCGTTCCAAGTTCGATATTCGATATTCAAAAAATTTCACTCACTCCCGCCCCTCACCCAGGCGATCCAACTCCTTGCTCAGGCTCTCCACCATCTCCGCATTCTCCCCGATCACATTTTGCATTTCATACGGATCGTCGCGCAGGTCGTAGAGTTCATCCATGCCTTCGAGATCGAGGTACCGGATGTATTTCCAGCGCTCGGTCCGGATCGCCCGGTAGCCCATGGTCAGCACGCGCGGAAACACCGTGTCGCTGTTGTATTCGATACGAAATGCTTTGCGCCAGTCATCCGGCGTCCCGCCATCGAGTAGCGGTGACAGGCTGTGACCGTCCATGACCACCCCGGGCAGCGGTTCGGTATCCGTGAGTTCTAAAAGCGTCGGTGCCAGATCGATAGTCAATGCCATCGCGTCATGAGTCTGTCCGCCGGCGATCTTCGGCGGATAACGCATCAACAGCGGAATGCGAATCGCCTCCTCGTAGGCCAGGCGACGCTCGACGCTCAGGCCGTGCTCGCCGTACCAGTAGCCATGATCGCTGGTCAAAACGAAAATCGTGTTGTCGAGCCGCCCGACTTTTTCCAGCGCATCGAAAAGCTGCCCCACGCCCTCGTCGACCGCCGCCAACATGCGCTGCCGGTCGCGCACGACTTTGTCACTGGTGCCGGTCTCACGACTCAGCGGCGGCAGCCCGTCGATCTCGCGTTGTAACGCCGGCTTTCCGGACAAGTCATCGAGCACGTTGAGACGACGCGGCACGCCGTCATTTTCGTAGAGTTTCTCGTGACGCTTAGCCGGCATGAAGTCCTTGGCATCGGGATCGGTGATGCTGCCATCGTCGCGTTGCACGAGTTCCGGATGCAGCGCCTTGTGCGCCAGATACAGACAGATCGGCTGATCTTTTTCCCGCGCCGTACCGACGAACTCGGCGGCGTATTTATTCAAAACATCGGTGGTGTGGCCTTCGTGCTCGACTTGTTCGCCATCGACATTGAGCAGCGGGTCGAACGAGGTCCCCTGCCCTTTCATACTCACCCAGCGATCGTAACCGGGACGCGCCGAGTCGTCGTTACCCATGTGCCACTTACCGACGTAAGCGGTGCGATAACCGTCGCGCTGCAGCGCCATTGGAAAGGTCTGCAAGGTATGACTGTGCTCGCTGCGATTGGTGTTGTCGAGAACGCCGTGACGGCTGACGTGTTGCCCGGTCAACAGACAGGCGCGCGACGGAGAACACAGCGGCGCGCTGGTGAAGGCATTGCGAAAACGCATTCCCTCATAAGCGATACGGTCGATGTTCGGCGTCTTCGCAAACGAATGGCCCATGCAGCCGAGTTCGTCCCAGCGCAGATCGTCGACGAGAATAAAAATGATATCGGGTCGCCGGGGTTGATCGTCCGCCCTGACAGCAATCGCGAAACAGAATACGAACAGCGGAAAAATCAGCCGGGCAATGATGCTCATGACAGCAGTCATCGACGATAACCGGGGGCCCCGTCAACCGCACATTCGGGAAACTACGCATCGTTTTGCATTGCATCGCACGCTGGCTTTCGTTCCGATAAACTTCGTGAAACCCATTCCATTTCTGCTCCTCGCCGCAGCCCTGACTGTGACCTCAGTCAATGCCCGTGCCGAATCGTTTGATCCGCCGAACGTACTGTTCATTTCCATCGATGATCTCAACGACTGGCTCGGCTGCTACGGCGGTCACCCGCAGGTCAAGACGCCGCACATCGACGCTCTCGCCACCCGCGGCGTGACCTTCACCAATGCCCACTGCCAGGCGCCGATCTGCAATCCCTCGCGCGTCAGCATGCTGCTCGGCAAACTGCCTTCAACCACCGGCATGTATTTTCTGTCACCCGACTTTCGCCAAGTCGACGGCACCAGAAACGAGGAGACGATTTTCCAGACCTTCCGCAAAAACGGATATCACCTGTCGACCATGGGCAAAATTTTCCACGGCAAGGTCGACGAGCTGTCCTTTGACCACATCGAAAAAACCCGCGGCTGGCGGCGCAACAACGAAAAGCTCCACTTCACCCTGCCCGGCAGCCATCCGCTCTGGGACTGGGGTCAGGTCGACGTGCCCGACGAAAAACAGCGCGACCACATGACCGCCGCCTGGGCCGCCGAAGAAATCCCCAAACTGGCCAAAGGCGACCAACCGTTCTTTCTCGCGGTCGGCTTTCACCTGCCCCATGTACCGATCTACGCTTCGAAAAAGTGGTTCGATCTCTATCCACTCGACGACATCGAACTCCCCGAAACCCTCGCCACGGATCGTCAGGACCTTCCCGATTACGCCAAGCAGCTCACTCTCAATCCGACCGGTCCGCGTCATGAGTGGATGGTCGAAAACGACGAGTGGCGTCACGCCGTGCAGGCCTACCTGGCCGCCAACAGCTTTGTCGATCACCTCGTCGGTATGCTGCTCGACAGCCTCGACAACAGCGCCGCCGCCGACAACACCGTCATCGTGCTGTGGAGTGACCACGGCTTTCACCTCGGCGAAAAACTGCGCTGGGCCAAGCGCACCCTGTGGGAGGAAACCACCCGCGTGCCTCTGATCATCGCCGGTCCCGAACGGCTCACCATTGCCACCGATGTCGAATGCGCCCGACCGGTCGGCCTGATCGATGTCTACCCGACCCTGCTCGATCTCTGCGGGCTTCCGGAAAAGGCCGACCTCGAAGGCGTCAGTCTGCGCCCGCTGCTGAAAGATCCCGCCACGGAATGGAGCCGCCCCGCCCTGTGCACCTTCGGTCGCAACAATCACAGCCTGCGCTCCGACGACTGGCGCTACACGATTTACGATGACGGCAGCGAAGAACTCTACGATCACCGCACCGATGCCAACGAATTCAAAAATCTCGCCGCCGATCCCGCCACGTTGACCGACGAGCAACGCCGGGTCATCGCCGAACTGAAAAAGTCCCTGCCGACCGTCAACGTTCCCGCCCTGCCCGGCAGTGCCGGCTCCGACTCACCGATCTACGGCGAGGGCGGCAAGGTCCCGCTGCACAAACGGATGAAAAACGCGAAGCAAACGCAATAGCTCAGCGTGTCCCCAGCAGCGACGGATCAGTAGCGCAAGGAAGAACCACACTCCTGTGGTTCCCTCTGGACGATCCGCCAATCCGTCAGCCGACCTCAATCCTGAAGCAAACGCACAAAACTTTCGCTAAAAGTACGTTCAAAAGCCGCCGCATTTATCAAAAGAAGGTGAAATTTTATAAAAATGTAGTAATTTTTATAAATACTTAAGCTTTCTTAATGAATTCCCGTCTCCGCGCTGTCACCGCCTCCGTCCTCCTGGTGGCCCTTTTTACGCCTCCCGTTGTGTTTTCCAGCAGCGGTGACAAAAGACAGACCGTGCGTACTACGGCCTACACACACAGTGAATCCGACCATCTCAAATACGGTCGCAAAACTGCCGTCGGCACCACGTTAAAGCGATCGACGTCGTACACCTCCGCCGCCGCTGACTGGTCGCGTTACCCGGTGGGCACCACCTTTCGCATCAAGGGATCGAAGACCAATTACGTCATCGATGACTACGGTAGCGCTCTGGTCGGCACCGGCACCATTGATATTTATCACACCAGCAAATCGGCGATGAATCACTGGGGCGTTCGCCACGTTGACATCGAAATCCTCAAGTGGGGCGACTATGAGAAAAGCCGCCAGATCCTTTCGCAGCGGACCAAATACAAGCATTGCCGCCAGATGTATGCCGCCATTCCCGATGTGCAGAAGGAGTCCAAGCGCGGCTGGTTCTGGAATCGCAAGCCCAGAGACACAGCGCCCGCACCCGCTCCCGCCGCTACACCCACGCCCGAGCCGCAACGCGCCCCCGAGGCCCCCGTCAGTGCTGACGTGATGCTCGCCGACAACGACAAAAAACCTTTCGGCCTACGCCACTGGCTGAGCGGACGCGGTGACGACAACACCACGCCGACGCCTGCGCCTCAGCCCGAAAATCGCTCCCGTCCGACCGCTCCGCTACAGCCCGAGCGTCAGCCTGAAATCGAACGCACTCAACCTGAGCACAACGACGTGATGCTCGCCGATAACGAAACCACGCGCAGCAAAAACCGCTGGCAGTGGTTGCGCAAACTGGTCGGTCGCGACACCGCACCTGAGCCGGCCACCACTCCTGAAATTCCGGCACCCGGCGTCCCGGCCCGGCCACAGTTCATCGACGAACAGCCTGACGTGAATGTCATGCTCGCCTCGAACACACCGGCACCCGCTCCGGCTTCAGCTGCGCCGCGCACGCAGGTTCCGTCCCCGACGCCGCAGTCAGCGCCCGAGCGCATCCCCGCTCCGCCAGTTCCGGCTCCCGCGCCTGCTCCCACACCTGCACCGGCTCGTGTGGTGCTCGCCTCAGCTAAAGTTGAATCAACTCGACCGGCTCCCGTTGCCGAACCGGCACCAATCAACGAGCCGATCGCGATTGCCCGCACCGACAACTCAACTGCTGTCAAAGTTGCGCATAGCGATGAGAGCCGGAGCGAAGCCCCCGGTCAACGCGTCATCTTCGCCATCGCCCGTCCCGACTCGCCGGTCCCGCATCGCAAACGTGAAGTGCACGCGCTCCCCGCTAACTGGAAGCCCGGAGCCTGAGCGATTCTCATTCCGGGACCCGGTTCGGTCAGAGGCCCTGGACTGCGGCTACAGGCGGTACGTGTATTTCACTTCAATGCCAGAGCCTCACTCCCGTTCCCACAGCATCCGCTCGGTCGAGAACATGAGCGCCATCGCGCCGCCGCGATCATCACGGCCGTGGATTTCGCCGCGATCAAAATAAGCCTGTAGCGACGTTTGTTTGCCGGTTCCGGTGCAAACGCCTTCGAGAAATTCACCGTCGAGATGGATGCGCCGCTTGATCGCCGCCCAGGCGCGATCCGCCGGATCCTCGAATTCGTCGCGCGGCAGCCACCCCTCGCGCATACCGCGCAGCATCGCGAAACCGATCATGCAGGTGCAGCTGAACTCGGCATAACTCTCCGGGTGATCGATCACTTGATGCCACATTCCCTCGGCATCCTGATGTTCAGTCAGTGCTTTTAAATGCTGATACCAGTCCTCGCGCAGTGCCGAAAATTCCTTCGCCCCCTCGTCCAGCTCTGACAAAACCAAAGCCAGGCCGAGCGCCGGAAAGCCGTTGCCCCGTCCCCAGGCCGCCTCGTCCAGCGGCGAGTGCCGATACAGACCATCGTCGCGCCGGCACAAGTTCTGCATGTGATGAATGTGCGCCATGCACGCCTTCAGATACTCGGCATTGCCAGACATCTGCCAGGCTTTCGCCAGCAGGGGACCATGCATGAACACCGCATCGCTCATGTCGCTGTGCCCGGGCACAAACGCCCGCGCCTTGCCCGCATCGTCGAGTCCTGCTGCCGCCGCACTCAGCAAACGCTCGCGCTCGCCGAGTGCACCGTAAATCAAATGCCCGGCCAGCACCGAACCCGAGGTCCATTTTTCCGGAACCGGCGCGGCATCAGCGATCTTTTCTACGTCAGCCCTGACTTCGGCGGCATTCCCGTCCTCAATTTCCGCAAGACGCAATCGGCCCCACAGAGCCAGCGCGGGAATATAGGAAACCTGGCCCATGCTGTGCCCGTATTTTTTCGCCAAAGCGTCAGCGACCTCCTCCGGCGAACGCTCAGAACGTTCCGCCAAATCCTCGCCGTGCGCAGACAGACACGGCGAAAGGCCGACGATAATTGCAAAGGTAAAAAGGCAACGAAGCATAGCGATTTAAAATGGTTGTTCAGACTTCCGGCACGACACCACATGTCACTCCACTCGAAAAGGCGAAACCGCTACAAACACCACCGCGATGGAGTAATTATTCAGCTCCGCAATGCCGAATCGATGCCAGACAGGCTATTCGCATGCAGCCCCCCGGGGACCGTCGCTGGTTTCCCTGAATTTGCGCTGCGCTGCGCTCTGTCGCCGGCCGGTCGCCCTAACGCCCTGATCCGGCACCTCACTCCTTCCCCGCCACCCAGCGAATCGAATTCGCGATGATCGGGTGCAGCGCTTCCGTGCTCTCCGGATGGGGACTTACCGAGATCACCCGCCCCGCACCAAAGCTTCCCGAAACGATTGCCGGCGTGTTGATCATCGTGCCTTTCTGTGATTCCCACAGCCCGTTTTCCGAGCGAAACCAGGCCAGCACCCGATAGTCTTCAAGGCCGGGATCCTGTCCGGGAGAAATGATCGGCCCGTTGTGGTAGCGCACCGTCACCCGTTCGCCGACTTCACCGAAAACAGCCTGCCCCGCCTCAGTGAGTTGCATGTCGATATCCGCCGAATTACCGCGGTACCACATCTGCTTTCTGCCTTTACCGGGGATCTCCCGCGAGCCGGTAAACACGCTCGAGTCGATCAGGTTCAATGACCACTCGTAATGGGACGAACACAGATACGCCCCGGCACACACCCCGACGTAGCCGCCACCGGCATCGATAAATTCGCTCACCGCCGCACGACCGCTTTCGGAGACCGCCTTTGCCTGCTTGGAACCACTGCCTCCTGGAAAAACCACGACATCAAACTGGTCGAGAACCTCGCGCCGCATTTCGGCACCGCCGACAAAATGCAGCGTCATGTCCTCCGCTGTATCGATAAGACCAAACAAGTCGGTCTTGCTGCCACCCGTGCCCGGCCCGTCAAAGGCACCGACCAAAAGATGGCCATCCTGCTTCGCAGCGGCCAGAATCCCCCGGCAATCACGATCGATCAGACCGATGTGATTCAGCAAAACGTTGACCATCGCCCGGTGCTGACGCGTGCGCAGCGACAAGGGTTGATCTTTAAAGGTCGTCTCCAGAATCAGCGCTTCCGCCCCGAGCACATTGATACATGCCCGCGCCAGGCCCGTGTCCACCGGCCCGCGACGCAGCAGTGAAAAGCGCTTCCCGGCATCGGTCACGGTTGCGTTCGCCGCATCGACGATGCGCTCCGCCAGCGGATCCATGGCGCTGCCGCCGCGATAAATAACACTCGAGCCGACCGACTTTTTGTGACCGTCCTTCGGACTGTGCGAAAGATTGAACTCGAAGCCCTCGTGCAAATCGATCACCCAGTCCGGATCAGCCTGGCTGGCAAACTTCCATAGCGCCATCGCCAGTTCGCCACGCGGCTGGATGGTCTCCCCGCCCGCGGGAAAATTGCGATTCAAATCCCGCGCTGCCTCCGGCTGCTCCGGCACATAACGGGTATCCTCCGCCAGGCCCTTCGCATTTGCCCGCGGCACCACGACCAGCTTGCCCTTTACAATCGGCCAGTGCCGGATCTGCTCCGCCGCCCGCCAGCCCGCCGGCTCATTGCCGTGCATGCCACCGACGATCAACACGGTCGGCCCGTCCACCCCCGAATCGACGACGTGATATTCCGTCTCCCACTCGCTGCCTTTGGCGATTTTTCCCGAGCTCTGGGAGACCTCAGCAAATCCCGGAACCACCCGGGCCACCGCAATCAAGAGCACTAAAGAAAGTCGCAGTATCATGGCGAAACTCTGCCTTTAACCTGACTCTCACGCAATCCAACGGGCACCCGTGATCACGCACAAGGTTCGACATCCCGTCACCCATAGACAGAATAATCCCACAGCAGGAAAAACTGGAGCTCCGGAAATCACTCATCCTTCAGCAGCGCTCGCAACATTGACTCAGGATCCCTGAATAAATCTCCCGCTCAATCGCCAGTGATCAGTGCCTCAGCAGTTAACTTCTTCAATTCCCTGCTTTCCAAACGAAGACATCGAGGCGCCCGGCAGGGCCATCAACATGGGCGATAGCTGTTCCAACGCTGAACGGATTTGCTTGCTACCGGTTTGATTCATCGGCCAGCACCACATCCCGGATCGCCCCTGCGAATTCCGACCTCACGGTCCTGGTAAAACTCAAGTTCTCGCGCGCGAAGAACACCACAGTGATGCGATTGCGCAAATCCCGCAGCACGAAATTACGGGACGAGGCAGGCGCACTGCCAACGCCTCCGTGGTACACCTCAATCAATTCACCCCCCTCATAAGCGAGCTTCCAGCCGAATCCGTAATCGACCTTCTCACCGTTATCGAGAGTTCCGGATTCAAACAACAACTTCGCGGTCTCCTCTTTTAACAGCGTTCCCTCGCGGAGAGCGCGATCCCATTTGGCGTAGTCGTTCAGCGTCGTCATCATGTTGCCGGACCCGTTGAAGCGCGTGCTGTCCGAAGTGCTGCTCATTCCGAGAGCATCAAAGATTTTCTCCTGCTGAAACTCGTGGAAGGGCTGCCCTGCAAGAACTTCGACGATGCGTGCCAATAAAACGTATCCGGAGTTGGTGTATTCCCACTCCGTTCCGGGCTCACGCAGCAGCGCCCGGGTAGCCAACCACTCGGCGTGAGTCTTGTTATTGAGACGCTCGAGACCGTGCTCCGCTTTGTATTTCGCGATCGATTCCTTCTCCTCCGCCTTGATGAAATTCGCCAGCCCGCTGGTGTGCCAAATCAAATCCCGAATCAACAGCTCCCGTCCCTGTTGCGGAAATATCAGCTCCGGCAGGTGATCGGCCACCTTGTCAGAAAGGCTCAGCTTTCCCTCCTCGATCAGCATGGCCGCGCACATCGCCGCGAACTGCTTGGTCACCGAGGCCAGCCCCAATTTCGTGTCGGCAGTGATCGGAGTCTCTTTCTCTTTGAAACCATAGCCCCGGCAGTGAACGACCTTGCCGCCCTTAACGACCAGGACAGCAAGCCCGCCCCCGGACCCTTCCGGAAAATAACGGCGCACAACTTTCGTCACGCCCGCCGAATCCACTTCGCCACCATGCGCCGCCCCGGCAGAGAAAAGCCCAAGCGCAATGCCAACAGCAGCACATTTTGTAAGAGATTTAAAACTCACGACGAGAGCCCTTCCTTTGCTTTGACCAGTTCAAGCTGAGGCGATCCCAATGCTTCAGCACTCTGACTACTTGGCGTTTTTGTTTCCTTCCCCCGCCCTCTTCCGGTCTGCAGCCTTCTTCTTCTTTCCGCCTTGACGCTGCTTTCGCCGCTCATCCGCCTCCGCCTGCACTTTGTTGACGTAAGCTTTGCGGGCTGCCGCATCGTCCCGTTGGTGGAACACCTCAAGAATGGGATCACCGCTCTCAACCATGAATTTTTCCATCCGCTCGCGCAGATCGGCGAGGGCCGCTGTGTGGTTCGGCTCATCGATCAGGTTGTGCAGACAATCCGGATCCGCCTGCACATCGAACAGCTCCTCCGGCACTCGAAACTTCATCAGGTCGACCCGCTCCTGGACATACGAGTCCTCTTTACCCATCGCCATCATGCGCCGCCATGTCACGGTGCCGCTGGTCGCCGTCGCCATCGTCAGTTCGCCGTCCGACCACGGATTAAACAAATACAAATACCGATCCGTCTGCACGCCACGCATCGGATTGCGATTGCCACCGGCATTCTCATTGTAAACCTTGAACACCTCATCGCGCCCCTGCTGAGCTTCACCTCTCAGCAGCGGCAGAAAGGAACGGCCATCAAAGCCCTCAGGATGATCCAGCCCGGCGATGTCGCACCAGGTCGGCATCAGATCGACCGCCGAAATCATGTGCCCGCTGTCGACCGATCCCGCCTCGACCACACCCGGCCAGCGCACGATCCACGGCGTATGCGTGCTGTGATGATACAACTGCGTCTTGGCAAACGGCAGCGGCATACCGTGATCGCTGAGAAACATCACCATGGTGTGCTCCTCCTCACCGGAATCTTTGAGCGCTTTCAAAATCGAACCCACCGCATCATCCGCCCGCCGCACCGACGTGTAGTAAAGCGCGAGCTCTTCACGAACCGCCGGATCATCCGGCAAAAACCCGGGCACCGGCACCTCGTCTGCCGAATACTCCTTCGACGCCGGATGCGGATCGTCGGCAAACCAGAACGGTTTGTGCGGGTCCGAAATATTGATGTTCAGGCAAAATGGCTTACCGGCCTTTTTCGCGTTCGCGATCCCCTCCGCGGTACACTCGCCGTAACTCGGCACATCCTTGAGGTGCCGCGGCTCGCCGTCACCCGATGTCGTCAGATCATCGTCCCAGGCGTACGGCTGGTACGGCGTTGAATGCGCAACCTTGCCCCGGATCGCCACGTAGTAGCCCGCCGATTTCATCAAATCACACATCACCGGATAGTCGACCGGCTTGACCGCATAAAAGCCCTCGACCCCCGAATTGTGCGGATACCGTCCGGAGAACATCACATTGCGCGACGGATAACAATTGCCCACCTGCACGTGCGCCCTCTCAAACCGCATCCCTTCGGCTGCCAACGCATCGACATTTGGCGAGATGCCTTCCAGCCTGGAACCAAACACCCCGATCGAATCGCAACTCATATCATCGACGGTGATGAACAGAATGTTCGGCTTGTCGCCGACCTCAGCTCTGAGCGAAGTCGCGATCAACAGCGCCAGAAAATACAGAATCCGCTTCATAACAACACTGTGAAAACTCTACGCTCTCCACGCAAGCCTGAACCCATCTGATCCATGCCCGACGCCCCTCCCGACAACGGCCTCATCCACGATACCGACGCCAATCACAGCCGCTGTTTCTGGTGCGGCGAACTCGACGATTACCGCGCTTATCACGACACCGAGTGGGGCTATCCGGTCACCGATGATCAGCGACTGTTTGAAAAGATCTGCCTCGAAGGGTTTCAGTCCGGGCTCAGCTGGCTGACCATTCTGCGCAAACGCGAAAACTTTCGTGCCGCCTTCAGCGACTTCGATTTTTACAAAGTTGCCAAGTTCGGCAAGCGCGATATCACCCGTCTGCTGGGGGATGCCGGCATCGTCCGCCATCGCGGCAAGATCGAATCGACCATCAACAACGCCGCCCGCGCCAGCGAACTGGTCGACGAGTGCGGCAGCCTCGCCGCCTACTTCTGGAGCCACGAACCGGCACCCGAAGCTCGACCTGAAAAATGCGACTGGCCGAGCCTGCGCCAGATCACCAGCAGTCCGGAGTCTGTCGCCCTCGCCAAAGACCTCAAGAAACGCGGCTGGTCATTCATCGGCCCGACCACAGCCTATGCCTTCATGCAGGCGATGGGGTTGGTCAACGATCACATCCAGGGCTGCGCCGAACGGGATAAAGTCGAAGTCGCACGTCGAAAATTTCGCCGCCCGAAAATGTCAGACAAATAGACGATCTGCGACCGCTGTTCACCACCGTCCACCGCCCATTCACAGGATGCTGAAATAATTCGTCAAATTTGTTCAAAAAATTAATTTCCTCTATACTAAGCCTACATTGATTCAATCAATGTTTTTCATAACATCCTTTTTTTAGCACTCAGGATTTTCCATCATCCCAACGTTGGCCCACTCATTTCTGTGTGCCACTCTGCTTGTGTTCGACAATGCAAAAGCGCATGAACACACCACAAATAACCCAAAAACTCAGCGAGGGGAATCTTCTCCTCGGCTGGGAAACGGAGTCTAAGACTCCACCGAGTGTCGGCTTTCAAAGCAATCACTCGCCCCCCGATAATCAGCCTGCCCCGGCTGGTGCATCGCCCGGTCCGGGCAACCCGTTGTTCGCCGCCCCTTCCGAAGGCCACGGCATGGTCTTTGCCCCGACCGGCAGAGGAAAAACCCGTAACGCCCTCGTTCCCCACCTGCTAACCTATCCCGGTCCCGCCATTGTCATCGACGTCAAAGGCGAGCTCACCCGGGTCACCGCAAATCGACGTCGAGCGATGGGCCAGAAGGTCTACGTGCTCGATCCGTTCGGGATCACCGATGAAAAAACGGCCAGCTTCAACCCTTTCGACCTGCTCGAAAATGTTGGTCGCCATCTTCCGGTCGAGCATCTCGCGATGTCCCTTCCCGGCATGCTTCACGGAACCGGCACCCAGTCGCTCCCCGATCCGTTCTGGGACATTCGCGCCGACGGATTGCTCGCCGGAGTCGCCGGTGCCGTCGCCAAAGCCTTCCCCGGTGAAGCCGCCGAAAAGCGCAACCTCATCTACATGCGCGAGCTGTTGATGAGTGACGACTCAACCTACAATCTCGCCGTCCTGCTCGACACCAGGAAGCAGTTGCTACCGCAGATCTCGTATCAACAGATCGGCACCTACCTCGGTACCGAAGACAAATGCCGCAGCGGCATTCATGCGACCGCCATCCAGCATTTCGATTTCACTTACGGAATCGAACACTGCCTGACCAGCACCAGCATCGACCTCGAAGCACTGCGCGCCGGCAGGCCCGTCACCGTCTATCTGGCGATGCCGCCGGACTACCTCGAGTCACACGGCAATTTGCTGCGCCTGTGGATCAGCGCCCTGTTCTCCTTGCTGCTGGCACGTACCCGCCGCCCGAAACGCGAGACACTGTTCCTGCTCGACGAAGCCGCCAAGCTCGGCGAGCTCGATCAGTTGCGCACCGCGCTGACCCTGATGCGTGGCTACGGCGTCCGCACCTTCAGCTTCTGGCAGGATATTGATCAGTTGGAAAAGACCTACAAAGATTGGAAAACGCTGATCAATAACTGCGGTTCGATCCAAATGTTCGGCGCCAACAACTGCATCGCAACCAAGTCACTGGCACGACTGGTAGGCAAAGCTGCCTCGGCTGACGACATTCTCGAGCTCCCCAATACCGAGCAGTACGTCATCGAAAGCGGTCACGTCGATCGCTTGCGGAAAACCGACTACCTGCGCGACCCCGTCTATGCCGGACTCTACGATCGCAACCCGATGTACGACCCGGACCCCGACGACGAACCGGACCCCGAGCTTCCCGGTCTCGCCGCCTGATCGAACAGTCCACCGGCAACGAACCTGGAAACTCCCTGCGATCGTTCACGCGATCGTGGGGACACGTTCGCCTTATCCCGAGCACTGACAGGAACGCTGGATCGCCGCCCGGGTGATCCCTGACCGGACAAATAAAAAAGGCCGAACCTCAGCCCTGTCTAACGATCACTCTCGCGGGCATCACCGCGATCCTCTCCCCCTCCGCCACGCGGGCCACCACCACCGAAGCCACCACCACTGCCTCCGCCCTCGGCTTCACGCGCCTCCCGCGACTTGGTCAACTCTTCTTCATCGACGGAACCATCACCATTGGTATCGGCGGCAGACATCCGGCTCCACACGAATTCAGGGACTTCGTCGGCAGTCAATTTGCCATCACCATTGCCATCCATCCGGGCGATCGATTCGGCGGGGGTACCTCCCCGGCCACCACCACCGCCGCCGCCACCTCCCTGACGGCGTCCACCGCCTTCCCCGGGCTGGCCAGCCGGACGCGCTCCCGGATTTCCAGCGGTATCCGCAGGGTCCGGCGCACTCAACACGATCGGCTGAGATTTTTCCTCCGAAGCCGTCAAGTTCAGCGCAGCCGGATCGCCAGGCTGGGCTTCCAGGTCGAGGTCGATCACCACCCGGTCGCGGATCAGATCATCCGGCAAGCCGGGGTAGACGATGCCGAACGCCTTGCGATCGATACTGAATCGGGCTTTCATAGCGAGCGAGTTACGATCCTCCGCGACATCGATCTGCGCCGGAAAGGTGATCTTCTTTTTCACGCCGTGCAGATCGAGAATACCCACCACTTGATAATTGCCCTGCTCCTCTCCATCTGCCGCTGTCATATCGAGGAGCGAAAAAGTCGTCACGGGATACCTGGCGACATCAAAAAAATCCTCGCTTTTCAGATGCGTCGTCAGTTTTTCCTCGTCCGTCGCCACCGACGCCATGTCGATGCTGATGCGGTGCGTGCCATCGCGGTCGATACCCTCACCTGCCACCGTAAAGTGGCCGGAAAAGTTCTTAAAGCTGCCCTCATGAATGGCGGTCAGCTTGGAACCAATGAAACCAATTTTGGAGTTTCCATCGAACACGAACACGCGTGAGCTGGCCGCGTCCGCTTCACTGACTTCTTCGACGGACTCGTCGCCCAACCCGAAATCCAGGGAGTTCGCCAACTCCAATGCGGCGGCCTCCGCTTCGGCATCGTCGACGACCTCCGCAGACACGGCGTCGCCAGCAGGGTCATCGGCACACTGCGTTAAAAAAAGCAGCGATGTCACGGCCATGCCGTAAAGGCTGTGCTTACAAAAACTCATCAAATTCATCGATATCATCAGACAACGCCGATGAAACCCTGCCAAGCCCCAATTGGTTGTAGCGGAATTTGTGAAAATTTCCCTGCGGCGTCAGCCAGGAGCCGTTCGACCATATTTTCACGAAATCCGCGGCTCTGCTGAGCGCGGTTTTGGCGAACCACCGACGATTAATCGAGCGACTTCATCCAGGTCAGTAAATCGGCCATCCCCTGCACAGAAATCGCCGCCTCCAGGCCCTCGGGCATGAACGACGTCCCCAGGCTGGTGACCTTGTCGATGTCGACCCGCAGCAGTTCCACTTCACTGCCATCGATGCGCCGCAGTTTGATCGCCGATGATGATTCGAATCGGATCATGCCAGTTTCGACCGCCCCGTCTTTCAGGCTGACCGAGTAAAGCAAGAAATCGGCGTGAACCTCGCGATTGGGGTCGAGAATGTTGAGCATCACCGAATCGGCGCCGCGAATCATGATGCCCGCCAGCTGCGCTCCGACCTCCTGACCGACTCCGTCGAGTTGGTGACAGGCGGCACAGGACTGGCCGAAGATGACTTTGCCACGATCCGCGTCACCGGTCATGGTCAGCGCTGGCTGATACGTCGCAACCACTTCGTCGCGACCGGCAAATCCCGCCGAGGAAAATACCTTTTTCGCCCGCCCGCTGATTTCGTCTTTGCCGTGTGCCGACAGGGCCGCGATCCGCGTCGCTCCAAGGTCGGCGCGAGTCACCTGACCGGACTCGACCGCATCGAGCAAAGTCGCCACCCAGGCCTTGCGCCGCATCAGCACACCGAGCGCCCGTTCGCGAGCCGTTGGGGCGAGGCCTTTCCATGAATCGAGAATGATGCGGCCGATTTCGTCACCGGTAAAACCGCCAAGCGCATCGATCGCGGCCGTTTGCACAGCGCCCGGCTGAGCGGAGTCGAGCAGTTGCCTGGCAGTGTCTCGAAACACCTCGATGCCCTTGAGGCGCAGTCGGCTGATGGCGGTGACCCGTTCAGCTTCAGTACGTCCCGGATCGAAAGCAACCGCTTGCGCCGAGGTCAGCATGCCACCGAGCAGTTCGGCCGCGCCGCCTTTTGATTCCGAAATTTTGGTCACCAGCGTCAGCGCGTGACGCGTCTCCAACAGAGTGCCGATGATCGAACGGGCCAGGCTTTTGTCGTTTTTCGAGACCACCTCCACCGCGCTGAGCATCGCACCGAAATCGTCGGCATCGAGCTCACTGCGTTCGCCGACTTGCCTGGCGAGTGACTGGAATATGGTTTT
>CBDULB010000033.1:0-48301 GCA_965367965.1 uncultured bacterium | reverse complement strand
ACTTCCCCACCCCACCCGCGCGGCGCCGTTCACAGATCGCCGCTGCCGGCCTCGATCTCTCCGTATTGATCCGCAAAGGGCAGCCAGGTGTCTTTCTTTAATTCCCGTGCGTTGGAACGAACGACGTTCAGCGTTACCTGCAATTCGACCAGCGCGGCATCGACGCGCGATTTGCTGATCTCCCCCAGAACCGACAACTCGCGGCGAAGATCCGCGGTGGTACGCGGCTCCATTTTGATCAATTCAAACGCCTGCCGGGCGAGCGGTTTGCAGGTCGAAACAGGCCGATGATATTGGGGGTAATGCCTCGTCCGCAGATGATCCATGCACATTAAAACCGCCAACCCGCCCGGCAGCTTCCCGTAGAAAATTTCGTTGGGACAAAGTGCCGGCAATTCGTTTTTCCATGCCCAGATCGCCGACACTTTTTCCCCCCAGCCCTTTTGTCCCGGTTGACGATCCGGTAAATCGACAACGTCCCAAAGACTCGGTAAGCCGGATTTATCAGACCCGAAAATCAGGCAGGTTTTCACCTCCAAAACAAACTCAAAAGCCTGTTCCATTGTTTTGACTTTCGGAGCCCGGGTTGCCATGAGTTTAACGCAATCGGCCAGCATGTGGATACAGTCAAGACGCCTGTAAAGGCGCAGAAAATGATCCATGGCATCGGGGTCGGGATATGAATTTGAGCACTGCAACCTCTCGGTCAACGGCCTTCCGGGCGGTAAAGCCATCATGGGCAACCGCGTCACGACGACGGTTATTGGTTCATCAATCTCATGAGCCGCCTGTGCCTCCTGTCTCCGCAGGACCGACGCCGCTACAGCAATCCCCGGAACAGCAAAGTCCGATCAATTACCGGGACGGGAAATGCTTGATCGACCCATTTATTTTCGGAAAGCTGCTCAATCTTACTTCACCAAGGTAATGAAATTTATTTTTCCATTTCTAACACTGATCCTTTTCGGATCGATGACTTCTCCAGCGGCAGAAATGCCTGAGGGAGTGTTGATGCGCAAGTTCACCATTCCTGAGTCACAGAAACAGGTATGGATCTACCTTCCCGCGGATTACAAAGAGCGCAGGTTGCCGTGTGTTCTGATTGGACCTGCCGGAAGCCCTCTCTATCACGGGATGTCGCTCCAGGACGGGGATTCCGCCGAGCATATCCCCTACGTCAAAGCAGGTTTCGCGGTTATCGCCTATGAGATCAGTGGCAGTGTCAAAGAGGGCGCCGATGACCTTGATCGAATGGATGCCATGTCGGAATTCATCGATAGTAATGGTGGAGTGGACGATGCAGTCGCGGCCTTGAAGTATGCCACATCCCGAATCCCGGCCATCGACCCCGAAAAAATATACGCGGCCGGTCACAGCTCTGCCGCGACCACCGCTCTGGCATTGGCGCAAGCTTCGGAGCAAGTGAACGGAGTTGCCGTCTATGCTCCTCCGGTCGATCTGCTGCGACTCCTGGATCCTTTACTGCCGGTCCTCGAGGATTTCGACGAAGTGGGAGACTTTCTGCAGAAGTTTTCGGCTTATCAAAACGCTGAAAAAATCACCTGCCCGGTGCTCGTGTTCTATTCGTCCGACGACGAATTGATGGATTCCGCTATGATCGCCAGCTACGTCGGGAAACTGCAGGATTCAAAAACTCCCGTCCGACTGGTTAAGGCTGATACCGGAGGCCACTACCAATCGATGATCGATGCAGGAATTGCGTCAGGAGTGGATTGGTTTCAGCGAATCGAGGCGGGCGATGATCTTGAAATGGAGGAAGTTGCACACCAGACGAAAAACAACTTTTCGTTTCTGGGCGAGACGATCCAGGTCGAGCTCGACCCGGCGATGGAACTGATTGTCGACAAGCTCTCAATTTCCGAGAAGTTCTCCGTTCGCTGGTCGGACGAAAACGGGGAGGCGTTTGAACTGACCTTATCGCGCGGACCTGAGGGCGAGATGAAAGGCCTGGAGAATTTTGCCGAAAAATCCCTTACCGAAATGGGTATCGGAGAAGCCGATTTCACTGAGGCTCCGCTGACCAGGGGTGTGTTTCGCGGGTTGTTGGCAAAGCCCCGGGTTTCTCAGGAAGGCGCCGCCGCGGGCTTGTATTTTTTGCACACCGGCCACGAATATTGGCAGGCTGAATTCAAAGGGAAAGAGGCGGGCTTAGAGCAGGCGCGCGAAGTGCTCTCCACCTGTAGAAGTGTTGAAACCGGAGCTCGTAAATGGGAAACAATCTTTAATGTCGGCTGGGATTCCCCGCCCCACAGGCCGGGACTGCCTCCTGTGGTTGGCGGGAAAACCGGGCCCACCAAAACGGGTTCGGGTGATCCGATCGTTTCGCCTTCGATTTCGAAGATGCGCGGGCCGGCATTAGAGTTTTTTGTCGATGAAAGGACACCGCGGGCAAAACCCGGAAACCCGATCGTTTACGATCAAGTCGAGTTCGCTCTGCCGGACGAAAAAGATGCCTGCCGGTTTCGTTGTGATCTAATTTTCAGTGAAACTGAAGCAGGAGAGAATCGCGAAGATTTTGTAATATTTTTCGACATCGCTTTTGCCGAGTCCCTGATATTTGATAAGCGGGGCAGGATCAGTACCCACCGGCTCGGGGATGGATCAAAAACCATTGGCGAATTTCCCGTCGGAGAGACCGTCGCTTTGGTTGTTGAGTTCGATCGTCGCGAAGGCCGGGTCTCGGTCAGTCTCAATGGTGAAACACTGCTTTCGGAATCGCACAACTACAGGGGTTCAGATGTGAAAAGTTTACGCTTCAGCTACGGAGGCGATGCGGCGAGCTCACAACGCGTCGGCATGGACAATTTGGTCGTAGACACCTATACGGCTGAATAGAGCCCGCGCCCGGGGTCAGGCACCCTGCTGCCAATTTCGGCCGGCACACTCCAAGCCGCGGGTCCACTGCCGTGGGACCGGGCAGCATAGCGACATTTTTCCCATTGCCGCTCCACCCGGAAGGAAGGCAGACCAGTTCACTTCCGCTTACCTTGACAGGGAACCCGATTCCTGAAAAAGTTTTTCCATGAAACGTTCACTGTTCAGAATCTGCGTGCTTGGCTGCCTGCTGGGATCGCCGCTGGCTTCGGCCGAACCGACCGATGATCCGGCAAGACTGGCCCATTTGAGGGACAACTTTGAAGACGCCGTTTTCCGCGAGATCGCCCCCATTCAAAAAAAATACAAAGAACACCTGCTCAAGCTGAGAGCTGAATATTCCAAAAAAGGAGACAAAGCCGCCGTCGATGCCGTGAGCAGGGAACTCAGGGGGCTGGTCGATCCCCGGGTCACCGCCGCCTATCGCGAGTACGGCGATGCCGGAACACCGCAGAAAGTGGCGGCCATGGATTTGGAGAAATGGCTCAACGATCGCCAGTTTGTCTGGAAAGGCACCAACGCCGACGAAATGATCATCAAGTTCAAAGGCAATGAGGCTCAGGTCTATGCCGATGGGCGCAAGATTATGGAGAAAGAGTTTACCGTCGCCGCCCCTGATATTATCGAATTCGACTGGGGAAATGGCGACATCAATACCTTCACCATTTCCGATGACAAAAAAACGTTTCGCCGGTTTATGAAAAAAGGCGGCGCGCCGCACGGAGGATCCATCGAGCGCAGTTAGAAAGCCCGTTCGTTGCAGCACAGAACTTCCCTCCGCGTTTCGGCAGACCGGAGGTTTCAGGGAAGCGCCGCTGAGGCATCTCCGGCTTGGGTGAGGCATCCGCCCTCCAGCTACACCCCGGGGAAGCGCGACACTCCCGCCGTACCCTCTGCCCGGGGCATCGCTTTACCGAAAGCCGATCGCGAAACCACGGGACGGCATCACTCGAACCAGGTTCGGTGGCCAACGGGTGGAACCTCTCAGCGCAATCGCCGGAACAGGTTGAACAGGATATGCGAGGTGTCGGGACTGATGGCGGTGCAGAATGAAAGCATGAGAACTTCACTCGCATCGTCTTCCTTACCCTGTGAGTTGTGGCGACTCATTTGCCTGTTGCTGACCACTGTGGCCCTGGCGGCGTGCACCACTACGCAGAGTGTTCCCGAGGTGATCGTGCTGTTCGATGACTCGGGAAGCGTGCCCGACGCTAAGGTCAGCTTTAAAAATGACATTGCCCCGCTGCTGCAGACCCGTTGCGTGAGCTGCCACTACGACGAAGGGCCGCTCACCGGCTTGAGTTTTCAGCGGCGCTCGTCAATGACCGAGCTCAACGGCGGACGAAGGGTGCTGGTGCCGGGGGATCCCGAAAAAAGCAGCCTGTTCCTGGTGACGGTGCTGCCCGACTATTTTATCGAAGCCATGCCCCCGACCGGTCATCGCCTCTCCGACCGCGAGTCGACCCAACTCTACCGCTGGATCGATCAGGGAGCCGATTGGCCGGAGGACCTGGTGCTGGAACCGGGCACGGCGCCTTGAGCAGCTGAGCGATAGCTTGAGCGGGCGTCATTCCATCCGCATCCGTGTGGACGCACCATGGCAAATCACGTTCCGCCGTACCGGGGGACAGCTGGATCTGAATTTTTGAATTCCGAGGCGATCCGGAAAGCAGTGCCGGAGACACGGCAGGGGCGATCGAACGGGTCGCGACGCCACGGGTCCAGGTGAATTTCTGTCGCCCCTGCCGGGGCTATGGCTATGGGTGTATCCCTTTCATCCGGTGGCTTGATCGCTGGCCCTGCCTTCGCCACCGGCTACCTGCTATCGAGTCTCCGACTCTCTCAATCTCCCATCCTCTCAATCCCCGCAGATCGACTGACTGCCGGTATCGAAATTGAGCGGCTACCCCCCACTTTTACGCCACTTGCACCGCGCCCGCAATCGCTCGACATTGGGGTGATGAAATCCAACATGGACAGACGCTCCTTTGTGCTCAAATCGGTCGGTGCCTCGCTCGCGCTGCCCGGCCTGCCATCGCTGTTCGCCGCAGAAGCAAAGACTGCTACTGCGGGCGCTCAGGCTGCAGTGCAAGCCACCAAAGGCGCCGGCGTCGGTGCGCGGCGCTTCGTCGGCATCGGCAACCTGCTCGGTTTTCAACAAAAGCAATTTTTCCCGGAAGCCACCGGCAAGGATTACGCGCTGACCAACCTGCTCAAGCCGCTCGCCGAAAACCGCAAGCACATGACGGTATATCGCGGGCTCGATCACGGTATCAAGGGCGGTCATTTTGCGGTGCATTCGTTTCTGTCCGGCGTGCTTAACTCGGAGGCGCAGAACCGACCGCAAGGCAATGTCTCGCTGGATCAGTTCATGGCGGACGAGGTCGGCATGCACACCCGTTTCCCATCGCTGACGGTCGGCTCCGAAGGCGGCATTCACGGCGGCTGCCAGATCGCCTGGACCAAGTCCGGGGTGCGCGTGCCGCCGATCACCGGGCCGGCCGAATTGTTCGATCGGCTGTTTGTCAGCGACTCGAAGGATCGCCAGGCGCAGCGGGTCGAAGAGAATCACCTGCAGTCGTCGATTCTCGATACCGTACTGGAAGACGCCAATCGTCTATCGAAACGCGTCAACAGCGAGGACAAGCAGAAGCTGGACGAGTATTTCAGTTCGATTCGCGACGTCGAGAAGCGGCTCGAACTGCGCAAGCGCTGGGCCAGCCACCCCAAACCGGGCGCGCCTTTTGAAAAACCCGCCGACGCCAACACCGTCGACGACCTGCCGATGCTCTACGAACTGATCGCGCTGGCCCTGCAGACCGACTCGACGCGGATCGCCACGCTGGAAATCGGCGGCAGTTTTCTACCGCAGAATCTCGGCATCGATAAGTCGTATCACGGGCTTTCCCACCACGGCAATGATGAGGAAGCGATCAAACACCTGATCACGCTGGAGACGTATCAGATCGCCCAGTTCAACCAATTCCTGACCCGGCTGGCAGCCATTCAGGACGGCGACAAGACACTGCTCGATTCGACCGCAGTGGTGTTCGGCAGTGGCATGGGCAACGCCGCATCGCATCAGAACAGCGACCTGCCGATCGTTCTCGCCGGCGGCGGCTACCGTCACGGGGAGTTTAAGCGGGTCGAGTCGAAGGGCATCAACAAGGTTCCATTGTGCAATCTGTTCCTCGATATCGCTCAGGGCATGGGCGTGGAGACAGAGGCCTTCGGCACCAGTACCGGCACCTTTTCCTGAGGGCATCTCCGCCGATGAAACGTCCCACTTTGTCGAGCGCAGCGAGGCTCGCGTTCGCAGTCGCGTTTGCCCTCACCGCCACGACCGCGCGCGCGGATGAAGCGACCGCCGAACGGGTGATGTTCGACTTTGTCGGTAAGTACTGCCTGGAGTGTCATGACTCGGCGCTGGCAAAAGGCGACCGCGACTTTGAGGATTTCGAATTTCCGCTGCAGACCGAGCAGGATTTGATCGATGCGAAAGCGATCATCGATCAGATCACGCTCAAAGAAATGCCTCCGCACGACGAGTCGGATCAGCCCAACGACGACGAACGCCTGAAGGTGCTGCGTGCACTGCGCGAGGGTATGGAACTGGCGCGCGGCAAGATCGAAAGCACCGGCGCGCGCACCGTGATGCGCCGCCTCTCCAACGAGGAATACGAAAACACCCTGCACACGCTGTTCGGTCGGCGCATCGATACGCTGGGACTGACCGCCGATTTCCCCAAGGAAAAAACCAGCGGCCACATCGATACCATCGGCGCTTCGCTGATCACTTCCGGATTTCTGCTCGATCAGTACTTTCAATCGGCCAATCGCCTGGTCGAGGCGCGCCTCGGACAGCCGCCGACAAAGCAGCAGTCGTGGCACTTCACCGACAACTTCCGACAGTATGAAGAATTGACCGGCTCACACAAATCCGCGTTCAACTTCGAGTTTCTGTGCCTCTACGAGCAGCCTGACACAGACACACGCCAGGGCGGCTACGGCCACATCGAGGACTTTCTCGAAGGCGTGCCGGTCTCGGGCCTTTACGAGATCAAGGTCAATGCCAAAGCGATGCATCGCTTCACTCACTACGACCCGAAGATTTTCGGCATCGATTTTTCCGAGCCGTTTCGTCTCGCCGTGGTGCCCGGCGATGTCACCAAGGGACACATTCACTATCCGCAGTCGGTGGAACCCGTGCTCGCCGAAGCGCTGGTGCCGGATGAGGACTTCGAATGGATCACCTTTCGCGTCTGGCTCGAAGGCGGGCAGACACCGCGCTTCATTTTTCCCAATGGCCCATACGAATCGCGCGCCTCGGTGATCAAGGTCAACTCGCAATACAAAGACGAGTTCGAAGGTGTCAAGTCAGTCAGCGGCGTCAGTCGCACCCACATTTTGAAACAAGGCGAGCTGCCGCACATCCGCATTGCCGAAATCAAAATCGACGGACCCATCCCCGAAAAAGGTGGTGGTATCGAGGAGCTGAGCGTTTTTGGCGAGCAGGGATTTCAGGCCGACAAGGCACTCGAACAGCTCTACGCCTTCGGCAAACGCGCCTACCGTCGGCCGCTCAACGATGCCGACCGGGCGCAGATTCAGAAGACTTATCAGCAGCGAATCGGCGAAAAGGCGACGCCGCGCAAGGCCGCGCTCGATACCCTGAAAATGATTCTGTGCTCGCCGTCGTTTCTGTATCTGGCCGAGGTCACCGACGAAGAAGAAAGCAAACTCAACGCCTTCGATCTCGCCTCCCGGCTTTCCTACGCGCTGTGGGCGGCACCACCCGATGAAAAATTATTCGCGGCGGCCGAAGCGGGAAAACTCGGCGACGCAAAAGTCCTGCGCGCCGAAATCGAACGCCTGCTCAGCGACGAGCGATCGAATCAATTCGTGAATCGCTTTCTCGACAGCTGGCTGAACCTCCGCGATATCGGCCAGCAACCTCCACCGCGCCCGGCGGCCCGCTCGTATTATGCCGAGGACCTGCCGACATCGATGAAGCAGGAGGCGCGACTGTTCTTTCGCAACCTGCTCGACCACAACGGACCGATCGGCGATTTCCTCGATGCCGACTACACCTTCGTCGACAAAAAGCTGGCGACGCACTACCAACTTCCGCAACAGGATGCCCTGCGTCAGGCCGACGGTTTCCGCCGCGTCAGCATCAAAGGCGAGAAGCATCGCGGCGGCGTGCTGGGCATGGCCGGCGTGTTGACGGTCAGCGCCAACGGTGTCGAGACCTCGCCGGTGACCCGCGGCGTCTGGGTCTGGGAAAACATTCTCGGCGTCACTCCGCCACCACCACCGGACGAGGTTCCGGCCATCGATCCCGACACCCAGGGCGCGACCACGATCCGCCAGAAGTTGGAGAAACATCGCGCCGACAAAGCCTGTGCCGAGTGTCATCGCAAGATCGACCCGCTCGGCTTCGCTTTGGAAAACTTCGACCCTATCGGTCGCTACCGGGTCAACTATCCGAAGCCGGGCAAGGCCGAAGCGCAGAAGATCGATCCCTCCGGACAGTTTATCTCGGGAGAGAAATTCGGCAATTTTCAGGAATTCAAACGCACCCTGCTGACCACGCGCAAAGACGCTCTGACCAGCCACCTCATCTCCGAGTTTCTGGCGTTCTCAACCGGCCGCCACATGGAGCCGGTCGATCAGTTTGAAATCGAAGACATCCGCAAAGCCGTCGAGAAGGACAAGTATGGCCTGCGCACGCTGATCGTCGAATCGCTGACCAGCGAGATCTTCCGCTCGCGGTAGATCGTTCAATTCACGCCGCCGGGTAGCTGCGAGCGTCAGCGAGTGGCCTTGCGTTGGCGAGTGTGACCTAATCACCCAAGCGGCACAGAACCGCGAACGGATAGCACGAGGTTGGCTATATCAGTTTCGACGCACGCTCACTGCCAAGGAAGCACGACACTCCTGTCGTGCCTGCGCGGCCTGAACGGTAGCGAACCACCCCTCCCGCTTCGCCGTCATCGCCTGCCGTGCATTCCACCTGCCTCCCGGCAGGGAACCACAGGAGTGTGGTTCTTCCCTGGCGTTCATCCTCCGCTCTTCAGATAAGCGATCAGATCGGCCATCGCCTGCGGGCTGATCGCGCCTTCCAGGCCGTCGGGCATCAGTGACAGCCCGGTGGCGCGGATGGCTTCGATATCGGCTCGTAAAATAGTTAGGGCTTTTGCCCACATTTATCGCGTCGGCACTGAACCGCGAACGGATAGCGCGAGGTTGGCTATATCAGTTTCGACGCACGCTCACTGCCAAGGAAGCACGACACTCCTGTCGTGCCTGCGCGGCCTGAACGGTAGCGAACCACCCCTCCCGCTTCGCCGTCATCGCCTGCCGTGCATTCCACCTGCCTCCCGGCAGGGAACCACAGGAGTGTGGTTCTTCCCTGGCGTTCATCCTCCGCTCTTCAGATAAGCGATCAGATCGGCCATCGCCTGCGGGCTGATCGCGCCTTCCAGGCCGTCGGGCATCAGTGACAGACCGGTGGCGCGGATGGCTTCGATGTCGGTTCGTAAAATAGTTTCGCGAATGCCGCCGGGCTGCACCACTTCGAGACTGGCGGCGGACTCGTTGGCGATCACACCGACCAGGGTGCGCTGGTCGCCGGTGGTGATGGTGTAGCTGACGTAACGCGGTTCGACTGCCGCATTGGGATCGAGGATGGCGGTGGCAAAATCCGACGCACTCTTGTTGTAGTAAGCCTTGAGATTGGGGCCGACAGCGACCCCCTGACCGAGATAGTCATGGCACACGGCGCAGGCGGTCTTAAAAACTTCGGCGCCCTTGACGGCATCGCCGGTCAGCTCGGCAACTCCCTTGTACCTGGCGACGACGGCAGCTCGCTGGCGGTTGTCGACGGGCGGAAGCAGCTTTGCGGCGCGCTCGCGGATGGCGTCATTTTTGTGAGCGACGAGCATCTGCCGGTTAGCGGCGCTCAGCTCGGCGGGGCTGATGATTTCGTCATCGACCGCTTGTAACAGGCGAGAGGTCCAGGCGTCGCGCGCCAACAAGGTGGTAATGATCGCGGCGCGTATCGACGGAGCGCGCCGTGACCAATCGCTGAGCATGGCATCCGCCGCGTCCGCACTGGAGCTTCGCGCCAGCATGGCGAGGGCTGTTTTTTGAACCGCATCGCTGACCACCACACCCTCCGACGGCTTGAGAAAATCGGCGAGCTTCACTAGATCGTCGGTAACATCGTTGAAGCCTCTGCCGAACAGGCGCAACGCGGCCTGCCGGTCGGCGTCACGCGCTTTCGTATCGGCGGCGACGCGGTGCGCGGCCTCAAAAAGCGGGCGCACTTTTTCGGCACTGTTCAGCGCCGCCAGTGTGATCTTGCGGCGCTCGAGCGCGTCGAGCACCTGCGCCATGCCGACCATTTTCCAGGCCAGTGAGCCATTGTCCGAATCCCCATCCGACGCTAACACAGCCACCAATCGATCGAACCCGGCAGGTGTCGTCGCCGTCGCCGCAGCTGTGGCAATCAGGGAGGTAATCATTTGCGTGCGGCCAGCGGATTTAGCCGGGGTCGTCATAACCGGTTCGAGAATCTCCAGCGGTCGATGCAGCGAAGAACTCATCACCGCGCCGCGCAACCAGGTATCGCCAAGTCCATCGACGGCCAGATCGCCAAGCGCCTTCGCCGCACGCGAGTCGTCCCATTCGCCAAGCGTTTGCGCCAACTGATAACGAACTGTGAAATCAGGATCGATGCTCAACGCCAAACTGGCATCGGCGAGCTCCGCGGATGTCGCGATGCGCGCAGCCACCAGCCGCAAAGCATGACGCCGCACCTGTGCCTCCGCATCGCCAAGCGCGGCGAGCAACTCTTCTGCAGACAGCAATTGCAAACCGTCGAGAACGGCGAGCGCCTGCACCTTCACCGTCGGCCATTGACTGCCGGCAGCAAGTTGCGCCAGTGGCGGCTTCAGCGACGCATCTTTCTTGTGGTTTAACAGCAAGCGCTGATGCGCCAGATCGCGAGTCGTTCCGTTCGGCGTGTCCAGTGCCGCAACCAGACCCGCGCCATCGAGTTGAGTCAGGTCCTGCACCTTGCGCAGCTTGGCCGCTGCCGGCACCAGGCGATAAATGCGGCCCATGCCCTCGCCGGCACGCGCATCGATCTTAGCGAGACGGTCGGCCGGGATCCAACGCGTGTGTTCGATCACCGCACGATACATGTCGACGATGTAGAGCGCGCCGTCAGGGCCGGTGCGGATCTGCACCGGGCGGCTCCAGTTGTCGGCGGAGGCGAAAAATTCCCGCTCCTGCTCACCCTTCGGTCGCTTAACCGCGAAGGTCGCTCCCTCCGGTTCCAGCTGATAACGACGCACCAGATTGTGCGCAGTTTCGCCGATGAACGCGTTGCCGATAAAGTCCGGTCCGAGCAGCTCGTCCCGGTAAATGCCCAAGCCGCAGGCCGAGGTGATGTTGCCCTGAGCATCGGGATTGTTGAAGCGTTCGAGCGGCTGACTGATGGCGCTCAAGGCCGACTCCGACCGATCCGGAAGATAAATGCTCGGCCCCGGCGCGGTGACGTGCGGGTTGCGCTGCACCTGTTGTTCGGGCAGCGGAAAGTGAAAGATCCAGCGACTGTTACTGCAGCCGAACCAGTTGTCCCAGTCATCGCGCACGCGGCCCTGTTGAGTGACCCCGGAGACCAGCTGCAACTCCAGCGTGTCGGGGTGAAAACGCAGATCGCGCCCGCGGATGTCGATCACCTCACCGGTTTTCTCATTGCGAATGTTGCCACCGAGCAGGCCGTTGGCACCGTGAATCCAGTTGTCGAGACCAAGCGCGAGACTGTTGATACGCGCATTGTAGTTGTCGGTGTGAAAACCGCTGAAACGCTTTTCCACGACATCCGCTTTGCCGTCGCCAGTGGTGTCTTCGACGTAGAGAATATCGGGCGCGGCGCAAACATAGGCGCCGTCACCCCAGCAGGTGATCCCCGTCGGGAACGGGATGCCTTCGAGTAACAGTGACGCCTGTTCGTAGCGACCGTCGCCATCGCTGTCGGTGAGAATTTTCACCCGTCCGCCCGGCTCATAATTGCCGCCCATGCCGTTCGGATAATCCGGCTGCTCAACCACCCACATTCGTCCCCGGGCATCCCAGTCGATGGCCACCGGATCAGCGACGAACGGCTCCGCCGCTGCCAGCTCAACGGTGAGTCCGAGGTCGTCGCGAGTCTCGATCGCAGCCAGAGAATCCGCTGGCGATTTCGGTGGTGTGTCCGCCTTGAAGTTTGCCAGAAACTGATCGGGCAGAATCTCGTGCACCGCTGCGATGATGCGTTCCTCGACACCGTCCGCAAATCTGGCCGGCTGATCGTAATAGACCATCGCGAGTTCGCCTTCGTAACCGCCCTCACTCAACACTTTGCGCGAAGGGATGTAACACGGCGCCGCGTTCGAGTAGCCGTTAACCCACATGCGGGCGCCATCGAATTCGGTTTTCAGTCGCAACTGATAATCGACCGTGACTTCACCGGGCAGAAAAACCATCGCCAGATCGTCGCCGAAAGTCCACGCCTGCACCTGGTACGGCACCGCTTCCGCCAGCGGCTCACCGCGATCGAGACGGGCGATATTTTGCTTGGCGGCATAGGCCACGTTCGGTCGTCCAGTGGCTGCCGATTGCTCCAGTTCCTGCCGCGAAGGTGGTGCTGCGAGCGGCAGGGAAATGTCTTTTACCTTCGAAACGATCGGGCCGCGCACCGGCGTGCGTTCGGCGCTTAGCAAGCGCGACACCTCGGCGGTGATCTCCTCGCCATGCTGCTCGACGTTTTCCAGGGTGCCGCGCGGGATCGGATTCATGTCCGCCCCACAACCGATTCCGATCAGCGCCACCGCCCCGGGGTGCTCGCGCTCGATACCCACCATCGCCGTACCCGGCCAGTCACCGTGTACCTTGTTAAAACTCAGGGTCGTCGCGTGGCAGGCGTAGTTGGCGAACACCGCCCGCAATTTGTTATCTTCGGCGCTGTGCACGAACAACACCGGCAACGAATGATCAACCGGACCGCCCCACAGCACCCGCCGATTGCGGGCAAAACCGGCACTGCCGACACCCAGCGAAATTCGCGCCGGCTGGCGATCGGCCAGAGCGGCGAGCGCGACTTTTTCCAAATGCTCAAGCAGCTCGCTCGAATAGCGATCGATGTTCTTCTGATGGGCGGCCGGCACGTCCGAACTGAAAATATTCACCAGTGCGCCTTTGAGACAGGGCGCAGTGTGGGTGTGCGAAAAACAGATCGCCAGCCGGTCCGGCTTGATGCCGGCTTTGTCGAGCAGGCGCCGGCCGAGTGCGCTGCGCATCGATTCGGGAATGCCGCAATTGTCGACCGTGATCAGCAGCGCCGCCCCGTGCGCGTCATCATCGGCTCCGATGGCGATCGCCTTGGCCCAGATGGCTTGCGAGATTTCTTCGAACTCATCGCGGCGATTGCCGTAACCGCTTAAGCGCACCGGATGGGTCGGCGTGATATCGACCCTGGCGACCCCCACCTGATGAACATCGGCATCAGCATTTTTTTCCGCCGCCGACATCAGCGGCGGCAGGCAGCAAAACGAGATAAGACAGGCGAAAATCGAGGTCCAGGTTTTCATCATGACACGGTGGTCGGGCAACTTCTGCGGTCGCCGCCCCGACCACGCTAACGGCAAACCGCGAACGAAAACAATTGCCGCTTCACGTCCCTGTTTTCGCGATTCGACCATGACCAATCCTTGCATTTTGCCCGATCCTCTCCATTTTTGCCACCATGAGCGAAAAGACCTGCCCCATGTGCGAGATGAACGATCTTCTGGAACACCCCGAGATCTATGAATGCATGACCTGCGGACACGAATGGGACCGCGAGGAAGAAGAGCGGGTCGTCACCGACGCACACGGTAACGTCCTCGCCGATGGTGACATCGTCGCCATGGTCAAAGACTTGAAGCTGAAAGGCTCTTCACAGGTGCTCAAGCGCGGCACCAAGTCCAAGTCAATTCGCCTGGTCGACGGCGACCATGAGATCGATTGCAAAATGGATGGTATGTCGATTGCCTTGAAAGCCTGCTTCGTGAAAAAGGTCGGTGATTAACACAATCCCCGCGAAACGCTTTTGCGATGGCAAAAAACGATCGACCGAGTCCGTCGATTTGTTAACTTTGGAGTTGTATTGGACGGGTAACCCCGGCCTGCTCGATCTTATGAAAACGCCTGCAACTTCCCCACTTGTGCTGCGACAATTGTCGCTGCTGTCACTCCTCATGGCGACATTTCTTATCGCCGGCTTCCCTACGGCTGCCGATGCGGGACCGCGAATCAAAGAGTCACGCCTTGAACGCAGCAGGGATGATGTGCGTGAACCACTGTTCAGCGAGTGGATGGATCCCGCCAAAATCGGCGACTTCGTAGCCAAACAGGGCAGCTTTCCGGTCTATCAGGAGATCAACCGCAAAGGCGAATCGCGTGTGCTTCTGGTCGACGATGGCAAACGGTCGCGCTATTACTACTATTACCGCCTCGGAGAGGAAGAATTGGTCAGACGGAACCGGGAACTTAACGCCCAGAAATACACCCTACTGACGCTGTCCGAAGATGCCGACGGTTACTTTACCGCGATCTGGATCCTGAGCGAAAACTTCGCCGCCTACCAGGAGAAGCTCAAAGAACTCGGCATCAGCCTGGCGACTCTGGAAGAATAAAGAAAGGGTTTCCGGGCGACCGCTCTCTTCACCGGCGGAACTGAGCAAAGCGCAGGCGGTTGTCGGAGAGGTCGCGCAGTAACTGCGTGAAGTCGGGGCGCTCCGCTATCTCTTCAGCTTTGCTGATGAGAAACTGGCGCTGCTTTTCATTGATCGAAAACGAGTCAGCTTCGTCCGGATCGTCGTAGTTCCAATCGAAGCGAAACAGCTTCAGGTCGTCGACAACACTCTCGATCTTTGCTGCCGCCATCCATTGCAGAAGAATCGATTCGCTGCGCGCCTGATTGCGGAACAGGTAGTCAGTGATGTGGTGAATGGCGCGAAATTTGATCACTTCGTTGAAGTCGCGTTCACCGAAATCATTGCCGCAACCGAGCGATATGATCACCACCTGAGAATCCGGTTCGGCCTGCTTGATTCGCAGCGCTTCAATCGCGGCCAGTGCGACCGTGGTGTTTTGCGTGCCCTGCCCGCCGTCCGCCCAGACCGCACCCCTGGTCGTGTAACCGGTACCGTCGGCGCGCAGCTGCCGGACCTGAACATTCGGCGCCGGCAACTTGCCGAAGTAGACCGCCGCCGATAGCGCCGAAGCGCTGATCGCATCGATCAGTTGGATGTCTTTGGTGTTGATCGCGCTGTCGGCGTCATCGTGATTGCGCAGAAATATCGTGCGCTTGGAAACCAGATCGTAACCGGCGAGGATGACACCGGGCCGGTCTGACAGCTCGCCAAGCCTGACGTCCGACGGGTAGTCACCGTAGCTGTCGATCATGCGGATCATCTCTGCCTGAAACAGCTCGCGGTTCAGCTTATTCTGAAAAATCGGCGCCCACGGCAGACGATTCTCCTTCTCAAAAAGTTCGCAGGCGCGGCCGGTGTAGAAATTCGCCAACTCATCGCCGGGAATCCCGGCAGCGACGCCACCGGCAATAATCGCGCCGGTGCTGGTGCCACTGATCACGGATAGCACGTCGCGCAGTTTGCCGTTCGAAAATCCACGCCGCTGTTGCAGCGCCGCTTCCACTTTCTCCACCAACAGCGCCGGCGTGATGCCCATGATGCCACCGCCGTCGACCTGCAAAATCACATAGGTCTTTTTGTTGAGATCGAGCCGCTTAGCCCGCTGCGTATTAAACTCGCTGCCTTCAATCCTGGTCAGCGATTCCGGATCGTCGATTTCCTGAAACGCGGCCAGACCAAACTCGGACTGCTCGTGATCGAACTGAACCGCCGGGCCGACAGCGTCGTAGATTTTGGTCAGCTGGGCACACCCGACGGCAAAGGCAGCCGTCAGTAGCAGAATCGAGTGGACGACAGTTTTCATGATTGGCATTCCCGGATTTATTCGCCGAGTTCGATCGAGCGCCCCTTAAACGGACCGTAGAGACCGTCACCCTTGATGACCTTGAAACTCTCCAGGCTCGCCTTCCATGCTTGCGGAATTTCAGCTTCGCCAATCTTGTCGCCGTCCTGTTCAATCATCAACCGGCCCCGGTCAAAACTGAACTCGAACGTGGTCGGGCCGTCGGTCCATTTTGCGATGGCGCTGACATGTCCCGGCATAGTCACCCGGTAGATTTTTCCGTACGACTTCCATTTTTCCGGCGCCAGCCAGGGCGCCTTGTCCGGACTCCATTCGGCTGGCGATTTTGCCGAGGTCGCCACCAGCAAATCCCGACCCATGGGAATCAAACTGGTGACGCGTTGTCCCCAGTGATTGCGGGGACTGTTATCCGCATTTTCAACATCGTAGGGATGGGTGATCCTGGCGGACGGTTGCGGGTGGTCAAACATCCGCTGCTGAAAATGCCAACGCCCGCTGACCGGATGCAAACGCCAGAGCTCGCCCCACGGCCAGACGCCGGTAAACACTTCGCCACCGTAGACGACCGTAGTTTGCGCCTCGCGGGCCCCGGTCGATACCCCGTCGGGAACCGGCGGACTGCCGGGCAGATCGCGAACTTCAGTGCCGTCAAATTCAAACAGCCGTCCCGTTGGGTAGTGCCCCATCAACAGACGGTCGCGGACGACGACACTCGAGTAGAGCTAATAACTCGTTCCCAGACCGGGTTCGACAATCATGTTCCATTGCTCACCGCCGAAAACATAAACGCCGCCGATGTTTGAACCGGTAACCAGCTGATCGCCGAGCACTCCCCAGGCAAAGGTGGTTTCACCAACGACGGGTAAGGTCAGCACCGTCGCCCGCGACAGATCCACTTCGCCGTCACCGGGCTGCCACGGACAGGCGTAGAGCTTGCTGAAACCGTCAGCGTCATCCGTCCACGGCCGATAGCCCGCGTCGCCACGATTGACGTGATAAAAGCAGAGCTGCCCGTTGGCGTAAAAGAACATCACATAACTGCCCACTGCGGGAGCCGGCAGGATGGTCTCACCGTCAAATTGCACCTGGCTGTCAGCGAATTTCATCACCCGCCCGCCGATACGCATGGTCTCGTTGGTTCCGCCTCCGGACGTCGTGGCATCGATCCATGACTGCGTCGTCGAGTCCCACTGTTTGACGCCACCGTAGGTCGAATAGACCACGCCATCCTGACTGAACAGATACGAACCGGTATGCGTGTCGTTGGGACGCGGCAGCTCGACGATACGATAGTCGCGTTCACCGTCGGTCGGTCGCACAAACAACTGCACCTCGTGCCGGTCCGCCCGGTAACGGGTGTTGTAAGCGTTTTGAAAACCGGCCCCGATGGTCAGCTTGCCATCCACGGTGTTCGCCTCAAACAGCGAACCGAAGGCCTGCCCGACATCCTCGCCCCGATCAACGGTGATCCGAATCACTTTGCGGTCGTCCGACATCGCCTGAGTGGAGAACCACAGAGGCACAACAAGTATCGCAGCAAGAAATCGCACAATCATTGCTGGCGATCATTGCCAAGTCTTCGGGCACCAGGCAAGCCTGTTCACGAAAAGGCTCGCGCACCCCGCTCGCAGACATCCGGCTACGATGAAACCGCCGACGGCGGTGGAGAGTTCAGTGCCGCTGCAGTCTCTACCGGTGCTGCCCGGAAATTCTGACCGTAATACCAGATCCTGCCCAGTTCGAAATCGAGATCGTTCCTGACCCCACCCACCGTGGAATAATCGGTCCTGCCTCCGCCGTCAAAGAAGGTCATCTCGCCGAAGTAGATCCGGTCCTCGATCAGGTAGAGGTCGATCCGCACATGATCAAAATCGACCGATAGTCGTTCGGCGATTGCGCGCATCCGCGGCCAGTACGCCGGACACGGAAAGGCTCCCGTTCCGTATTCATTGGCTGTCAGTTCGATGGGGTCGAGATTTTCGTTAAATACCGCAACCTTGTAGTCAGATTGCTCACGATTTTCGTGCACCTCGATATGCATTTTCGTGGAACCGTCCGGCTGTCTGAAGCAGAAGATTTTGAAGTCGTCAGGCGTCACCTTGGTTTCATCGACGAGCATTTTCTCCACTAGAATCCGCGGCGGAACTTTCGAATACGCGAACTGATTGGTTTGCTTACCGAAATCGATTTTCACTTTCGCCTGCAACCTTGCCGCAGCGGCTCTGGCAACATCCACAGTATTGACATGAATAATCTCCGTAGACTTGGAGTCGTGGCTGGGTTTGGCAACGATGTTGTCGCCGAGCGCGTGCAATTGCTCCGCGGAGATCGACTCACCCGTGAACAGCAACGGAATGAGATATTCGTCGCCAATTTTATCCGCCACGTAGTCTCTGACGGCGACCTTATCCATGCACGACACCATCAGATCATCTTCCGAAAACAGTTTCCGGCAATTGATCTTCTCGTTGAACGTCCTCGGAGATCTAAAATCCGGCCAGTAGCCCAGCTTCAGGAAAAACAGCAATTTTTCCTGCCTGACCACCCCAATCGGGAGACTTCGAATCAACTTCAGTAAAAGATTTTTCATACGGGGAATGCGCCGCTTTTAAGTTCGTTAATGGGTCAAAGTTTGCTTCAACTGACGGCAGCTCCATCAGTTGCGATCGGTCGCGGTCGCAGCTCGACCGGCTTGTTCGTTTCTGCTTTTTCCAGACTCTTCATCTTCGATCCGACCAGCAACTGCATCGGCAGCCCGGCCAGCATCAGGGTTCCGGTAGCCAGTCCCGCGAACAGCCCGGTCAACCCCCACCCGGACAATCCCGCGACGCCTGCCGCCATGCCGGCTGCCAGACCCAGCATCACCGGTCGAACCGTTCTGGGCAGCAGCCCGAGCCCGATCAGGATGTAGCGATTGACCCGGCGCCAACCAATGGCAAACAGGAACACAGCGTGACCGGCAAATACCATTCGTCCGACCGTGAATTCATCGCCGTACAGCCGGTGCACCAACCATGGCCCGACCGTGATCAGCACCACGGCCGCCAGAGCGGTGAGTGCGGCCAGGTATTTGTAGTAACGCTTCGTCGCGATGGACAACCAGTCGACGTCATTGGCAGCCATGGCATCGACCACTGCCGCCCATATCGGTCGTCCAACCATCACCAACATGCCGGTGAAGGCCGTAGTGATCGACATCAGGACATGAAACACCGCCACTGCTGAAGGACCGGATATCCTGCCGACGATCAAGGCGCAAACCGTATACTCAACAAAGTAGACCACCACCGAGGTAGCGGAAAAAGATAAACCATCGCGCACCAACTCGATCATCGTCGCGCGCTGCGGACGTGCCGTTTTTGCGATCAACCAGGGCCTCTTGCGCAGCATCAACACGGTGCTGATCAAGCGGGCGACGATGTTCGGAGCAAACACTGCCAGCAGTAAAAAGGAGATCGACGGTTGGTAGCGAACCCCGACGAAGATCACGATAGCACCGACGATGTTACCCACGGTCCCCCATGCGTTGACGATGCCGGCCTCCATGTAGCCTTCGCGAACCCGGTCGGTCATTTCGACTGCGAGTTGTCCAACCATGAGAAAAATTCCGAGCCACAGGGCCGGGCGCATGACTTCCACAAACGGAGCATATTCGTCTCCGAACAGAACCGGCAGCGGCACAAACTTCAGCGCGGCAGCCGCCAACAGCGAACCCGCTGCCGCCAGGCCAGCCAACAGCAGCATGCCACTGACGTAGAGCCTTCCTTCACGCTCGCGGTCGCCCTTCGCGGAGGCTTCCGAAATGCCGCGGGCCAGCGCCGGACCGATCCCGAGCTCCAGCAGTGCCATCATGAAAACGGTCAGCGATACAGTCGCATAGATTCCGAACTCCTCCCGGCCGAGCACCCTGGCCGCCAGAGGCAGGGATATGAACTGCAGCACGGCAGAGCTGCCCTTGGAAATCAGCGAGGTGACGATCGCGAGTCGGATCGATCGATTGCGCCGATGGCTGGTGGGTTGTGCGGTCACTGCGAAGCTTTTAAGAGTTCCAGCGCCGGTGAGTCAGCAGGCCGTATTTCTTACAGCACTCGAGGACGGCTGCATTTTTAAGAATCGGCCCGGTCACCCCTTCAAATCTACCGCAGTCGAACACGTCGTTGATCTCGATCAGCACCGGACCCGATTCCGAAAAGCCGATGTCCATACCGAGAAACCGGTTGAACGGCGCAAAGCATGTTTGCACCTTGCGGGCGAGCACCAGCGCCTCGTCCCAGTCGGGAAGTACCACCTCCGACAGCTTGTCGTAGGCCGCCGGTTTGAAATCCACATCCCGTCCGCGGCCATCCGAGGAACGCTCATCGAGGCGACCGGTCTCAACATCGATTTTGACTCCGACACCACTGCCACTGTCGAGGAAACTCGTACCCGTGCCGATGCGGATGTAGGCTCCGACGATGATCACCTCTTTCTCAGGAGTAAACAGAGTGACCATCCTGACCGTGTTCAATGCCTGCCCGGATACGCCCGACACCACCGCATGCTGGCGGACCCATTCCTGAACGACGGCGCGCGTCGGCAACGAAAATCCATTTACGGAAATCTTGCGCAATGGATCACTCACCTGGCGCACCCCGAGTTCTCCGCGTTCGTCTTTTTCGACCAGGCAGGTGCCTTTTCCGCCGGCTTCGCCAACCTGCTTCACCACCAGGCGCTCCGCCCCGCGCTTTTCGAACAACTCCCCTACTACCGCAGCGAAATCGTCATCGGGACTGATGGCACAGTACTGAACCGGAAGCGGCAGTTCGAAGGATCGGCACAGGTGATAACAAACTTCCTTGTCTTCAAATAGGGCTTCGCAATCCGGTCGCATCACCTGACGCTTTCTTCTGCGCAATGACGCCGGGTCGTAGCCTGAGCCGAAGTAATAAATCCAATCTTTGCGATCCACCTCCCAGAGCCGGCACGACGCGTAATTGTCCGGGTAGTAGCCGAGCACAAAGAAAATGTAGAGATGATCCCAGAACACCAGCAACACGTTGCGAGGGCATTGTTTCCACTCGACCAGGCAAACCAGCGCCAGCGGAAGAGCGCAGAATCGAATCGTTCTCTCGAAACCCGCTGTGACAGTGTCGGCGGATGCCAGTGCGAAGTCCCGCAGACCGTGATAGACCGCTTTGATGCGCTTTTCGCGGGAAGGCTTAACGGAGCTGACCGGTGATGCCTTTGATGGAACAAACGACACGGCGTGATTGGTTCGGATCATGATTTAAATGGAATAATCGTGATGAAAGATGGGCACTTTATAGCAACCATATCGACTCTGAAAGAAAAAATGCATCATAATTGACATTTTTATCAAATATTGTTGCAAGAAGCGATAATGGTCTGGTAATGTTGCGCCTTACAGCAATTATAGATTATGGGGATTTCTACTATTAAATTAAACGGCAACGCCACCCAACAGGCATCAACCGCCGTTTCCACCGACCGCACTACCAAGTGCGCGCAATTCCGGAATTTACTCCACTCCAGTGAGTTGGAGTTTCTGATGGAAGCCCACAATGGCCTCAGCGCCAGCATCGTCGAAGAAGCCGGATTTCGCGGAATCTGGGCCAGTGGTCTGTCGATTTCCGCTGCTCTCGGAGTCCGTGACAGCAACGAGGCGAGCTGGACTCAAGTCCTCGAAGTGGTCGAATTCATGGCCGATGCGACCGATATTCCGATTCTTCTGGACGGCGATACCGGCTACGGGAATTTCAACAATGTCCGCCGGTTGATCAGAAAGCTTGAGCAACGCGGCGTGGCGGCGGTGTGCATCGAAGACAAGATTTTCCCGAAGACCAACTCGTTCATCAAAGGCGCTTCGCAACACCTCGCCGAGATGCACGAGTTCGCCGGTAAAATCAAAGCGGCCAAAGACAGCCAGAACGATTCCGATTTTTCCGTCGTCGCCCGTCTTGAAGGCTTCATCGCAAACCAACCTCTGGAAGAAGTCCTCAAACGCGCCGATGCCTACTTCGATGCCGGCGCGGATGCATTGCTGGTTCACAGCAAAAAAGACACCGCCGAGGAAATCGCTGCGTTCGTCGATCACTGGGACCGCCCCTGTCCACTGGTGATCGTCCCGACCACCTACGCAGACACACCCACCGATTTCTTCCGCAGCCTCGGGATCAGCATCGGCATCTGGGCGAACCACACCATGCGCAGCGCGGTGCACGCGATGCAAACGGTCTGTGCTGAAATTTACCAGTCGGAAAGCGTCGCCGGGCTGAACGGCAAAATTGCTTCCGTGTCAGAGGTGTTCCGTCTTCAAGACACCGACGAATTGAGCCGGGCCGAAAAAATCTACCTGCCCCGGTCACAAGGCTCGAACGGTAAACGCACGACACATCACACCAATGGGGCGAACGGCGTGAAACCTGCCACCCGATCCAATGGCGTGAAACGCAGCAACGGCTCGCATCATGTGAATGGTTCGGGCGCGGCCAACGGCACCAAGGTCTCCACGATCCGGTAGCACCATGATCGAGGCACAATCGTTTATCGCTCCTCTGAAGGACGCGGGTTTCGACTTCTATTCAGGAGTGCCGTGCTCCTATTTGAAGCCATTCATCAATCACGTCATCAATGAAAGCGAACTTCGCTACATCGGTGCCGCGAGCGAAGGTGAAGCGGTCGGCATCAATCTGGGAGCCTACCTTGCGGGCCGGAAAACGGTGACGATGTGCCAGAATTCCGGTCTCGGCAACATGGTCAATCCGCTGACTTCGCTGAATTATCCATTTCAAATCCCCAGTCTGCTGATTGTGACCTGGCGCGGAAAGCCGGGTCAGCCGGACGAGCCGCAGCACGAACAGATGGGCCGGATCACCCATCGCCTGCTTGAGACCATGGACATCCCCTGGCGGGAATTCCCGCAGCAGGTCGAAGACGTGGCACCCGCCATCGCCGAAGCCACACAGGTGATGTCGCAAACCCAACGCCCCTTCGCGTTGGTCATGAGCCAAGGCTCAGTGGCACCGCAGTCACTCGACAGCCAGCCCCAACCGGAAATCGTCAAAGCGGAAGCCGAATGCTACGGATCCGGTGATCGTCCGTCACGGACCGAAGCTCTCGAAACCATCCTCGAACTGCTCAACGGTGATGAGGCGGTGATCGCGACCACCGGGAAAACCGGACGCGAACTTTTCACCATCGCCGACCGCCCCGGACATCTCTACGTCGTCGGCGGCATGGGCACCGCGTCCGGCATCGGTCTCGGGGTTGCACTGGCCAACCCCCGCCGGAAAGTCGTCGTCATCGACGGTGATGGCGCAGCGTTGATGAAAATGGGGGCATTCGCAACCGTCGGACGCTACCAGCCGGAGAACCTCATTCACGTAGTTCTCGACAATGAACAACACGACTCGACAGGAGGACAACAGACCGCGTCGTCGATCACGAGATTCGCCGACGTGGCGGCGGCCACCAACTACCGTAGGGTGGCGTACGCTGAATGCCGCAAAGACCTCAAGTCTATCGTTCCCGCCTTTTCAACCCAACCCGGCCCGGCACTTCTGCATCTGAAGATCCGCCCCGGATCGCCGGAAAAACTCGGGCGGCCGACCGTCAAACCCCACGAGGTCAAACAACGTTTCATGGATTTTCTCAGCCGCTGACCACCGTGAACTCAGATTCAGAAAAGCCAGCGCACCTGCTGTTCACGCCCGGTCCACTGAGCACCAGCCTGAGCGTAAAAAGGGCGATGCTGGAAGATCTCGGTTCACGTGAACCGCGCTTCATCGATGTGGTTCGCGAGATTCGAACTCAACTGCTCGAGATCGCAGGCGTCAGCACAAGCGCTGGATTTGAAGCCGTTCCCATTCAGGGCAGCGGCACCTACGCGATCGAATCGGTAATCGGGTCGGTTATTCCCCGGGACGGAAAGCTGCTGGTACTGGTCAACGGTGCCTACGGTCGACGCATGATCCAAATCGCCGGGTGTCTCGGTATTTCAGTCACAGCACTGGAGTTCGAAGAAACCGAAGTCCCCGATCCGGCCAAGGTGGACGCGATGCTCGACAGCGACCCGGCGATTACCCACGTCGCCGTCGTTCACTGTGAGACTACGACCGGAATTCTCAATCCGATCGACGCCATCGCCGCAATCACCGAACGGCGCGAGCTGAGTCTCATCGTCGACGCGATGAGTTCCTTCGGCGGCATTCCGATCGACCTGAGCAGCACCCCGATCGACTTCCTGGTATCTTCTGCCAACAAATGCCTGGAGGGCGTTCCAGGTTTCGCGTTTGTTCTGGCCCGGCGCACACCACTCGAATCTTCCCGCGGCCGGGCACGCAGCGTCAGCCTGGATTTAGCTGCCCAATGGGATGCTCTTGAAGCCAACGGCCAATTCCGGTTCACTCCCCCGACCCATGCCATGCTGGCCTTCCGCCAGGCCTTGACCGAGCTTGATGACGAAGGCGGAGTCAATGTCCGCTACCTTCGCTACCGGAAAAACAGCGATACGCTGATTTGTGGCATGGAAAAACTCGGCTTCAGCTGCCTGCTTCCGCCCGCGCTGCGCAGCCCGGTCATCACTACATTTACGGAACCGCAAGATCCCGCATTCCAGTTTGAATCGTTTTACCAACGCCTGGCCGACCGGCAACTCATCATCTACCCCGGAAAGGTAAGTCAATTGCCGTCCTTCCGAATTGGCACCATCGGAAAAATCGGTTCGCATGACGTCGATCGACTTCTCGACGCGATCCGCGATTCGCTCGCCGCGGCAGGCATGCCTGCAGGCACATAAACTGCTCCGCCCCGGGAATTTGCTGCCCGATTCGAAATGGCACACCGCGAGGCCGGAGCATGAAATCCGCTGCTCAAACAGCGACACAGAACCCGGAGGCTGCTGCCCGCCGGCGTGACCATCAACGGCTTGATCAGCATTGACCAAGTGCCCGACCATTTCCTACACTTGCCCCCCGGAAAGAGCAGTTTCGATTCCGATTCCGATCGCTGCTATGTTCCGATACAACTCACGCAGACTATGAACCGCCGCACCGCTGTTGAACGAATCTCTTTACTCCTCGGAGGCGGCGCACTGTCGCCGCAGTTGACCGCCGCGGTGCTCGGTCAGGTGACCAACACCGGTGCCAGTGTCGACGTCGATGAAGCCCAAACCGCGCTTCTCGCCGAGGTCGCCGACGTGATCATTCCGACTACGGATACACCGGGAGCAAAAGCGGCCGGCGTCGAACAGTTCATTATCCGGGTGATGCGTGACTGTTACGTGATGGCTGAGCAGGAAACCTTTTACGCCGGGCTCGCCAAGCTCGATGCCGACAGCAAGGCGGCCAACGGCGGCAAGGCTTTTGTCGAACTCGACGAGGCAGGCAAGCAGGCAATCCTCAAGCAAACGACGCAGAGCAACAAAGCGTTTTTCAGAGTGCTCAAACAACTGACCATCACCGGCTATTTCACTTCGGAAATCGGCGCCACTCAGGCGCTCGCCTACCTGCCCATCCCCGGTCAATTCCTCGGCGACGTGCCGATGAAGGAAGGCCAGAAAGCCTGGGCCGAGTAAACTGCACGCTCTCTGAATTTCACCTTTTTCTACCATGGCAAATCTCAACATCGAAGCCGACAAGGCGAACACCTACGACGCCATCGTCGTCGGCTCAGGAGTCTCCGGCGGCTGGGCCGCAAAGGAGCTGACTGAAAAAGGACTGCGCGTGTTAATGCTCGAACGCGGCCGGCAACTGGAGCATATCGCCGGTTACGACAACGCCCTCAAAGCGCCCTGGGAAATGAAATACAACGGTCTGCTGACCGTCGAGCAGAAACAGACCCACCCCAAACTGGCCCGCGACTATCCGTACAATGAAATGACGGAGAAGTACTGGTTCAAAGATGTCGACTCGCTCTACAAGGAAACCAAACGCTTCGACTGGTACCGCCCGAACATCGTCGGCGGAAAATCGATCATGTGGGGACGTCAGTGTTACCGACTCAGCGATCTCGATTTTGAAGCCAATGCCAAAGACGGCATCGCTGTCGACTGGCCGATCCGCTATCAGGACATCGCGCCCTGGTACTCGCACGTAGAAAAATTTGCCGGCATCTCCGGCGAAGCACTGGGACTGCCGCAACTGCCGGACAGCGAGTTTCTGCCACCGATGGAAATGTATTTCCTCGAGAAGGAAGTGCGCAAACGCGTCGAGAAAAATTACCCGGAACGCCATCTCACCATCGGTCGCGTCGCCAATCTGTCCAAAGCCGGCGAGGCACAACTCAACGGCGGGCGCGGCCCGTGCATGTTCCGCAATCGCTGTTCGTATGGCTGCCCTTACGGTGCGTATTTCAGCACTCAATCGTCAACCCTGCCGGCGGCGGCAAAAACCGGGCTACTGACCCTGCGCCCCGACTCGGTGGTGCGCGAAATCGTCTACGACAAAGACAGCCAACGCGCCACCGGCGTGCAGGTGCGCGACTCGGTCACCATGCAGGATCGCGAGTTCCACGCCAAAATCATCTTCGTCTGTGCCAGCGCCATCGGCTCGACCGCCCTGTTGATGAATTCCGTTTCCGAACGATTTCCCGACGGCATGGGCAACGACTCCGGTGAGCTCGGTCACAACCTCATGGATCACCATTTCCGCGCCGGCGCCAGCGGCTCCTGGGAGGGTGATGAGGACCGTTACTACTACGGTCGTCGTGCCAACGGCATCTATGTGCCGCGTTATCGCAACGTCGGTGATGATCAACGCGACTACCTGCGCGGTTTCGGTTACCAGGGCGGAGCCAGCCGCCAGAACTGGAAGCGCAACGTCGCCGAAATGGACTTCGGTGCCGACCTCAAGGAAGAGCTGACCAAGCCGGGTCCGTGGACCATGGGCCTGGGTGGCTTTGGAGAAACTTTACCCTATCACGACAACAAAATGGCGCTCGACAACGCCACCCGCGACAAGTGGGATCTGCCCGTCGTCGTGTTCGATGCCGAGTTCCGCGACAACGAGAAAAAGATGCGCGAAGACATGATGAACGACGCCGCCGAGATGCTCGAATCGTCCGGCCTGAAAGGCGTCAAAACCTTCGACAAGGAATCCTATCCGGGCACCGCGATCCACGAAATGGGCACCGCCCGTATGGGCCGCGACCCGAAGACCTCAGTGCTCAACGGCAACAATCAGGTCCACGCGGTGCAGAATGTGTTCGTCACCGACGGCGCCTGCATGACCTCCGCGTCGTGCGTCAATCCGTCGCTGACCTACATGGCGCTGACCGCACGGGCGGCGGATTTTGCCGTGACCGAGCTTAAAAAGCAGAATTTGTAAGCTCAGTCAGAGCCTGCCACTTCCTCAGCCACAGCCAGACAGCCAGCCAGATGGCTTGGACAGCTGGTGCTATTGCCATGTGCGCAACTGCATTTGCGTGGATGAGCGAATCCACTTTAGACTGTTTGCCAAAAGTATGTGCGGGTATCGACCGAGCCGGAAATTTCGGATGGCAAGGCGTGAGGAACGAAGGGAGCGAGCTCCCCGAGTGACGAACAACGCGGCCAGGTGGAATTTAGGTGGAATTTCGGGCCGGGCATGAAAACCCAAGTGAGCGCAGCGAACCTGGCTTGCTGTAAAAATGCTATCGGCAGGCGTAAAGACTTTTGGCAAATAGTCTAAATAACAGTCATCCCAATATGTTATACCGACTATAAAAAGCACCAATTATTAGACAAACCGTAGTGCAGTCCTTACCTTGACCGGGAATCGGTAAGCTTGCTGCCGCTACCGCCTGTACAGCGACCTCTCCATTTAAAACCAGCTGCGTTTTCCCGCGCAACTTGATTCACGGCAATTGTGTCCCGCACCGACAAATTACATTATCTTAAACCGGACGACGATAAATTGTTGGATTTCGATCTCGCCGGACGCCGTTCCTCTCGAGTCACCAATTTACGCCGGAAAAAACCAGCCAATCGAAGCGCAATTGCCTGCGTTGCGCTGTTACCTTTAGTCGGCATTCTCTTTCCGAAACGCGATAACTCATCGCTCGACGGAAAATCCCACACTGCGTTGACCAATCGGAACGTGGCAGTCGAGGCGGCTGCCCCGTCAACACAAACGGAGACTCTGTTATCCGCCGACGGGCCCTATCCGGACCTTATCGATGAGCTTGAAGCACCGGTGATATCTGACGCGACTTCCCCCCCTGTGGCCGGGCAGCGTGTCAGTCAGTCGGAAAAACGGGAACCCTTACTCGTCGATGACGCGAAGCCCAATCCGGTCGCGCCTGCCCCTGCCATTCCGATGTCGGCGTTTCCCACCGACGAGCGCATTTGGACAAAGTCCTCGGGCAAATACCTGCTGGGCTCCGCCCTCGCCTACGATGAACTCAAGGGCAGCGTCATGCTGCGCAGCAGCGACGGCCGGGTACTGTCGACCGTGGCTGTCGAGGAACTGTGTCCCGCCGATCTGGAATTCCTGTCTCAGCTGACCGGGTCCGCCGCCGACCGGACTTCGGAATAACTCAGTCTGCGCCAAAATCCAGGAACAGGATGCATGACGGGTTGCCGACCGGCGTGTACTGACCGGTGAAATTGAGCACGCCTGCCTGCTTGTCGACGCGAAACACGGCAATGTTGTCGGCGCGTTGATTGCAGGTGTAGAAAAAATTCCCGGTCGGATCGAACTCGAAACTGCGCGGGTAATCACCGCGTGTCCATTCTTCGCCAACGAAAGTCAGCTCGCCGTTTTCACCGACCGAAAAGATGCCGATGCTGTCGTGCAGGCGATTGCCGACGTAAACGAACCGGCCGTCCCCGGAAACCAGAATGCCCGAGCAGAAATTGCTGCCGGCATAACCGGGCGGCAGACTGGAAATCGTCTGGCGTTCGGTCAGCCGGCCCGAGTCTCCATCGTAGTCAAACAGCACCACCGTCGACCCCTCCTCCTGCAGCGAATACAGCCAGTCACCGTTGGGATGAAAGGCGAAGTGGCGCGGCCCGTCACCCGGCGGCAGCGACACCGACGCGGGATCATTGGCGATCAGCTTGCCGGCCTGCGCATCAAACTTCCAAACGAAGATTTTATCGAGGCCCAGGTCGACGTGCAGCACGAAACGTCCGGATGGATCGAAGTCGATCATGTGCGCGTGCACCTGGTCATGTCCGCTGAAGGCAAAACTTCCCGGCGGCGCATTGGTGGCTTTGGCAGGGCCAACTTCACCTTCGTCCTGCTTGATGTCGGTGGCTTCCCCGAGGCTGCCATCCGGCCGGATCGGCAACACCGCCACCGAGCCCCCGAAGTAGTTTGCCACCAGCACAAATTTTCCCGACGGGTCCAGACACAGGTAGGTAGGCCCTTTGCCACCGGAGCTGACCGAGTTCAGCATTTTTAAGCTGCCATCGCCGGGATCGACGGCAAACGCACTCACCGAACCCGACTCGTTGTCACCGATGCGCTCGGTTTCATTGGTGGAATACAGGCGCGTCTTTGTCTCGTTCAGCACCAGCGCACTCGGGCTGATGCCCATTTCGTGGATCGATTTCAGCGTCATCGCACCGGTCTCGCGATTGACGTCGTAAATGTGAATGCCGCGACCATTTCCCGGCGGCAGATCGACCTGCGTGTCACGCATGTTCTGCAGCGGCGAGGTGTAGGTGCCGACGTAGGCGATCAGCGGCTTGTCGCCGTCCGCCGCCTGAGTGGTCGTTAATGATCCAGCCACCAGCAGCGCCAGGGAGCTCGCGGCCAGCAATGCACGGCGGGAGAGAAATAGATTTCGAATATTCATGACACAAGTTACTCGCCCGCACCTTGTCGGCTTCCGGCAGATCGGGCAAGTGGCGAACTTATGTTTGCCAAAGTCGCGATGATTTTCCTAACCTCGCGGCAACGCTAGATTTCAGATTCAACCACCCGTCACCTATGCAGAGAGAAGTTAAAAGAATTCACGTCGTCCAGGCCGGTTTAGTGCTCGGCGTCCTTTACGCGGGCATGGGCCTGCTGATCGGATTGATCTACGGCCTGGTCGGACTGCTGGTCGGAGTTGCCGGCATTTCATCAGCCAGCGGTTCGGGTTCCGGATCGGGCTCATCGGGAGCTCTGGAATTGTTCGCCATCTTCGGAGGCATGGGGCTGTTCGCCATCATTCTGATTCCGCTCATGTACGGCGCGTTCGGCTTCGTCAGCGGCATGATCGGCGCCTTGATTTACAACCTGACCGCAAAAATCATCGGCGGTTTCAAAGTTGATGTCGTCGATATCAGCATGTCGCAGCACCAGATCGAAGCCGGCCAGCCGGCGATCGGCACCGACTCCACTCCACCCGCTCAAGTCTAGTGCGCACCGGCTGCCACCCGGGAATTTCCTTCGCCAAACCCGGCAAGCGGGATTAAGCAGCCCGATGAAGTTGGCACAGGGACAAATCTGGAAGAAAGGCGAAAATCACTACCGCATCGTCAAGTGGGCACGGTTGGCCATCGAATACAAACTGGTGACCGATCTCGAAACCGGTCAGGGCGATTTGCATCAGGTGAGTAAAAAAGAATTCTGCCGACTGATCAAAGGCGCTGAACTGGTTGATCCCGCCGGCGACTCTGCCAGCGACGCGGACGACGAACTTCCCCCTGCGGCGGCGCCGGATTGTTAACGCCCGGCCCTGTCCGCCGCCTTGTCGAGGCCCCACCCGTGGCAACAATTCAGGCCCGGCCGGTTGCATCGCCATCAGGATGAGCGACACTGTTGATGCCTGTCGGCTCATTGAGCGAGACTACCTTTTTCCATTGCGGAAGACAAATCGGGCCAGACCTGACACTCGTGTCGGACTCGGTCTACATGCGTCACCCGACGGTTTCTACTTAAGGTCTTACCAGTGACCGGCAGGCACTTTTCCTTTCTGTTTACGGCCGTCACCGTTTGCACGCCGCACCCGCCCCGATCCACCACGCAGCTCCGCAACCATGGCCGTTGGTGTTTTTGATTCGGGTTTGGGCGGCCTGACCGTTCTCGAGGCCTTGCAGGCCCGTCTGCCCGAAGTCGCCTTCGTTTATTACGGCGACAATGCCCATACGCCGTTCGGAGTGCGCGATGCCGACGACATTTTTGCACTGACCTGCGCCGGCGTCGAACGACTCTGGGATGAAGGCTGCGACCTGGTGGTGCTGGCCTGCAACACCGCCTCGGCCGCCGCGCTGCGCCGCATGCAGGAAACCTGGGTGCCCGCCGAAAAGCGCGTGCTGGGCGTGTTTGTGCCGATGATCGAAGCCCTGACCGAACGCCCCTGGGGCGACAAATCTCCGCCACGTCAGGTGGCGATCAGCAACGTCGCCCTGTTCGCGACGCCGGCGACGGTTGCCTCGCGCGCCTTCCAGCGCGAACTGGCGATCCGCGCCATCGGTGTCGATGTCGAAGCCCAGCCCTGCGGCGGGGTGGTCGATGCCATCGAGTCCGGCGATGAAATCCTCGCCGAAGCTCTGGTGCGCAGCCATGTCGAAGCGCTGCTGCGCCGCATGCCCGCCCCACAGGCGGCGGTGCTCGGCTGCACTCACTACCCGCTGATGAAACACGTTTTTGAACAGGCACTCGGACCGCAGGTGAGCGTTCTTTCCCAGCCCGGCCTGGTTGCCGAAAGCCTGGCCGACTATCTCGAACGCCGTCCACAGTTCCTCGGCAGCGGCAGCGAAACGAAGTACCTGACCACCGGCGATCCGCAGCGTGTCACTGAAAAAGCCCGGCAGTTCCTGCGTCGCCAGCTCGTGTTTGAGCGCGCTTGAGGACAGCTCGCAGACTGACTCCGTTTGCTATCGAGTCGCTTCGAGGTAATTTTTTGGAGCGCCGCTCGTCTGATTCGTGACGACGCAGTGCTGTAAATACCGCGTCGAATGGCCAGTCTTCTGACCGGCTCACTTATTAATCCCATATCGCTATGAAAAAATACACCGCCCTTTTCGCCCTCGTCGCTTTTGCGATCGGCGCCCTCTCCATCGCCGTCGCTGCCGACTCGGAAATCAAACCGGTCGCGCTGACCAAAGACAACTTCGAAGCCAAAACCAGCGAGGGCGTCGTCCTCATCGATTTCTGGGCAGAGTGGTGCGGCCCCTGCAAAGCCATCGCTCCGACCATCGAAGAACTGGCCAAGGAGTATGACGGCAAAGCAGTGATCGCCAAGGTCGACGTCGACTCCAATCCTGAGCTTTCGAAGAAATTCCAGATCCGCTCCATCCCCAATCTGAAGATCATGAAAGACGGTGAAGTCGTCGATGAGATCGTCGGCCTGGTGCCGAAAGCGGAGATTGAGAAAAAGCTCAAGAAACACCTCAAGTAGTTCTCACCGGAGCTTTCGCTTCCGGCTCCTGTCTTCCTGTTCAATCGGAGTCCGGTCTGCCCGGCTCCAGATTGGGCAGCAGCGCCGTCAGCAGACCGATCAGCGGCAGAAAGCTGCACAGCTGAAAGACGTAGTCGATGCTGGTCTCATCGGCCAGCTTGCCCAACACTGCAGAACCGATGCCGGCCATGCCGAAGGCAAAACCGAAAAACACCCCGCTGATGAAACCGACCTTACCGGGCATCAATTCCTGCGCGTAGACCAGGATCGCGGAAAAGGCGGAGGCGAGAATCACGCCGATAAATACCGACAGCACCGCCGTCGCCGCCAACCCGACATGCGGCAGCACCAGGGTGAACGGCGCGACCCCGAGAATCGAAATCCAGATGATCATTTTGCGGCCGTAGCGATCACCCGCCGGTCCACCCAGAATCGTTCCTGCCGCCACCGCGAACAGGAACAGAAACAAGTACAACTGCGCCTGCGACGCCGACAGGTCGAAGCGACCGATCAGGTAAAAGGTGTAGTAACTGGTCAAACTCGACAGGTAGAAAAACTTCGAGAAGATCAGCAGCCCGAGCACACTCAGCGCCATGACGACCTTGGCGCGCGACAGGGACACCGCCGGAAGCTCCGGCACCAAAGTCGCAGTTGCCGTAGCCGGCCGCGTCGTTTTTCTGCGCCGCAAATTCTGCTGATACCAGCGTCCGACCCACGACAGCAGAACGATGCCGGCCAGCGCCACCACCGCAAACCAGAGAATGTGCCGCTGACCGCGCGGCATGATGATCGCCGCTGCCAGCAGCGGTCCCAGAGAACTGCCGAGATTTCCTCCCACCTGAAAGATCGACTGCGCAAAGCCATGCTTACCTCCGGATGCCAGGCGCGCCAGACGCGACGCCTCCGGATGGAAAATCGACGATCCCGAGCCGATCAATGCGGCCGCCAGCAGGATCACCCCGTAGCTCGGTGCCATCGCCAGAATCACCAACCCGACCAGCGTGCAGGCCATCCCCACCGGCAGCGAGTACGGCATCGGCCGACGATCCGTGTAGTTGCCCACCAGAGGCTGGAGCAGCGAGGCGGTGACTTGAAACACGAACGTGATCATGCCGATCTGCGTGAAGGTCAGCGTGAACTGCGTCTTCAGCAGCGGATAAATCGACGGCAGCAAAGCCTGCACGATGTCGTTGAGCATGTGCGACACGCTCAGCGCCAAAAGTACCTTCACGGCAGTGCTTTCGACGCCGGGAGCAGACGTGCGGGTCGCAGCTGTTGTGGACATTGGCCAAAGTGATGGCAGTGGGAAATTCTGCAATGTCGATATCCGGCCGCGCTCAACGGGATCGCGCCGCAGGCCGGCGTCCGCCTCGTGCTTGGCGACGACATATCCGTTGACGCCCGGTCGAGCAGGCCTGACCGGTGGCCCGACCGCCAGGAGCGCCAAGCATGACAGTTGAAGAAGACAGCGAGATTCCCAGCGCGGAACTCATCGCCCGGCGCAGCGAAAAGGAATACAGCGCGCGCGCCTCACGTGCCCGACTGCTGCCGCGTGTGCTTCTGGTCGGACTGCTCGCCGGCGTCATCGCGGTGGCGTTTCGCTACATCCTCGAGCAGGCCGAGGAGCTGCGCACTCAGCTTCTTGAAAAAAGCGGCAGCAGCTGGCTCAGCTTCAGCCTGCTCTGGGTAACTGCTGCGACCGCCGTCTCGATCGCAATCCTTCTGGTCAGAAAATTGTCGCCCGCCGCCGGTGGTTCCGGGATTCCGCACCTGAAAGCGGTGCTGCTGCACATGCGGCGTTTTCTGCCGATACCGGTTCTATTGGTGAAATTTTTCGGCGGTATCCTTGCGATGGGGTCGGGGCTCGCGCTGGGTCGCGAAGGGCCTACCGTGCAGATGGGTGGTGCCGCTGGAAAACTGGTCGGACGCTTGTTCGGCATGACCCAGGACGAGCGCTTCATCCTGATCGCCGCCGGCTCCGGTGCCGGACTTTCCGCGGCTTTTAATGCACCGTTATCGGGCCTGGTTTTTGTCCTCGAAGAAATCCAACGCTCGTTTCATCGACGCATCTTTTTCGCCACCCTGCTCGCCTCAGCGGTCGCCGATACCATCTCCCGAATCGCCCTCGGCCAGGAGCCGGTATTTCATATCCCCGACTATTCGATTCCCTCGCTGGGACTGCTGCCGGTGTTCTTTCTGGTCGGCGTCGTGGCCGGAGTGTTCGGCACCGTGTTTAATCGCTCGCTGATCGGCACCATGAATCTGCTGCCGAAGATTCTGCCCGGAAAAAATGCCGTTGTCATCGGCGTGCTCACCGGTCTGGCGGTGGCGGCGGCGGCAATGGTTTCCCCGACGCTGATCGGTGGTGGACATCAGCTCACGGAGAACGCGCTGGCCGGCACGACCCTGCTGCTGCCCCTGCTCGGCATCGTCGCAATTCGCTTCGCCCTGACCATGATCTCCTACGCAACCGGCACCCCCGGTGGCATCTTTGCCCCGCTGCTGGTGCTCGGCGCCGGCGCCGGTCTCGCCGTCGGATTACTGGTCGCCCCGTGGTATCCGGTGGAAATTCCCAATCCCGGTATTTTTGCCGTGGTCGGCATGGCGGCACTGTTCTCGTCGACGGTGCAGGCTCCGTTGACCAGCATCGTGCTGATCGTCGAAATGACCGGCCAGCAAACGCTCATGCTGCCTCTGCTGGTCACCTGTCTGACCGCCTACGTCATTCCCGAGCGCCTCGGTTCCAAGCCTATCTATCACACCCTGATGGATCGCGAACTCGACGACTATCGCCACCGCATGGAAGACGACGCCAAAGCCGAAAAAGCGGAGGTCCGCCCTGAATGAGCTGCACCCGCTTTCGGCAAATCCGCCAGAACTAAACTGATGGCACCTGAGGCGGCGGTGCGGAGGGCAAAACCGGCGTCGCTCCCGGCTCGAACAGCGCCGTGCCGTAAGCGATAATCTCACAGCCGGCGATGGTGCCCCGGCGCTGGCCGGCAAGCGTCGAAGTTTCGAGACGAACGTTGCACACGGCGCTCGCCCCGAGCTGCACCGCACGCTCCTTCATTCGCAGCAATGCCTCGCGGCGTGCGCGTTCCTGGATCTGCAGCAGCCCCTGAAACTCGCCGCCGAAGAATTTCCGAAACCTCGCCAGGAATGACTTAAAATGATCCGGCGCGATCACCACGGAAGCGTCGACCATTTCGCCCCGCCCGACGAGCATGCCCGGCGGCGGTGTCTTCAGGTCGGTCACCAGTAGATCAGGCAAGTCCTGCTCGCGTCGCGCCAGCTCACTGAGATGTTTCTTCTGCATCTGCGCACCGATCAGGCCGATGATCGCCAGCTTCACCAACGGCCAGAGCAGAGCCGCGACGACGATCAACACGATCGCGATGCCCACCAGAAATTCTCCGCCGCTGTTCTCGTCCATTCCGATAAAGGTCAATTGTCTGTCGTAACAACGCCGGCCGGCGGAAATTCGCCCGCTGACCGCGAAGCCGGTCAGCTGACGCCGTCGACCAGCACCGCGGTTCCGTAAGCATAAAGTTCGGCCGCACCGGCAGCGATCGAACTGGTCGAAAACCGCACATTGACGATGGCGTTGGCACCCATCGCCTGCGCCTGCTCGACCATTCGCGCCACCGACTGCTGGCGGGCATCACTGAGCAGCTCGGTGTAGCCTTTTAACTCACCGCCAACGATGTTTTTCAAACTGGCCATGATATCGCGGCCGGCGTGTTTGGCACGCACCGTGTTGCCCTGAACCAGTCCGTAGTGCTGAACGATATTGTGTCCGGGCACCTGCTCGGTATTGACGAGGATCATGGCGACAGTTTGTGACCTAATAGTACAGAGAACACAAGCCCAATAAACGGTCTGCGGCGATGGCATTCAGCGCGGCTGAGCACCATCGCCAACCAACAGCGCAGGCCACCGGGGCCGCCCGGCGGCACCGCAACTAACCTTTATGTCAGGACAAACCGATTGCATCTCAGGTCTTCTTGAATATAATAACCATAATTATTGGAATGAAGACCCGATCCACAGCACGTATCATTGAGTGGCACGACGATCGGGGGTTCGGGTTCCTGGCCGACGGCAGGCAGCGCACCTTTATCCACATCCGCGACTTCGCCGCAAGACCGCACCGCCCGCGCGAAGGCGATCTGGTTGAGTTTATCAACGGCCATGACGTCCACCGGCGTCCCTGCGCCAAACAAGCCCGCCAACTCGGCAAACCGGGGCGCATCACCTTGGCCAGCCTGCTCGGCCTGCTGTTGCTGCTGCTGTTACCGGGCCTCGCCCTGCTGATTCTCCCCGTCGACCTTCGCTGGTCGTTTGGCTATTTCATCAGCGTCTCAATCGTCACCTACCGCTGTTATGCCAACGACAAAAAACGCGCCCGCTCACGGCGGTGGCGAATCTCTGAAGCGACCCTGCACGGCCTCGAGCTGATCGGCGGCTGGCCGGGTGCTTTTCTCGCGCAACGACGACTTCGGCACAAGTGCTCCAAGGGCCGCTACCAGTTTACCTTCCGGCTGATCGTGATCGCCTTTCAAATGCTCAGCTTCGACTATCTCGCCCAATGGAAACTGGCATCCACCACCTGGCTGCTGTTTTCCGGAATAGCCACCAAGCTGGCCGACTCGCCGGTCTTCCCCTGATGGACACCAGTCTGAGCGACAACATCGCCGCCGGCCTGCGCGACGCCATCGCCGCACTCTTGCAAAGCAATGTCGGCATCATCGCGATGGTAATCGCATTGGTCATATTGCGCGCGTTCTGCCGCGGTCGACAGGCCAAAGGCTGGCTCGGTGAAAAGATCACCTCGCTGTGTGTCCTCAACAAATTGGATCGCACCACCTACCGCGTTTTTAACGACCTCTACCTGCCCCGTCCCGATGGCCGGGGCACGACGCAGATTGACCACGTGGTGGTGTCGCCGTTCGGCATCTTTGTCATCGAAACCAAAAACATGAAGGGTTGGATTTTCGGCGACGTCCACTCCCGCCAGTGGAGCCAGGTCATTTTCAAAAAAACTTACCGATTTCAAAATCCTCTGCATCAGAACTTTCTGCACGTCAGCGCCCTGGCGCAGACTCTGGATTTGCCGAAACAGCATTTTCACAACGTCGTTTTCTTCATCGGTGACGCCACCCTGAAAACTGACTTACCCGAAAATGTGATGACGGGCGGACTGCTCAAATACATCCGCAGCCATCGCCAGCAGATGTTCACGCCGGACAGTGTCCGCCAGATCGAAGCCCGCATCGAAGCCATTCAGGCGAGCGAAAAACCGGCTGCTAATCGCAGCAAACACCTCGCCCAATTCGCCTCCCGATAGCGCCGCAAAAACCATTGCGCCGTCTCGTCGAAGCCGGACTCCGGCCATTGTCAGCACGACGCCACCGGCATGCCGCTGACAACCGGTCACACAGATCCCGGATTAAAGCGCCGGCATGACTCAGGAGCTAACCGTTAGCGCAGCGACGGCCGCCCGCTTCCGGTCGCGCTCAGGCGCCTTCATCCCGGGCGCCGGTCCGCCACTCGAACTTGGTATTTGGCGGCAAAATGGCTCGCCGGGCCGGTTTTACCCCGCATTGACAGAAGGGCCGCCTCTGTTATCGTGGCGACCCTTTTCCTCCGGGATTTTTCACGCGCAATCGCGTGCCCCGGTGCAAACTCATTTTTACCAAGACAGCAAACTACCCCACCCCATCTAGATAGAATTATGGCTAAGAAAAAAGGCAAAAAATCCTCCGGCTCCAAGGGCCCTCAATACGTGTACTTCTTTGGCGCGAAAGACGGCAAAGTAAAAACCGACGGCGACGGCTCGCAGAAGTCGTTGCTCGGCGGCAAAGGCGCCAACCTTGCTGAGATGTGTCTCATCGACCTGCCGGTTCCGGCTGGTATGACCATCACCACCGAGGTCTGCACCTACTACTACGACCACAAGAAGCAGTATCCGAAATCTCTCGAAGCAGAAGTCGAAGCGAACATCGCCAAGATCGAAAAGGTCATGGGCGCCAAGTTCGGCGATCTCGAAAACCCGCTGCTTCTCTCCGTCCGCTCCGGTGCCCGTGAATCGATGCCCGGCATGATGGACACCATCCTCAATCTCGGCATCAACGACCAGGTGGTCGAAGCTCTCGCCGCCAAGACGGGCAATTCCAAGTTTGCCTGGGACAGCTACCGTCGCTTCCTGCAAATGTATGGCGACGTCGTCATGGGCGTAGTCGCCGAAGACGGTGAGCACCACGACCCCTACGAAGTCATTCTCGACAAAGCTAAAGCCAAGGCCAAGGTCGACGATGACTCCGGTCTCGAAGAAGCTGACCTGCGCGAGGTCGTGGCAGCATTTAAAGCACTCATCAAAAAGCGCAGCGGTCAGGACTTCCCCGAAGATCCGATGACCCAGCTCTACGGCGCGGTAAACGCCGTGTTCAACTCCTGGCAGAATGACCGCGCCAAGGTCTACCGCCAGAAGTACGGCATCCCCGCCTCGTGGGGCACCGCGGTGAACGTCCAGGCCATGGTCTTCGGTAACACCGGCAAAGCATCCGGCACCGGCGTGGCATTTACCCGCAACCCGGCCACCGGCGAAAACAAATTCTACGGTGAGTATCTCATCGACGCCCAGGGCGAAGATGTCGTCGCCGGCGTGCGCACGCCGAAGCAGGTGGCGCAGATGGCTAAAGACCTGCCCAAGTCCCACAAGGAGTTGCTCAAGGTTCGCACGATCCTCGAAAAACACTTCCGCGATGTGCAGGACGTCGAGTTCACCATCGAAGCCGGCAAGCTGTGGATGCTGCAGACCCGCAACGGTAAGCGCACCGGTTTTGCCGCTGTGAACATCGCCATCGACATGGTCAAAGAAAAACTCATCACCAAGGAAGAAGCCATCCGCCGCATTCCTGCCGAAGATTTGAGCCACCTGCTGGCCCCCATCTTCGACGCCGCTGAGGAGAAAAAAGCCAAGAAAATCGGCAGCGGTCTTCCCGCCGGTCCAGGTGCTGCCAGTGGCCGCATCTACTTCACCGCCGAGGCCGCTGTTGCTGCTGCCGCGAAAGGCCAGAAAGTCATCCTCACCCGTCAGGAAACTTCTCCGGAAGATTTGCGCGGCATGATCGCTGCCGAAGGCATTCTCACCACTCGTGGTGGCGCCTCCTCGCACGCTGCACTGGTCGCCCGTCAGATGGGTAAAATCTGCGTCTGCGGTGCCCACGACATGGACATCGACTACGGCAAGAAAACGCTCAGCGGCGGTGGCGTCACCCTCAAGGAAGGTGATTTCATCTCGGTCAACGGTTTCACCGGCACGATCTACTCCGGTGAGCTGAAAGCCGCCCCGTCGCAGGTCATTCAGGGCCTGCTCGAGAACAAAGCCGCCGCCAAGCGCAGCGCGACCTACAAGAAGTTCACCGAACTCATGGAGTGGGCCGACAAGTATCGGAAACTCGATGTGCGCACCAACTCGGACACTCCGGGCCAGGTGAAGAACGCCATCGCATTCGGCGCACAGGGCATCGGCCTGACCCGCACCGAGCACATGTTCTTCGAAGGCAATCGCATCGATGCCGTCCGCGAAATGATTCTCGCTGACAACCCCGAAGGCAAAGCCAAAGCGCTGAAGAAGCTTCTTCCCTACCAGAAGAAAGACTTCGCCGGCATTTTCGAAGTGCTCGAAGGACGCCCCGCGACCATCCGTCTTCTGGATCCGCCCTTGCACGAGTTCATCGGCACCATGGACGCCAAGCAGATCTCTGCGCTTGCCAAAAAGCTCAAGGTCACCGCTGCGTTCATCAAGCGCCGCATCAATGATCTGCACGAAGAAAACCCGATGCTCGGTCATCGCGGTTGCCGTCTCGGTATCGTCTATCCCGAGATCACCAAAATGCAGGCCACGGCCATCTTTGAAGCGGCCGTTGAAGTGCAGAACAAAGGCATCAAGGTCAATCCTGAGATCATGGTTCCGCTGGTCAGCTACGCCAAGGAACTCGAACTGCAGAAAGCCGTCATCGACGCCGCTGCTGTTGAAGTCCGCAAGAAACACGGTTTGCGCGCCAACCAGTTGAAATACACGGTCGGCACCATGATCGAAATTCCGCGCGCCGCTCTGACGGCCGCTGAAGTCGCTGAGCACGCTCAGTTCTTCAGCTTCGGCACCAACGATCTGACGCAGACCTGTCTCGGCCTCAGCCGCGATGACTCCAGCTCATTCCTGCCGGCCTACCAGGACGCCGAAGTGGTTAACAACAACCCCTTCGCCAGCCTCGACCAGACCGGCGTTGGCCAGCTCGTCGAAATGGGTGTCAAAGGTGGACGCCAGACCGTCAAGAACCTCAAGATCGGCATCTGCGGCGAACACGGCGGCGATCCCGAGTCGGTCAAGTTCTGCCATCGCAGTGGACTCAACTACGTCAGCTGCAGCCCCTTCCGCATCCCCATCGCCAAGCTCGCCGCCGCTCAGGCCGCGCTTGAAGATAAGGCTGCCAAGAAGAAAAAATGAGGCAGCGGTTAGCGGTTAGCCATTAGCTTTCCGCCGACGCAAAATCAATACGAAGGGCGGCTCGCAAGAGCCCCCCTTTTTCGTGTCGTGGCGGCGAGTGGAGCGGGGATGTCGCTGCGCCTCTGCGCCTCCGCGCGAGACTCTAATTCTCCAGCCGATGATCGGCTTGTCGTCTCACTTCCCCTCCGCCCAAAGCATCAACACTCCGCTGACGATGAGTAAAATGGCAAACCCCTTGGTCAGCGACGGGTTGCTCAACGCGCGCATCCAGTCCGCCGCGAACCACGCCGCCAGGCAGGCACCGACCACGGTGCAGGCGACGATTCGCCAATCAATCAGACCACCGGCTTTGGCGTATTTCGCGGTGGTCAGAATCGCCGTCGGAATGATGATCGCCAGCGAGGTGGCGATGGCCTGCTTCTGATCGAGGCCGAGCAGGTATTTAAACGCCGGCACCATGATCAATCCGCCGCCGACACCGCACAGGGCTGCCGTACACCCGGCGACCAGACCAATGACGAGCGAGACGAGAACGGTTTTCATGATGCGAGCAGTAGACTGCCAAAGTAGAAAGCCGCCAAAGAAAAACTGACGGCGTGCGCAGCCCGGGTAGCGGAATTTGTCGAAATTTCGTCGCTGCGTCGGCCGAACGACCTTCGACGAAATGCTGACGAAATCCGCCAGCTTTGGCATTGCGGCCCCAACAAACCTTCACGCCACGCGGCGCGATTGCCCGTTGCCATCGGCGAGAATCTTGGTCACCAATTGACTGAGCACCAGGCGCGGCTCAAGCGCCGTCGTCACCAGTCGCAGGCCGGCTTCGAGACAGGCATCGTGAGCCGCCAACAACTGCGCGACTGAAAAGCGACGACAGGCATCGCCGGCCAGGAACAGCGGATAACACGAGATGTTGCCATCCTTCTTGCGCGGCAGATGCGCCGTCTCCGACTCGGGCAATTGATTGAGCGCCTTCTCGTACGCTTTAAAATTTCCAATCGGCTTGATGCCATGCCGCTCGACAAAGTCGCGCGCGTGCAGCATCGCCCGCACCCTCGGAACGATCGCCGCGTAGAGCAGACCGATCGCGTTCTCGCCCTTGTGCAACTGCTGTTCGATCAGTTCCAGCGCCAGCGGCAGGCGCCGGTTCGCCACGGCATCGCCGATTTCAAAGATCACCCCCGAGTGGGTCGAGCCGACCACCGCACGCACGTCGTCGTCGGTCGCCTCGCGTCGCTCCCGGCCGAGATACAAATCGAGCTTTTCCAGTTCGTTCTGCAACTGCCGGGTGTCGGCACCGACCATCTGCACGAAGCGCTCCAGCGCTCCGTGGGAAAAATTCAGCCCCAGCGCCTTCGCCCGCTGCCGCGCCGTGCCCTCGATCTGTCGCTCCCAGCCGGCCCGCGACACGTCGACCCGGTCGTGCACTTCGATGTCAGCCAACTTCTGCAGCTTTTTGTAAAAGCCGCGGCGCTTGTCCATCTCGGTGGCGCTGAGGATAAAGTGAATGTCTTCGGGAAAGCCCTGACTCAACACTTCGGTCAACGACTCGACTCCGGCCAGCGTCGCCTGCGCCCGGCCGGTAACGCTGTCGCCGAAAAAATTCGCGCCCTGCAGCCAGACCGTTTTGCCACCCCCGAAAAACGGCAGTGTCTGCAGCGCCTCGATCGTTTGACTGATGATGCGCGCTGCATGGTCGCTGTTGTCGGCACCACCGCTGACGATTTCCAGGCCGAACTCGTCGTCGCCGACGACCAGTTTTTTCGACAGCTCCAGAGCCGCCTCTTTGACCTTGGCTTCGTCGCTGCCGAGAAAGACGTGCAGATTCTTCGCTTTGGCGGATGCCGATTTTTTGGCTGCTGGCATTATCTCTGAAAATGAACAACGGAAGCTAGCCCCTGCGTCGGGTCCTTCCAAGATAAAAGCCCATCGCAGCGAGCACTGCGGCAAAACTCAGCAACGACATGGGTGGCAATCCAGCAGGCCATTTCCCGGTCGCGAACCACGAGTTGCCGGCCATGCCCATCGGTATCAAGTGCCCGAGCAGGCACAAGCCACTGGCGATGATCACGCGGCGGCGCACCACCGGCAGACGCGCGACCCGGTTGCGGGTCAGCAGCAGGAACAGCCAGCTCGCAGCAACACCGAATGCGATCACACTGCCACCGTCAAAATTGAACCTGCCGTGAACATCGTGAAATTTCGGAAAATACTCAGGCTTTAATATGGCCAGCGACAACAACACGTGAGCGAAGGCAGCGTGCAGTGACGCCCGCCCCCAACGGCGCGAGTCCGCCGCCATTCCGTTGCGATGATCGATGCCCGCATAGAGCAGGAACACCACGCTGGCTACCGCCAGCGCTTTGTTAAGAATGAAGACCGGCACCTGTGCCGGTTCCACCTCGCCAAACACCAGGTAACGCAGCACCGCGTAACCGAGGGCGGCGAAGCAGGTGAGTAGAATGCGGTAAAAAGTCGGCCGGCTCATAGCAGCGGGGAAGCATCGCTCCACCACCATTCAGAGTCCTACACGGACTCGTATAGAAACCATCACTCGTCGACGTTTTGCGACGCATTCTGGTTGTCAGTCTCGGCAGCGTCCGGCTTGCCTTTGGCCTTTTTCTTTTTGCCCATCGGCCCGACGATCTGTTCGCGGGTTTGCATGAAAATAGCCGCCAGATCGAAGCTGCGTTTGGCGAGCTTTCTAGCTTCCTGATCGTCAAACATCGCCGTGCCCTCTTCGCGGATATCGGCGAGATAAAGTTCCCAGGCTTTGCCCTGCCACTCCTTGGCATCAAGCTTCGCAGTGTTGTCACGCCCCTGCTTAGCAACTGCTTTAGGCTTGCGACGCGAGCGCGAACGACCACCGCCACCGCCACCATTGGAGCGATTGTTGCCGCCGCCCTGATCCCGGGAATCGCTGTTCGACGACCTGTCGTCAGCGTCCTTTTTAGAATCGCTGTCAGAATCGCCCGTGCCTTTGGCTTGATCAGAGTTGGCAGAGTCGCCTTCAGAGCGCTTGCCGCGGGAACGGCCACGTCCCTTGCCCGAATCGGAAGATGAAGACTCATCGCCACCGGCCGCTTTCTCAGCAGGTGGATCGTTCGTCACTTCAACTTGATTTTGGTTTTCCGGCTCGCTTGTAGGGGCGTTGTCGTCGGTGGAGTTTTCTTTTGAATCGGTCATTCGTTAAGTCGTATGCGGATTTGGCTATTCTCGACCTTAAAGTCGGCGATACCATCAGCAATTTTTTGCAGGATACCGCTTCCTTCGGGATTGTCTCCCAAATCGATGAGATTTTTGTTTTTGATGTCGCCCAGCCAGGCGTTCGGAATGGGCACGCCACCGGCGCTGACATCCCTTACTTCCAAGGCAAACTGGCCGTTGGCGTCAAGATAAGCTCCCAGCGTAAAGTTCACTCGTAGCGTCTTGCCGCCAATCATCGGCGTTTCCGGCTGAAAATGCGTGATCGTCTTCGCCGTGATCGTGTCCTTGCCAAGCACGACGTGAATCCGCTCGGCGAGATCGGTGTTGTGATGCAGAAAACCGTTAATTTCGCGCTCCGTCAGAATCAGCGTGCGCCGGTCTTCAGCGTAAATCTGATCCTCATCGACCTCAATCTGCTGACCGTCGTGACTCGTGATCACGCCCGGCTGGCCGGATCCTTCGATACCGTCAGGGTGGATCTCAACCGGTTCACCGGTAACCACTTCCAGCTTTTCACTCAACACCACCTGCTCCGGCTGCGACAACTCGGTTGGCTTGATGCTGCCGTGAAAATTGTACCAGTAGTAAATTCCCGCGCTGACCAGAAGTAACAGGATCAATCCCGCCAGAATGCAAAGCACGATGGTGACTTTGCTGGCCTTCGCCCGGGGCGCAACAGGTTGGGCCTGCGAAACCGGCTCCGGGCTTGAGACGTCCGCAGTGAGAGTCGGGGGTTGATCGTCCATGCCCGATAGCTTACCCGCCCCGTGCACGAATGACGAATGGGAAAATTCACTTCATTTTGTAGTGGCGAAACCAAGCCATCGCGGTCGCGATCGGCCCGGTGCGGCTCAGTATTCGTGCAGACGATTGATGAAAATCGCGGCAAATACGAACACGCCGATCAGCGACTCGCCACACACCACCGCCGCCATGCCGGGGGGAATGTAAAGACACAAAAACACGTAAATCCCGCCCGTCAGCACCGCCAAACCAAATACCAGCACGGCCACCGGCGAAAACGATCGACCCGGGCGCAATCGACCGCCCGCTCCCGCCAGCGTGCAGAAGTAGTAGGCAACTCCGGCGATCGCCACCAACGAAAGCAGGCCGCCGTATTCACCCACTTCCGGGATGCTGAGGGCGGCATCGTACAATCCGTGCACCACCACCACCGCGATGAAGGTGGCGAGAAATTCCTCCCAACATTTGCGCGGCCATTTAGCGAAGCGGAACAGCGCCCGGGCGGCGATGGCGGTCGAACCGAGATGCCAGAAATTTGCGGTCATCATCCGCCCCAGGGCGTTGGTCGGACCGGCTGCATTGAAATAATTGATATTTTCCTGAATCGCAAAACCGAGCCCGACCATGCCGCCGTAGATCAGCGCATCGATGGCTTCGCCGCGACGCAGAAAAAACAGCAGTGGCGCGAAGCACAGCAACTTGGCCAGCTCTTCGCGAAAACCGACGCCGGCAATCCAGAAGATCAGTTGATCGAGCAAGCTGCCCGCCTCGGTGATACCCCGCATTTCCTGAAATATCAGCGCCACGATCGTCAGTGTGGCGCTCAATCCCCCCAGCAGAAGTGCGAGCGCATAGAGCAGTAGCTGATTTCGGGAAAATCCGGCGAACTGGGCAATGATGATCGCCCACACGCCGCCGGCGAACAGGCTGATAACAAACATCGGTGTTTTCAGCGACAGCACGTCGATCCACGCCTGCCAGCGGAAAATCGATACCCAGTCACGCTCGACTGTCGCCTGCTCGCGTTTGGCAATCGCCTCGTAAAGCGCGCCCCGGTCCTCAACGTTTTCGGGCAAAGCCAGTGGTGAACTGTCCTCGTCACCACTCTCCCCGTCACCGTTGCCGTTGCCACCCGGACGATCCAGATCCGGCACCTCGGCAGCGATCGCCTCGGCCATCGTCGACGAGTCGTGGCCGGTAACCACCACCACCCCGCGCACCACCAGTCCGATCACCCCGAACACCAACAGGATCATCGTCGCGCCGCGGACCAGAAAGCGCGTATCGCGCGACCGTCCACGCCACTGGCGATATTTCTGGCGGAGAGCATCCATCGAATTTCAGCGGACCGGCGAACCCGCTGCGCATACCCTTACCTCACTTGGATTTCAAGCAACACGAAACACCATCGATTCCGCTGCTGCGCTATTGCCAAAAGCCACTGAAAAAGGAATACTCCGAAGCCCCGATGATCGCCCAATTGCCTACAGATCCGACGGAAATCTCTAACGTCCTGCCCTTTACCTTGTCCGATTCCCCTCTCACCCGACTGCCCGAGCTTCTGGCCGCATTGCCAGCGACCGAAGTCTGGTTGCCCATCGGCATCGCCGTCCTGCTCGGTCTGCTGCTTGGCGGCGTTTTATGGCGTCCGCAATCACCGCAAACAGGCGGCAAAGCGAATTTCAAAAACCGAACCGACCGCGACTCGTTCGACGACAAGCCCGAGGCCACGCACACCATTTCGGACGAAAAGTCCAGCATCAGCAGCATCGCCGCACGGCAAAATCAGCGCCACGCCGCTGCGGACCTGAGTAATGGCGATTCCGCCCCCATCACTGGACGCCGGGCGGCCGCTGAACGCTTACAAATGAGCGTCGACCTCACCCACGCCACCGCCAGCGCTGAACGGCATCGCTCGGAAGCGGAAGCCTCCCGCGCCCGGGCCAAAACCCTCAGCACTCATCTCGACGAGCAAAGTCAGCGCATCAGCGCGCTGACCGCAGCGGTGGATAAGGCCCTCGCCGGTAAGCTTTCGCCGCGTCAGCGCAGCGTCGCCGCGGCCCGTGCCTCGCTGATTCAACTTGCCGAATCAACACGTGGTGGCCGCCAGTGGCTGGGCGCTGCCGGGGATCAACTCGACAGCTTGCAACGCCGCCTCAAGGCAGCCGAGCAACGTCTGTGGGCGACGAATGAGGAAACCACCGGCTTTCGCCATCACCTCGACCAAACCGCGAAACTGTCGTCCGGGCGTCGCAGCGGTGAAGCCCGCCGCCGCCTGCATCATCGCGTCACCGAAGTTGACGAACAGATGCGCGTCTATCATCAGCACCTCGCCGGCTGCATGGAGCGCGTCGATCAGCTGCGCAAACACATCACCCCTGACCACGAACATTTGCGCGCGGCCGCCGCCGCGATCGAAGCCGCCGAATCCGGCCTGATCGAACTCGGCAAAATCGCCGACGCGGAAGCCGAAGGCATGGCCGCCAACAATTTTGAACACGCTTTCGACGACTGTCTGAGCGAGGCCGAAGATCGGCTCGCCGCCGTGCGCACCAGCCTCGCCGGACTCGACGCGCGCGCCATCGAAGACGCCGACGAAGGCCTCGAACGCTGTCACTGGGTGGCCACCGAAGCGCCGTCCGGATTGCGCTCTGCCGTGGAGCGGTTCGGCGACTGCGAAAACGTTGACGACATGGGCATCGCCATGATGCTGAGTCGCTCGTGGCGCAAGCTCAGCGAGGTCGGCAACCGTCTCGATAATTTGCGCGTCGTCGCCGAAAGTGGTCGCGTCGGTAACTACCCGGGCTGCGCCGCGCCCTCGCTGCTGGTCGAACAGCTCGATAAAACCAGCAGCGCTTTCGCCGCGATCCGCGAACCCGAACAAGCGGTTTCCCCACCCGGCAAGCCAGCGCCGGATTGCAAAAAGGAGGGAGCTTCGCCGTCACCCGCCGTGCTCGCCGAACTGAGCAAAACCCGCGAGAAACTCGCCCGCCGGGAACGCGAACTGATCACCCTGCAGCAGCGCTGCAAAAAGTTGGAAGCCGACCGCAAGCACGCGCCGCAAGTGGCATCACCACGCACACCGGTCACCACCCGCGCGACAGCCCCGGGATTCATCCGCGCATTGCGGCCCGGTGACTTTGGCCGGCGTCTGGTCGGCCTTTCGCCGGATGCTGATCAGGAAACCGGGAACCTCAGCGACATCGACTCCGCAGCAGGAAATTTTCGCGAAGCCCAGGCCACGCTGAGCGAACTGAAACAGGCTTTCGCCCACTCCGGCACACGACAACACAACGCCGCAATGTCCAACCGTCAGGGCGCCGCCGTCGCCCTGCTCAGCAACGGTGACAACAACGAACGCGACGAAGCCGGCAACGATCTCAGCGCCCTGCGCGCTGCCTTTGAGAAATCGCTGATCCGTCAGGACCCTTCGACCGCAAAACAACCGGCCCCGACGCTGACCACGAAAAGCGGCAAAGTTGCCGAGCGGCACGACCTCAAGCGCTTCGAAGCGGCATCCGAGGATCTACTTTCGGCAGTGGCCCAAAAGAAAAAACCACGGCTTCTGCCACCCGTCGAAACCGC